>CAMTXB010000014.1:0-21003 GCA_947085575.1 uncultured Caulobacteraceae bacterium
CTGGTGGATTCGGGTGCGAAGAACGTCGTGGTCGCGCTGCGGGCCGGCTCGGCCACCGCCAAGAAGGTCGAGGCCGACGGCCTGAAGGTGATGAGCGTCGCCGACGCCGCCAAGTGGGCCGACGCCATGATGGTGCTGGCCCCCGACGAGCTGCAGCGCGGGATATACAACGACGAGATCGCGCCCAACATCAAGGACGGGGCGGCGTTGCTGTTCGCCCACGGCCTGAACGTCCACTTCAGCCTGATCGAGCCCAAGGCCTCCATCGACGTGCTGATGGTGGCGCCCAAGGGCCCCGGCCACACGGTGCGCGGCGAGTACCAGAAGGGCGGCGGCGTCCCCTGCCTGATCGCCATCCACCAGAACCCGACCGGCAACGCCCTGGACTTCGGCCTGGCCTATGCCTCGGCCATCGGCGGCGGCCGCTCGGGCGTGATCGAGACCACCTTCCGCGAAGAGTGCGAGACCGACCTGTTCGGCGAACAGGCCGTGCTCTGCGGCGGCCTGGTGGAGCTGATCCGCGCGGGCTTCGAAACCCTGGTGGAAGCCGGCTACGCCCCGGAAATGGCCTATTTCGAGTGCCTGCACGAGGTGAAGCTGATCGTCGACCTCATCTATGAGGGCGGCATCGCCAACATGAACTACTCGATCTCCAACACTGCGGAGTATGGCGAATATGTCACCGGCCCCCGCATCATCACGCCGGAGACCAAGGCCGAGATGAAGCGCGTGCTGGAGGACATCCAGTCCGGCCGCTTCGTCCGCGACTTCATGGCCGAGAACCAGGCCGGTCAGCCGAGCTTCAAGGCGACGCGGCGCCGGGGGTCGGAGCATCAGATCGAGGAAGTGGGCCAGCGCCTGCGCGCCATGATGCCCTGGATCACCAAGAACAAGCTGGTGGACCAGACCCGGAACTGACCGACCGCTCCGGTCGCGTTTCACCACTTGAAGGCCCTCCGGTTTCGGAGGGCCTTTTTCCATGTCCCGCCAGGTGGCGATCCCGGCCTCAGTGGCGGGCGGGGATGATCACCGGCAGGGTCTCGTAGCCGTGCACGAAGGAGGAGAAGGTGCGCTGGGGCTCGGCCAGGACCTTGATCTCGGGGAAGCGCCTGAGAATCTCCTCCCAGATGATGGTCAGCTGCATCTCGGCCACCCGGTTGCCCACGCAGCGGTGGATGCCGAAGCCGAAGGACAGGTGTTCCCGGGGGCGCTCGCGGTCGATGATGTAGTCGTTGGGGCGCGCGATGCGGCTCTCATCGCGGTTGCCCGAGATGTACCACATGACCACCCGGTCGCCCTCGCCGATCAGCTTGCCGCCCACCTCGATGTCCCGGTTGGCCACCCGGGCCATGTGGGCGAGCGGGGTCTGCCAGCGGATCGTCTCCGACACCATCGACGGGATCAGCTCCGGATTGGCCCGCAGCTTGGCGTACTGGTCGGGGTGCTTGTTCAGGGCATAGACGCTGCCGGAGATGGTGTTGCGGGTGGTGTCATTGCCGCCGACGATCAGCAGGATGACATTGCCCTGGAACTCCTCCACCGGCATGTCCCGGGTGGCGGTGTTGTTGGCCATCATGGAGATCAGGTCGATGCCCGGTTCGGGGGCGTCCACCCGCTGGTCCCAGAGCTGCTTGAACGTGCCAAAGCACGCCATCATGTCGCTGGCCTTCTGCTCCCAGCTGGTCACGGGGCCGTGGCCCGGGGCGTTGGTGACCACGTCCGACCAGTAGGTCAGCTTGCGGCGGTCCTCGAAGGGGAAGTCGAACAGGGTGGCCAGGGTCATGGCCGTCAGTTCCTTGGACACCAGGTCCACCCAGTCGAACTCCTGGCCGATGGGCAGGGAGTCCAGGATCTGCCCGGCCCGCTCCCGGACGATGGGGGACATCCGGGTGATGTTGCCAGGCGCCACGGTGGGGCTCACCGCCTTGCGCTGACGGCCATGCTCGGGCTCGTCCATGGTGATGAAGCCGGCCCCGTTGCGGCGGGGGCGATCCTCGCCCAGCGCCTTGCGCTGCGCCTCCAGGGCTTCGAGGTTGGGCAGGGTGATGCCGTGAGCCGAGGAAAAGGCCTCGTGATTGGTGTCCACGGCCAGGATGTCGTCCCACTTGGTCACCGACCAGTAGCGGCCGAACTCGCTCGTCTCGGTCAGGTGGACGGGGTCCTCCCGGCGCAGGCGCTCAAACACCGGCCAGATGGTGTCGTCCTGAAAGCGCGCCGCCCGGCCGGGGTTAAGCTCGGCCAGCGGGGTGGCCTCCACGGCCTCGACGGAGTCCGCCTGCGGGCTCGCCCTGACATTCATCGCATCCTCCCTGGGCGTTGATCGCCCCTGTCCGGCGCTGCGACTCCTGGGAGTCCGCGCTTCGTCGGGACCATTCCGACCTTCCGAACAGCATTCGGCAAGGGGGGAAAAACAGTGTTCGCCAGGGTTGGAGCCTGTGGGTCTGGCTCACTGCCAGGGCAGGTCGGCCTCGCCCCGCAGGATCGCCTCGGCCTCCGGGGTGTGCTTCTCCCCCCCGGTTCGGGCATGCAGGACGAGCGGCGGCAGGAGCCGGAGGGGCGCCTTGCCGGTCCTGACCGCCCGCACCAGGACCCGCTTGGCCGGCGCATCGGCAAAGGGGTGGATGGGGCGCACCTGAAATGCGCCGGCGCTGCCCCCTAGCCCGCTCAGGAGGTCCGCCAGCCGGTCGGCCCGGTGGATGATCGTCACCCGACCCCCTTCCCGAACGGCCTTGAGCAGAAAGCCGGTCCAGGCGGCCAGGCCCCCCTTGGCCATCCAGGCGGCGGCCTTTTCCGGGGCCGGCGCCCGCAGTGCGCCCGGGTCGTCGAAGAAGGGCGGATTGGCCAGGGCGGCGTCAAAGGGGGTCAGGCCCAGGACCCGGAAGCCGGCGCCCACATCGCCGGCCTGGACCGCCACCCGGTCGGCCAGGTCGTTCAGCGCCAGGTTCTCCCGCGCCAGGCCCAGGGCCTCGGAATCCTGTTCAATCCCGGTGAAGAACGTCCCGGGACGGCGCCAGGCGGCGGCCAGCAGGGCGCCGCCGGCCCCGCAGCCGGCCTCGATCACCCGCTCGCCGGGGCCTGCGTCGCAGGCGGCCGCCAGCAGGGCGGCGTCCAGGCCGGCCCGGTAGCCCCTGGCCGGCTGGCGCAGGACCACACGGCCCCCCAGCAGCAGGTTCTGGGTGGGCGGCTCTACCGGGGGTGAGGGTTGCGGGGACAACAGCGGCTCCAGAAGCGCGGGCGCGCCTTGACCGCCCCCTATCGCGTGACCATTGTCCGCACGCAACGGCGGCCCCGCAATGGGCCGTCCCAAGTGGAGCATATTTGTCGTGGATGCCGCCCCCGCAGACACCAGGGCCAAGCCGGTCAATCTCGATCACCTGCTGAAACTCGCCGGCCCGGACATGGCCGGGGTCGACAGCCTGATCCGCGACCGCATGCAGAGCCCGGTCTCGGTGATCCCGGCGCTGGCCGAGCACCTGATCGGCGGTTCAGCCAAGCGTCTGCGCCCCCTGCTCACCGTGGCCGCCGCCCGGCTGGCCGGGGCCAAGGACGACGGCTGCCGCAAGCTGGCCGCGGCGGTGGAGTTCATCCACACCGCCACCCTGCTGCATGACGATGTGGTGGATTCTTCCGAGCTGCGCCGGGGCAAGGTGGCCGCCCACCTGATCTGGGGCGCGCCGTCGAGCGTCCTGGTCGGCGATTTCCTGTTCGCCCGGGCCTTTGAGCTGATGGTCGAGACCGGCTCCATGTCGGCCCTGGAGATTCTGGCCAGGGCCAGCCGGGTGATCGCCGAGGGCGAGGTGCTGCAGCTGACCCGCGCCCACGACCTGGACCTGGACGAGGCGGTCTATCTGGAGATCATCAAGGCCAAGACCGCCGAGCTGTTCGCCGCCGCCGCCCAGGCCGGCGGCGTCTGCGCCGGCGCCAGCCCCGACCAGTGCCGGGGCCTGCGCCGGTACGGCCAGGACCTGGGTCTGGCCTTCCAGCTGGTGGACGACTCCCTGGACTATTCCGGGGCCAGCGAGACCCTGGGCAAGAATCCCGGCGATGACTTCCGCGAAGGCAAGGCCACCCTGCCGCTGATCCTGACCATCATCCGGACGGGGGAGGCCGAGCGGGACTTCTGGCTGCGCACCGTCGACGCCCGCGAGCAGACCGACGCCGATTTCGAGCGGGCCCGCCAGCTGGTCCGCGACACCGGCGCCCTGGACTCCACCCTCAAGGCCGCCGCCGCCTATGGCGCCAGCGCCAAGGCCGCCCTGGCGATCTTCCCGGCCGGGCCATGGCGCACCGCCCTGGAAGACCTGGCCGACTTCGCCGTGGCCCGCCTCGCCTAGACCCGCAGGGCTACCGGCCTGCGGCGGCGCCGGCCATGTCCAGCAGGTTCATGCGGATACCCCCGGGCAGCTCCATGTCGCCGGGGCCGAAGCCCTCGGGACAGGCGCCCTGCCACACCGCCTCGATGCTGACGGTGCGGGTTCCGTTCATCTGCGGCGCCGCGGCGCCCACCGTGGAGCTCTCGCCGGTGATCACATAGCGGGTGGAGAAGTCCCCCCGGGCCACGCCGGAGGTGGTGGTCTTGCCCCCGGAGCCCATGTCGCAGACCGATGACAGCTGCCAGCCGCCGTCGGTGCGCCGGGAGACCAGGTTCTTCTCGCAGGTCTCGTTGGTCGCCTGCTGGCTCCACCAGCTCAGCCGCGCCTCCAGGGCGTCGTCGATACAGATGCGGGTGACCTGGACGATGCCCCCGGTGGAAAGCCGCTGCTCCCACAGGCCCGCCCGACGCCTGGGTCCGGCCGGGGCGTCGGTCTGGCCGGGCATGGGCGCCTCGGCGCCCTCGACCGCTGGGCTGGGGGCCTCGGCCTCATTCTTCGCGGCGTTGCGGTTGCAGGCGCTGAGGGTCAGCAGGCAGAGCCCGATCACTGCGGTGGTGGAAAGCCGGCGCATGGTCACGCTCCTTCGTCCAACGCCCTGGCCTGACGCCCCGGGCCCGGTCATCATGTCCCAGCCTTGGCCGGGATCAAGACCCCATTCCGTCCGTGGTGGAGGGTAGGATGAGCGAACTTCGGAACAACACCGCCGCGTCCCGCTATGAGCTGGACGAACAGGGCCAGACCTCCTTCGCCGACTACCGGCTGCAGGGGGAACGGCTCTATATCGACCATGTGGAGAGCCCTCCCGAACTGCGCGGCACGGGCGCGGCCGGGCGGCTGATGAAGGCCCTGGCCCAGGACGCCCGGGACCGAGGCCTGAAGATCACTCCCATCTGCGGCTATGCCGCGGCCTGGCTGCGACGCAGCCCAGAGTTCCGCGATCTGGTGGCCTGAGGCCTTTCGTCTGAGGTCGCTCTCAGGCGCCGGTTGATCTCAACCACCGGGGGAGGTGCTCGCTGTGGCCGGCCTGGGTCATTGAGCGGTTGGAACGAGGACTTCATCGCGCCGATGGATCCGGAGAGACTGTACCGTTAGCGTCGGTCCATGCTTGAGTCTCTCAAAAGCCGTGGCTTCCAGGTGCTGTGCCAGAGCCATGCCGAAGCAATCCTCCGCCTGGATTTTCCAGACCCGCTCAATGAACTGGAGCGTGCGTTTGAGGGGATGACCCTGCCGATCGAGGAAATCATTGGCTCGGGAGGAGGAGAGACCAAGTGGACTCAGCGGTTGCGCCGCGCTCTGGCCGAACTCGGTTGGGAAAAGAAGAACTTCAGGATCGAGAAGACGATCAACGGCGAGCCCCGCGAATCGATCTCCCACGAGATTGACCATGTGCGCGATGATACGAACGGCACGGTCGCCCTGGAAATCGAATGGAACAACAAGGACCCCTTTTTCGACCGAGATCTGGAGAACTTCAAAAGGCTCCATGCAGAAGGCGGCATCAGCGTCGGCGTGATCGTCACGCGTGGGGAATCCCTACAGGACGAGATGGTCCACCTCGTTCGCAGATTTGCTGAGGAACGACAGGTCAGGTCCCATGAGGACGTAATGAGGCTGGGACTGAACCCGACCTTGCGACAGCAAGCCGACGTCGCAAGGCGGGTCGCCTCTGGAGCCACGTTTTCCGAGGCCTGGTCCACGAATTTCGTTCAGGACAAATACGGTCAGGCGACTACCCACTGGCGTAAGCTCGACCACAGAGTTCTGCGTGGCGTGGGGAACCCTTGCCCCCTGCTGCTGATCGGCCTGCCATCCTCTATCGTGACCTTTGATCGCACCCTGGATGTCGCCGTTATCGCCGCCGGCGCCGATCCCTCAAGCCCGTGAGACAACACCTTGCGCGCCGAACAAATTAGGAACAAAAATCGAGGGCTCGCGGACCCGGGGGCTTGATAGGCTCGCCGGGCTGACACATCCGATTCGGAGACAGGAAACCGAGATGGCGATTTCTGAGACCGGCCTCGACGCCGCCGCCAACTTGGCGACCTTCGCCAAGGGCCGCAAGTTCGCCACCATTCTCGCTGACCCGCCGTGGCAGTTCCAAAATCGAACGGGGAAGGTTGCCCCCGAGCACCGCAGACTTTCGCGTTATTCGACGATGAACCTGGACGACATCTGTGGCCTGCCCGTCGAGGGCGTCGCAGCGGACATGGCCCACCTCTATCTCTGGGTGCCTAATGCGCTTCTGCCGGAAGGCCTGGAGGTCATGCGGGCATGGGGCTTCAACTACAAATCCAACCTGATCTGGCACAAGGTCCGGAAGGACGGCGGGTCCGACGGACGTGGCGTCGGCTTCTATTTCCGCAACGTGACTGAGATCATTCTGTTTGGGGTGCGCGGCAAGAACGCCCGAACCCTGCCGCCCGGCCGCAGCCAGGTGAACATGATCGAGACCCGCAAGCGCGAGCACAGCCGCAAGCCCGACGAGCAGTACGAGCTGATTGAGGCGTGCTCACCTGGTCCGTATCTGGAAATGTTCGCCCGGGGCGAGCGGAAGAAATGGGCGGTTTGGGGTAATCAGGCTGATTCAGGTTATGAACCAACTTGGTCCACCTATGGATACAATTCCACGCTGGCTGCGGAGTAGCTAGACTAGGGAAATATTACCAGCGAACTTTTTATAGCTTGCTGCATTAGATGATGCTGTCACTTCGACGAGCGTCTTAAACTTAGCTACGGCACCCTTCACTTTTTCCTGACTCTTAAGTCCATCCGTGAATGCCTCTTCGAGGTGAAGTGTTAGGGGAAGGTTTAGCTCCACTATCTCCGCCCAAATTTGCTCTCCCCGTTTCGGGCTTATCTTTCCAGTGAAGGCAAGTCGAAATGAGTTCGGCACCCGCTTATTGCAAAATATCTCCATGCAAGACGCAAAAGCAGTAACTAACAGAAATATGGAACCCCTTCGCCGAAGGAACGCTAGATTTTTATTATCTGAATCCGTTAGCTCTTGCGGATTCAACTTCGCCTTATTCACGAGCTTTATTTTAGATGATTCGACCGCTCTAAGTAGTGAGTGGGCAAAAACTATGTGTCTGGCTGACGTTTGTTCGTTGAAGTACTTTGAATAAAGTGTGTCGCTGCTCCAGATGTCAGACTTCTGATTGTACGCTACGATCGGATCTCCGTGGAAGGCGGCTAAGGCTTGGCCAACGGTGTATGACGGCAGCAGGTTGGGCCTTCGCCTAATCGCATCGGTGGGGCCGCCCCTGCGCCCGCCTTCATACTCTGCCTCAGGGATAGTCAGCATATCAGCCTTCAGTCGTCGCTGGGTAGCGTCAGTGCTACGGAAATCGGATGCCGTTACCTTGTTCTGGCTGTTATTAAACCGAATTATATCGTAAACTAGATCGTTGTTGTCAGTTTGTATAAACCGAACTGGAACTTTTGCCGATTGCGGCGGTGCCGTTTCAAGTGAAGCAATCGCTCCTGTTGTTTGAGCGCCATTCACAATAGACATACCTGAAAACGTAAATTTTTTCCGCCCTGACTTCAATGCTCTGGTTGCGCTAAATGAGTTTACAAGTACAGTAAGACCGTTATTGTAAGCCCAAAAATTATCTGGATCGTCTTGCGCTGTCTTCTTTATGCTGTTGTTGATATTTGAATCGGAAGACTTTGAGCCAAGGTAGTCGCGCACATTTGCTGAGAACAGCTTAGTTTTATACTTATTATATTCTTTCCTGAGAAACTGAAGTGGAATTGATGTTACGTATCCTTTCCAATCTGGGCCAGAAACCTCAAATCCGTCATCCACAGTTATAGAAAACTTATCAGTTACTAGGATAGGAGATTGTGTGTCGTTATACCAATCTCGTAAGCACTCGATGCCAACTTCAAGCGCCGCAACCTTAACCCCGCAATCTCCGAAGTTTGTTTTTAGTGCGGAGTTGGCCGTTGCTTCGACTGCGCGCAGTTCAGATTGTACGTTTTTGGACTCGGGAAGATTGTGTATGTACCATATATAGAGATGAGAAATTTGCCCGTTAGAAATCCCATCTCGGAGCGCCTGTGCTGAGAACTTTATGCGATCAGGTAGTTTCGATATTTCTGGCTGGAGCAACCATGTAACAGCGGTGTTTAGATCGGAGGCCTTGTTTGAAGGAGCCGACAATTTCTTTATAGAAGAGTTGTAACACTGAGCTACAACCGCATAGCCGTCATCTAAATCTATATAAACTATATCGCACTTTTTATCGTCGCAGCCGTCTGTAATTGCTTCTGCAGCAACAGTAGCGAGATCGTCAAGGTTGAAGCGTAAGGCGAGCGCAAATAGACCTAGCGCATTTTCCGCATAGCTGGTGAGATCTGTTCTAGACTCGAAGGCCGCTAGCCAAGCCTCTTTTGGTGCTTCGGCAGATGAGCTGCTGATCAGTTTCGTTTTTAGCATTGTTTCCCCCAATTTAATGTTCACCCTAACTGTTATGCTGGGGGTTGCAATTGGAGGCGGGGACGATTTTTGGCTTACCCCCTACAACCGTCCCTTCCGGAAGCGCTCCTGCGCCTCCGCCCGCGCCTCGGCCTTGACCCGCTTCACCGCTGAGCGGTCGACGGCTTCGCCTTCGCCGGTCAGGACTTCGTTGGCGAATTCCAGGTCCATGAGCTTCAGGCGCTTGATCTCGTCGCGCAGGCGCGCGGCGGTCTCGAACTCCAGGTCGGCGGCGGCCTGGCGCATGCGGCCTTCCAGGTCGCGCAGGGTGGCCTTGAAATTGTCGCCCATGAAAGGTCTGGCCTCCTCGGCCAGCTCGGTGCGCACCAGGGGGCGGTCCTTCTCATAGCCGCTGGCGAGGATTTCCTTGATCTGGCTCTTCACGCTCTCGGGCGTGATGCCGTTTGCGGTGTTGTATTCTTCCTGGCGCTCCCGGCGGCGCTGGGTCTCGGCCATGGCGCGCTCCATGGAGCCGGTGATCCGGTCGGCATAGAGGATCACCCGGCCGTCGATATTGCGCGCCGCCCGGCCGATGGTCTGGATGAGCGAGGTTTCCGAGCGCAGGAAGCCCTCCTTGTCGGCGTCGAGGATGGCCACCAGCCCGACCTCGGGAATGTCCAGGCCCTCCCGCAGCAGATTGATCCCCACCAGCACGTCGAAGACCCCGAGACGGAGGTCGCGGATGATCTCGATGCGCTCGATGGTGTCGATGTCGGAGTGCATGTAGCGGACCTTCAGGCCCTGCTCGTGCATGTACTCCGTCAGGTCCTCGGCCATCTTCTTGGTCAGTACGGTGATCAGGCCGCGATAGCCCTGGGCGATGGTCTGGCGGACCTCGTCGATCACGTCATCCACCTGGGAGAAGCCGTCCCTGGAGACCGGGCGGACCTCCACCGGCGGGTCGATCAGGCCGGTGGGCCGGATCACCTGCTCGACGAAGACCCCGCCGGTGCGCTCCATCTCCCAGGGTCCCGGCGTGGCCGAAACATGGATGGTGTCGGGCCGCATGGCGTCCCACTCCTCGAACTTGAGCGGGCGGTTATCCAGGCAGGAGGGCAGGCGGAAGCCGTACTCGGCCAGGGTGAACTTGCGCCGGTAGTCCCCGCGATACATGCCGCCGATCTGCGGCACGGCCTGATGGCTTTCGTCCACGAACAGGAGCGCGTTCCCGGGGATGTATTCGAAGAAGGTGGGGGGCGGCTCGCCCGGCCGGCGGCCCGACAGATAGCGGCTGTAGTTCTCGATGCCGGCGCAGGAGCCGGTGGCCTGGATCATCTCGATGTCGAAGGTGGTGCGCTGCTCCAGCCGCTGGGCCTCCAGCAGCTTGCCATTGGCCACCATCCAGTCGAGGCGTTCCTTGAGCTCGGCCTTGATCTGCAGGACCGCCTGGTTGAGCGTCGGCCGTGGCGTCACATGGTGGCTGTTGGCGTAGATCTTGATCCCGTCCAGGTCGGCGGTCTTCTTGCCGGTCAGGGGATCGAACTCGACAATGGTCTCTACCTCGTCGCCGAACAGGCTGACCCGCCAGGCGCGATCCTCGTAGTGGGCGGGGAAGATTTCGAGGGTGTCGCCCCGGCGGCGGAAGGTCCCGCGCTCGAAGGCCTGATCATTGCGCTTGTACTGCAGGGCCACGAGGTCAGCCATCAGCTGCTTCTCATCGATCCGCTCACCCGGCGCCAGGGTGAAGGTCATGGCGGTGTAGGTCTCCACCGAGCCGATGCCGTATATGCAGGAGACCGAGGCCACGACGATGACGTCGTCCCGCTCCAGGATCGCCCGGGTGGCCGAGTGGCGCATCCGGTCGATCTGCTCGTTGATCGAGGAGTCCTTCTCGATATAGGTGTCGGTCCGCGGGACGTAGGCCTCGGGCTGGTAGTAGTCGTAATAGGACACGAAGAACTCGACGGCGTTCTCCGGGAAGAAGGCCTTGAACTCCGAATAGAGCTGAGCGGCCAGGGTCTTGTTGGGCGCCAGGATCAGGGCCGGACGCTGGGTCTGGGCGATGACCTGGGCCATGGTGTAGGTCTTGCCCGAACCGGTGACGCCCAGCAGCACCTGGTCGTGCTCGCGCCCCTCCAGCCCCGCCACCAGTTCCTTGATCGCCTGGGGCTGGTCGCCGGCCGGCTGAAAGTCGGACACCAGCTTGAAGCGTCTGCCCCCCTCGGACTTGGCCGGCCGCGCCGGACGGTGCGGCTTCCAAAGCATTGGCCGGGCGGCGTCGTCATAGTCGAAGCTGGCCGACATGTCGGCCAGCCCCGCAGCCTCGGGGGCCGGGACCACGGGCGGCTGACCCGCTGCGGCTGAGTGGGGGGCGGGGGGGACGGATCGGGAACGGGGCATGGGACGAAGTTAGGCCCGCCAGGGGCGCGGCGCCAGCGGTCCCGCGCTCAGAACAGCCTGCCGCCGCTGACCGCCATGGCGCAGGCCGGGGCCAGCACCCCTGCGGCCAGGATCAGATGTCTCATGCCCCCCAGTGTGCGGTTGGGGTCAGTCGGGATCGACGGACTTGCTCACCGCCGCGCCGACGGCGGCCCCGGCTGCGGCGCCCACGGGACCGCCGATCACGGCGCCGGTCAGGGCCCCGGTGGCCGCCCGCTCTTCCATATTGTGGCCACAGGCCGCCAGTAGAAGCGCCGCCGAAATTACGCAGACGCCGAGGACCTTAGACATGCGGTTAACTCCTGGAGTTGTTGGAGCAGAACGGTTGGCAGAGACCAAGGTTCCCTCAGTCGGCGTCAAGCCTGCTAAAGTCCCGCTGCGGTGCGGTGCAATATCACCTTGCGAATCCCTCAGGGAGCCGTCATAAGGCGGATCACTTTGTCGTAGACCCGTCCATTGAACACAGTGCGGACGGGCTTCGTTTTCGAGATTTCAACCGCAGTGAGGCGGGGGGTTCTCTGAGCGATGTTGTCGGGGGGCATGCGCCCTCGCCGCACAGGACAGGACGTTTTGCAAAATGAAAACTGGGTGCGCGCCGACTGGCGTGCCCTGACCGTTGCCGCCGTACTCGGCGCCTCGGTCGGACTGGCGCTCGGAGGCGCCTATCTCGCCGGCGGCATGGCCGGCGCCGCAGCGGACCACGCCCGCGCCGCCCGACTGGCGGCTGCTGCTGCGGATGGCTTTTCGGAAGCGGCGTTGCAGGACGCCGCCGCGCGGATGGATCCGGGCGTGCTGCGGGTCGCCCGCCGGCATGACCCCTTCACCATGGCGGGCGCCGCCGAGCGGGACCGCCAGAGCGCGATCCTGGTGGCCCGTCTGGAGCGGGGCGGGGGCAGCTCCAGCCAGCCCCTGCTGCTGCGCGCCAGCCTGAATCCCTCGCCGATCCCGGCGGCGCCCTTTCGCCTCGGCGGGGCATTGGAGGCCTCCCGGGACATGGAGTGCCTGACCCAGGCGGTGTATTACGAGGCCCGGGGCGAGACCCCAGCGGGCCAGGCGGCGGTGGCCCAGGTGGTGCTCAACAGGGTGCGCCATCCGGCGTTCCCGAATACCGTCTGCGGCGTGGTTTTCCAGGGCGCCAACAGCCGGGTCTGCCAGTTCAGCTTCGCCTGCGATGGGGCCATGCGCGCCCGGGTCGAGCCGGGCGCCTGGCGCCGGGCCGAGCGGGTGGCCCATCGGGCGCTGTCTGGCGAGGTGATGGCCGATGTGGGCCGCGCCACCCATTTCCATACCACGTCGGTGTCCCCCGCCTGGGGTCCGCGACTGACCCGGGTGGCCCAGATCGGGGTGCATGTGTTCTATCGCTATGGCCGCGAGGCCGCCTCGGGCCGCATGCTGGCCCATGCCGATGAGATCGCCCCGGAACAGATCGAGGCCCCGGTGTTCGCCCAGCTGAACGAGACGCCCGATCTTGGCGGACGGACGGAGGCCGGAAGCGATATCCGTCTGACGTCGGCGACCCTGGTTTCCACGCCCGGTCAGAGCAGGGGCATGGGCGGTCCGGTTGAACCGCCGCAGGAGCCTGCCTCGGCGCCCGCCAGAGCCCAGGACGAGGTCTCCGCCCAGGCCAAACCCCCTGCGGCCCAGGCCCCCGTGACCAAGGCCCCCGTGACTAACGCCCCCGTGACCAAGCCTGGCCAGCCCAGCTAGGCTAACCCCCCTGAGCCCTTACCCGTGCGGTGCGCCGCAGGGCCTGGGGGGGCTGGCCGAAGGTGCGCAGCATGGCCCTTCGCAGCCGTTCAGGGTCGCCGAATCCTGAGGCGGCGGCGGCCAGGTCGACGCTGGCCCCGGCTTCCAGCTGATCCCGGGCGGCCTGGACCCGCAGGTGCTCCACCGCCTTGGCGGGAGTCATGCCCACCTCGCGGACGAAGGCGCGGGCGAAATTGCGCGGGCTCATGGCGCAGTAGTCTGCGAGATCCTCGACGCTGAGCCGATCTGTCAGCCGCCCGCTGGCCCAGGTCAGAACCGCGGCGAACCGGCCTGTGGCGCCGCCCATCTCGACGAGACCTGAGAACTGCGATTGCCCCCCTGGCCGCTGTCGGGGCGCCACAAGCTGCTGGGCGGTGGCCCTGGCCACGGTCTCCCCCAGGTCTTCGGCGATCAGGGCCAGGGTGAGGTCGATCCCCGCGGTGATGCCGGCTGAGGTCCACACAGGACCATCGCGCACATAGATGCGATCCGGCTCCAGCTGGACTTGCGGAAAGCGCCGGCGGAAGTCGGCGGTGCGATTCCAGTGGGTGGTCGCCCGCCGTCCATCCAACAGCCCGGCCTCGGCCAGGATGAAGGCCCCCGAACAGATGCTGACGATCCGGCGGGCGCTCGCCGCCGCCGCGGCGACCAGGGGGACCACCCGGGCGTCAAGGCGCCCAGGCCGCGTTCCGTCGCCGCCCACGACCAGCAGGGTGTCCAGAGACGGACTGTCGATGTCCCGGGCCATCAGGGCCGCTCCGGAGGAGCTTCTGACCCATCCAGCCGCCGCAGCCACCACCTGGAGGTCATAGGCGTCCGGCACGAAGCGGCTGGCGATCTCGAAGGCCGAAATCGGCCCCGCAGCGTCCAGGATCTGGAAGTCGGGGAAGATCACCACGGCGACGGTACGGCTGATCATGGCGGAATCAGAGGGAAATTTGTCATTTCAGCCATGATCTCGGGGGAGGAAGCTGGTCCTGTCAATCCCGGAGCCTGTCCCATGACCCAGACCTGCCGCATCGTCTTCCCGCTCTATCTCGGCGTCACCCAGCTGGACTTCACCGCCCCGCATCAGGTGTTCAACCGCCTGCCCGGCGCCGAGACCATCGTCGCCTCCATGGGCGGGATCGACATCGAGGGTGATGGTCTCGTGTTCACCAGGCTGGCGGACCTGGCGCTGATCCAGGACTGCGACGTGCTGTGCGTGCCCGGCGGCCTTGGCACGACGGCGGCCATGCTGGACGAGGCTTTCATGACCTCCATCCGCCGGCTCGGCGGCAGCGCCCGCTATGTGACCTCGGTCTGCACCGGCTCGCTGATCCTGGCCGCAGCAGGCCTGCTGAAGGGCCGGCGGGCGGCCTGTCACTGGGCCTGGCGGGAGCTTCTGCCCCTGTTTGATGTGGAGATTGACGAAGGGCGCGTGTGCCGCGACGGCCATGTGATCACCGGCGGCGGGGTCACCGCCGGGCTCGATTTCGCCCTGGTGGCCGCCGCGGAGATCTTCGGCGAGGACGCCGCCCGCCGGGTGCAGCTGGGCCTTGAATACGCCCCGGCGCCCCCCTTTGAAGGGGGACGGCCCGAGCTGGCCCCGGCCCACATTCGCGATCAGGTGCAGGCGATGATGACGGCGGCCCTGGCCGATCGCCGGGCCGGCGCCCTGGAGGCCGCCCGCCGACTGAAGGCGCGCACCAACTGAGCGGCTGGAGGAGAGGGACTAGCGCTAGTCCAGCACCCCGGCCTTGCAGAGCCAGACCAGGCCGTAGGCGACCTGGGCCCGCAATTCCATCGGGTAGGCCGCCACCAGGTCCCCGGCCCGGCGCCAACCGGCCCCCTGCAGGTCCACGGCCAGGCCCTGGAGCTCCAGGCGGGTGGCCCGCCAGCCTTCCGCATAGCCGTCCAGCTTGATGTCCCCTGCCACATCGCGCGGCGTCGGGATATCAGATGGCGTCGAGGCCGATGTCCAGGGCCGCTGCGGAATGGGTGAGGGCGCCGACGCTGATCACGTCCACCCCGGTCTCGGCGATGGCGCGCACCGTATCCAGACTTACGCCGCCGGAGGCCTCGAGGATCGCCCGACCCCTGGCGGCGGCCACGGCGGTGCGCAGGTCGTCCAGACTGAAATTGTCCAGCATCACCACGTCGGGGCCATGGCGCAGGGCCTCTTCCAGCTGGTCCAGGCCATCGATCTCCACCTCGACCTTCATCAGGTGGCCGGCGAAGGCGCGGGCGCGTCGAACGGCCTCGGCCACCCCGCCGCAGGCGGCGATGTGGTTGTCCTTGATCAGGATGGCGTCATCCAGGCCAAACCGGTGGTTCACGCCACCCCCGCAGCGGACAGCATATTTCTCCAGGTGTCGCAGGCCCGGGGTGGTCTTTCGGGTGTCGGCGATCTGCGTCCCGGCGCCGGCGACGGCATCCACATAGGCCCGGGTCAGGGTGGCGACCCCGCAGAGGCGGCCCAGCAGATTGAGGCCGGTCCGTTCGGCCGACAGTATGGCCCGGGCGTTCCCGGTGGCTCTGGCGAGAACCGCGCCGGCCTCCAGCCTGGTCCCATCGCCCACCAGGGTCTCGAAGCGCGCCTGGGGGTCCAGGGCGGTCAGGGCCAGTCGGGCGCAGGCGATCCCCGCCGCTACGCCAGGCTTGCGCGCGCAGAAGGCCACCGAAAGCTGCGCTTCGGCGTCGATACAGGCCATGGCCGTCACGTCGCCGGCCCGGCCCAGGTCTTCGACCAGGGCGGCCCGAACCACGGGCTCAATGAGGAGATCAGGCAGGGGCGCAGTCATTCGGCGGCGATACAGACAGAGCCGCCCGCCGGGCCGCAGAGGGTCAGGAAGGTGCGCCGGGGTTCGGCCGGCGCCTCGGGGGCGTCAAGCCGGAAGTGCGCGCCGAGACTCTCCCTGCGGTTCAGGGCGCAGCAAGCGGTCAGGCGGGCGGCGGTCAGATCGGCGCAAGCGCCATAGGATCCCTCCAGCTCATCGATGTGGCTGATCAGACGGTTGAGCCCCGCAGCGTCGCGCACCACGCCGGCCTCTGCGCTCATGGCCATCCGAAGGCCCGAGAGCGGGGCGTCCGGCAGCACCGGCGCGGGCGCGCTGCTCAGAATGCGGGTGCGCACCTCGCCGGCCTCCCGGGCGGCGGCGCCGGCCCGGGCGCCGAAGACGGCGGCCTCCAGCAGGGAGTTGGACGCCAGTCGATTGGCGCCATGCACCCCGGTCGAGGCGCATTCACCGGCGGCATAGAGCCCCGCCAGGGTGGTGGCGCCGTCGGCGTCAGTGACAATGCCGCCCATGTGATAGTGGCAGGCCGGCGACACGGGGATCGGCTGAACCCGGGGATCGACGCCGCCTGAGAGGCAGGCGGCGAACACCGCCGGGAAGGCGTCGGGGAAGTGGTCGCCCACCGCGGCCCGCGCATCCAGATAGGCGCCGCGTCCGGCCGCGCGCTCGGCGTGAATGGCCCGGGCGACCACATCCCGCGGCGCCAGTTCGGCGTCGGGATGATAGCTGGCCATGAAGGCGTCCCCCGAGCTGTTGATCAGCCGGGCGCCTTCCCCGCGCAGGGCCTCGGTGGCCAGGGGCGCAGGGTCTCGGCCAATATCGATGGCGGTGGGGTGGAACTGGACGAATTCCGGGTCGGCGATCATCGCTCCGGCCCGTGCGGCCAGACCCAGACCCTCGCCGCGCAGTTCCGGCGGGGTGGTGGTCACGGCATAGAGGCCGCCAATACCGCCGGTGGCCAGAATGACCGCCGGCGCGGTGATCTCATGCAGCTGTCCGCCCTGTTCGACGACCACGCCGCGAACCCGGCCCTCAGCATCCTGCAGCAGGCCACGCAGGCGAAGGCCGGAGCGCACCTCGATATGCCGCTCCGCCAGGGTGGCCGCAGTGACGGCGGCCATGATGGCGCGACCTGCCTGGTCACCCTTCACCCGGGCCACCCGGGCGCGGCTGTGGGCGGCTTCCAGACTGAGCGCAAAGGCCCCGGCGGCGTCCCGGTCAAAGGGCGCCCCCAGGTCGGCCAGATGCCGGACCGCAGCGGCCCCGTCCCGGGCCAGCAGGGCGGCGCGTTCAGGGGCCACCAGGCCGGCTCCGGCCGCGACGGTGTCGGCGGCGTGCAGGGCCGCATCGTCCTCGTCAGACAGGGCCGCAGCCATGCCGCCCTGCGCCCAGGCCGAGGAGCAGCCCTTGTTCAGGGGCGCGACCGTCAGGACCAGGGTCTTGCGGGGGGCGGCGGCCAGGGCCGCTGACAGCCCCGCCAACCCCGCGCCGACGACCAGAACGCCGTCGTGCTGGGTGCGCAGGGCCATCAGATCAGCTCCACATCCACATGGTGGCGGGCCTTGACCAGATCGTAGCGCGCCGGAACCTCTGGCGGGGGCAGGTCGATCATCCGCTGCACCGCCAGTCGGGCGCGGTCGGCGATCACCGGATCGACGGTGACCTCATACTGGTCCTTGACCAGGGCCTCGTAGATATTCATCAGGCTGATCCGCTTCATGTGCGGGCAGAGATTGCAGGGCCGGAGGAATTCGGTGTCCACCGCGTCCACCGCGACATTGTCGGCCATGGAGCATTCGGTGATCAGGATCACCTGCCTGGGCTTGCGGGTCAGGACATAGTCGTTCATCGCGGCTGTGGAGCCGGCGAAGTCGGAGACCTCCAGCACCTCGGCTGGGCATTCGGGGTGGGCCAGCACCTGGGCGCCCGGATAGGCGGCCTTCAGCTCCAGAATGTCCTTGGCGTCGAAGCGCTCGTGCACCTCGCAGCGCCCCTGCCAGGCGATGATCTTGATGTCGGTCTGACGGGCCACATTGCGGGCCAGGAACTCGTCCGGGATCAGGATCACCCGGTCGACGCCCCATGCCTTCGCCACATGCTCCACCACCTGAACGGCGTTGGCGCTGGTGCAGCAGATATCGGTCTCAGCCTTCACGTCGGCGGTGGTGTTCACATAGGTGACCACTGGAATGCCCGGATAGCGGGCCTTGATCAGGCGCACGTCATCGCCGGTGATCGAAGACGCCAGGCTGCAGCCGGCGAGCAGGTCGGGGATCAGGACGCGCTTGTCCGGCGACAGGATCTTGGAGGTCTCGGCCATGAAGTGCACGCCGGCCTGGATAATGATGGCGGCGTCAGAGCGGGCGGCCTCCTTGGCCAGGCCCAGGCTGTCGCCCACATAATCCCCGACCCCGTGGAAGATCTCCGGCGTCATATAGTTGTGGGCCAGGATGACCGCGTTCTTCTCCCGCTTCAGCCGGTTGATCTCGGCGATCAGCGGGGCCTGAATGCGCCACTCCATGGGCGTGACGTGCCTCTTGACCCGCTCCCAGAGGGCCTTGGTCTCAGCTTCCACCTGCGGGGTGAAGGCGAGGGGGGCAAATCCGTCGGCGGCCATGACGTCCTCCTTATGCTCAAATTGAGCATTTCTCTGGCCCAAAAAAGCGCGCCTGCGGGCGCAGGGCGAGGCGCCTGTAATATGCTCAAACAGAGCATAAGCTGTCGGACCAGATATAGACCCTTGGCGGTGCGATGCAAGCACCCGCTTTTTCGGCAAGGTCTTGTCGCCTATAGCTGAGCGTCGATGGGCCCAGAGCCTGCGCCACCCCTGGACGTCTGCTTGATCGCTTCCCTTCGCCCCCTGGCCCTGCTGTTTGCCAGCCTCACCCTGGCGGGGTGCCTGACCGCCTATGACCGGCCGCTCAATGCAGGCCGGCCAGAGGGACTGGCCACTGTGGCCCGCAGTCTCTCGGAGGCGGGGCTGCGCCGGCTTACCGCTGACATGGACCCGGCCATGCTGGCCCTGGCGCAGCGTCACGACCCTGCGCCGCGCACCGACTATTGGGGCCGGGTTCCAGGGTGGGAGACCTTAGACCTCGCCACCCTGCCGACCCTGGGGTTCGGCACCGCATTTGACTTGGCGGCCCGGGAGATCAACGCCCTGAAGCCCTTCGCCGACCTGCCGATCAATCCCATGGAGCCCTTCATCCTGCGGGCCTCGCGGCAGGACCAGGCCCAGGCCCTGCGCTGTCTGAGCCAGGCCATATATTATGAGGCGGCCCGTGAGCCCCTGGCCGGCCAACGGGCGGTGGCGCAGGTGGTGCTGAACCGGGTGCGTCATCCGGCCTATCCAAATTCTGTCTGCGGCGTGGTGTTCCAGGGCTCGGCCCGAAGCACGGGCTGCCAGTTCAGCTTCACCTGTGATGGCTCCCTGACCTGGGCGCCGGAGCCCTGGCTATGGCGGCAGGTGGAGGCCGTCGCCCAGGAGGCGCTGCAAGGCTTTGTGGAGGTCGGCGTGGGATCGGCGACCCACTACCATGCCGACTATGTGGCCCCCTATTGGGCGCCGACCCTGGTGAAGATGACCAAGGTCGGCGCGCACATCTTCTATCGCTGGACCGGCCCGATGGGTGAGCCGCCGGCCTTCACCAGCCGTTATGTCGGCCGGGAGGAAGCCCTGTCGGTGGCGATCTTGGGGGGCGTCGACCCCCGCACCCGGGGTCTGTTCGACACGGGGGGGCAGGGGCTGGCCGCCGGGCGCCAGGTGACCCTGGCCCTGGCCGGCGAGGTGCGCACCTATGAGGTGGCCGAGCCACGGCCGGGCGAAGCCGAGACCAGGGTCGCTGGCGTGCTTCAGCCCAGCCGCCGCCAGCCGACCCCTGAGGAAGTCCGCCGGATCAATGAGCGCCTGGCCCAGGTGGAGGCCGACATGGACCGAGCCCCTGCGCCGCCGGCCAGTCCCGTGGACTAGAGGCCATCGAATCCCTCCGGATAGGCGACGGTCAAGGGCGCGGCGAAGGCGTCGTCCTCCAGGGCCAGGGCCATGAAGGCCGGAGATCCCCCATAGGGTGAGGCGACCTGCGCCGCCGCCGCCGCTGAAAACCCGAAGCGGGGGTAGTAGTCGGGGTGGCCGAGCACCAGGACCCCGTGCCCGCCGCATTCCTTGCAGAATTCCAGGCTGGCCCTCACGAGGTCCGAGCCGATGCCCTGCCCCTGCCGGTCGGGCTCCACCGCCATGGGGGCAAGCGCCAGATAGAGGTTCACGCTGTCGGCCCATAGCCTGCTGAACAGGATATGGCCGATGATCTGCCCCTCATCCTCGGCCACCAACTCAAATACGCAGTCGCCGTCCGCCCGCAGCCGCTCCACCAGATCAGCCTCGTCCGCGCCCGGGAAGGCGGCCAGATTCACCGCCCGGATGGCGGCATGGTCAGAGGTGCGGGCAAGTCGGATCATCACGTCGCTTCCCCGTTTCCGGCCGCCACACCCCGGTTCCCCATGGTCAGTCGCCCACCACCCATTCCACGTCGGCGCCCAGGGCGTTCAGGTTCTCGACGAAATTGGGGTGGGCGCGCTTGATGGGGGCGGCGTTATAAATGGTCGACTTGCCCTCGATGCTGGCGGCCAGCATGAACAGGGCAATGGCGACCCGGATGATGTAGGGACTCTCCACCTCGGCCGGGAACAGGGGCTTGCCCCCATAGGTGATCACCCGGTGGGGATCGCATAGCACCGCATGGCCGCCGAACTTGGCCAGTTCCGAGGTCCAGCCGAGCGCGCCTTCATAGACCTTGTTCCAGAACATGACCGAGCCTTCAGCGCGCACGCCCAGTGCGATGAAGATCGGCAGCAGGTCGGCCGGCACATAGGGCCAGGGCGCGGCCTCGACCTTCTGCAGGATATGGCTCGTATAGGGCTGGCGCACCCTCAAGGGGCCGTCCAGCCGGGCCCGGGACCAGCCATCCTGGTGCGTCACCTCGACCCCGAACTTGGCGAAGGTGCGGTCGATCAGCGGGAAGGACTCCGAGGCTCCGTTGCGCACCGCCACGTCGCCGCCGGTGATCGCGCCCATGGCCAGGAAGGTGGCCACCTCGTGGAAATCGTCCTGGAAGGTGAAGGTCGCCGAGCCAAGCCGCTCGACTCCTTGGATCGTCAGGGTCGAGGCACCGACCCCTTCGATCTGCGCGCCCATCTGGATCAGGAAGCGGCAGAACTCCTGGACGTGGGGCTCGCAGGCGGCATTGAC
>CAMTXB010000015.1:0-27661 GCA_947085575.1 uncultured Caulobacteraceae bacterium
ACGCCCCGGGTGGTGGAGGTCAAGGGCATGGACCTGGACGCCCCCTTCGGCCCGACCATGCTCTATGTGAACAACGAGGATAAGCCGGGCTTCATCGGCGCCCTGGGCACGATGCTGGCTGAGGCCGGCGTGAACATCGCCACCTTCAACCTGGGCCGGGTCTCGGCCGGGGACGACGCCATCGCCCTGGTCGGCGTCGATCAGGCGCCCAGCGAGGCCCTGCTGGCCAATATCCAGACCCTGCCCCACGTCAAGGAAGCCCGCACCCTGCGCTTCTGACCGGCCTGCCGGGCGGCGGCGTCCAGGCGACGCTGCCGCCATGGCCGGACCCCCTGATGAAAAGCACTCCCGCACCGTGCCCGGCGGGCGGGCGGGCGGGGAGCGGGCAGGCCCCGGTTAGGCCGGAACCACCACCGTCTCGCCAGCCGGCACAGCCAGGGTCGCCCGGGTGCTGACCGTCCCGCCCGGGGTGCTGACCTTGTCCATCACCCGGAAGGCGGTCTGCCAGCGCTCCGGCGTCACCTCGCACAGGAGGTAGCCCCGCTGGGAATTGTTGAACTTCAGCTGCGGGTTGGCCGCCTGGATCTGCGCCATGCGCGGCTGCTGGTCGACGCCGTCGCCGCCGGAGGTGATGGAGGTGGCGACAAACTCCGTGGCGATGGCCCGGGCCTCGGGATTGCGCCCGTCCAGATGCAGTTCGCCGGCATAGTTCTGATGCTCGTCCCCGGTCAGGACCACCGGATTGGCCACCCGCCGGTCGCGGATCTGGCGCAGCAGCCTGGCCCGAGGCGCGCGATAGCCGCCCCAGGAGTCAGGATTGGCCAGATAGGCGGGGCCTGGATCGCGGTCCAGATCCATCATCATGATCTGCTGGGCGATGGCGTTCCATCGGGCCGGGGAGGACGACAGGCTG
Organism: uncultured Caulobacteraceae bacterium; assembly: GCA_947085575.1. GTDB lineage: Bacteria > Pseudomonadota > Alphaproteobacteria > Caulobacterales > Caulobacteraceae > Phenylobacterium. The sequence goes on from CAMTXB010000015.1 coordinate 914, forward strand.
TCGAGCAGAAACTGCTCCTGCGCCGCCCCCAGCACCTCGGCCCTGGCCCGCTCCAGTTCGCCGCAGACCTCCCAGCGGTCGCCGCAGGCCTGGTCTGAGCGGTACTGACGGGTGTCGAGCAGGTTCACACGCAGCAGGGTCCCATAGTCGGCCCGGCGGTAGAGACGCATGGCCGAGCCGGCCGGGAAGGCCGACCGGCGCAGGGGCATGTTCTCGTAATAGGCCTGCATGGCCGCCTGCTGGCGCAGGCGGAAGATCGCCGGGTCGGTCCCGTCCTGGTCCAGGTCGGAGACCCAGTTATTGTCGATCTCGTGGTCGTCCCAGGTGACGAACCAGGCCGCCGCCGCATGGCTGGCCTGAAGATCGGCGTCCATCTTGTACTGGGCATAGCGGCGTCGGTAGTCGTCCAGGCTGTAGATTTCCTGACCCACATGCTGGCGCTGATTGGCCTGGGGACCGGTCGCAGAGTTCCACACCCGGGCCGCGCGGCCCTCATAGATGTAGTCCCCGTAGCAGAACACGAAGTCGAGCTCGTCCTCCTCGGCCAGGCGCCGGTGGGCGGTATAGAGCCCCTGTTCATAGTGCTGGCAGCCGACCACCCCGAAGCGGACCTGAGCCACCGAGGCCCCGAGGGCCGGCGTCGTCCGCGCCCGGCCCGCCAGGCTGCGCTCGGCGCCCGAGGTGAAGCGGTAGTGATAGGTCCGGGCCGGCGACAGGCCGCCCACCTCCACATGGACCGAATGGCCAAGCTCCGGCCGGGCCACCGTCTCGCCCTTGGCGGCGATGCGGGTGAAGCCTGGATCCTCGGCCACCTCCCAGCTGACCGCCACGGCGCGGGCGGGCATGCCGTAGCCCATCTCCAGCGGGCGGGGGGCCAGTCGCGTCCAGATCACGAATCCGTCCGGCGCCGGGTCGCCGGCGGTCACCCCCAGCTGGAACGGGTAATCGGCATAGACCGGCTGGGCCAGGGCCCGCCGGGGATCGAGGGCCGGGACCAGGAAGGCGCCCAGACCCGCGGCCATCATGCGCCGCCGCGAGAGGCTCAAGGCCCGGGTGATGTGGTCGTCCATGCAGCGCCCCCCGTCTTGCGCGGCAGCATAGTCGGCATGTGTGACGCCTGCGAGTCAGGGCTCCCGCAGGCCCAGGGCCGCCAGGGCCTCGTCGGCGGCCCGCAGACCGCTCTCCCAGGCCCCGTGGGCGGTGGCATAGGATCGGGTCGAGGTGGCCTCTCCAGCGAAGAACAACCGGCCATCCACGGGCTCCGCCAGGGCGCGGCGGGCGGCCGTGCACCCTGGCAGGGCGTGCGAATAGGCGCCCATGGCCCAGGGATCGGCGCCCCAGCGGGTCTCGGCCACCGACTGAAGCTGGCTGCGCACATCGGCGCCATAATGGGCGGCCACCTCGTCAATGGCGAAGGCGGTGGCGGCCCCCGGTCCGGCCTCCGCCAGGGCGCGGGCGTGGTCGCCGCCGAAACAGCACTCGATCACCGGCCGCCCCAGGGGCCGCATGTAATAGCTGCCGGTGGCGGCCCGGTCCCGGGCGCCCCACAGGTGGCTCTCCCGGGGAAAGACCTCCGGCGCGGCCGGCCGCAGAAAGACCTTTTCCGCCTGGCCCAGGGGCAGGCCGATGGCGGCGTCAACCTTGGCCGGCAGGCGCGGGTGAATCCGTATGGCCTCCTGGGCGATCAGGGCGCTGGACAGGGTCAGCACGGCCGCCCTGGCGGTGATCCGGCCCCGGGCGGTCTCCAACCGCAGCCTTGGACCCCCGTGATCGATGGACAGCACCGCACAGTGGGGAACGATCAGGGACCGCGGGGCCAGGCCGCAGATCGCCGCCCCATAGCCGTCCGGGGTGCGCCAGGCGACGCCCGTGTCCTGGCGCGCCCCATGGTCCTGAACGGAGATCTGCGACAGGCCAGCCCCGTGATAACAGGCGCTGTTGGCCTCCATCAGCGCCGCCCACCTTGCTGCCCCGGGGGGCAGGAAGGCCAGGGCGCGGCCCTCCTGGCCGGTCCGGGCGGCCTCCGCCAGGGCGGCTTCGAAGTCCCGCCGGACCGCAGCGAAGGCTGCCTGATCCTCCGGGGTCAGGTTGAGATGGGCGGCCCCCCGGCCCCAGGCCGGGGGCGTCCGGTCCATGGCCACACCGGCCCGGGCGAACAGGGCCGCCAGGGGATTGCGATCGGCGCTGTGCAGCCAGCCGCAGCCCAGGTCCAGGGGCAGGTCCATGCGCGCCGCCAGGGTGTGGGCCCGTCCGCCGATCCGCCCCTGCCCCTCCAGCACCACCACCGAAAGGGCGGCCCTGGACAGGCGCGCGGCGGCGGCCAGACCGGCGGCGCCTGCGCCGACCACCACAACATCGAACTCATCCTGCATGGGGCGAGTAGGCAGGTTCCGCCGCCAAGGTTCAACCCCTGGACTGAGGTCTGGTCACAGACCGGGGGCCTCCAGATCAAGGGACCTTGCGGGAATGCGGCGCAGGTCAGGCGCCCGGGCCTGGAGGGCCTCGATGAACAGGTCCGCGTCCCCGGCGATGATCACGGCGGCGTCGGCGGGGGACAGGTGCGCGGCGGCGAACGCCTGAACCTCCTGGGGCGTAACCGCCTCGACCCTGGCCGTATAGGCGCCGACCTCGGCCAGGGGCACGTCCTGGAGTGCCAGTTCGCCGAGCACCCCGCCCAGGCCCCCCGCTGTCCCCAGCGCCCGGCCAAAGGCGCCGATCAGCACCGACTTGCGGGCGGTCAGTTCCTCGGGCGTCACCGGGGCGGCGGCCAGCCGGGTCATTTCGGTGGCGATCAGGTCCATCACCTCCGGCGCCGATTCGTTCCTGGTCTGGGCCTGGGCCTGGAAGGCGCCGGTGGTCCGCCGGCTGGTCAGCCCCGAGCCCGCCCCATAGGACAGGCCGCGCTTGATGCGGATCTCCTGGTTCAACCGGGCCGAATAGCCGCCGCCGAGCACAGAATTGGCGACAATGCCGGGATAATAGGCCTCATCCCGCCGGGAAATGGCCGGCTTGACGAGGCGCACCGCAGCCTGGCCCGCCCCCGGCAGATCGATCACCAGCACCTGACGGCGGGCGGTGGGGGAGACCTGCGGCTGGGCCGGCAGGGGATCGGTGGGTCGCACCCAGTCCCCGAAGGCCTGCCGCGCCAGGGCCAGGCCCGCCTCTCGGGAGATGTCGCCGCTCAGCACCAGTATGGCGTTGTCGGGCCGGAAATGGCGGCTGTGCAGGGTCCTGAGGCCATCGGCCGTCAGGCGCGGCAGGGAGGCCAAGGCGCCGCCCGTGGGATGGCCAAACGGCGTGCCGGCAAAGATCACCGGCCCCACGGCCATGGCTGAAATCTGGCCCGGATCCTCATAGGCCACCGCCATGCCGTCCAGGGCCTGGGCGGTCTGGCGCGCCAGCTCTGCCGGGGCGAAGGCCGGATTTCGCGCCACATCGGCCAGGATGGCGAAGGCCGGGGCCACCTTGTCCGACATCACCGTCAGGCTGAGGCTCGCCGACTCCAGCCCGGCCGAAGACGACAGGCTGGCGCCCAGGGCCTCGATCTGCTGGGCGATCTCCGGCGCCGTGCGGGTGGTGGTCCCCTCGGTGAGCATGGCCGCGGTCATGGCCATGGCGCCGGCCTCGCCGCTCGGATCAGCCCAGGCGCCCGCCCGGACGATCAAGGCGGCGGAGACCAGGGGCAGGTCGCTGGACCGGGCGACGATGACCCGCAGGCCATTGTCGAGCACGCTGTCCGAAGGGACCGGCAGCACCGGATCGACGGCGGGGCCCACGGGCGGCGGCGCCTGGCGCTCGCCTTCCGGGGCCAGGGTGACGATCTCGCCGTCGAAGACCACCGCCTGGGCGGGGGGGATCGGGAACTCCACGGGGGTCGTCCCCGCCGGGCGCTCGGCTTCCGGACGGTAGCGGATGGTCATCCGCCGGTCCTCGGCCAGATAGGCGACCGCCACCCGCTGCACATCGGCGGCGGTGACGGCGGCCAGCTCGGCCAGTTCGGTATTGGCCTTGGCCGGGTCGCCCTGGGTCGCCCAGGCATAGCCCAGGGCAAAGGCCCGGCCATCGACCGTCTCCCGATCGCGCAGGGCGCCGGCGATCAGTTCATTGCGCGCTTCGTCCAGCTCGGCCTGGGTCGGCGGCGCCACCCGAAGGCGGGCGACCTCGCCCAGCAGGGCGGCCTCGCCGGCGTCCGCCGTCTGACCGCTGGCCAGGATGGCGCCCACGGCGAACAGACCCGGCTGCTGGGGCAGGTCGGCCTGGGAAAAGGCCTCCACAGCGATCTGCTGCTCATAGACCAGGCTGTTATAGAGCCGCGAGGACTTGCCCCCGGAGAGGATGGCGTCCAGCACCTTCAGGGCCGGGGCGTCGGGACTGGCCGCATGGGCGCCCAGCCAGGTGAGCACCACCGCCGGCAGGGGCACATTGGGGCCGTAGCCGTCAAAGACCCCCGGACCCGTGCGCGGCGGCTCCACGGCATTGACGCGCTTCAAGGGGGCCCCAGGGGTCTTCAGGGGGCCGAAATACCGGTCGATCCAGGCGTCCAGCTGCCCCTCGTCGAAATTGCCGATGACGATCAGCACCGCATTGTCGGGGCGGTAATAGTCCCGGTGGAAGGCCCGCACATCATCGATGGTGGCGGCGTCCAGCTCGGCGATCGAGCCGATGCCCGGACGCCTATAGGGGTGGATCTGATAGCTGGCCTGCGGGATCATCAGGCCAAACAGGCGGCCATAGGGGGCGGCGAGGATACGCTGGCGCAGTTCCTCCTTCACCACGTCCCGCTCGGAATTGAAGATCTCGGCGTCCACCACCAGGGACCCCATCCGCTCGGCCTCGGCCCAGAGCAGGCGCTCCAGATGGTTGGCCGGCACGACCTGGAAATAGTTGGTGAAGTCGTCCCAGGTCGAGGCGTTGTTGAAGCCCCCCACATCCTCGGTCATCCGGTCCAGGGTCTCGGAGGGCATGTTGCGGGTGGCCTTGAACATCATGTGTTCAAAGAGGTGGGCAAAGCCCGAGCGCCCCGGCGGATCGTCCTTGGAGCCGACCCCGTACCAGACCTGGATCGTCACATTGGGGGTCGATGCATCCACCCCGCTCAGCACCCGCAGGCCATTGTCCAGCACCCGCTCACGGTATTCGATCGGCGGGATGCCCTGTGCCTGGACGGCGACGGGGGCGCCCAGCAGGACGGCGGCGAAGGCGAGGCGGGCGAAGGCGCGGAACATGGCGGGCTCCCGGATGGGCTAGCCAAACCCATAGCATCCTGAGCGGCCCGCGAAAGCCGGGCCGGTGCGGCCGCCCAGGGGCGTTCGGCCGCGGCCGGGATCGGCGTGGCGAGCGCCCGGGCGGCGAAGGGGCAAAAGGCCCCCGCCCGTCATGCCCCCGGCCAGCCCTGAGCCCGGCTTCCGGCGCCTTGCAGACGGCGTCGCGCCATGGGAAGGCTTGGCGTCAAACATTTGTTTTATGTCATTTGGGAGAGCCCCATGAAGGCTGCAGTCTATTATGAGAACGGTGGACCCGAGGTCCTCAAATATGAGGAAATCCCCGACCCGGTCTGCCACCCCAAGGGCGTCATTCTGCGCGTCGAAGCCATCGCCATTGAGGGCGGCGATACCCTGAACCGCTGGCGTGGCCCCCTGATGACCAACCCGCATGTGGTGGGCTACCAGGCCGCCGGCGAGATCATCGAGGTCGGCGAGCAGGTCACCCGTGTGAAGGTCGGCCAGAAGGTCGCCACGGTGAACAACTGGGGCAGCCATGCCGAGCTGCGCTCGGTCCCGGCCCGCAACTGCTGGCCGATTCCGGCGGGCCTTGACCTGCGCAGGGCCGCTGCAATTCCGGTCACCTTCGGCACGGCCCACGACTGCCTGTTCGAGTTCGGCCGCATGAAGAAGGGCGAGACCGTCCTGGTCCAGGCCGGCGCCTCCGGCGTCGGCGTGGCTGCGATCCAGCTGGCCAGGCGGGCCGGCGCCGGGCTCATCCTGGCCACCGCCTCCTCCGACGAGCGCCTGGAGAAGCTCAAGCGCCTCGGCCTGGACCACGGCATCAACTATACCCGCGACGACGTGGTGAAGGAGGTCAGGCGCCTCACTGACAACAGGGGGGTCGATGTGGTGGTCGACTCGGTTGGCGGTTCGACCCTGCAGGGCTCCATCAACGCCCTGGCCTATCGCGGCCGGGTGTCCATGGTGGGCGCCGCCGGCCGGGAGCCCATGGTGGTGGATGTCGGCTCGATGATGGGGGGCAATCGCTCGCTGTCCGGCGTCTTCCTGGGGGCCGAAATCGGCGCCGACCGGGTGCATGACAACATCCAGCAGCTGATCGAAGACGCCGCCAAGGGCGAACTGGAAGTGGTCATCGACAAGGAATTCCCCCTGTCGGACGCTGCGGGCGCCCATGCCTATATCGAGAGCCGCAAGGCCGTGGGCCGGGTGATCCTGATCCCCTGACCGTCCTGGCCGAACCGCTCTATGACACCATCATCGACGCCATTGTCGCCGCCGCTACGCGGGCCGATTGAACGCAGTCAGAACTAGGGAGAGTTTCATGGGACGCCTCGCAGGGCTTTCGGCCGTGGTCACCGGCGCGGCCAGCGGCATCGGCCGGGCCAGCGCCACCCTCTTTGCCCGGGAAGGCGCCCGGGTGATCTGTGTCGACCGCGCCGAGGCCGTGGAGGAGACCGCCGCCTCGATCCTGGCCCAGGGGGGCCAGGCCATCGCCATGACCGGCGACGCTGGCGACGAGGGGTTCGTTCAGGCCTATGTCGCCCGCGCCGTGGATGAATTCGGCGGCCTGGACGTGGTCTATGCCAATGCCGGCATCACGGGGGGGCCGACGCCGTTCTTCGACCTGACCCCTGAGATCTGGGCCGAGGTGCTGCGGATCAACCTGATCGGCCCCTTCCTGGCCATCAAGCACGCCAGCAGGATCATGGTCGCCCAGGGCAAGGGTTCGATCATCTGTACGGCCTCGGTGGCGGGGATCCGCTCCGGGGCGGGGCCGGCCTCCTATTCGGCCTCCAAGGCCGGCGTCATCAATCTGGCCACCACCGCGGCCAATGAGCTCTATGGCACGGGCGTTCGGGTCAACGCCGTCTGCCCCGGCCTGATCGAGACCGGCATGACGCAAGGGGTGTTCGACTTTGCCCGCGCCCGGGGCACCGAGGACAGGATCGGCCAGCTGAATCCGCTCAAGCGGGCCGGCGTCCCCGACGAGATCGCCCACATGGCCCTGTTCCTGGCCAGCGATGAGGCCTCCTATGTGAACGGCCAGGCCATCGCCGTGGACGGCGGCCTGTCCTCCTCCCATCCGGTGGGCAAGCGCAACGGCGCCCGGTGAGACCCTGACATGGGGGCGCAAGGTTTTGCCTTGCGCCCCGGCGAGCGCTAGAAGCGGCGCTCGCCTTTCTCACAGACCAGCCCAAGAGCCGCACAGCACCCATGGCCGGACACTCCAAGTTCAAGAACATCATGCACCGCAAGGGCCGCGCCGATGCGGTGCGGTCCAAGCTGTTCTCCAAGCTCAGCCGCGAGATCACCGTGGCGGCCAAGTCGGGCATGCCCGATCCGGCTATGAACTCCCGCCTGCGCCTGGCCGTGGCCAACGCCAAGGCTGAATCCATGCCCAAGGACAATATTGACCGGGCCATCAAGAAGGCCTCAGGCGCCGACGCCGAGGCCTATGAGGAAATCCGCTATGAGGGCTTCGGCCCCGGCGGGGTTGGCCTGATCATCGAAGCCCTGACCGACAACCGCAATCGCGCCGCCGCCAATGTGCGTGCGATCTTCTCGAAGAACGGCGGCAATCTGGGGGAGACCGGCTCGGTTTCCTTCATGTTCGACCGGGTCGGCCAGATCGTCTATCCGGCCAGCGCCGGGTCGGAAGACGAGATCATGGAAGCCGCCATCGAGGCCGGCGCTAAAGATGTGGAATCCGACGAGGAGACCCACACCATCTTCACCGCCTTTGAAGATCTGTCCGACGTGGCCCAGACCCTGGAAGCCGCCCTGGGCGCGCCCAAGGTCACGGCCATCGCCTGGCGGCCCAAGACCCTGACGCCGGTGGAGGGTGAGCCGGTCGCCACCCTGATGAAGCTGATCGACGCCCTGGAAGACGATGACGATGTCCAGAACGTCTATGGCAATTTTGACGTCTCCGACGCCGACCTGGAGACCTATGCGGGTTGAGGCCAATTCCAGGCCCGCTGACGGGCCTGGACGCCCCCCTGGCTCATGACCCTGAAACTCTGGATCGAGATCAGCCATCAGGCCCCCTACCGCACCGGGGGCTGGGCCTGGCTGCGCCAGGACCGCGCGGTTGTGACCGGCGCGGCCGGCGGCGAGCGAAATGTCGAGGCCGAGGCCTTCGGCCTCCACGCCCTGCAGGCCGCCCTGGTCGACCTGCCGGAAGGTGCGGCGGTGGCCCTGCACCTTTCCGATGGCGGGCTGATCGACGCGGTGCGCACCATGTCGGCCCGGCGCGCCGCAGGCTGGGTCAATGCGTCCGGGGATCGGGATCTGCGGGCAGAGACCTGGGAGATGATCGCCAAGGTCCTGACCGGGCGGGCGCTCAGCCTGGTCCGCACCCAGCCTGCCGACCCCCGCACCCCGGCGGGGTTCGCCGCCGCCTGGGCCGAGCTTGGCCGGGACAGGGCCAAGACCAAGGGGACCTTCAGGAACCTGATTCCCCGGCCGAACCTCGCCAGGATCAAGGGGCTCTGACCGGCGGGGCTTAAGCGCCCCTTAACCCGGCGGCGGGCTAATCGGCCGGTAGGAACAATCCCCGAACACGCCTATAGAGTCGCTGATGGTCGCCGTGCGAATCCTTGGACTGGACCCCGGCCTCCGCCGCACCGGCTGGGGGGTCATCACCATAGAAGGCGCCCGCCTGACCCATGTGGCCCACGGGGTTATTGCGCCGGACGACGCCCTGCCCTTCTCCGAGCGGCTGCTCATCCTGTTCGAAGCCATCAGCGCCATTGTCGCGGCGCATGCGCCGGATGAAGCTGCGGTGGAGGAGACCTTTATGAATAATAACGCCGCCAGCGCCCTGAAGCTGGGCCACGCCCGGGCCATGGCCCTTGTGGCGCCAGCCAGGGCCGGCCTGCCGGTGGCCGAATATGCCGCAACCGTGGTCAAGAAGGCAGTGGTCGGGACCGGCGGGGCCGACAAGTCGCAGGTGGATTTCATGATCGCCCGACTGCTGCCCGCCGCAGGCCCGCTTTCCGCTGACGCCGCCGACGCCCTGGCCGTGGCCATCGCCCACGCCCATGCCCGCACCGCCCGGACCCTGGCCGCCCGCGGCCCTGCAGCCCGCCCCTCGGGGAAGAACCGAGCAGGGCCGGGCGCAAGGACGGGAACGTGATGATCGGTCGGCTGCGCGGCACGGTCGCCGAGATCGGCGAGGAGGACGCCCTGATCGACGTGATGGGGGTTGGCTATGTGGTCCGCTGCGGGGCCCGCACCCTGTCGCGCCTTCCTCCCCCCGGGGAGGAGGCTTTGCTACACATCGAGACCCAGTGGAGCGAACAGGCCGGCATGCGGCTCTATGGCTTCCTCACCCGGGACGAGCGTCGCACCTTCCTCATCCTCAAGGAGATCCAGGGGGTCGGGCCCAAGGCCGCCCTCGCCGTCCTGGACATCCTGCCCCCGGCCGAGCTGGCCGCCGCCGCCAGCCGCCAGGACAAGGCCGCCATCGCCCGGGCCCAGGGGGTGGGACCCAAGCTCGCCCTGCGGATCGCCACTGAACTCAGGGACAAGCCCCTCACCGACCTGCCGGTCAGCGCCCTCGCCCCCGGCGCAGGCGCGGTCGAGCCTATGCTGGCGGCCTCGGCCACAGGTGAGGCCATGGCGGCCCTCATCGGCCTGGGCGTCGCCGAACCGCAGGCCAGGCGCCTGGTGGACGCCGCCGCCCTTCGCCTGGGTGAGGCCGCCCTGACGCCGGCCCTGATCAAGGCCGCCCTGCAGGAGCTGGGCCGATGAGCCGGCTGGTCAGTGGCGAGGCCGCGCCGACGGAGGGAGGCGACCGGGCCTATCGCCCCCAGACCCTGCTGGAGTTTGTCGGTCAGGAGCTGTCCAAGGCCAATCTGCGGGTCTTCATCCAGGCCGCCCGGGACCGGGGCGACACCCTCGACCATGTGCTGCTGTTTGGGCCGCCGGGCCTGGGCAAGACGACCCTGGCCCAGATCATCGCCCGGGAAATGGGGGTCAATTTCCGCGCCACCTCCGGGCCGGTCCTGGCCAAGGCCGGGGACCTGGCCGCCATACTGACCAATCTCGAGGCCGGCGACGTCCTGTTCATCGATGAGATCCATCGGCTGGCGGCCAATGTGGAGGAGATCCTCTATCCCGCCATGGAGGATCACGTCCTGGACCTGATCATCGGCGAGGGGCCGTCGGCCCGCGCCATCCGCATCGATCTTGCCCCCTTCACCCTGGTGGCGGCGACGACCCGGGCCGGCCTGCTGGCCACCCCCCTGCGCGACCGGTTCGGCATCCCGGTGCGGCTGGAATTCTACACCACCGACGAACTGATCAAGGTGCTGTCCCATGCGGCCGGCAAGATGGGGATCAGCCTGACCCGGGATGGCGCAGCCGAAATCGCCGCCCGCGCCCGGGGCACCCCCAGGGTGGCCGGACGGCTGCTGCGCCGGGTGCGGGACTTCGCCGCCGCCGAGGGCGCTGCGGCCATCGACAAGGGCGCAGCCAGCCGCGGGCTGGCGCGGCTGGAGGTGGATGAGGTGGGACTAGACTCCCTGGACCGCCGCTATCTGCGCGCCCTGATCGACAACTATGGCGGAGGCCCGGCCGGGGTGGAGACCATCGCCTATGCCATCGCCGAGGCGCGGGACGCGGTGGAGGATGTCATCGAGCCCTATCTGATGCAGCAGGGCTTCATCCAGCGCACCCCCCGGGGGCGGGTGGCCTGCGCCAGGGCCTATGGCCATCTGGGCCTCACCCCGCCGCCCCAACCGCCAGGAACGGCTCAGGCCACCCTGTTCGACGAATAGCCGACCCCGGAGCCCCCATGACCCCCGTCCCAGGCGAGTCTCCCCCCACCGGCGAACCCTCCGCCGGCTGGATCGAAGGCCGAGAGCATGTGCTGCCGGTGCGCATCTATTATGAGGACACCGACTTCACCGGGGTCGTCTATCACGGCAACTATCTGCGCTATTTCGAACGGGGGCGGTCGGATTTCCTGCGGCTGGCCGGCCTGCGCCATGCCGACCTGCTGGACCAGGACAGCCCCCGCGCCTTCACCGTCGTGCGCATGGAGCTCGATTTCAAGGCGCCGGCCCGTATCGACGACGCCCTCCAGGTCCGCACCACCTATGACGCGGTGAAGGGACCCCGGCTGTTCATCGGCCAGAGGATCGTGCGGGGCCAGACCCTGATCGCCCAGGCCACGGTCCTGGCCGCCTGCATCGGCCTGGATGGCCGCCCCAGGAAGCCGCCGGCGGGCATGACGACGATGCTCGCGCCCTATTTTGCCGCCGCCGACGCTTCTTAAACCGCGGCCGCCGGCCAGGTCGGCGACGATATCCGGCCGTTGGCAGGCTTTGAGTAACCCGAATGCTGTTCCACTGCAGGGGGTAGGGGCGTGATCGTCACGATCGGGCGCCTTAAGTTCGCCACCGCAGCGTTTCACTTCATCCTCGGGCGGCCTCGCCCCACCGAAAAACGGAGCCCACATCGCATGGACCCCGCCGCCTACGGCGCCTTGACGGCCGAAAGTTTCTCCATGGTCGCGCTGTTCATGCGCGCCGACTGGGTGATCAAGTCGGTGATGATCAGCCTGGCGCTGGCCTCCCTGTTCTCCTGGGCGGTAATCATCGACAAGCTGCTGCGGTTAGCCGCCCTCAACCGCCATGCCGACGGGTTCGAGGACCAGGTGTCTTCGGGCCGCTCTCTGGAGGACATCGCCCTCGAGGCCGGTGACCGGCCCCGCCACGCCCTGCCCCGGATGCTTCAGTCCGCCCTGAAGGAGTGGCGGGAGGCGCGCATCAAGGGCCTGGCCAGCGACGGCCAGGCGGGCTTTCTGATCCAGCGCATCGACCGGATGCTGGACGCGATCATCGCCCGGGAAAGCGCCCGGGTGGAGGAAGGCCTGCCCCTGCTGGCCATTGTCGCCACCGCCTCGCCCTTTGTCGGCCTGTTCGGCACGGTCTGGGGGATCATGGACGCCTTCCAGGCCATCGCCATCCAGCAGAACACCAACCTGACCGTGGTGGCGCCGGCCATCGCCGAGGCCCTGTTCGCCACCGCCATCGGCCTGGCGGCCGCCATTCCGGCCTATGTGGCCTATAACAAGTTCTCCTCTGACGCCGCCCGCTACAGCGGCCGGCTGGAGGGCTTCGCCGATGACCTCGCCACCGCGATCCAGCGGCGCCTGAGCGATCGGGTCTGAGCCGATGGCCCTGTCCTCACACGACGCCTATTCGGCAGCGGGCGGCGGCGGGCGGCGGCGGCGGCGCACCAGCCGCCGGGGCGCCCTGTCAGAAATCAATGTCACCCCCCTGGTGGACGTGATGCTGGTGCTGCTGATCGTGTTCATGATCTCCGCCCCCCTGCTGACCGTGGGCGTCCCCCTGGAGCTGCCCAAGACCGAGGCCAGCGCCATTCCCGACCAGTCCGAGCCGCTGACGGTCTCGGTCCGGGCGGACGGGACGATCTATATCGACGAGCAGGAGACGCCCTTTTCCAGCCTTTCCCCACGGCTCCTGGCCATGGCCGACGGCGCCACCGAGCGGCCGATCTATGTCCGCGCCGACGGGCGGACCAGCTATGCCCTGGTCGCCCAGGTGATGGCCGCCCTGGCCAGTTCCGGCTTTACCTCCATCAATCTGCTCACCGAGACCGGCGGCCCCTCTTCGGGCGCGGATCAAGTCGTGCGCTGAGGACAGCCCATGCGCGGCGAACGGTCGGACCTGAGCCTAGCCCTGCTGTTTTCCGCCATCCTGCATGGGGGGGTGCTGGCGTTCGCCCTGCTCCCATGGCCCTGGGAGCGGGAGCTGAAGATCGGCGCGGTCGTGCCGATCAACATTGTGAGCTCGATCCCCGACAGTCGGCGACCCGCCGTGCAGGGTCCGGAGGACCTGGCCGCCCAGACTGAAACCCCCGAGCCCGAGGCGCCCCTGGACCCGCCCGTGGCCGAGCCCGAGCCGCAACCCGCACCCCAGCCGACGCCCAAGCCTGCCCCGCAGCCAGCGCCCAAGGCCCCGCCGCCAAGGCCAGCGCCAGCGCCCAAACCCGCCCCGCCGCCGCCCCCCCCCAAGCCCGCCCCCCAGGCGCCGCCCAAGAAGGACAACACCCTTGACCTGGACGCCCTGGCTTCCAGCCTGAAGGGATCCCAGAGCTCATCGGCCGCCCGCGGCGCAGCGCGGCCGGAGACCGCCACCCAGGCCCGTCCCGCCACCGGCAGCGGGCTCACAGGGGCGGCCATGTCGGGTCTGTCCGAGGAGCTTCAGCGCCGCTGGAACCCCAACTGTGAGGTCGAGGCCGCCCGCAACGTCCGAGTCCGGGTCACCTTCCGCCTGGCCAGTGATGGCCGGGTGGTGGGTGATGTCCGGGCCGGCGGCCAGGAATACTCCGCCGACCTGGTGACCCGGGCCGCCGCCGAGCGCGCCATCCGCGCGGTCTATAGCGCGTCCCCCTTCACCACCCTTCCCCGGGAGTTCTATGGCGACCAGATCGCCGTGACCTTCAACGCCGCCCAGGCGTGCGCCGAAAATTGAGGAGCAACTAGCCATGCGACTGCCGACCCTGTTCGTCGCCCTGACAGCGGCCTTGCTGTCGGCAGGCGCCATCACCAGCCCCGCCCGGGCCCAGATCGAGGTGGACGTCAACCGGGGCGACATCCAGCCCCTGCCCGTGGCCGTGCCGGGCTTTCGCGGCGATCGAGGCGCCGAGATCGCCCAGGTCATCACCAGCAATCTGGAACGATCCGGGCTTTTCCGGCCGATCGATGAGGCGGCCTTCATCGAGCGTGACCTGGACATCCGCTTTCAGCCGAGGTTTGCCGACTGGAAGACGATCAACGCCCAGGGCCTGGTGAACGGCGAGGTTACGGTCGATGGCACCGGCCGTCTGACCGTGAACTTCCGCCTGTGGGATGTCTTCGCCGAGCAGCAGCTCCTGGGGATGCAGTTCACCTCGACCTCGGAGAACTGGCGCCGGGTGGCCCACAAGATCTCTGATGCGGTCTATGAGCGCCTGACCGGGGAGAAGGGCTATTTCGACACCCGGGTGGTGTTCGTCGCCGAGAGCGGCGGGCGGCTCAACCGGATCAAGCGCCTGGCCATCATGGACCAGGACGGGGCCAATCCCAGCTATCTGACCGACGGCTCCTACATCGTCATGACGCCGCGCTTCTCCTCCACCAGCCAGGAGATCACCTATATGGCCCTGCGGCCTGCGGGGTCGTCGATCTATCTGTTCAACCTGGAGACCGGCCGCCGGGAGAGCCTCGGCTCCTTCAACGGCATGGTGTTCGCCCCGCGCTTTTCCCATGATGGCGGCAAGGTGGCGTTCTCGGTGGAGCGGGGCGGCAATACCGATGTCCATGTGATGGACCTGCGCAGCCGGGCCTCCCGCCGCCTGACCTCCGACCCGTCCATCGACACCTCACCCTCCTTCTCGCCGGACGGGAGCCAGATCACCTTCAACTCGGACCGGGGGGGAAGCCCGCAGATCTATGTGATGAACGCCGACGGGTCCGGCGCCCGGCGGATCTCCTTCGGCTCCGGACGCTATATGACCCCGGTCTGGAGCCCCTCTGGAGAACTCATCGCCTTCACCAAGCAGGCTGGCGGGCAGTTCCACATCGGCGTCATGCGCCCCGACGGCTCGGGGGAGCGACTTCTGACCACCAGTTATCTGGATGAGGGGCCGACCTGGGCGCCCAATGGCCGGGTCTTGATGTTCACCCGGGAAACACCGGGCGGCGCAGCGCGCCTGTGGTCAGTTGACGTCACCGGACGGATCGTACGCCCGGCGCCCTATCCCCAGTCAGGATCAGACCCGGCATGGTCGCCGCTGCTCAACTAACAAGTGAATGCAGGAGCCACCGGAAACTATTGTTGGCCTAGTTCAGAGTCGTCATAAAGATAGTGCACAGATCGATTGTTTTTCGGCGCTTGGCCCGCCGCACGTCTGAACCGTTCAACAAGGATTGACACCAACATGACCACCTCGTCCCTGACCAAGCGCATCGCTCAATTTGCGGTGATCGCCGTGGCTGCGGCCTCCGTCACCGCCTGCGCCTCGCGCCCGACGCCGACGCCGGCGCCGGCGCCCACCCCCACGCCGCCGCCCTACAACCAGCCCATGGCCCCTGCCCCCGTGACCCAGGGCACGCTGCCGGGCAGCCAGCAGGACTTCACCATCAATGTCGGGGACCGGGTCTATTTCGACTTCGACGCCCATTCCGTCCGCGCCGACGCCGCCCCGGTCCTGGCCGCCCAGGCCGCCTGGCTGAACCGCTATCCCTCGGTCATGGTCCGCCTGGAAGGCAATGCCGACGAGCGCGGCACCCGCGAGTACAACCTCGCCCTCGGCGCCCGCCGGGCCAATGCCGTGCGGGAATTCCTGGTGTCCCGCGGCGTATCCGCGAGCCGGATCACCACCGTGTCCTACGGCAAGGAACGTCCGATCGATCCGGGCACCTCGGAGGAAGCCTATCAGCGCAACCGGAACGCCCATACCGCGATCACCTCGGGCGCCCGCTGAGGCCTGAGACGACCCGCTGATGGCGAGAGGGGATCCCTTGGGGTCCCCTCTTTGCTGTGCGACAGGCCTCAGGGCATTGGCGCCGGGGCTCTGCCGGCCCATGGTGTGGCTTGCGCCGCAATTTCGGCGCTTCGGCAATTTAGATGATCTGACCATGACCGCGCGCCGACGTTTCGCTCTTCCCGCCGCCCTCGCCCTGAGCCTTCTGGCCCCGGCGACGATCCCGACCTTGGCCAGCGCCCAGACCTCCATGGAAGATCCCCTCGATGTCCGCGACGCCCGGCGGGTGGAGCGGATGGAGAGGGTGGTGCGGGAGCTGCGGGCCATTGTCTTTCAGGGCCGCGACACCGGCCGCCCCGTGGTGGTGCAGCCGGCGGAAACCGACTACCGGATCGAGGATCTGAGCCGCCGCCTGGCCGATCTGGAGAGCGTCATCACCCGGCTGAACGGCCAGATCGAAACCACCAATTTCGAACTCCGTCAGAGCCGGGACAAGACCAGCGCCCTGGAGGCCCAGCTGGCCGCCATGAACCAGAAGATCGCCGCCCTGGAGGTCTTCACCGGCCTCCCCCCGGTCTCAGCGGCCGGCGCACCGTCAGGCTTTGGAGTTCAGTCCCCCAACCCGCGCCCGGCAGGCTCGCCCCAGGCCGACTTCGACCGCGCCCGCGGCCTCATGCTCAGCGGCGACTATGACCGGGCCGAAGCGGCCTTCCAGGCCTTTGTGGCCACCCATGCCAACGCCGCCCAGGCGCCGGAGGCCAATTACTGGCTCGGCAAGACCCTGGTGGTGCGCGGCGCCGACACCGAGGCCGCCACCGCCTTCATCGCCGCCATCCGGGGCTGGCCGACCACGGCCTGGGCGCCCGACGGGGTGCTGGAGCTCTCCCGGTCCCTGATCGCCCTGAACCGCGCCAGCGAGGCCTGCCAGACCCTGGCCGAGCTATCACGGCGCTACCCGTCGGCGGCGCCCTCCATCCAGTCACGGGCGGCGGCGGCGCGCACCCAGGCCCGGTGCAGCTGACCCTGGACCCTGCGCCCTGCCCCGTCCTCGCGGCGGCGGCGGCGCACTTCGAGGCCCGTCTCAGCCCAAACTCCACCGCGCCCCTGGCCGTGGCCTTTTCCGGCGGCGGGGACAGTCTGGCCCTTCTGCTGACCGCCCGGGTCTGGAGCCAGGCCCATGGACGGCGGCTGATCATGTTGCACGTGGATCATGGTCTGCAGCCCATGGCCAGGGCCTGGGCGGCCCATTGCCAGGGGATCGCAGAGCGCCTTGGTCTGCCCTTTGAGGTATTGCCCTGGACCGGAGACAAGCCCCGTCGAGGCCTGCCTGCGGCCGCCCGCGACGCGCGGCACCGACTGCTGGCCCAGGCGGCCCGGCGCCACGGGGCCCGGGTGCTGCTGATGGGCCATACCGCCGATGACGGGCTGGAGGCGCGCCAGATGCGCCGGGACGGCGCGACGACCCCGGAGCCCCGGCTATGGTCGCCCAGCCCGGCCTGGCCCGAGGGACATGGCCTGTTCCTCCTGCGCCCCCTGTCGACCACCCGACGCGCCGCCCTGCGCGCCATGCTCGGCCAGCAGGACCTGTCCTGGATCGAAGACCCCGCCAATGAGGACATGGCCTTCGCCCGCGCCAGGGCGCGGGCCAAGCTGGGTCAGGCCCCCCCCATGCCGGCGCCGCACCCCCCGCCGGCTGGCCAGGACCTGGCGGCCCTCGGCCGGCTCGCCCGCCATCACCCGGCGGGAAGCCTCAGCTGGGACCGCGGTCCATTGCGGGCGGCGGCCCGCGCACCCCTGGCCCGGCTGCTGGCCATGGCCTGCCTGTGCGCCGGCGGGGGAACCACGCCGCCGCGACGGGCGGCCGTCGACCGTCTGGCGGACCAGGTCGCCGGATCAGCCACCTTCACCGCCACCCTGGCCGGGGCGCGGGTCGAGGGCGGCCCTCAGGCGATCACGATCCTGCGGGAGGCCGGCGAGTCGGCCCGGGGCGGGCTGGCCGACCTCACCCTGAGCGCCGGCGCCTCAGCCGTGTGGGACGGGCGTTTCTGTGTGACCACACTTGAATCAGGGGTGCGCATCGGGTCCCTGGCCGGGCGAACGGGCCGCCTGTCCCCCGCCGACCGGCGGATCGTGCAGGCCCTGGACCCGGGGGCGCGGCGCGCCCTGCCGGTGGTGATCGACGCCCATGGTCAGGTCCGCCTGCAGCCCGAAGGGGTCGGGATCAGAAGCCTCATCCAGGCCCGGTTTGAGGCGGCGGTGGGCCTGGTGACCCGGGAGCCCGGCCAGGACCCTTAAGGTCAGTCCCCCGTCTCGATCAGGCCCCCGTCTCGATCAGGCCCCGGGCGGCCATCAGGCTGCGCCTGGACTCCGGGATGTTCGAGACATCAGCCGACAGCGCGCCAGCGATAATTGGGCGCGGCGGGCCTGTTCAAGCTCTCTTTGACATGAGATGGCGTGACAGATCCTACAGGGACTTCAGAATACCTTCGACCATCTTCTTGGCGTCACCAAACAGCATCATGGTGTTGTCCCGGAAGAACAGCTCATTGTCGACGCCCGCATAGCCTGAGCTCATGCCTCGCTTGACGAACAGCACCGTGCGCGCCTTTTCCACGTCCAGGATCGGCATGCCGTAGATGGCCGAGGTCGGGTCGGTCTTGGCGGCCGGATTGGTCACGTCATTGGCCCCGATGACAAAGGCCACATCGGCGGTGGAGAACTCCGAATTGATGTCCTCCAGCTCGAAGACTTCGTCATAGGAGACCTGGGCCTCGGCCAGCAGCACGTTCATATGGCCGGGCATGCGACCGGCCACCGGGTGAATGGCGTACTTCACCTCGACGCCTTCGGCCTTGAGCACATCCCCCATCTCGCGCAGGGCGTGCTGAGCCTGGGAGACGGCCATGCCGTAGCCGGGCACGATGATCACCTTGCTGGCGTTCTTCATGATGAAGGCCGCGTCCTCGGCCGAGCCGTGCTTGACCGGCCGGGTCTCCACATGGCCCCCCGCCGCTGCGGCGGAATCATCTCCCCCGAAGCCCCCGAGGATCACCGAGACGAAGGACCGGTTCATCCCCTTGCACATGATGTAGGACAGGATCGCCCCCGACGAGCCCACCAGGGCCCCGGTGATGATCAGGGTGGTGTTCTCCAGGGTGAAGCCCAGGGCTGCGGCCGCCCAGCCGGAATAGGAATTCAGCATCGACACCACGACGGGCATGTCGGCGCCGCCAATGGGAATGATCAGCGTAATTCCGATCAGCAGGGCGAGGGCGAAGATGCCCCAGAAGGCCCAGACGGCCGCGCCGCCGCTGACCACGAGGATCACCATCAGAACCACTATGCCAGCCGCGACGGCCAGGTTGAGGAGATGCCGGGCCGGCAGCAGGATCGGCGCACCGCTCATATTGCCGTTCAGCTTGGCGAAGGCGATCACCGAGCCGGTGAAGGTCACCGCCCCGATCGCCAGGCCAAGGGACAGTTCGATCAGGGATATCATGGCGATCTCACCGGCCACGCCGATGCCATAGGCCTCCGGGGTATAGATCGCCGCCACCGCCACCAGACAGGCGGCAAGACCCACCAGGCTATGGAAGGCGGCCACCAGCTGGGGCATCGAGGTCATCGGCACCTTGCGGGCGATCACCGCGCCGATGCCGCCGCCGATGGCCACGCCCCCCAGGATCAGGCCCAGGGTCAGGACATCCAGGGCGCCCTGGCCCCACAGGGTGACCATGACCGTACCCACGGCGATGGCCATGCCGATCATGCCGTTACGGTTGCCCGCCCGGCTGGTCTCCGGACTGGAGAGTCCCCGCAGGGCCAGGATGAACAGCACCCCGGAAACGAGGTAGAGAATGGCCGCGAGATTGGCGTTCATGGTTAGCCCCCTAAGGCCCGGCTCTACTTCTGCTTCTTCTTGTACATGGCGAGCATGCGCTGGGTGACCAGGAAGCCGCCGAAGATGTTCACCGCCGCCAGGGCCGCAGCCAGGGCGCCTGCGCCCTTGGAGATCATGACACTGCCGCTGAGCGCGTCGCCCTCCACCCCCTGGGCGGCGGCGGCCAGCAGGGCGCCGACGATGATCACCGAGGAAATGGCGTTGGTCACCGCCATCAGGGGGGTGTGCAGGGCCGGCGTAACGCTCCAGACCACATAGTAGCCCACGAAGATGGCGAGCACGAAGATCGCCAGACGGAAGACGGTGGGATCGACGGATTCCATGGGGGTCGTCCTCTCTTGATCAGGGTCAGCGGGCCAGGGCGGGGTGAACCACCGCGCCCCCTTGGGTCACCAGGGCGGCCTTGAGAATCTCGTCCTCGAAGTCGGGGGCGAAGGCGCCGTCCTTGTCCAGGAACAGGCCGGCAAAGGCGAACAGGTTGCGGGCATAGAGGGCCGAGGCGTCGGCGGCGATGCGCCCAGGCAGGTTGCCGTAGCCGACGATCTTCACCCCGCCGGATTCGGACACCTCGCCGGGGACCACACCCTCCACATTGCCCCCCTGTTCCACGGCCAGGTCGACGATGACCGAGCCCGGGCGCATGGAGGCGGCCTGGGCGGCGCTGACCAGGCGCGGGGCCGGGCGGCCCGGGATCAGGGCGGTGGTGATGACGATGTCCTGTTTGCGGATGTGCTCGGAGACCAGGGCGGCCTGCTTGGCCTGATATTCGGCGCTCATTTCCCTGGCGTAGCCGGCGGCGGTCTCCGCGGCCCTGAATTCCTCATCCTCGACGGCGACGAACTTGGCGCCCAGGCTCTCCACCTGCTCCTTGGCGGCCGGCCGCACGTCGGTGGCGGTGACGACCGCCCCCAGACGCCGGGCCGTGGCGATGGCCTGCAGGCCGGCAACGCCAGCGCCCATGACAAAGACCTTGGCGGCGGCCACCGTGCCGGCGGCGGTCATCATCATCGGCAGAACCTTGCCATAGGCGTGGGCCGCCTCGAGCACGGCGCGATAGCCGGCGAGGTTGGCCTGGGAGGACAGGACGTCCATCACCTGGGCCCGGGTGATCCGCGGCACGAACTCCATGGAAAAGGCGCTCAGCCCCCGGGCCGCCAGGGCCTCGAGGGCGGCCTTGTCCTGGTGGGGATTGAGCATGCCGACCACGATGGCCTCAACCTTGAGTCCGGCGATCTCCGGCCCGGTGGGTCCGCGCACCTTGAACAGGATGTCAGCCTTGCCGAGCACAGCGTCCAGATCACCCACTTCAGCGCCGGCGGCGACATAGCCGTCATCCGGATAGGAGGAGGCCAGGCCCGCCCCGGACTCCACCATCACGGTAAAGCCAGAAGCGATCAGCTTCCTGGCCGTGTCCGGCGTCATGGCGACGCGGGTTTCCCCGTCGCGGCGTTCCTTGGTGACGGCGATGACGGCCATGGTCGAGATCCCCCGGGGCGGAAAGGCCGGCGGACCTTAGGAAAGTCCGTAGCCCCTTGTCCAGAAGTCCGTCAGGGATCTCCAAACAGATGTTTGAACCGGACCAGATCCGACCGCGCAGGCGCAATGACGCCGCCTGCCCCCCATCCGGGCCGGCGGCGGTTTCGCTAAGCCGAAGTCGGGGTCTAGTGCGCCTGGTCGGGCTTGTCGCGCAGCAGCATGATGCCGATCACGATGGTCACCACGGTCGAAATCAGGCCGCCCATGAAGCCGAGCGGGGTGCAAAGCCAGACCGTGAACAGCAGGAGGAAGGCGGTGACCGCCAGGGAGCCCCACTTGGTCATGCCCATGAACAGCTGATAGGTGGCCAGCTGCTCCTGGATCTGCATTTCGCCGCGCTTGTAGTCGGAAGCCTGTTCGCCCATGGCGGCCGGGTCTCTCTCTTACGGAACCTGATGGTCTGTGGTGCTACACGAGAGCGCGCGCCGGCTCAAGTCGGCCATACCTTCAGAAGCGCCCTCAGCGCCGCCACCAGGGCCAGGGGCTGATCGACCATCACATGGTGATTGGCGTTGGGGATGGCGATCTCAATCATGTCGATCGGCAGGGGGTTGGGACGGCCGTCCTGACGGCGGGCGATCACCTGGGACTGCTCCCCATGCAGGTGCGCCACCGGCACCTCGACCTTGGGCGGCCCCTCGGTGACCAGGGCGGTCATGGCGCTGCGGTCGAGCTTGTTCCACATGGCCGGATCAAACATCCAGGTCCAGCCTTCGCCAGACCCGTCCTCCAGGGGCGCCCGCTTCAGGGACTTGCGGGCGATATAGTCGGCGACGAACAGGTTCCCGGCGGCCTGGGGCGGCATGAAGCGGAACCGGCTGAGCGCCTGCTCGAGAGTCGCATAGACCCGTCTGGGACGGTCGGAGGTCGGGATATTGCGCACCTGCTCCATGCGCCGCTCCATCTCCTCGCGCGCCCGAGGCGGCGGGCCGCCAAAGCCGGTGTCCACCAGGATCGCCGCCGCCATCCGGTCGGGATGGCGGCTGGCGGCATAGAAGACCTGCGAACCCCCGAAGGAATGGCCGATATAGATGGGCTTACCGCCCCCCTCATATAGGCCGGCCGCCTGGGCCACCGCCTCGGCGTCCTCGGCGAAATCCTGGAAGGCGTAGGTTTCCCGCCAGTCCGAGGCGCCCATGCCGGCCAGAGACATGGAGGCGACCCGGTAGTCCTCGGCCAGATAGGGGGCGATGAAGCTCCACCAGTCGGCGTGCGCGCTGTTGCCATGCACCAGCAGAAGTCCGGGCTTTCCCACCTGGCCCCAGGTCAGCATCTCGATCTGGGTGCCCAGGGAGGTGACGAAGCTGCGCTCAGGCGCCTGGGCGATGGCTTCATCGAACCAGGCCGGCGTCGGCGGCCTTTCGCCCTTGAACGGCGCCAGGGGCGCCTGAACTTCCGGGGGAAACTCGCCCGGCTGAGACGGGACCGGGCGGTCGTCCTCGAACTCGGCGGCGGCCACGGCAGGGGGGGTCTTGGTCTGATCGGTCATGGAGGTCAGGCCTGCCGCGCCTGGCGGTCGCCAGGGGAGCGCTTGATGTTACGAAGGCCCTTGAACACACCCGAGCCGGTCATCAGGAGGCGGTCTCCGCACCAGATCTTGCCGCGGACCGTGAAGATGTCGTCCTGCTCGGAGATGATTTCACTGCCCCCTTCCACCCAGTCGCCCATCTGGGCCCCGGAGAGGAAGTCGGTGGTCAGGCGCACCGTAACCCAGCCGACCTCGCGCTGGTTGGAGATCACCCGGCCCCAGGCCATGTCGGCGAAACTCATCAGCATGCCGCCATGGCAGTTGTTCATGCCATTGGCGTGGTGCTCCTCCACCCGGAAGGCCATGATCTCGCAATTGGCCTCGTCCCGCTTGGAATAGAACGGACCGACCGTTCGGCCAAAGCCGCGCTGCCAGAGGTTGATCACATAGCCGTCCGGGACGACGGCGGCCTGAACGGGGGTCAGATCATCGGACATACCCTGCTGACTAACGCCCGTTTGAAAAATGGCAAGGCTTCAGGCGAGATTCACCCAAGTCTTGCCCTGCGATCAGACCAGCGCTTCGAACTCGTCCACCAGCCGCGCCATCTGGGTCATGCCCGCCGCCCAGAAGGCCTTTTCCCGCGGGTTGAGGCCAAAGGGGGCCAAGGCCTCCACATAGGTCCTGGAGCCCCCGGCGGCGAGCAGATCCTCATAGAGTGGGGCGAACCCCTGGGGATCCTCCCGGCGCCTTTCCATCAGCCCCCGCACCAGAAGGTCCCCGAAGGCATAGGCATAGACATAGAAGGGCGCATGCACGAAGTGGCTGACATAGGCCCAGTAGTGCTCATAGCCGGGGTTCAGCCTGATGGCGGGGCCAAGGCTCTCCCCCATCACCTCCATCCAGATGGCCGCGATCTGGTCGGCGGACACCTCCCCCTGCAGACGGGCGGCGTGGAAGCGGGTCTCAAACTTGTGGAAGGCGACCTGACGGACCACCGTGTTCAGTCCGTCCTCGATCTTGCCGGCCAGCAGGCCCCGACGCTCGTCGGCGCCGGCATTGGCCATCAGGCGTTCAAACACCAGGCCCTCGCCGAAGATCGAGGCAGTTTCGGCCAGGGTGAGGGGGGTGTCGGCCAGGAGGGTGCCGAGGGGCGCACAGAGGGTCTGGTGCACCGCATGGCCCAGCTCATGGGCCAGGGTGAGCACGTCCCGGCGCTCCCCCATATAGTTCAAGAACACATAGGGGTGACGGTCGGCGCTGACCGGATGGGAGTAGGCGCCCGACTGCTTGCCGGGCCGGGGACGGGCGTCGATCCAGGGCTGGGTGAAGAACATCCTGGCGGTGTCGGCGAACCGGGGCGCCAGGGCCTGGAAGGACTCCAGAACCATGTCCTGGGCCTGGGGCCAGCTGTAGGTCCGGGGCGGGGCCGCATCCAGGGGGGCGTTGCGGTCCCAGTAATCGAGACGCCTGCGGCCCATGATCTTGGCCTTCAGGGCGTAATAGCGGTGGCTGACGGCGGGATAGGCCTCGGTCACCGCCTCCACCAGGGCCTCGACGGCGTCGGCGTCCACCTCATTGCCCAGATGTCGGGATGAGGCCGGTTGCGGATACTTCCGCCAGCGGTCATCCACCTGCTTTTCGTAGGCCAGGGTGTTGAGGCACAGCGCCAGGGTGGAGGTCCGCGCCTCCAGGGCCTTGGCCAGACCCTGAGCGGCCTGCCTGCGGCGGGCGCCGTCAGGGTCAGACAGGCGGTTCAGGGTCTCGGGCAGGGTCAGGGTCTCAGGCCCCACCCTGGCAGTGAGCTTGGCCAGGGTCTCATCATAGAGCCGCATCCAGCTGGCGACGCCCGGACCGCGATCGATCATCAGGCGCTCAAGCTCGGCGCTCAGTTCATGGGGGCGCGACAGGCGCACCCGGCGCAGCCAGGGCAGCCAGCGCTGCGCCGGGGCATGGGCGGCCACGGCGGCGGCCAGCTCGGCCTCGTCCAGCTGGTTGATCTCCAGGGTGAAGAACAGGGTCTCGGCCCCGATCATCGCGGCCTTGGTCCGGAAATCCCCCTCGAACTTCGCCCAGGCCGGATTGTCCCGGGCCGTGCTCGATGACAGGGCGGCATAGGCCCCGACCCCATAGAGGGCGTTGGTCCCCACCTCATAGAGGGCGATGGTCTCATCCAGCCGCTGGCCAAGCAGCTGGGGTTCCCCCCGCGCGGCGACCAGCAGGCCCTTATAGGCCAGCAGATCGGCGGCGGCCCTCCGGGCCCTGTCGAGGTCGGCCTCGATCTTCGGATCCTCGCGCCCCCCATAGAGGTCGTCGAGGCGCCATTCGGGCAGGGTGTCGGTTTTCAGCGGTGCGTTCATGCCGCCGATCTAAGCACGCCCTGTCCTCGCCGCCACCTCCCCTTGACCCAGGAATCTACAGGCGGGCGGTCGCCAGCAGGATCGAGGTCTCGGTGGCGGCGATGCCGGGGATCCGGCGGATCTCATCCAGGGCCGAGCTGAAAGCGCCCAGGCTGTCGGTGTCCAGCTCGGCCACCAGGTCCCAGCGGCCGTTGGTGGTGTGGACCGCCGCCACCTCGGCAAAGCCCTGCAGGGCGCGCACCACTCGGGGGCTCGCCTCCCCTTCCACCGAGATCGTCATGACGGCCCGGACCCGGTGGGCCTCCACATCGGGACGGGTGCGTACTGTGAAGCCCTGGATCACCCCGCGCTGGCGCATCCTGTCTATCCGGTTCTGCACCGTGCCGCGGGAGACCTTGAGGCGCTCGGCCAAGCTGGCCACCGAAGTCCGGGCGTCGGCGCGAAGAAGGGCCAGAAGTTGGCGGTCGGTCTCGTCCATCACAGATCGCCACTCAAACCTGTCAGATCATCAGAACTCTCCGCATATCTTACTCGTCCTGCACCTTTTCGCTAGCGTCGCCGCAACCGATCCTCGGCGTGCCCGTGACATTCAGAAAGGCGCGCCATGGCGACCCCGCACTATCTGATGACCGACCCGGCCCACTTCGAGGTCAGCTACCAGATCAACCCCTGGATGGATCCTGCGGTGTGGCAGGCCGACGCCGGCGCCCGCGCCCGGGCCGCTGCGGCCTCAGCCGAGCTGCGCCAGGCCATCGAGGCCGCAGGCGGCGTGGTGGAGATGATCCCGGCTGAGGCGGGCCTGCCCGACCTCGTCTTCCCTGCCAATGCGGCCACCGTCCTGGACGGCCGCGCCCTGATGGCCCGCTTCGCCCACCCCGAGCGCGGGGGCGAGGAGACGCCCTTCCTCACCGCCTTTCACGCCCTGCGCGACCGCGGCGTGTTGCAAGAGGTGGCCGAACTGCCGCCGGGCCTGGTGCATGAAGGCGCCGGCGACGCCCTGTGGGACGGCGCCCGCGGCTGGTTCTGGGGCGGCCACGGGCAGCGCTCGACCCTGGCGGGCCTTGAGGCCCATGCGGACTTCTTCGGCCAGGAGGTGGTCGCCCTGGAGCTGGCCACCCCGCACTTCTACCACCTCGACACCTGCATGCGCCCGCTGGACGGCGGCCACATCCTCTACTACCCGCCGGCCTTCACCGATCAGGCCCTGAAGACCCTGCGCGACCGGGTCGCGCCCGACCTGCTGATCGAGGCCGATAAGGCCGCGGCCGAGGCGCTCTGCGTCAATGCGGTGAACCTGGGCGAGACCGTGATCATGGCCCAGGCCCCGCCGGCCCTGCGCGCGGCCCTGGAGGTCCGGGGCTACCGCCTCGTCGAGGTCGATCTCTCCCCCTTCATCATGTCCGGCGGCGCGGCTTTCTGCATGAGCCTGCGGCTGGACCTCACCTCCCAACCCTATGCCGCGCTCGCGGCCGCCGAATGAGGCCTTCCATGACCGACCACGCCGTTCTCGACCGCCCCGCCCTGTCGACCCCGCAGGACTATATCGCCGCCGAGGCGCGGCTGGGCGCGCGCAACTACAAGCCGCTGGACGTTGTGCTGAGCCGCGGCGAGGGGGTCTATGTCTGGGACGTCGAAGGCAAGCGCTACCTGGACGGGCTCTCGGCCTATTCGGCGGTCAATCAGGGCCATTGCAGATCGGAAGAGCACACGTCTGAACTCCAGTCACTAGCATAACCATCTCGTATGCCGTCTTCTGCT
>CAMTXB010000016.1:0-13185 GCA_947085575.1 uncultured Caulobacteraceae bacterium
CTGGCCGGTTGCACGAGCGCCGGTAGCGTGTAAGAGACGCGGGCGCAATAAGGGGCGGGAGATTCCCGCGCGTATGCCGGTTTCGACGACCGGCCTGAGAAAGGGCCGAATCTAAGACTATGAGCGACCTTACGTTCAACAAGGTCGCCGGCGCACTGCTGGCGACGGGTTTGGTGGTTGTTGGCCTTCGCGAGGCCTCCGCTGTCGTCTTCGCCCCCCAAGCCCCCGAAACCCCAGGCTATGCCATCGCCATTCCCGAGGACACGGGCGGCGCGCCAGTCGAGGAAGCCCCGATTGACTGGGGAACCGTGCTGCCTATCGCCGACTTGGCGGCGGGCGAGGCCTCCTTCGCCAAGTGCATCAGCTGCCACACCATCGCCCAGGGCGGCGCCAATGGAACGGGACCCAATCTCTGGGGGATCATCGGCTTGGCGCCCGCAGCTCACGCCGGCTATTCCTATTCGGGCGCGTTCACGGAGTATGCTGCGGCCCATCCGGTGTGGACGCACGAGGAGATGGGCGCGTTCCTGTATGCGCCCCAGCGTCATATCAGCGGCACCAAGATGACCTTCGTCGGCCTCAGGCGCGAAGAAGAGCTCATCAACATGGTGGCCTATCTGCATTCCATGGGCGGATCCCTGCCCTTCCCGGCCCCCGCGCCGGCGGCGGCCCCGGTCGCCGAAGCCGAGGCGCCCGCCGAGGGTGAAGCCGCCCCCGCCGCCGAGGGCGGAGCTCCGGCCGAGACGCCGGCAGAGACCGCCGCCCCTGCCGCGACCTGAGGCGCGGTTCGCCCTGGGCCGCTGAAACAGGGACTCAGGGCCGTCGGTAACTGGTGGGCTCCCCGGAACCTGCGGCCTCAATCCTGGCGATCGCCGTGTTCAGCGGCTCGATGGCCACGGCCATGTGGTGGGCGTTGGCGTGGATGATCTGGGTGGAGTCCAGCATCATCGCCACATGCCCCCGCCAGAAGACCAGGTCCCCCCGCCGCAGGGCCTGAGGGCCGGCGTTCTGTAGAAAGGCCTGTTCCTGCTGGTCGGTGTCCCGCGGACAGGCGCGACCGCAGGCCAGCAGCGCCTGCAGGACCAGGCCTGAACAGTCGAGGCCCAGGCTTTCCCGCCCCCCCCAGAGATAGGGCGTCTCCAGGTGCCGCTCAGCCACCGCCGCCGGGTCCAGGGCGAAGTCCAGGCCCACGGGCGCCAGATGGTCCCGGACGAACCATGCCCCGCCGACATCGCGGATGAAACGGCCCTGGGTCTCCACCCCGGTGATCAGGGCGTTCCGGCTGCAGGGTCCCAGGGCCGGAGCCTTGATGCTCGGCGCCTGAAAGCCATAGGTCCGCAGGGCGCGGACCCGATGGGTGGGGGCGGCGGGGTCGCCCAGGGCCTCAAGGGCCACATAGCCCACATAGCCGTCCCGCCGCGCCTGACCCCAGGCAAAGCCGTCGGCCACCTCGAGCACATCGAAGACTTCGCCCAGCAGCAGCTGGTCGGCCTGCTCGGCCTGCCCTGCGGGGGCGGTGCGGATCGCTGTGGCGGCCAGGCGGCAGGCCCGGGCCTGGGTCGGCGCATACCGGGCGGCGGGCACGAGACCTTCGAGCCCCGTGGCGGCCAGATCGGGCCGGGCCAGGGTCAGGCGCGGATCGGGGATCATGCGTAGCGGTCCTGCAACAGGCGAAACAGCGCCCGGATCGCCATGACTTCTCCCCCCGAGGGAGTCCCGGGCTTGGGGCGGGGATTCCAGGCGAAGATATCCAGGTGCACCCAGGCGCCCTCCGGCGCAAAGCGCTGCAGAAACAGGCCCGCTGTGACGGCGCCGGCCTGGGCCCAGCCATCGGGATCATTCTTCAGATCCGCCACATCACTGTCGAGGGCCTCGGCATAGCCCTTCCACAGGGGGAGCCGCCACAGGGGGTCCTCCACCGCCTCGGCGGCTGCGGAGAGGGCGGCGGCCAGGTCCTCATCGTCGGTCATGAAGGGCGGCAGTTGCGGCCCCAGCGCCACCCGCGCCGCGCCGGTGAGGGTGGCGAGGTCAATGGTCAGGTCGGGCGAGAACTCGGCGGCCCGGGTCAGGGCGTCGGCCAGGATCAGCCGACCCTCGGCGTCAGTATTGCCCACTTCGATCGTCAGGCCCTTACGGGAGTCGATCACGTCACCCGGACGCATGGCGTCGCCGGAAATGGCGTTCTCCACCGTGGGGGCGAGGACCAGCAGGCGGACCGGCAGGCCCGCGGCCATGACCATCCGGGCCAGCGCCAGGGCGTGGGCGGCGCCCCCCATGTCCTTCTTCATCAGCCGCATGCCGGCCGAGGGCTTGATGTTCAGGCCGCCGGTGTCGAACACCACGCCCTTGCCGATGATGGCCACCAGCGGATCGCTGTCCCGGCCCCAGGTCAGTTCAATCATCCGGGGTTCCCGGCCAGGGGCCGCCGCGCGGCCCACCGCGTGGACGGCCGGATAATTCGCCTCCAGAAGCCCTTCGCCCGTGATGACGGTGATCGCCGCCCCATGCTGCTCGGCGATTTCCCGGGCGATGGTCTCGATCTGCAAGGGACCCATGTCGTTGGGCGGGGTGTTGATCATGTCCCGCGCCAGAGCGCAGGCGCGCGCCATGGCCCTTACGGCGGCGACATCGGCCGTCCTGGCCAGGAGCCGGGGGCGGTCGTCGGACTTCTTCTTGTAGCGGTCGAACCGGTAGCTCCCCAGGGCGAAGGCCAGGGCAGCCTCATCGGGGCCGATGTCCTCCGGACTCTGAACAATCTCATAGGTTCCCCGGGGCAATTTGGCGGCCAGGGCCCGAACCCCGGAGGCGCGCCCCTGGCCCAGGCCAAAGAGGACACGCTCGGTGGCTCCGCCGGCGTCCGGAACCAGCAGGATCTGACCCGCCTTGCCCTTGAAGTCCTGCACCGCAGCGAGCCCCCGGCCCTGATCGCTGAGCTGCAGGAGCGCGGCCTCAAGGTCAGCCTCCCGCAGGATATGAACGGGGACGATGACGCCGTCGGCGGCGTCCAGGATCGGGTCGGACATGGGGACTGGCCCTTCAGTTTATGCTTAACGCTTCCTTTATGGCGCCCGGCCGAGAATGACCTTGAACCTCAGGAGGCTACCCTGGTCATGTGTCGCATGTCGGTCCTCGCCGCAACCGCCCTCGCACTCAGCCTGGCCGGCGCCAGCCCCGCCTCGGCCTTCAGCTTCAGGGCCAAGCCGGAGGCCGCCAAGGCCGCGCCCGCCCCTCCGCCGCCGGCTGTCTCACCCAGGGCCACGCCGGAGGCCCGGACCCTGGCCGCTGGCCTCGACCCCCTGGCGCGGGCCGCCTTCTGGGCTCGGGAAGCCAATATCGACCCCACAGATCTGGAGGCCGGCCTCGGCCTCGCCCGCGCCCTGCGGGCGCTTGGCCAGACCACGGAGGCGGCGGCCAAGGCACAGCGACTGGCGGTCCTGGCGCCCGGCAATGTGGAAGTGCTGCTGGAACTGACCCGGGCGCACCTGGCCCGCAATGAAGGCTTCCATGGGGTCGCCCCGGCCCAGCAGGCCGAGACCCTTGCGCCGGGAGACTGGCGGGCGCCCTTCCTGCTGGCCATGGCCTATGAACAGGCTGAGCGGGACGATCAGGCCATGGCCGCCCACCGCCGCGCCCTGCAGCTGGCGCCCGACAATCCCGCCGTGCTCTCCAACCTGGCCATGTTCCAGGCGGCCCGGGGGCAGGCCGATGAGGCCGAACGCCTCCTGCGCAAGGCCACCGCCCTGCCCGGGGCGAGCGCCATCATCCGGCAGAACCTGGCGCTCATCCTGGGTCTGCAGGGGCGCATCGCCGAGGCGGAAGCCCTGGCCCGCCAGGACCTCCCGCCCCGGCTGGTGGCCAACAACCTCGCCTATCTGCGCACGGCCAGCCAGGGCGACAGCGCCCGCGGCGGCGCGGGCCGGTCCTGGACCTCGGTGGGATCGGCCCAGCAGGGCGCTTTACGATAGGTGCTGAACGGCTATCGGGTCGAAAAATTCTCTAGGGTCTCTGTTTTGGAGCCTTTTCCGATCTGACTGAAACAGATGGATCGGAATCGGCTCCAGGCGCGCGCAGTCTCAGCTCGGGCCGTTGCCGGTCGCCATCATGTCCATGACCCGCAGCACGGCGGGGCCAAGGATGACCAGGAACAGCACCGGCAGGAAGAACACGATCATCGGCACGGTGAGCTTGGCCGGAAGCTGTGCGGCCTTCTTTTCCGCCGCCGCCAGACGCAGGTCGCGGTTCTCCTTGGCCATGACCCTCAGGGCCGCCCCCAATGGCGTGCCGTAACGCTCGGCCTGGATCATGGCCGTGGTCACGGACTTGATCCCCGGGTGATTGGTCCGCCGTGACAGGCCTTCATAGGCCTGGCGGCGCTCCGGCAGATAGGACAGCTCCGCCGTCAGAAGGGTCATTTCCTCGGCCAGCTCGATGGAGGCGCCGCCGATCTCCTGGCTCACCTTCTGAATCGCGGCCTCGATGGACATGCCGGATTCCACGCAGATCAGCAGCAGGTCCAGGGCGTCGGGAAAGGACGAGACAATGGACTCCTGGCGCTTCTGGGCGATGTTGCTGATATAGATGTTCGGCGCATAGTAGCCGAGCGTGAAGCCGATCATGGTCACGGCGAAGCGGTGCAGTCCGCTGAGGCCGAAATCATTGATAAAGAAAAGATAGAACGCCACCGCCGCGGCGAAGACGAACGGCAGAACAAACCTGAAGAAGTAGAAGGTGCTGACTGGACGCGGACCCCGGAATCCGGCCTGGGCCAGCTTGTCGACGACCTTGGGGTCCTCCAGCAGCCGGGACAGCTGCAGCTGCTCCACAACCCGCTTGTAGAGCCCCTCGTCGGTCTGGCGCAGGGAGCTGCCCTTGGTCTTGCTGATGGCCTCACGGGACTTGCGGCGCAGTTCCTCCCGGCGGGTGGAGACAGACTTCAGCCGATCCTCAAGCCGGTTGGTCCGCATCAGCGGCGCCGCCAGGGTCACCAGGGTGGCGAAGACGAGCACCGCCACCAGGAAGGTGAGGACGTTCATCGGGTCGGTCAGGGTGTCCAGGTCCATAGCTGAGCCTCACACCTTGAAGCTGATCATGCGGCGCATGACCCAGATGCCGAGGGCCATCAGGAACACCCCGCCGCCCAGAATCAGATGCCCCCGGGGGTCTGTGAACAGGGGGGCCATATAGTCGGGCGCCATCAGGCTGATCATCACCACCACCGCCGGGGGCAGGGAGCCGATAATGAAGGCCGAGGCCACCGCCTCACCCGAAAGGGCCTTGATCTTCTCGCCCATCAGCTTCCGGGCGCGGATCACCGTGGAGAGGTTGCCCAGGGCCTCGGCGAGATTGCCGCCGGACTTCTGCTGGATGGTCAGGACGATGCCGAAGAAGCGCACTTCCTGGGCAGGCATGCGCTCGAACATGCGGTCGATGGCCTGATCGATCGCCACCCCCATGCCGGTGTTCTCGGTGAGGTAGCGGAACTCGGCGGCCAGGGGCTCAGGCGCCTCCAGGCCGATGACCCTCAGGCTGTCATTGACCGGCAGACCCGACTTGATGCCCCGCACGATGATGTCCATGGCGTCGGGAAACGCCTCGATGAATTTCTTCATGCGCCGGGCGGCCAGCATGCCGACCACCCATCTGGGCAGGCCCGCGCCGGCTGCGAAGCCCAGGCCGAGGCCGAGAATGGCCGGCTGGCCCAGCATCACGGTGAGAAAGAACACCGTGAACCCCAGGGCGCCACTGATGATCCAGAAGGTGCGGACAGTGGTGGCAAGCCCGGCCTGCTGCAGCCGCGCCCTTAGGGACAGGGAGGCCTTCCGATGCTGGCGATCCTGCTCCTTGAGGCTTTCGACAATCTGCCTGCGACGCTGATCGGGCGCCCCGCCGCCACCGCGGCGGGCCTTGGACTCCCGAGTCTCGCGCCCGAGGATCGCCTGGGTCCGCTTGGCCGCCCGGGCCTGGCCCGGCGAGGGGCCGGCAAGGGCGAAGCCGAAGCCCGCAATCGCCAGGAAGCCGAGCACGGCGGCAAGGATGGTCGCCAGGGTCGGGCTCATTCGGCGGCGTCCAGGGCCTCAGCGAGTTCCCGCTCAAGGCCGTAATATCGGGCCCGGTCCCAGAATCTGGGGCGGGCGATCCCGGTGGATCGATGACGGCCCACCACCCGGCCCTCGCCGTCCTCGCCGGTGATCTCATAGACCAGCAGGTCCTGGGTGATGATCACGTCACCCTCCAGGCCCAGCACCTCGGTGATGTGGGTGATGCGCCGCGAGCCGTCCCGCAGGCGGGCGGCCTGGATGATCACGTCGATGGAGCCGACGATCATTTCCCGGATGGTCCGCGAGGGCAGGCCGTAGCCGCCCATGGTGATCATGGATTCCAGACGGCCGACCGCCTCGCGGGGGCTATTGGCGTGCAAGGTGCCCATGGACCCGTCATGGCCGGTGTTCATGGCTTGAAGCAGGTCGAAGGCCTCGGGGCCCCGGACCTCGCCGACGATGATCCGTTCAGGACGCATCCGCAGGCAGTTCTTCACCAGGTCGCGCATGGTGATCTGCCCCTGCCCTTCCAGATTGGGCGGCCGGGTCTCCAGCCGCACCACATGCGGCTGCTGGAGCTGAAGCTCGGCGGCGTCCTCACAGGTCACCACCCGCTCGGTGGGATCGATGAAGGCGGTCAGGGTGTTCAGGAGGGTCGTCTTGCCCGAGCCGGTGCCGCCGGAGATCAGGATGTTGCAGCGACAGGCCCCGATAACCCCCAGAACCCGCGCCCCTTCGGAGGTGATGGAGTCGTACTTGACCAGATCCTTCATGGTCAGCTTGTCCTTCCGGAATTTCCGGATGGTCAGGGTCGGGCCGTCCAGGGCCAGGGGCGGCGCAATCACATTGACACGACTCCCGTCGGGCAGACGGGCGTCGCAGATCGGCGAGCTCTCGTCCACCCGGCGGCCCACCTGGCTGACGATCCGCTGGCAGATGTTCATCAGCTGCGAGTTGTCGCGGAACCGGACATTGGTCAGCTGGACCTTGCCCCCCACCTCGATGAACACCCGCGAAGCGCCATTGACCATGATGTCGGCAATATCGTCCCGCGCCAGCAGGGGCTCCAGGGGGCCGTAGCCCAGCACATCATTGATGATGTCCTGGACCAGCATCTCCTGTTCGGAGATCGACATGGAGACGTTCTTGATCGCCACCAGCTCGGCGACGATGTCGCGGATCTCCCCTGCGGCCGACTTGACGTCCAGCTGGGCCAGCTGCGCCAGATCGATGGTGTTGATCAGGGCATTGAAGATTGTGGTCTTGGTGGCGTGGTAATAGTCCGACTGCTCACGCACCACCTGGGTGGCCGGCGCCGGTCCCTGGGCGGCGCGCAGCTGCTCGAAGCCGCTGGTGGCCCTGGGTCCCCCGGCAGGGGGGCTGGCCTTGGGCGTCTCGCTGCGGGGGCGTTCGTGGTCCTGCCCGTCGGTCGGGGCCGAGCGCTGCGGACGCGTGGCGATCGGCGCGGCGGCCTTCTCCGGCGGAGGGGCATAGGCGGCGGCGCCCGGGCGGGCCTGGGGAGGCTTGAGGACAGACTCGTCAGCGTCAGCCGCACGTTTTCCAAACATGGCTACTTCCGCCGCAGGAGGCTGGCCAGCAGCGAGGACTTCTGCACTGCGGGAGGATCCCGGCGGCTGATCTGCTGGGCCAGCGCGTTGATCGCCTCGGCGGCTTTGGACCTAGGCGCCACCTCGGCCAGCATCTGGCCATTATTGGCCGCCTGGCCAAACAGCCTGGGATCGAAGGGCAGGACCATGGCCGGGATCAGATTCAGGGCCTCACCAAAGTCCTTGATCGGGATCTCCGGACGGCCCGGCACGCCGACCTGATTCAGAACCAGGCGTGGCGGCGCATCATTGGGCCGGGTCCGGCGGACCAGGTCCACGAGATTCTTGGCGTTGCGCAGGGACGCCAGATCAGGTTGCGCCACAATGACCAGATCATCGGAGGACAGCATCAGCCGGCGCTTCCAGGCGGTCCACACATGGGGCAGGTCCAACACCACAAAGGGCGCGGCGGCGCGCACCTTCTGCGTCACCTCCTCGAAGGCTTCGGGGGAGATGTCATAGTCCTGATCCAGAGTCGCCGGAGCGGTGAACAGGCTTAGGCGCTCGCTGCACCGGGCCATCATCCGGTCCATCAGGACCGGGTCGAGGCGGTCCGGCTCCCTCAGGGCGTCGGCCACCCCCTGCAGGGGATCCTGGTTGAAATCCAGGCCGGCAGTGCCAAAGGGCAGGTCCAGGTCCACCAGGACGGCATTGGCCGCCAGGCGCTCGGTAATGGCAAAGGCGATGTTGTGGGCGATGGTCGAGACCCCGGCCCCACCCTTGGCGCCGCAGAAGGCGATCTGCCGACCGACGAACGGTGCGCTGGGATCAGCATATAGGCCGCTGAGGGCTCGGACGAACGGCAGAGGCTTGAACGGCGGAACCAGATACTCGCTGACCCCCCGGCGCATGAGCTCGCGATAGAGGGCGATATCGTTGGTCGCGCCGATCACCACCACCTTGGAGCCCGGATCACAGACCTCCGCCAGCTGATCCAGATGGCCCAGCAGCCGCTCGGCGCTCTCGCCGCACTCCACCACCAACAGGGGCGGGGTGGGCTGGTTCTGATAGGCGGCGACGGCGGCCGCCAGCCCCCCCTCGCGGACAGTGACGCTGGCCCGCTCCATCCGCCGGTCGCGGGCGGCGTGCTCAATCACATCGGCCGTTCGGGGCTGCTCGGTAAAGGCGTGGATCGTGATCCGAGGCAGGCTGGAATCACCCGTGGCGGCCTCAGTCGAGTCGATCATCTCGCGGGCCGGGTTGCCTTCCGGCGGGCCCGCAGCAGCCTTCGGTCCAGGCCGTTCCTCGGCGTGCGGATCAGGCTCGGTCCGGACCCGTGGCCGGGGCGGATCGGGCAGGTCGAAGGGATCGGGCGCCACCCGCCGGCCTTGGCCGGCGTCCGCCTTGCCCCAGGGATCACCGGAGGACGGGCCAAAGTCGTCATCGGCCTCGAAGGCCAGATCAAAGGGATCATGCCCCCCCTGCGCGCGCATCGGCACCTTACCTCACCACCTGCGAGAGGGCGCCCCGCGCCTGGTCATCGGCTTGGGTCGAGGTGGGTTCCCCGCGGCGGTACCTGTCCAGGACCTCCATGCGGCGGGCCGCATCGGAGGGGTCCATGTCCCTGGGCCTCAGGAGGTCCCCGGGATTGGCCGCCTGGGCGGCGAGATTGGCGGTCACGGCGCAGCCGAAATTGGCCGAGACGCGATTTGCCCCCGTGCCGGTGAGGTTCTCCCAACTCTGGCCGCAACGCGGAACCTGAGCCACATGACGGTCATAGCTCACCACCATAGGCGCCGCAGAACCCTGGGCCTCATAGCCGATGAGCTGGATGTCACTGTGGGGCACCCCCTGTGACACCAGAAAGGCCCGCACGCTTTCACCCATCCGGTAGGTGGCGCCGGAATCCGAGACGCCGACCGGCGACTGCAAGCGGATAGGACCCCCGTCATGGGTCCGCCAGGCATGGACCAGGCTCGCCAGGGCGTCGGCCTGGGGCCCGGAGATCCCCTGGGCGTGGATCGCCAGGCGAACCTCGTCGGCCTCGGCCGTCACCGGGGCCTGGAACTGGTCCAGGGGCGTACGGGGCTGCGCCACCGCCCCTTCCCGGGGCGGCGCCGATGCGCAGGCCGCAAGGCCGGCGACGAGAACAAGGGGCAGGACCAGGCGTGCAGGATTGTTCATGGCGGCGCTCACTCGATTACGTAGCCATAGGGGCCCTGATAGGCCGGGGCGCCTGGAGGTTGCGGCCTGGCCCGGTAGGCGCGGTTCAGACGGCCCAGCAGCAGGGTCTCCGGATCGCTGGCGATCTGCAGGCCGTCGGCGGGGGTCTGGAGACGGGCTGGAGAGGTCGGCTGAACCAGGTAGGGGGTCACGATGACCACCAGTTCGCTCTCGCCCATCAGATAGTCCCGGGACCGGAAGAGACTGCCGAGCACCGGCAGGTTCATCATCCCGGGGAGGGAGTCGATGGATTGTTTGGTCTGCTCGCGCAGCAGGCCTGCGATCATCATCGCGCCCCCGGAGGGCAGCTCCACCATGGTCTCGGCGCGCCTGACCGCCAGGGCCGGAATCACCAGCTGCGGGGCTCCGGCGCCATTGGACAGGGTGAAGGAGCCCTCATTGGTCAGCTCGGAGACCTCGGTGGAGATCTTCAGCGAGATCCGCCCCCCCGACAGCACCAGTGGGGTAAAGCCCAGGCCGACGCCGAAGGGCTTGAACTCGATGGTGACCCGGCCGCTGTCATCCTGGCCCACGGGCACGGGGAATTCGCCCCCAGCCAGGAACCGGGCCGCCTCCCCGGACACCGCCGTCAGATTCGGTTCGGCCAGGGTGCGGACCAGGCCCACCCGCTCAAACGCCTCGATCATGGCCTCGGCCTGATTGAGGCCCGGATCGCCGGCCAGACCGTCCCTGACGGCGGCCGTATCGGAATTTCCCCCGTCCCGGCGGACGAAGTCGCAGAGGGCGTCCGGCTGATCGGGCCAGCCGCAGGGACCCTCCATGATCGGCTGGCGGGTGGTATCAAGATTGTAGCCGCCGGTGAGTCCCCCCACCAGACCGCCATTGACAGCATAGCTGGCGGCGTTGCGGAACATGTACTGGGGTTCCCCCACCTGGTTCAGCACCGCCTCGGCATTGAAGCCCAGCTGCTTGATGACGTTGCGCTGGACCTCCACGATCCGGACCTTGAGCATCACCTGGTCCTTGGCGGCAATGGACAGCATGTTGAGCACCCGATCGGGTTCGCTCACCGCCGCCCGGGCGATCTGCACGGCCTTGTCGGCATCGGCCAGGTTCATCACCTCGCCCGACAGGATCAGACTGTCATTCATGGCGTCGACCCGCACCCGGGCGCCCGGCAGCAGGCGATTGATGGTCTGGGCCACCGCGCCCGTATCCTGATCGACTCGGATATCCAGGGACAGAATCCGCCGGCCCGCCCCATCGAAGAAGACGGCGTCGGTCTGGCCGGCGGCCACCCCGAGCACATAGATCCGCCGGGGTGATCGCAGCACCGCATCGGCGACTTCGGGATTGGTCACCAGCACATCGCGGGCGTCCACCGGCAGCTCGATGATCGCCGACTTGCCCCGGGGCAGGGTCAGGGCCTGGCTGGCGCCCCCCCCGGACAGGTCAACCCGGATCGTTGAGTTCGGGCGGGAATCCGAGAGCCCCCCCGCCAGGGCCTGGGCCTGGGCCTGGGCCTGGGCGGCGGGGCTTAGCAGCAGACTCGCCGCAGCGAGGAAAGTCAGGCCGGCGATCCTCATCGGACAGACACCTCGGCCACCTGGCCATCGCGGAAGATTCGCACCGTCTGCGGTTCGGCTGAAACCCCGCGCCCCACCGGGCCGCCGGTTTCGGTGTAGGGTCTCAGGACAAGGATGATCTCTCCTTCGGCCTTGGCGCGGACGAGGACATCCACATCTGCCGCAGGGGCTTCCAGCGTGATGACCGCCCCCAGCATGGTATTGTTGCGACGGGCCGGCTCGGTGTTCTGATCCACGGCCAGAACCCGGAGATTGCGCATCAGGGTCTCCGTCGTGCGGCCACCGCCGCCATCTTCCGAGCCGCGGCTCTGCAAGGCGTCGACCCGGTCGCCCGGCAGGATGAAACCCCCGGCGGCGGTGTCAGCCGACACAGGCACAGAGATCGCCCGCATCCCCGGCGCCAGCACCACCGAGAGATAGCCGCCCTCGCCGCCCAGGATCACCTTTCGCGCCAGCACCGGCTCTCCAGCCATGATCGCCTCACGGACGATAGCGCCATCCAGGGCCTGGATGGGGTTGGCGCCCAGATCGACCGGACCCTCGGCGGACGTCGCGGCCGGCGCCGACGTAGGATCCGAACCGCCTTCCGGGTTCGCCGGTGTCGGCACCGTGGGCCCCGGGGCGGAGGCGCCGTCGGTGATGAAGGAGGGGCTGAGGGGGTCCACGGGCCAGGCCTGCCAGCCGATCATGGTCGGCTTGATCCGGGCGCCCACGGGCAGGTCTTCCCTGGCCACAAGCACCTGCGCCATGGGGCTGGCTTTTGGGCCTGCGGCTTGGATCGGCGCCTCGACCCCGGTCATCATCCCGCGCACGATAAAGGCCAGCAGGATGGCGGCGACGGCGGCAGCGGCCAGGATAGCGATGCGGACGGCGCCCATGAAATTCCCGATACGCTCCCGCTTGGGGGGATGGGCGGGGCGCCCGTTCAGGCGAACTGCCGCGACTCAAGTTTGCTGACGCGTTCTGGCGGTCAGGTGGTTTTTGCCGTGCCCATGGTTAACAGCCGCTAAAGGGGCGGCGCCGCCACGGCGGCGCGCACCAGTGTGCTGGCCGGGAAGGCGGCGAGCCCGCCGATGCAGATCGCGAGGCCGTAGGGAACATTCTCGCCCGGCTCGGCCAGGCGGCTGAGCCATGGGGGTCCGGCTGATACATAACGGCGCAGGAGAATTGAGCGCATGGCCAGCAGCGTCAGGGCCAGCACGCCCCCCGCCAGGGC
Source organism: uncultured Caulobacteraceae bacterium (assembly GCA_947085575.1). GTDB lineage: Bacteria > Pseudomonadota > Alphaproteobacteria > Caulobacterales > Caulobacteraceae > Phenylobacterium. The sequence goes on from CAMTXB010000016.1 coordinate 12,572, forward strand.
CGTCACCATGAGGAATGTGGCGCTGGCCGGCCAGCCAAGCCAGAGCGCCGTGGCCGCAAACACCTTGGCGTCGCCGCCGCCGATCCAGCCCAGGGCGAACATCGCCATCCCCGCCAGGAGGGCAGCGACACCTATGCCCAGGTGCAGTCCCATCCCCTCCAGCGGCAAGCCGAGCAGGGCCGCCGTCGGCAGGAAGGCTCCGATCAGGGCCAGGGAGATCCAGTTCGGGATGGTGTAGGTGGTCACGTCCTTGAGGGCCGCAACGATCAGCAGGGCCGGGCAGATGATGAGCAGGACGGTCTGGACTTGCGTGATCACGGGCGCGCTCTGGGCTGGCGGGCGGCACAGGCCCCCTTGGCGCCAGTCTGCCCAAAGGGAGTGAACGCTTGGTTTCCCGCCCGTGAAGAACGGCGGTCCTGATCAAGCCCCGCATTCATGAAGCGGGGGCCGCAGCGTCTCCGCTGCGGCCCCCAGGAAGTCTGGCCTCTGCCTCCGCCGCCTTGAGGGCGGCGAATGACCTATTGCGGCATTGCGGCGCCGATCTTGGTGAAGGTGCCGGCGATCTTGCCCGACAGGGTGTTCAGGGCGGTGATCAGCACGACGGCGATCAGGGC
>CAMTXB010000017.1:0-45940 GCA_947085575.1 uncultured Caulobacteraceae bacterium
CCCTCTCCGGAGAGGCCGGCCGGGGCGCTGCGCAACTTGGGGGCTGCGCGCCCCGGCCTCTTGCCACCCAGAACGGCGGAGGATCAGATCAACCCAGGACTCTCGTTATGGCTGGATGAGAAACGGGGGTCAGGTCACCCGCGCTGGTGAACTTCACGGCGTTGCCGAGCAGGTTCAGCAGGATCTGTCGCACTCTCAGGTCGTCGATCATGACCAGGGTGTCCGTCGGGCCGGTCTGCTCCAGCCGGATCTCCAACCCCTTGGCCTCAGCTGAGTGGGCGAGGATCTCAAGAGCGTCCTCGGCTACGCCCCGTCCTGTCTGGGGTTGCAGCGCCAGCTCCACCTCGCCGGTTTCCAGGCGGGAATAGTCCAGAATGTCATTGACCACCGCCCGCAGCGATCCGCCGGCCCGGTGGATCAGCTCCAGCTGCCGCCGGACCTCATCGGACAAATCAGTCCGAAGGCGAAGGGTCTGGGTGAAGCCGAGGATGGAATTCATCGGTGTACGGATTTCGTGACTCATGGTGGCCAGGAACTCGCCCTTGGCCCGGCCGGCGGCCTGGGCCCTGTCCTGGGCGCGCCTGGCCGCCCTGGTGCGCATGGCCAGTTGCCGCCGGGTGCGGCTCTGCTCGGCCAGGATCAGGGCTACCGACAGGCCGGTGAACAGGGCCGTGGCGATGATGAACTGCAGCTTGATGATCTGCTGGGGCTGGCTGAGCCCGCTCTGGTCTGGGGGACCCAGGGCTACCATGGTGGTCGAGACGATGGACATCATCAGGGCTGACAGGGCCACGCCCCGTGGACCGAGGCGGAAGGCTGCGGCGACCAGGGCCGGGATCAGCAGCATGTGCACGGGGACAGTGTAGGACAGGTAGGCCAGGGCGCTGATCAGGGCCACCAGCCCATAGGTGATGAACTGCTCAATGTTGGACCGGAAGGGTCCCCAGCCATCCCTCTGATCGGCCAGGAGAAGCACGGTGGGAAGGATGATCGCCATACCGACGGCGTTGGCGGCGAACCACCCGATGATGATCTCCTGCGCCGACAGACTGAGATAGCCCAGGGTCGCTCCCGCGATCAGGGCGGTGAGCAGGGTGGCGGGCAGGATGGCCAACAGGGCGATCCGCAGCAGGGTCGCCAGGTCAGAGATCCGCCGTCGCGCTCCGCAGATGCGGCGCACCAGCAGCGCCGCAACGGTCGCCTCCATCAGGTTCAGACCTGCATAGATGGGCAAAGCGCTCCAGGGCGCGCCGATTGAGATGCGCACAGCCGTCCCGACCAGGATGCAGGCCGCGGCCAGCACGACGGCCCGACGAATGGGCAGCAGGACAAACCCGGCGGCCAGCAGCCCGGTGGGCAGCCAGAGGGCGGCGATCCCGCCGCTCTCTCGCGTCAGGGCGATACAGAATAGCGCCGTCGCGCCGAAGCCAATTGTGAGGACGAGCCCCAGCAGGGTGTCGCGCCGGAGGTTCCTGCTGATCGCCATAGATGTTCCGATCCCAAAAGTTGGAACATCATGCTCAAGCTGTGGCGCCAAATGATTAAACCGGACGGCCTGGCACAGGGTCCGGGGATGGCCATGATGTCGCAGCACATGGCCCGGGCGTCGCCCATGGCAAGAGGGCGCCGCTGCGGCAGGCCGCAACGTCGCCCTCATTCCAGATCCTTTCGGACCTGTGTCGCTAGGTCAGCGTGACTTCGAGCACGGGCTTCCCCGCAGGTTTCCGTCCCACTGGTGTCTCTGGAGCCCAGGCGCCGGGTCACCCCGTCGCCGTCGGTCCTGAGGCCTTCCGCTCCATCTGCCTCCCGGTTTCCCGTTTGGCCAGGGCTACGGTCCCTCTCGACCTCTTGACTCTGATCCAGAACCCGTTAGGCAGCAAGCGCCGCAGTTTTGATCCACTGTCTGACCTTGTGACTTGATGGTGGACAAGTTGTGGATCGCCTGTGGGCGAGACCCTGTTTTTCCTGGAAATTCAATCAGAACTTTCGTCCACAGGAACATATGATGGCCGTTCAGCGGCCGGCGTCCAGGGCTTCCCGACGTTCCTCCAGGTCCAGCCATTCCAGTTCAGCGGACTCCAACTTTTCCCGGGCTGCGGCCAGGGCCAGGCTGAACCGATCAAAGGCCGCTGGATCACGGCCATACAGCCCCGGGTCAGCCAATTGTCGCTCCAGGGCAGCGACCTGCCCGGGCAGGTCGCAGAGCAGTCCGTTCAGCTCGTCCAGCCTGCGCTGCGCCTTGTAGGAGAGTTTGGCGCCCTTGGGCTTCACCGCCCCCGCCCCTGAGGCCGATGGAGCCGCTGGGGCCGTGACCGAAGCCCGGGTTTGAGGCTGTCCCTGCCGACCTCCAGGCGCCTTGGCCGGGGAGACGTCGAAAAAGCCCGGATTCTGGTTGAGAAAGTCGAGCCAGCCCCCTGGGGTCTCCACCACCTGGCCCCGTCCATTCAGGCCGATGGTCGAGGTGGCCAGGCGGTCGATAAAGTCCCGGTCATGGCTGACCAGAATGAGGGTGCCCTCATAGTCGGAGAGCATCTCTTCCAGCAGATCGAGGGTCTCCATGTCCAGGTCGTTGGTGGGCTCGTCGAGGACCATCAGATTGGCCGGCTGGGCCAGGGCTCTCGCCAGCAGCAGGCGGTTGCGCTCCCCCCCCGACAGGCTGCGGACCGGCTGGCGGATCTGGGCGTCGGTGAACAGGAACTCCTTGGCATAGGCGGCCACATGCTTGGGGGCGCCCCGGACCATGATCTGGTCGCCGCCCAGGGGCGCCAGGGCGTCCTTCAGCAGCATGTCGTCCTTCAGGTCCGCCCTGGCCTGATCGATATAGGCCACCTCAAGGTTGGTTCCCAGGATCACCTGGCCCGAGTCCGCCGGCAGGGTCCCGAGCAGCAGTTTGACGAGGGTGGTCTTGCCGGCCCCATTGGGCCCGACCACGGCGATCCGGTCGCCACGGAGAATGCGGGTGGAGAAGTCGTCGAGGATCACCCGATCCCCGAAACGCTTGGAGAGGCCCTTGACCTCGACCACCCGTTGGCCAGACGTCCCCGCCGCCGCGACACTCATGGACATCGAGCCCCGGGTGTCGCCCAGGCGCTCGGCCTTGGCCTCGCGCATCTCCATCAGCCGCCGGCGCCGGCCCTCATTTCGGGCCCGACGGCCCGTGACGCCCCGGGCCAGCCAGTGGGTTTCCCGCTCCAGGGCCTTGTCCTGGCGCCGGGCGTCGTCCGCCTCGGCCGCAGTGAGCTGCTCGACCCAGGCGTCGAAGGCGCCAAAGCCCCTGTCGAGTTTGCGCACCTTTCGGTTCTCAAGCCAGAAGCACCGCTGAGTCACCCTTTCCAGGAAGGCGCGGTCGTGGCTGACGATCAGCACGCTGGCTCGACTGGCGGCGATAGCCTCCTCCAGGGTTTCGATGGCCAGGATGTCCAGGTGGTTGGTCGGCTCATCCAGCAGCAGGACATCGGGGTCCTCGGCCAGGGCCCTGGCCAGGGCCGCCCGGCGGGTTTCCCCGCCGGAAAGGCCCATGGCGGCCTTGGCCGGATCCAGGCCAAAGCTCTCCAGGGCGGCGGCGGCCTCATGGGGGGCTGCGCCGCCGGCGGTGGCGTGATCCAACAGGGTCTCGCCTTCGATCAGCGGCTCCTGCAGCACATAGGCCACCCTCGTGCCTGGAGTGACCGCGCGCTCCCCGTCATCGGCCTCCATCAGACCCGCCAGGATCCGCATGAGCGTCGACTTGCCTGCGCCATTGCGACCGACCAGGGCCGCGCGGCTGCGGGGCTCCAGGGCCAGATCGACGCCGTCAAACAGCATGCGGGGTCCGTCGGCGAGACGGACGTTCTTGAGCGCGAGGACCGGGGGCTTCATGGGGCTAGGCACATAGCGCGGTTTGGCCGACCTGCAAGCGCCCAGGCCCTGGACCTTCGGGGCGCGGGCAAGGGATTGAACCGGCTAGAATGGAATGTCGTCCTCCGGGCGCGGGCGGCTGTTGTCGAACTCGTCGCGCAGTTGCGGCCGGCTGGGCGCCGGGGGCAGGGGCGGGGGCTCGGCCCGAATGGCGGCCTCGGCGAACGCGCTGGCCAGACCCTGATAGAAGGGATTGCGGGGATCCTCGTCGAACATCGGCTCCGGGTCGGGCAGCAGCCACTCGAAGTCACGGATCTCCAGATCCTTGTGCGCCTCGATCATCAGCCGTCGCCAGATCTGAGCCGGGATCGCGCCGCCGGTGACTCGGTTCATTGGCGTGTCGTCGTCATTGCCGACCCAGACGCCGGTGACATATTCCGCTGTGAATCCGACAAACCAGGCGTCGCGCCAGTTCTGGCTGGTGCCGGTCTTGCCCGCCGCCGGCCAGTCGAAGGCGGCCCGCGCGCCGGTCCCGCCGGGGGCGAGCACCTTGCCCATCATCTTCACCATCATGCTGGCATAGCTGATGTCCAGGGCCGGCACGGCGGCTGACGGAACCCTGGCGAACACACCCACGCCATCGACCGTCCGGATTTCTTCGATGATCGACGGCGCCAGCCGCCCCCCGGCCTGCTGGAAGACCTGGAAGCCGCTGGTCAGTTCCAGCAAGGTGACTTCAAAGGCGCCCAGGGCCACTGACAGGTCCGGATTCCTCGGGATCGAGGTCAGGCCAAACCGGGTGGAGATGTCCCCCAGGGCCGGTCCGCCGGCTTCGGCGCCCAGCTTCACCGCCACCGTATTGATGGAGCGCGACAGGGCCGTCTCCACGGTCACCGAGCCGCGATAACCTTCGCCATAGTTCCTCGGCTGCCAGTCCCCGAACTTGACGGGTCCGTCGATGCGGATATCGGTTGGCAGCACCCCCTTCTCCAGGGCGGCGGCATAGACAAAGGGCTTGAAGGTCGAGCCGGGCTGTCGCCTCGCCTGGGTCGCCCGGTTGAAGACGCTGCGGGTATAGTCCACCCCGCCGACCATGGCGCGCACCGAGCCGTCCGGGCCCAGGGTCACCAGGGCGGCTTGACCGGCGCCGGCGGTCACCCCGTCGGTGGCCATGATCTGGCTGAGGATGCGGGCGGCCTCGTTCTGCAGCGCCGGGTCGACGGACAGGCGCACCAGGAGGTCAGGGGAGTCGGGGCCGATCCGCCGCAGGACCTCGGTGGTGGCATGGTCCAGCAGGTAGCCATAGGGCCCGTCGGACGAGGTGGCGGTGGGCGCCAGGGCCGGGGTCTGGCTCTGGGCCGCGACCATCTCCTCGCGGGTGATCCAGCCGGTGTCATGCATCCGGCGCAGCACCCACCGGGACCGGGCCAGGGCGGCGGCCATGTCGTTGGTCAGGGCCAGTCGGGAGGGCGCCTTGGGCAGGGCCGCCAGCAGGGCGGACTCCGCCAGGGTCAGCTGGCTGGCCGGCTTGCCGAAATAGGTCCGTGCCGCCCCGTCCACCCCAAAGGTGTTGGCCCCGAAGAAGACCCGGTTGAGATAGAGCTCAAGCACCTCGTCCTTGGTGAGCATCCGTTCCAGGCGCCAGGCCAGGACGGCCTCCTGCAGCTTGCGCTGCAGGGTCTGGTCGGGCGTCAGGAACAGACTCTTGGCGATCTGCTGCGAAAGGGTCGATCCTCCCTGCACCACCCGACCGGCCCGGAAGTTCACATAGGCGGCCCGGGCTATGGCCTGCAGGTCGATGGGGCCGCGCCGATAGAAGCGGTGATCCTCCGCCGCCAGGAAGGCGAGGGGAAGATGCGGCGGCAGATCCTGCAGCCGCACCCGATCGCCGTAGCGCGGGCCTCGGGAGGCGATGAGATCGCCATTGCGGTCGAAGAACTTGATCCCAGGCGCACGGTTGAACCCATAGAGTTGCGCCCTTGGCGGCAGGTCGGGGATGTCCTGCAGGAAGCGCTGCTGAACATAGGCGCCGCCGGCGATGAGCAGGGCCGCCAGCAGGACGCCAAGCCCGATCAGAGACTTCCAGACCCAACCCCACCGCCGCCGTTTCGGCGCCCTGGTCAGGACGAAGGGCCCATCGCCGCCGCCGCCGCCGTTTCCGCCTCCGCCGACCGGCGGGGGAAGGGGGCGACGACCAAAGCCGTCCTCCTCTGCGTCCGAGGTCGAACGCTGGGGGGCGTCCTGTCCATCCGCCCCAGAACCCGGATCCGCCCCGGGCGACGGCGCATGGGGCTGCGGCGCGCGGGGCTTTTGCGGCCGGCCCGGCTCATCGTCAGGAAAGCGGTAGGGGTCCAGGGTCCAGTCGTTCACGTGGTTCGGGGGGTTGGTGTCGGTCGGGACGTCGGAATGTTTGTCTGCGGCGGCGCATTGGGTTTAGGACGGTCCCGTGAGCAGGCACAAACCCTTTTGGCGCGCCAAGACCCTTGAACAGATGACGGCTCAGGAGTGGGAGAGCCTATGCGATGGCTGCGGTCTCTGCTGTCTGGTTCGCTTCGAGGACGAGGATAGCGGGCAGGTTATCCCCACCCGCGTGCATTGCCGGCTCTTCGCTCCGGAGAGCTGTAGTTGTTCGAACTATGCCGAGCGGCGCAAGCATGTGCCCGACTGTATCAAGCTCACCCCGGGCAACATCGCGAAAATTCCCTGGATGCCCTTGAGTTGCGCCTATCGCCGGCTGCACGAGGGTAAGGACTTGCCGGCCTGGCACCCCCTTGTGACCGGCGACCCCGAGAGCGTCCATGAGGCCGGGGTCTCGATCCGTGGGCAGACCCTCAGTGAGGATGACCTGGCCGATCCGGAGGACGCGTGGACCTATGCCGCCTGGGATCTGCTGGAGGACCGGAGCGGCGATTGAGGCGGCAGTGATCCTCGCCATAGGGTGTGTGCCATTTATGTCACATTACCCCTTGCGTGACTTGGCGGGCCGCACAATCTAGAGCCCATAGAGATTCCCTGATGTGAGACAGAGGTTACCCCCTTGGCGCGCGACCCCTACCAGGAACTGGGTGTTCCCCGCGGCGCGGGCGAGGACGAGATCCGCAAGGCCTTCCGCAACCTCGCCAAGAAGCATCACCCCGACGCCAATCCCGGCGACAAGGCTGCGGAGGAGCGCTTCAAACGCGTCAGCGCGGCCTTCGACATCCTGGGAGACTCTGACAAGCGCAAGAAGTTCGACGTCGGCGAGATCGACGCCGATGGTCACGACACCGGCCGCGGCTTCGGCGCCGGCTGGAGCCCCGGCGGCTTTGACGGCCGCCGGGGGCAGACCCGCGCCGACACCTTCGACGGGGTCGATCTGGGGGATATTCTGGGGGACATGTTTGGCGCCCGGGGCGGTGCGCGGGGACCTGGCGCCGGCTTCGGCGGCGGCCTGGCCCGAGGCGCCGATGTCCGCGCCAAGCTCGAGATCGATCTTGAGGAGGCCATCGCCGGGGGCAGGAAGCGTATCGCCTTCTCCGACGGTCGAACCATTGATGTCAGCATCCCCAAGGGCGCCGCCGAGGGCCAGACCCTGCGGCTCAAGGGCCAGGGATCGCCGGGGCGGGCGGGTCCAGGGGACGCCTTCATTGAACTCGTGGTCCGGCCCCATCCGATCTTCCACCGGGAAGGCGACCGTCTGGTGATGGACCTGCCGGTCAGCGTCTATGACGCGGTCCTCGGGGGTAAGGTGCAGGCGCCGACCCCTGAGGGTCCCGTGACGCTCACCGTACCCAGGGGGTCCAATTCCGGGGCGATGCTGCGCCTGAAGGGGCGGGGGCTGCCCGATGCCGCCGGTCAGCGCGGCGACCTCCTGGCGCGGCTGGTGATCACCCTGCCGGAGAAGCCTGATGCGGAGCTCACCGCCTTTGCTGAAACCTGGCGGGCCAAGCGGCCCTATCATCCCAGGTCCGCCCCCCGTCGTGGCGGATAGGGCTGTGGGCGCGGCCGCAGACGGCAGGCGAGCCCGGCGGCGCCGTAGCCGGGCCGTTCAGCCACGGTTCAGTCGTCCGGGCCTAGACTGGTCCTCATGAAACACCTCGTCCTCATCGCTGCGCTGCTGGCCGCCGGGATCCCCGTGACGGCCCAGGCCCAATATGGCGCCGACCTGCGCTCGTCCTTCGGGGCTGGGCGCGGCGACCAGGACGACGCCCACGCCGCCGTGCGCGCCGGGCGGCAGGCGCCCCTCTCCCAGGTGCTTTCGGCCATTGCCCAGCGCACCCCTGGCCGGCACCTGAACACGACCCAGGGGGCCCATGGGGGTCGCCCAGCCTATTTCGTCCAATGGCAGACTCCCGACGGCAAGGTGATCATCTTTATCGCCGACGCCGAATCCGGGGGGATCATCGGCCGCCAGGGCGGCTGACACGTCAAGAAGGGGAGGCCCGATCCATGCGTATCCTGCTGGTGGAAGACGATCCGGACCTGGCGAGGCAGCTCAAGGGCGCCCTGGCCGACGCCGGCTATGCCGTCGATCACGCGCCGGACGGCGAAGAAGCCCAGTTCCTGGGCGAGACCGAGCCCTATGATGCGGTGATCCTTGATCTGGGCCTTCCCAAGGTGGACGGGGTCTCAGTGCTGGAGCGCTGGCGGCGGGGCGAAGTGGCGACCCCGGTTCTGATCCTGACCGCCCGGGGGGCGTGGAGCGAAAAGGTGGCGGGCTTTGACGCCGGCGCCGACGACTATCTGACCAAGCCCTTTCATACCGAGGAACTGCTGGCCCGGCTGCGCGCCCTGCTTCGCCGTTCGGCCGGCCACGCGGCGCCTAACCTGACCTGCGGGGGGCTGCGTCTCGACCCGAGGGCGGCCAGGGCGTCGGTCAATGGCGAGCCCCTGCGACTGACCTCGCTGGAATACCGTCTGCTGCACTATCTGATGATGCACCAGGGCCGGGTGATCAGCCGCACGGAGCTTGTGGAGCATCTCTACGACCAGGACTTCGATCGGGATTCCAACACGGTCGAAGTGTTCGTCGGTCGAATTCGCAAGAAGATGGGCGCTGACCGGATCGAAACCGTGCGTGGCCTGGGCTATCGGCTGACCTGTCCCGCCGACGAGATGGAGGCCAGCGCCAGTTGAGCCGATCCCCGTTGCGCCGATGAAGCTGGCGGCCCTTCAAGGCGCGTCCCTGGTCCGCCGTCTGGTCATTCTGGCGGCGGGTTGGAGTCTCACGGTCCTGCTGATTTCGGCGGTGGTGCTGTCGCTCCTGTTCCAGCAGGCGGCCCTGCGCCGGTTCGACGAGGGGCTCGCCGAACTGATCGACAATCTGCTGGCCGGGACCACGGTGGACGCCACCGGGCAGGTGCTGGCGCCGGCGCTCACCGATCTGCGGGCCCTTCGCGCCTATTCCGGTCGCTATTGGCAGGTGGTCGAGCCCCTCGCCGATGGCCAGTGGCGGGTGATTGTCCGCTCCCGGTCCCTGTGGGACGCCGACCTGACCGCGCCGAAGGATCTCGTAGCCCAGCTCGAGGTCGAGCCCGGCCGCCCCGTGACCTATGAGACCGCAGGCCCCCTCAATCAGCCCCTGCGCGCCCGGGCCAGCCGCGTCACCTTACCAGGGCGCGAGGCGCCCTTGATTTTCATGGCCGCAGAGGACCGGTCTCCCATTGATCGGGACGTCCGCGGCTTCATTGCCGCCACCGCTGTGGCCTTCCTCCTGCTGGGCGCAGGCCTGGTGGGGGCGGTAGTGTTTCAGGTGCGCTTTGGCCTTCGTCCCCTGTTCGCCCTTCGCCGGGAGGTGGCGGCGGTCCGCCGTGGCAAGGCCGAGAGGATCGCCGGCGCCTATCCGGTGGAGTTGAAGCCGCTTGCCGAGGAGCTCAATGCCCTGGTTAGCCACAATCAGGAGGTCGTTGAGCGCCAGCGCACCCATGTGGGCAACCTCGCCCACGCCCTGAAAACCCCCCTTTCGGTCATGCTCACCGAGGCCCGGCAGGCGCCCGGACCCCTTTCGGAAGTGGTCGTGCGCCAGGCTGAGGTCATGCGCCAGCAGGTCGACCACCATCTGCGTCGCGCCCGCGCGGCCGCCCGCAATCCCGGTCGAGGTGAGCGAACCGAGGTGGCAGATGTCCTCGACGAGCTCGCCCGCACCCTGTCGCGGATCTTCCAGGACAAGGGCGTCGACATCGACTGGGATTGCGAGGACGATCTCTTCTTCCAGGGGGAGCGGCAGGATCTGTTGGAGATTGCCGGCAACGCCATGGAGAACGCCGCCCAGTGGTGCCGGGGCAAGGTGCGGGTGCGCGCCCTGGCCCTGACCCCCGAACGCCTCCAGATGACCATCGAAGACGATGGACCAGGCCTGCCCCCGGAGCGTCGACCAGAGGTCCTGAGGCGGGGCGCGCGCCTGGACGAGACTGCGCCGGGGTCCGGGCTTGGCCTGTCCATCATCGATGAGCTGGCGCGGGCCTATGGGGGGGATCTAAGCCTGGAGGCGGCGAAACTCGGGGGGCTGTCGGTGATCATCGATCTGCCCCGCGCCGAAACCTGACCTCAGGTCGAAACGCCTCGGTCACGTCTGCCCACGGAGTTAGGGTTAAGTAAAGCCTTAACCGGCCCATGCACACTCTGGGATTCCGCAAGTGCGCGGCAGCGAGGGGGGTGTATGGGCGGTCTGCCCGAACAGAAGCTGGCCATTCTGCGGCAAATGGTGGAATCCGCCCCCGATCGGGTGGTCGGAGACCTGCGTGGCGCCCTGTCCGCCGCCGCCGGCGATTCAGGGCTCATGGATGTGCGCGCGCTCGTTGAGACCGAGGCCCGCGACCGCCAGCTTCGGAATGCTGCTCTGTATCCGATCGCGCCCCTCTGCGTGGGTGACGGTCGCACCGAACGTCTGACCTTTCCCTCCAGAGCCTTGGCCCTGGTTTGGCGCGGACTGCGCGATCAGGCGACCCATGAAGTGGCCAGGGCGGCGGCCCTGGTGGAGGAGTTCCAGGCTGATCAGAGCTCCCCGGAACCCTTCGACATTCTTGCCCGCAGAGCCGCCAGGGGCCTGAGCGAGCGCAATCATCCCAAGTTCGAGGCTGCGGCCGACCTGGCCGAAGCCGTCCGGCCAGGCGGTGCGCGGCTCCTGGCTGAGTGCATGGAAATGGTGCCCGTCGTGCGCGCCGCCGTCATTCGACTGCCCACCTGGATCCAGCGGGTCACTGACGATGACACGGCCGTGGCCCGGCTGGCCTATATGGACGCCGTGGCTGTCGCCGAGGATGCGGGACCGCGCTTCTTTGAGATGCTCGCCGCCCACCTGACCCATCCCTGGATGGTGCTGCGCCTGATCAGCGCGGTGATGGACAAGCCGTCCGAGGCCTATCTGGCCGGATCGGAATTGGCGAGCTTCGGTCACAGGGTGCTGGACGGTATTGACGACGGCCTGGCCGAGCTGGACCGATTTGACATTCATGGCGGCTTGCCGGCGGTGCGAACCGCCGTGCGCGCCATTGAGGCGGTGAGCGCCCAGATCGCCGAGATCGAGGGCAATGTGGAGCTGAACCGGCAGGGGACCTGGGGCGCCCGGGTCGCCAAGCAAAAGGCCAGTCTGGCGCGTCTGGTGGAAGTCCGGCTGCGTCAGATCGACAAGGCCCTGGGACAGGCCCTGCCCTTGACCGAGACCTGGAGCGGGCGCGTGTCCAGACAGGTCGCCCGACTGACCACCCCCCCGGATGCGGCGGCGCTGCAGACGGCCAAGACCCTTGTAGCCTTTGCCCAGGAAATCCGCGGTGCGGCCAATAATGGCGGGTTCGCGACCGCCCGCGCCGAAGTGATGAAGACGCTTGAGGCGCATATCGATCTGTTTACAGACGATGCCCTGGATTGCCTTCGCAAGGGCGAAGCGCCAGAGCCCGAAATCGCGCGCGCGCTCCTGAACGCGGCAATTGAACTCACCGCCCTGGCGCGGGACCGTAAGGCTGCCGATATACTCCGGCGAAGGCTTGCGGCGATCTGATCCTTTGAGGGCCCCGATGGGCCTCGCGCGCGGCGGACCTTTGGGGTAAACGGCGCGCATGATCGTGTTCTGGATTGCGGTTGGAGTGATGTCCGCCGCCGTAGCGGGTCTCATCCTTCGCCGCGCCGCCCGTGCGGCGATCGGCGGCGGTGACGCCGACTCGACCCTTCCCCTTTACCAGCGCCAGCTTTCCGAAATCGAGGACCTGGCTGAGCGGGGCCTGATTGCCGAGGATGAGCGCCGCAGCGCCCATGCTGAAGCCGCCCGGCGACTGCTGTCTGCGGCTGATGCTGCGGGGCCGGCCTGGATCCCGGGTACGACGGCGCGGCCGGTGATTATCGCTCTCGCCGTGGTGGCCCCGGTGGTCGCCCTGGGCCTCTATCTGGCGATTGGGTCGCCCGGTTACCGCGATCAGCCCTATGCTGAACGTCTGGACCGCTGGAGGGCCGCGCCACCCACTCAGCTGGACGCCCCGCAGATGGCGGCTGTGCTGCGTTCGGTGACCGGCGAGCGGCCCAACGATCCCGAGCCCTACCGCTTCCTGGCCATTGCCGAGATGGCCTCCGGCGATCCGGGCGCCGCGACCAGGGCCCTGCGGCAGGCCCTAAGTCTGGCGCCTGACCGGGCCGACCTCTGGGAGTCTCTCGGAGAGGCCTTGATGGTCACCGCCGAGGGCGAGGTCACCCCGCAGTCCGTCGCCGCGTTCCAGCGCGCTCTGGAAATGGACCCCAAGGCCACCACCGCACGGTTCCACCTGGCGCGGGGACGGATCGAGGCCGGCGAGGTTGAAGCCGGTCTGGCCGACTGGCGCGCACTGCTGGCCGATCTTCCCGCCGCCGATCCCCGCCGCCCGGTTCTTGAGGCGGCGATCGCCGATGCGGTCCGCGGTCCGCGGCAACTGGCCGTCGCGCCGGGGTCCGTCGGGGCGCCTGAAATCGCCGCCATGGTCGAGGGCCTGGCCGCCCGGCTGGCGGCTGACCCCGATGATCCCGGGGGCTGGGTGCAGCTCGTCCGTTCCTATGCCGTGCTCGGCGATGCCGTCCGGCGGGACGCCGCCCTGGCCCAGGCCCGGACCCGATACGCCGATAATCCTCAAGTCCTGACTCAGCTCGCCCAGGCGGCGGCTGCGGAGCCCATGTGATGTCTGGTTGGTTGCCAAAGTCCCATACCGCCCGTCGCCGGCTGCTGGTGCTGTCGGCCGTGGCCCCGGTGCTGGCCCTGGCCGTGGGCCTCACCCTGTGGGGCCTGTCGGACTCGATCTCCTATTTCTACACCCCGGCCCAGGCTGCCGAAGCCCGTCCGGCGCCCGGCCAGACCATCCAGCTGGGGGGGCTGGTGGAGGGCGGCAGCATCGTCAAACATCCCGATGGCCGGCTGGAGTTCGTGGTGATGGATCAGATCACCGCCGCCCCGGTGGTTTACCGGGGTGATCCGCCCGATCTGTTCCGCGAGGGCCAGGGGGTGGTCGCCACCGGCGCTTTCCGGGAGGATGGCGTGTTTGAAGCCCGTCGTCTGCTGGCCAAGCATGACGAAACCTACATGCCCCGCGACCTTCAGAACGCCTTGAAGGAACAGGGGGAATGGCGCGGCGAGGGGGGCGCGCGCGCCGTGGGCGGGCCGTCCTCGGCCACCGTCCCCTATGGCGGAGGCGCAGGTCTGTGATCGTCGAGATCGGCGCCTTTGCGCTCATTCTGTCCCTGATCCTATCGGTCCTGCAGACAGGCGTCTCGATTCTGGCCCGTATTCGACGCTCGCCGGTTCTGGCGGCGGTGGGGGAGGGGGCGGCGATCGGCGGGTTTGCCGCGCTCGCCGTGTCCTTCGCCGCCCTGGTCTACGCCTTCGTGGTGTCGGATTTCAGCGTCGCCAACGTCACCGCCAATTCCCACACCGCCAAGCCGATGCTCTATAAGCTCGGCGGCGCCTGGGGCAGCCGTGAGGGCTCAATGCTCCTGTGGTGTCTGGCGCTCACGGGCTTCGGCGCCCTGCTGGCCGGCTATGGCCGTGGGCTCACCTCGGCGCTCAAGGCGGTGGCTGTGGCCACGCAAGGGGCGCTGGGGATCGCCTTCCTGGCCTATACGGTGTTCGCCTCCAACCCGTTCTGGCGCCTGAGCCAGCCGCCGGTGGAGGGCCGCTCGCTCAATCCCCTGCTGCAGGACCCGGCCCTGCTGCTCCACCCGCCCTTCCTCTATGTGGGTTATGTGGGGCTGTCGGTGGTCTTTTCCCTGGCCGTGGCGGCCCTGGTGGAGGGGCGGGCTGACGCCGCCTGGGCCCGGTGGATCCGGCCCTGGACCCTGGCCGCCTGGGCGGGGCTTACCGTGGGCATCACCCTTGGCGCCTACTGGGCCTATTACGAACTGGGCTGGGGCGGCTGGTGGTTCTGGGATCCGGTGGAGAATGCCAGCTTCATGCCCTGGCTGATCGCCACGGCCCTGCTGCACTCGGCCGTGGTCACCGAGCGTCGCGGCGCCCTGCCGGGCTGGACCATTTTCCTGGCTCTGGGGGGATACACCTTCTCGATGCTGGGCGCCTTCCTGGTCCGATCTGGCGTCCTGACCTCGGTGCACGCCTTTGCGGTGGATCCCACCCGAGGGGTTCTGCTGCTCACCATCCTGGGGGTGACTTCGGGCCTGGGCTTCGCCCTGTTCGCCTGGCGGGCTCCGGCCATGGCCCGGGGCGGTCTGTTCGCGCCGATCAGCCGCGAGAGCGCCCTGATTCTCAACAATATCCTGCTGGCCGCCGCCACGGCCACCGTTCTGCTGGGCACCCTCTATCCCCTGATCCGCGAGGCCATCGCCGGCGAGGCGATCTCTGTTGGGCCGCCCTATTTCAATCTCACCTTCACCCCCCTGATGTTCCTCCTGCTGATCCTGCTGCCCGCCGGACCGCTGCTGGCCTGGAAGCGGGCCGACGCCGGCGCGGCCCTCCAGCGCCTCTGGGTCGCGGCCCTGCTGGCGGCGGCGGCGGGGGCGGCCACCCTGGCCCTGGTTCAGCCCCTCAGCCTGTTCGGCGCCGCCGGCATGGCCCTGGGGGTCTGGCTGATCATCGGCGCCCTGACGGAGGTGGCCGAACGCATCTGGTTGTTCAAGGTTCCCGGCAAGGAGGTTCTGCGAAGGCTCGGTGGTCTGCCGCGGGGGACCTGGGGGATGACCCTGGCCCATGCCGGCCTGGGGGTGTTCGTCTTTGGCGCGGTGGCCGAGACCACCTGGAAGTCGGAAACCTCCGAGGTTTTGGCCCAGGGTCAAAGGCTGAGCGTAGCCGGCTACGTCCTGGTGCTGGAGGACGTAGCCCCCGTCCTGGGTCCCAATTATGAGGCTGAGCAGGCCACGATTCGGGCCCTTGCGCCGGACGGAAGCCTCGTCTGTGTGGCCCAGCCCGAGCGGCGCCTCTATTCGGCGGGGGGCCAGACCACATCGGAAGTGGCCATCTGTCCCCGGGGGCTGAGCCACCTCTATGCGGTTCTTGGGGAGCGCCGGACCGCCGCCGACGGCAGCCCCATCTGGCTGATCACCGGCTATTGGAACCCCTGGGCGCTGCTGATCTTCCTGGGTCCGGGACTGATGGCCCTTGGGGGCGTCGTCTCCCTGACCGATCGCCGGCTGCGGCTGGTTGCGGGGCGCCGCGCCGCGCCTGCCTCATCAGACCCGGTTTCGCCGGTCAGCGACCCCGCATGAAGGGCGCCGGGATGAACAGTCTGGGCCGATGGCTGATCGTGGCCTGTGCATTGACTTTCCTGGGCGCGGCGTCTGAACCCGGCGAGCGCCTGGCCGATCCGGCGCAGGAAGCCCGGGCGCGGGCCCTGTTCAAGGAAGTGCGCTGCCTGGTCTGCCAGAACGAGTCCATTGACGCCTCCCACGCGGAACTGGCCCAGGACCTGCGGGCCATTGTTCGCCAGGAGGTGGCCCAGGGCCGCAGTGATGTGGAGGTTCGACGTTTCCTCACCGATCGCTACGGTGAATATGTCCTGCTCAAGCCCCGTTTCAGCTGGGCCAATGCGGCGCTCTGGCTGGCGCCCTTGCTGGTGCTGCTGCTGGGCGGGTCCCTGCTGATGAGTCGCTGGCGGCCGCCGCCGGCCGAGCCGGAACTCACGGGCGAGGAGACCGTCGCCCTGGCCCGGCTGTCCGACGCCCCGGACCCTGATCGCAGTTCGGCCTCATAGCCGCCGCGAACCGCTGCTATAGCTTGCAGATTGGTAAGTTGTGATCGGTTGCGCTCTGGCGCATCCATCCTAGCTAGGGGACGGCGGCCATGTGCTATGACCCCAGGAGCCCGCAAGGAATCGAAGGCCAATGACCTCTAAGAAGACCGGATACCTTCTCGGCGCCATCGCCGGTGTCGGCGTGGCGGCAGCTGCCCTGGCGGCCACCGATGTGGGCCTGAACATGGCGGAAAAGTCGGGGGCGTCCATGCCCGTGATCCGCGCGTCCACGGCCCCGGTCTTTTCACCGCCCCCAGGGGCGCCCCTGTCCTTTGCCGACATCTTCGAGCAGGTGTCGCCGGCTGTGGTGTCGGTGAACGTGACGTCCCGGGCGGACGCCGGCGCCCTGCGCCAGATTCCGGGCCTTGAGGGCCTGCCCTTCGGCATCATTCCCCGGGGACCCCGCAGCGGCGAGGACGAAGGTGAAGAGGAGCCGCAGGGGCCGACCCAGATGTCGGCCGGCTCCGGCTTCTTCATTTCGGCCGACGGCTTCATCGTCACCAACAACCACGTCGTGGAGAACGCCGAAGAGATCAAGGTCGTCCTCAAGGACGAGCGTGAGCTCGACGCCGAGATCGTCGGGCGTGACGAGGCCACCGACCTGGCTGTGCTCAAGGTCAAGGGCGGCAACTTCCCCTTTGTGAGTTTTGAGAACGATGCCGTGCCCCGGGTCGGTGACTGGGTGATCGCGGTCGGCAATCCCTTTGGCCTGACCGCCACGGCCACCTCGGGCATCGTCTCGGCCTATGGCCGTGATATCGGCGAGACCTTTGTCGACTTCATCCAGATCGACGCCCCCATCAACCGGGGCAATTCCGGCGGGCCGACTTTCGACATCTATGGTCGGGTCATCGGGGTCAATACGGCCATCTTTTCCCCGTCCGGCGGGTCGGTGGGCATTGGTTTCGCCATTCCGGCGGCCACAGCTGACGCCATCACCAAGCAGCTGATCGCCACGGGCAGTGTCACCCGCGGCTATATCGGCGCGACCATCCAGAACTATACCCGTGAGATGGCGGCGGCCCAGGGTCTCGGGGATCAACGGGGCGCCATCGTCTCCGACACCGTGCCCGGCGGCCCCTCGGCCCGGGCCGGTCTTCAGCCCGGGGACATCGTCATCTCCGTCAACGGCGTCGCCGTGCGCACCTCCTCGGAACTGACCCGCGAGGTCGCCAAGGCCTCCGCCGGCGACACCCTGCGCCTGGAAGTCATTCGCGGCGACGCCCGCCGGACCATCCAGGTCCGCTCCGGCGTCCGACCCAATGAGCGTGAACTTGCCGCCAGCGACAATGGCGGCGGCCCGGTGACACCCCGTGGCCAGACCCCCGGCCAGCCGGCCAATCCCGAGGTGCTGGGCATGACCCTGGCCCCCATCGATGAGGCCGCCCGCCGCAGCTTCCGCATTGCTGCAGACCAGCGCGGCGTCGTGGTCACCGCCATCGCCCCATCATCCGACGCCGCCCGCAAGGGTCTGCGTCGGGGCGATGTGATCGCACGGATCAACAGTCGCGCCATCACCGTCCCGGGGGAGCTGGTCGCCGAGGTGGATGCCGCCCGCAAGGCTGGACGGCCCAGCGTCCTGCTGGGGGTCAGCCGTGACGGCCGGACGCTGTTCGTTCCGCTGGAAATTGCGCCCTAGACTGGCGTCAACCCACAGGGGATGCTTCACAGGGGGCGGACATGCGGATTCTGATCGTCGAGGATGACCTGGAGGCCGCCGCCGTCATGGTCCGTGGCCTGACCGAGAGCGGCCATGCCTGCACCTCCGCCGCAGATGGCGAGACGGGCCTGGTCGAGGCCCGCAAGGGCGAGTTCGACGTGATGATCGTCGATCGCATGATGCCCAGGATGGATGGGGTCACCCTGGTGGAGACCCTCCGCCGGGAGGGTGACCAGACCCCGGTCCTGTTCCTGTCGGCCCTGGGCGAAATCAATGATCGCGTGGATGGGCTCAAGGCCGGGGGCGACGACTATCTGGTCAAGCCCTATGCCTTCGCCGAGCTGAGCGCCCGGGTCGAAGCCCTCGCCCGGCGACGGGAGACCGGCTCGGTCCAGACCCTGCTCCGGGTCGGCGACCTGGAGATGGACCTCATCGGCCGCACCGTCCATCGGCAGGGCCGGGAGATCGACCTGCAGCCCCGGGAGTTCCAGCTCCTGGAGTTCATGATGCGCCACGCGGGTCAGGCCGTGACCCGCACCATGCTGCTGGAAAAGGTCTGGGAGTACCACTTCGATCCCCAGACCAACGTCATCGACGTGCATGTCTCCCGCCTGCGGGCGAAGATCGACAAGGGATTTGACCGGCCGATGCTGCAGACCGTGCGTGGCGCAGGCTACCGGCTCGACACTTAGGACTCGGGCCATGCGCCTGCCGCGCATCTTCCGCACGACCCCATTCCGGTTGACCCTGCTCTTTCTGGCCCTGTTCGCAGCCTCGGCCAGCGCCTTCCTGGCCTATGTCTATGTGACCACCGCCGGGGAGGCGACACGGCGGGTAGATCAACTGATCGTCCGCGAGATGCGCACCCTGCAGAGCGCCTATGGCCGGGCCGGGACCGACGCCCTGAACCAGGCCCTGATTGAGCGGGCGGCCAGCGAACGGCCCTATCTCTATCTGCTGATGACCGCCGATGGGGCGCGGATCTCCGGCTCCATCGAGGAATCCCCCCTGGACGGGTTCAATGGCGATCCCGCCTGGACAAGCTTCCAGGTCACCGAGTTCGACGTGGAGGGCCGCGAGATCAACCGCCCGGCCCGGGGCCTGCAGGAACGTCTGTCGGGGGGTGAGATCCTGTTCGTCGGCGCCGACATCGCCGAGGATGAGGCCTATGTGGTCAAGATCGTCCGCGCGCTCTGGGGGGCCGGGGCCCTGATCATTATCCTGGGCCTGGCCGGCGGGGTGGTGGTCAGCCGCAATGTCAGCCGCTCCATGACCAGCCTGACCAATGTCGTGGACGCCGTCCGCAATGGCGATCTCACCGCCCGGGCTCCGGTGCGCGGAACCCGCGACGAGCTCGACGAACTGGCTGTGGGCCTGAACGAGATGCTGGAGCGTCTGGAACGCTCCATGGCCGGTCACCGCCACACCGGCGACGCCATCGCCCATGACCTGCGCTCGCCGCTCACCCGCCTGCGGGCAAGGCTTGAGGCCTCATCCCTGGACCTGGAGGCCGGCCGCGGCGATCCCCAGGCGGCCTTGGCCCAGGCCCTGGACGACACCGACGGGGTGCTCAAGACCTTCGGAGCGGTGCTGGCCATCGCCCGGCTGCAGGCCGCAGGCACGGCGTCCGACCCAGTCCTGTTTGACCCCGCCGACCTGGCCGCCGACATATGCGAGCTCTATGAACCGCTCTGCGAGGAGGACGGCCTGGACTTCAAGGCCGAGCTGGCCCGGGGCATGAGCATTCGCGCCAATCGTGAGTTCATGGCCCAGGCCCTGGCCAATCTGATGGACAATGCCATCAAGTATACACCCAGGGGCGGCGCCATCATGCTGCGGGTCCGCCGCCGGTCCTCCGGCGAGGTGGAGTTCTCCGTCACCGATACGGGTCCCGGTGTGCCCGAGGCGGACCGTGAGCGGGTGGTTGAGCGGTTTGTCCGCCTGGAGAACAGCCGCAATCTGCCCGGCGCAGGCCTGGGTCTCTCCCTGGTGGCGGCGGTGGCCGAGGCCCACGGGGGGAGGGTTGAGCTGTCGGAGGGACCCGGCAAGGTCGGCGAGATCGGCCCGGGCCTTCGGGTGGCGGTGATCCTGCCCCCAGCCTGAGACCAAATCCTTGCATTTGCCTTGGGCGATGCAGAGTCCGCAAACTGCCAGCATGACCTTGCTCGCCGACTCGCTCCGTCCCTGTGGCCCCATCGCCGATCCCAAGGCCGCCGAGCGGACCCGGGACATCCTGACCCTGGCTGCAGAGGCGCAGGGGTGGACCGGTCTGCTCGATCAGGCCTGGCCCGCGCTTGCCCCCGTCTTCGGCGCCTCGCCCTATCTGGCGGGCCTTGCCCGGCGGGCGCCTGCCCGGCTGCGGGACATTCTGGCCAGCGTCCCGGAGGCGAGGTTAGCTGATCTGCTGTCGCGGACGGCGGCGGCTGGCGAGCTTGCGACAGCGGCCGAGGCCGGACCTGAACTGCGCCGACTGAAGGCTGAGGCGCACCTGTTGATCGCCCTGGCCGACCTGGGCGGGGTCTGGGACCTGGATGGCGTGACCGCCGCCCTGACCCGGTTCGCCGACAGCGCCCTGGCTGCGGCCCTGCGGGTGACCGCCAAGGCGGAGGTGGCGGCGGGCCGGCTTTCGGCGGTGGGCCAGGGGTCTGAGGGACCGGTGCCCGGCTGGTTCTGCCTGGCCATGGGCAAGCAGGGCGCCTTTGAGCTGAACTATTCCAGCGATATCGATGTGTCGGTCTTCTACGAACCCGATCGCCTGCCGGTGGTGGAGGGGGTGGAGCCCCGGGCCTTCGCTGTGCGGCTGACCCAAGGGGTCGCCGCCCTGATTCAGGACCGGACCGACGAGGGCTACGTCTTCCGGGTCGATCTGCGCCTGCGGCCGGACCCGTCGTCTACCCCCCTGGCGGTGTCGGTGAACGCAGCCTTCGAGTATTATGAGACCGTCGGCCAGAACTGGGAGCGGGCGGCGTTCATCAAGGCCAGGGCCTGCGCCGGCGACCTGCCCCGGGCGCGGGCCTTTCTGGAGGAGCTGTCGCCGTTCATCTGGCGCAAGAACCTCGACTTTGCCGCCATTGCCGACATTCATTCGATCAAGCGGCAGATCCACGTCCACAAGGTCGATGATCGGCTGACCGCCAAGGGCGCGGACCTGAAGCTCGGTCGCGGCGGCATCCGCGAGATCGAGTTCTATGTCCAGACCCAGCAACTGATCCTCGGCGGCCGCCATCCGGAACTGCGGAGCATGCGGACCCTGGAGGCGCTCGCAGCCCTGGCCGAGGCAGGACATGTCACGCCTGAGGCGACGGCGGAGCTGCGCAGCGCCTATGAGGTTCTGCGGGCGGTTGAACACCGGGTGCAGATGATCGCCGACGAGCAGACCCACCGCCTGCCGGAGTCCGATGCCGAGCGGGCCCGGGTTGCGGCCCTGTTCGGACATGACAGGGTCAAGGTCTTCGATGGGGCGGTCACCGAGGTGCTGAAGACGGTCAATCGTCGCTACGGGGAGCTGTTCCCCGGCGAGGAGCCCCTGTCCTCGAGGTTTGGCAGCCTGATCTTCACCGGCGTGGACGATGATCCCGCCACCCTCAGGACCCTGGGGCGCATGGGGTTCGACAATCCCCCGCGGGTCTCCCAGACCATCCGCGCCTGGCACCATGGCCGCATCCCCGCCACCCGCACCGCGCGGGGGCGCGAACTGTTCACCCGCCTGGCGCCGAGGCTGCTGGACGCCGCCCATGCCACCGGCGCGCCGAACGCGGCCTTCAACCGGTTCAGCGACTTCTTCGCCAGCCTGTCCTCCGGGGTGCAGATCCAGTCCCTGTTCCTGGCCAATCCGAAGCTCTTTGAACTTCTGGTCCAGGTCCTGGCCTTTGCCCCCAAGCTGGCCGCCACCCTGGCCCGTCGGCCCTCAGCCATCGACGCCCTGGTGGATGGAGACTTCTTCGCCGAGATCGACCCGGCCGAGGACGAGGCGGTCATGGCCATGGCCATCGCCCGGGCCGAGGGCTTCGAAGCGGTGATGGACGCCGCCCGGCGGGTCCACCGGGAGCAGGCCTTTCGCCTGGGTGTTCAGGTGATGAGCGGCGTGGCCAGCGCCGAGCGGGTCGGCCGGGGCTTTGCCGACCTGGCCTATCTGTGCATCCGCACCCTGGCGCCGGCCGCCCTGGCCGAGGCCGAGCGGCTGGGCGGGGCGTTTCCGGGGCAGGTGGCCGTGGTCGCCCTGGGCAAGTGCGGCTCGCGGGAGATGACCGCCGCCTCCGACCTCGACCTGATGACCCTTTACCGGGCTGACGGCCCCCAGGCCATGTCCAGCCTGAAGTCATGGGGGGCGGAGACCTTCTATGGCCGCTTCACCCAGCGTCTGATCGCGGCCCTGTCCTTGCCCACCGCCGAGGGGGGGCTCTATGAGGTGGACATGCAGCTCCGCCCCTCGGGCACCCAGGGTCCCGTGGCGGTGAGCCATTCGGCCTTCGATGCCTACTATTCCGGAGAGGCCGAGACCTGGGAGCTCCTGGCCCTGACCAGGGCCCGGGTGGTCTGGGCCAGCACACCGGCCTTCGCCGGGGCGGCCACCGGTCTGATCGAGGCGGCGCTCCGCCGGCCGAGGGATCGCAGGTGTCTGGCGCGGGAGGTTCGCTCCATGCGTGCCCTTCTGGAGAAGGAGCGTCCGGCAAGGGATGTCTGGGACATGAAGCTCGCCCGCGGCGGGTTGGTGGATGTGGAGTTCGCCGCCCAGTTCCTGCAGCTGGCCCATGCGGCCGTGGGCGGTCCCCTGCGTCCGCACACGGCGCGGGCCTTGGCCGCCATCCGTGAGGCGGGGCTGGGGGCGGCCGAGCCCCTGGAGGTGCTGGAGGACGCCTGGCGCCTGCAGCAGAACCTGACCCAACTGATCAAGGTGGCCCTGGAAGATGGCGTCGATCCCTCCCTGGAGCCCATGGCCTTTCGTCGGCTGATGGCCCGGGCGGCCGGGGAGAGCGACTTCAGAAAGGTTCGCCCCCGGTTGGAGGCGGCCCGAAAATCGGCCCGGGCGGCCTACGAAATGCTGGTGCAACCTTAAGCGACGGAAATTGCGGCGGACGCCGTTCAATCCCGTGAAACCACGCCGCCTGGAGGTCACCATGTCCCGCGCGATCCTGTTCAGCGCCCTGACGCTCGCCCTGCTGTCGGGCCCCGCCCAGGCGCAGATGATGGGTCGGGCCCCGGACCCGGACCTGAACAAGGATGGAAAGGTGACCTTGGCGGAATACCGCAAGAGCCAGGCCGACACCCTGCTGGGATCCTTTGACAAGAACCGGGACGGCCAGATCACCCGAGCGGAGTTCAAGCCCATGGAGGACATGGCCCGCCGGTTTCGCGGCGCCGCTGGGGCCGGGCGGATGGCGGAGCTGTGGACCCAGTTGGATACGAACCGCGACGGCGTCCTCACCCGCGCCGAGATCGATACCGGGGCCGAGCGGCGCTTCGCCCTCGGTGACGCCGACCGGGACGGAGTCCTTGACAGGGTCGAACTGACCAGCCTGCGGCAGGGCCGTGCGAGTGGCGGATCGTGAGCCTGATGCAGGGCCCGGCCTTGGCGCGGGCGGGGTGAGGCTTGGCCTCTGCCCAGGACCGGGACGACGAGCTGCTGGGCCGGGTGGCGCAAGGCGATCCGGCGGCCGTGCGCGCTCTGATGGCCCGCAAGCTGACACCGATCTACGGACTGGCCGTGCGTATGTTGGGGGACGCCGCCGAGGCCGAGGATGTCACCCAGGAGGTGTTTCTGCGCGCCTGGCGACAGGCGCCCCATTGGACCCCGGGGGCGGCGCGGCTCGACACCTGGCTGTACCGGGTGGCCTTGAACCTCTGCTACGACCGTCTGCGGCGGCGCCGGGAAGTCCCCACCGAGACGCCTCCGGAACAGACCGACGAGGGGCCAGCCCCGGACCGGGGCCTGGAGGCCGCCGATGTGGGTATCCGAGTGGCCGCCGCCCTGGCGCGGCTGCCGGACCGGCAGCGGGAGGCCGTGGTGCTCTCCCACTATCAGGAGCTCGGCAATGTCGAGGCGGCCGGCCTGATGGGCGTCAGTGTCGAGGCCCTGGAGAGCCTGTTGTCCCGAGGTCGGCGGGCTCTGCGCGTCGCCCTGGCGGACTTGGCCTGAGAGCGGTCTGATGAAGGAGCGACCGGCATGGACCTGAACAGATTTGCCGACCTCGCCCTGGCCTATGGGGGGGATGTCTCTCGCTGGCCGGCGACCGAGCGCGAGGCCGCCACCCTGCTGATGGCCGCTTCGCCCGAGGCCACATCACCCTTGCTGGCTTCACAGAGCGATCTGGATTGGGCGCTGGAGTCGTGGCGGACGCCCCGCCCCCGTGAGGCCCTTGAGGCGGCGATCCTGGCCAGCGCCCCGGTTCAGCGCCCGGCACGGCTCTGGCGGGGCTGGCTGTGGCGGACCGGGCTGGGAGCGGGCCTGGCGGCGGCAGGCCTGGCGGGGGTGGTGGCGGGCGTCGTGCTTTCGGGCGCTGTCGCCACCATGGGCGAGCTGGAGGTGATTACTGCGGCGGTGAGCGCCTATGACACCCTTGATCTTGACCTTTCGGGGGGTGTCTGATGTCACCGCGTAGCCTGACCATCGCCCTGTTCATCTCTCTGGCGGTCAATCTGTTCGCCATCGGCGCCGTGGTGGGCGGCCTGGTCATCGGGGTTCGCATGACAGAGGGACGTCAGATGGCCGTGCGACCAGGTCCGCCGCCGATCCTGACCGCCGGCGAAAGCCTGCCCGAGGCCCGCCAGGGCGCCTACCGCCAGGCCCTTCGGGCTGGGGCCGGCGAGGCGCGACGGACGCTGATATTGGCCGGCGAGGCCCGGCGGGAGGCCTGGGGCCGGCTCGCAGAGGAGCCCTATGATCCGGCGGCTGTGCAGCGGGGTCTGGCCCAGGCCCAGGCCATTGAAGCCCAGGCCCGCAGCGGGGTGGAACGTCGCATCGTCACCTTCGCCGAAGACCTGACCCTGGAGGAACGCCAGGCCCTCGCCGCCGCCCTCTCCCGGCCCCCAAGGCGCCCGTGGGAGGGACGGGGCGACCGGGAAGACCGACCGTTGCGGCCTTGATCATCCCGCCCAACGGGGTCAGCTGACCAGGGCAGAGCTGTTGGAGACGGTCCTGCGGGGCGTCCAATGGCCGACAGACGCCTGGCCTCAGGCGGCGGTTCCCGTGCGGCGGGCGGCCTGCGGCGGCGCCTCGCGCTGGCGTACGGGCAGGGAGAAACCCACCGTGGTGCCTTCGCCCGGCGCGCTGCGGATATCCAGGGCGCCGCCATGCATCTCCACCAGGGACTTGGTCAGGGCCAGGCCGAGGCCCGTGCCCTGCTGGGTCTTGGAGTGCTGATTCTCGATCTGCTCAAAGGGCCTGGCCAGACGCTTCAGGTCTTCCGGGGCGATGCCGATCCCGGTGTCGCGGACGGTGATCCTCACCCGTTCGCCCAGGGGATCTGGCCGAGCGTCGGCCCGCACGGTCACCCGGCCGCCCCGTGGGGTGAACTTGATGGCGTTGGACAGGAGGTTGAGCAGCACCTGCTTGACCGCCCGATAGTCGGCCTCGACCTCCGGCAGGTCGCGGGGGAACTCCAGGTCCAGGGCCAGGCCCGCACTGTCGGCGCGGTTTCGGATCAGCCGGGCGGCATCCTCGACCACGTCCTCCAGCGCCAGGGGCTCGAACTTCAGATTCATCTTGCCCGCCTCGATCTTCGACATGTCGAGGATGTCGTTGATCAGGGCCAGCAGGTGCTGACCCGAGGAGAGGATATCGCCGCAGTATTCCTTATAGCGCGGGTCTCCCAGGGGGCCGAACATCTCGCCAGCCATGATCTCGGAGAAGCCGTTGATGGCGTTCAGGGGGGTCCGAAGCTCGTGACTCATATTGGCCAGGAACTCGCTCTTGGCGGTGTTGGCGCTTTCGGCGCGGACCTTCTCGACCTCGTACTTGCGGGCCAGCTCCGAGAGCTGCTCCTGGCTGCGCTCCAGGCTGACCACGACCTTCTGGAGCTCCATCTCGTTGATGCGACGGGACTCTTCCTGGGTCTTGATGGCGGTGATGTCAGCGGCCGTCATCACCAGCCCGCCCTCGGCCGTGCGCCGCTCTGAAATCTGGATCCAGCGGCCATCGTTGAGCTCCGCCTCACGAACGCCAGGCTGGCCGACCGCAGGCGCCTCGCGGCGGATCGCCAGCTGGGCGAAGCGGTTGACCTGGTCGCGGGCGGCGCCGGGCTTGAGCAGCCGGGCCTCCAGGGAAAAGACGCTGCGGAAGTTGCGGTTGCACATCAGCAGGCGGCCATGGCGATCCCACAGGACGAAGGCTTCGGACACGCTCTCGATGGCGTCCCGCAGGCGGTTCTCCGCCGCCTGGGCCCTGGCCTGGGCCATCCGTTCCTCGGTGACATCCAGGGCGACGCCGATGATGCGGGCAAAGCCCCCCTCCGGCGCCCGGCCGAAGGCCTGACCTCGGGCGTCGATCCACATGGGCCGCTCCCCCGGTTCGCCCGGCGCCCGGAACGATACGTCGAAGGCGCCGTACAGCGCTGCGGTGGATAGGGCTTGGCGCACCCGCTCCCGGTGGTCAGGGGATACCCGGTCCAGGACGTCTTGTCCGCCCACCACCCCTCCGCCGCCCCAGCCCAGCATCCCGCCGGTGACATCGGACAGGAACACCTCATCGGTGATCAGATCCCACTCCCAGATCCCGCAGCGTGCGGCCTCGACGGCCAGTCGGAAGCGCTGTTCGCTGTCATAAAAGGCCTGCTGAGCCGCCTCGACCTTGCTGCTCTGGTTAATCAGCAACAGGCCCAGCAGAAAGGCGACGCTCAGGGGGATCAGCACCCAGCCGAGCTGCTCCTGGGCCGAGAGCAATTCCAGCGGATCGGCTGCAGCGCCGACCACCGCCAGCCAGGCTCCGTCCCCGGCAGGCTGAGCGACCACCTGAAGAATGGCGCCATCCGGTCCCCTGGCCCGGGTCAGCCGCCCCGGCGGGAGTTCCCCAGGCATGAGTTCAAAGGCCGTGCTGAGGCGATCGGCCTGCGCGATCCCACCGGGGCCTAAGGCGCTGATCACCTGTCCCTGGGGCGTGGTGATGGCGGCAAGGTCGGACCTGGCCAGGAGCGCCGTCAATCTTGCCGGATCAGCGACGAGAAGGATGGTGCGACGGCCTTGCTGGGTCGCCGCTGTGGTGGCGGCAAGCATCGCCGGCGCCGCAGCCTCTGCTGTGACCGTCCCGAACCAGATCTCCCGCTGCAGCTTTTCGGTCTGGGCGGCCAGGGCGGACCAGTTGAGGTTGGCGGGAGCCCCCGCCATGGCGACCGTGCTTGCGCCATTCAGGATAATGACCGCGCTGGCTGACCCGGCGGCTACCCTTAAACCCGTCTCAGCCGCCGCCAGGGGACTGTCTGGCCTCGCCTCCAGGCTCTCCCGGGCCGCGAGCAGGCCGCCCCGCAGGGCGGCGGCCTCGGCGTCGAGGGCGCCGGCCAGGGCCAGGGCCTTGCCGGGAAGCGTCACGCCGACTTGACCGGCGCGGGTGGGTTCACTCTGAATACGGGCCACGGCAAAGGCCGTATAGACCGCCATGAGCAGCAGGGTGGCTAGGATCGCCAGCCGCGCAAAGGCAAAGGTCGGCGGCGGCTGAGAGCCCGGGCTGGCTTCCCCGCCGTGCCTATGACCTTTGGTCCGAGCCGCGCCTGTACGTCCGCGTCCGGCCAAGCCCGCCGCTCCCTTAGCCTGCAATTCGAGTCACCCCGTGACGGGTGATTCTAAGCGGGCGGACTCGCTACGTCACGGGTCATACGGTCACGTCTGCGCCTGGCCCAGCCTTTCAGGCCGACTGTTCGGGGACATCAGGCCTCTGCAAGAGCCCGAGAGGCCAGCTCATAGACGTTCTTCGACAGGCCCGACTGGCCGGAAATGCGTTCCAGCTGACGTCGCATACGGGCGCCCAGATCGGGCCGGTAGCGCCGCCAGCTGCCGAGGGGCTCCAGAAGCCTGGCCGCAGTCATGGGGTTGAAGCCGTCCACCGACAGGATCTGATCGGCCAGGAACCGATAGCCTGCCCCGCTGGGATCATGGAACCGTACGGGATTGCCGGCAGCAAACGTTCCCACCAGGGCGCGCAGACGATTGGGGTTCTTGGGGTCGAAGGCGGGATGGACCGTGAGGCCGAGCACCCGGCCAAGAGCGCCCTCATCGGGCGCCCGGGCCTGAAGGGCGAACCACTTGTCGATCACCAGGGGCTCGGACTTCCACTTGTCATAGAACTCGACCAGGGCGTTCTCGAAGGGCGCGCCGCCGATCTGCATCAGGGCTGACAGCCCGCCCATGGCGTCGGTCATGTTCCCCGCAGCTTGATAGTGGCCATAGGCCCGTTCGGCGTTCTCCGCGTGGGGGTCCACGGCGAGGAGTTCCAGGGCCATGTTGCGCAGGGCCCGGCGACCGGCGCCGGCGGCGTCGGGGGAGAATTCGCCCGCGTCCTGAAGACAGGTATGAAGACGCTTCAGATCCTCGGCCAGATGCACCGCCAGCCGGCCGCGAAGCGCGTTGCGGGCCAGATGGATCGCGGCGGGGTCGGCGGGCTGCTGCGCCAGGGCGAGTTCGGCTTCGCTCGGCAGGGCCAGCAGCAGGGCCTTGAAGGCCGGATCGGCGGCCAGGTCGCCCAGGGCGCGGCCGACCGCCTTGGCATAGCGTTCCTCGCCCACCTCATCGGGGGCGCCGGCGCTGCGGGCCAACATCAGGTCCCGGGCCAGATCCTGGCCGGCCTCCCAGCGGTTGAACAGGTCCGGATCGGCCGCCAGCTGGACATAACGATCCTTGGGCGCCGCATCGGTGGTCAGCACCACGGGGGCTGAAAAACCGCGCAGGGCCGAGATGATCGGCGGCGAATTGATCCTGTTCAGGGTCAGACTGGACCGCTCGGTGTCCAGCACCACCACGGTTTCGTCCACGGTCCGACCGTCATGTTCGAAGGCCATGGTCCGGCCATCCTCGTCCAACAGGCCAAGACGAACCGGAATCGGCAGTGGCGTCTTGGTCGGCTGTCCGGGGGTCGGCGGCGTGGTCTGGGTCAGATCCAGCCGGAGGGTTCGGGCGTCGGCGTCATAGGTCTGGCGGATGTCCAACCGTGGGGTGCCAGCCTGTTCATACCAGTTGAAGAAGTGGGTCAGATCCCGGCCCGACACCTCTGCAAAGCAGGCGACAAAGGCCTCCACCGTGGTGGCGTGACCATCCCAGCGGTCGAAATAGAGGTCCATGCCCTTCCGGAACGCCTCGGCCCCGATCAGGGTCTTGAGCATGCCGATGACCTCGGCGCCCTTCTCGTAGATGGTGGCGGTGTAGAAGTTGTCGATCTTCAGATAGCTCGACGGGCGCACCGGATGGGCCAGCGGCCCCTGGTCCTCGGAGAACTGGCGGGCCCGGAGCGCCTTGACGTCCTTGATCCGCTGGACGGCGGCGCCGCGCATGTCGGCCGAGAAGCTCTGGTCGCGGAAGACGGTCAGGCCCTCCTTGAGACACAGCTGGAACCAGTCGCGGCAGGTGATCCGGTCGCCCGTCCAATTGTGGAAATATTCGTGGGCGACGACGCTCTCGATCCGCTCATAGTCGAAATCGGTGGCCGTGGCCGGGTCGGCCAGGAGCAGGGAGGCGTTGAAGATGTTCAGTCCCTTGTTCTCCATGGCGCCGAAATTGAAATCGCGGACGGCGACAATCATGAACAGGTCGAGGTCGTACTCCCGCCCAAATGCCTCCTCGTCCCAGGTCATCGAGCGCTTCAGGGCGTCCATGGCGTAGGTCGCCCGGTCGGCCATGCCGGGATCCACAAAGATCCGCAGGTCCACCCTGCGCCCGCTCATGGTGATCAGGCTGTCCTCAAGCACATCCAGCTCGCCGGCCACCAAGGCGAACAGGTAGCTCGGCTTGGGGAAGGGATCGTTCCAGACCGCGTAGTGGCGACCATCGGCGGTCTGACCGGAGTCCATCAGATTGCCGTTGGACAGGAGCCGCTGGAACGCCTGGTCCGCCGTCATCCGTACCGTGAACCGCGACAGCACATCGGGGCGGTCGGGATACCAGGTGATCTTGCGGAAGCCCTCGGCTTCGCACTGGGTGCAGAAGCGACCACCGGACATGTACAGGCCATCCAGGGCCGTATTGGCCGCAGGATCGATTTCCACCTCGGTCTCCAGGGTAAAGACGTCCGGGACGGACGCGATGGTGAGATACTCCCCGTCGATCGTCCGTTCGGATTCCGCCAGGCTGCGCCCGTCTATGGCCACCGATACCGGCGTCAGGCGCTCGCCGTTCAGGACCAGGGGCTCAGCGTGCTCGCCGTTGCGGCGCAGGCCAAGTTTGGCCCTCACCCGGGTGGCGCTGGGCCTCAGGTCGAAGTCCAGATGAACCTCATCCACCAGGAAGGCTGGCGGACGGTAGTCGGACAGGCGGATCGGTTGGGGCGTTTCGGTGCGCATGTCGGCGATGTAACGCCGCGATCGCCCCCTCGCCAGGGGGAGACCGGGACAAACCTGTATTCAGGCGGCGTCTTCCGAGAAATCGGGCTGCGGGTCGCTGGCCACGGGAACCTGCTGCAGGTAGCGGTCGATCTTGCGGGCCTCCTCCGCCAGCTGGCGAATCTCAGGCGGGGCGTCCTCGGACGCCTCATCGACCAGGGCCGAGAGACGGCGTGCGATGGAGAGCAGTCGCCGGGCCGACGCGATCAGCCGGGCCTGCTGTTCGATCCTTTGCGGCGCCCGGTCATACTCGGCCCCGGGCACCCGCCAGCCGCCCCAGTCATTGGCGTCGGTGACCACCACCGGATAGGACCCGGGGAAGGGATGGTGCGGGCAGTCCTCGGGCTGTTGCCACTTGTTGCGGGCCCGCAGGAGGCGCCAGGGCGGCTCGTCATCTGTACCTAGCTCGTAGGTTGATTGCTCGGCGCGAAGCTCATGGGCGTGGAAGTCACGCCCGAGGCCGACATCATATGTGACCCTGACCGGCTCATCAAAACCTCGTGCCCAGATCGGCACGATCTTCTCGATCACCGCCCAGGCGCCGACACTTTCGACCCACACCTTTTGATTACGTTGAAAAACAGCCTTGGCCATGGGAACCCACCGACACAGATTTCCGCCCATAAGACTCTGAAATCCTTGACGCGAGGTCAATCTTTCCACGCCGGCTGCGATGGGTATGGTGTGACTTCCAGGGAAACGCAGACGCCGTGAGTGCGGCGGGACAAGACGGACATGAATTTCGATTTTTCCGACGACCAGAAGTTTCTGAAGAACGAGGCGCGAAAGTTCCTTGAGGCCCAGTGCCCCACGAGCCGGGTGCGCAAGGTCCTGGACGAGGACGCCAGGTCCTATGACCAGGACCTCTGGAAGGCGGTGGGCGAGCAGGGCTGGCTCGGCGCGGCCATCCCGGAGGCGTACAACGGCCTGGGTCTGGGCCGGCTGGAGCTCTGCGTCATCGCCGAGGAACTGGGTCGCTCCGTGGCGCCGATCCCCTTTGCCTCGACGGTCTATTTCCTGGCCGAGGGGATCATGCTCGCCGGCTCCGACGAGCAAAAGGCCCACCTGCTGCCGCGCATCGCCGCCGGCGAGACCATCGGCGCCATGGCCGTTTCAGAGGGACCGGGGGCCACCACCGCCTCGACCCTGCAGGCCAGTGTCGAGGGCGGCAGGCTCAATGGGGTCAAGCTGCCGGTCACCGACGGAGACATCGCTACGGTGGCGCTGGTGCTGGCCAAGGAGAATGGCCGGCCCGCCCTGTTCGTGGCCGATCTCACCGATCCTTCTGTGACCCCCGAGGCGCTGAAGACCCTCGACCCCACCCGGGACGCGGCGCGGCTGACCTTCAAGGACACTCCGGTCCAGCGCCTGGGCGAGGCCGGTCAGGGCTTTGAGCTGCTCGAGCAGATCAATGACCGCGCCGCCGTCCTGCTGGCCTTCGAACAGTGTGGCGGCGCCGACCGCTGCCTGGAAATGGCCAAGGCCTATGCCCTGGAACGCTATGCCTTCGGGCGGGTGATCGGCTCCTATCAGGCGATCAAGCACAAGCTGGCTGACATCTATGTGAAGAACGAACTGGCCCGGTCCAACGCCTATTACGGCGCGTGGGCGCTCAATACCGGCGCCCCGGAACTGCCGGTGGCGGCCAGCGCCGCCCGGATCGCCGGCTCCGAGGCCTATTGGTTCGCCTCGAAGGAAAACATCCAGACCCATGGGGGCATTGGCTTCACCTGGGAAATGGACTGCCATCTGCATTACCGGCGCTCGCGCCAGCTTTCCCTCGTGGCGGGCGCTCCGCGGGTCTGGAAGGAACGGCTGGTCAGCCAGCTTGAACGTCGTAACGCCGCCGCCTGAACGGGATCATGATCATGGACTTCAAAGACACCCCCGAAGAGGCCGCCTATCGTCAAGAGGTGCGCGAGTGGCTGGCCGCCAACGCGCCTGAGAAGCGCGTCGGCGAGCCTGATCCCCTGGGCGAGTCCAGCGACGGTCTGGCCGCCGCCAAGGCCTGGCAGGCCAAGAAGGCCGCAGCGGGCTATGCCTGCATCACCTGGCCCAAGGAGTGGGGCGGCCAGGGCGGTACGCCTATTCAGCAGGTCATTTTCGGCCAGGAAGAAGCCGCCTTCCCGACTCCGGGTAATCCGTTCCAGATCGGTCTGGGCATGTGCGTGCCCACCGTGATGACCTTTGCCGACGAGGACACCAAGAAGCGCTTTGTCGGCCCCGCCATGCGCGGTGAGGAGATCTGGTGCCAGCTGTTCTCCGAGCCCTCCGGGGGTTCCGATGTGGCCGGCGCCCGGACCCGGGCCGAGCGGGCGCCTGATGGATCTGGCGACTGGATCATCAACGGCCAGAAGGTCTGGACCACCGGGGCCCAGTTCTCCGATTTCGGCATCGTCATCTGCCGCAGCAACCCGGACGCGCCCAAGCACAAGGGCATGACCATGTTCTGGATCGACATGAAGGCCCCCGGGGTAGAGGTCCGGCCGATCCTCCAGATGTCCGGGGGTTCGGGCTTCAACGAGGTCTTTTTCACCGATCTGCGGGTCAGGGACAGCCAGCGCCTGGGCGCGGTGGACGACGGCTGGCGGGTCTCCCTGGTCACCCTGATGAACGAGCGCCTGGCGGTCGGCGGGGCGTCGGGGGCCGGCTGGAGCGCCTTCCTGGAAGCCGCCCGCGAGACCCCCGGCCTCGACGGCCGGGCGGCGATCAAGGATCAGGCCCTGCGGGAGAAGCTGGCCGACTGGTATGTCCAGGCCGAGGGTCTGAAACATACCCGCAACCGGACCATGACCGCCCTCTCCAGGGGCGAAACCCCCGGCCCGGAGAGCTCGATCGGCAAGATCATCTCAGCGGTGCAGATGCAGGAACTGGCCCATTCGGCGGTGGAGATGCTCGACCAGTACGGGATCATCAACGATCCGGCGCTGGCGCCCCTGCGCGGGGCCTTCCAGGCTTCGCTGATGGCGGCCCCGGGCATGCGGATCGCCGGCGGAACCGACGAGATCCTGCGCAACATCATCGCCGAGCGCGTGCTTGGCCTGCCCGGAGACATCCGGGTCGACAAGGATGTGGCCTTCAGGGATCTGCCGACCGGCCGCTAGGGTCCTGTCCGATCTGATTGGGTCAATCAGATCGGAAAATGTTCTAGGCGCTCAGGGCCATCGGCGCCACGGGGGCAATGTCCCTCGCCAGGCGGCCATACAGGGCGGCAAGGCCCTGGAAGGTCGCATCCCATCCGTGGCGGTTTTCCGCCCGACGGCGCGCGGACTGCGAGACCAGATCAAGGTCCCGGGCAAAGAGCGTCTCGATCGCCTCGGCCAGATGGGTCGGGCTGACGCTGTGCGCCCTCTGGCCCACGGCCTCGTCGATCAGTTCGCCGACCCCGCCCCGCTGCGGACCGATCACCGGAGTCCCCGAGGCCAGGGCCTCCAGGACGGCGAGACCGAAAGGCTCATGCTCATTGGCGTGCAGAAAGGCGTCGGCGCTGGCGATGATCCGAGCCAGGGCGCCGGTGTCGCTCTCATAGTCCAGGCTGATCATCTGGGGGGAGGCGCGGGCATCGCGCCCGGCGCCCACCAGCAGCAGCCGGTAGGGATCGCCCAGGGCCTCCACCGCCTCGATCATCGCCTCGATATTCTTCTCCCGCGCCGCCCGTCCGGCGAAGACCAACAGGCGGGCGTCGGGGGCAAGACCGAGGCGCTGCAGCAATCCCGCCCGGTCGGCCAGTTGGGGATGGAAGCGATCCAGATCGACCCCGAGGGGCTGGATCATCACCTCCCTGATCCCGGCCTCAGCCAGCCGTTCAGCCATGTGGCGGCTCGGCGCCACCACGGCGTCGAAGCGGGCAAAGGTCTCGGCCCACTGGCGGCGCGCCGGCGCCCGGGCCCACTCCCCCAGGTGCAGGGCCGCCAGGGCTGCAGCGTCGGTGTGACAGAAGCCCACCACCGGGCGCCCCAGGGTCTGGCCGGCGTCGAGGGCCGCCAGCCCGGGAACGAACACGTCCCCGGCTTCTATGACGTCGGGATTGAGCCTGCGGATGACATCTGACCACTTGGTGATGCTGGCGGGCATCCGGTAGCCGTCGCCAAAGGGCAGGCGGGCGGCGGCAATGGTCACCTCCCCACCGGCGGACCGACGGGTGCGCCGGCCGGGGGCCACGATGGTGTGGCCGATGTCCCGACCATGAGCGCTCACCCAAGCCCGCTTGGCCAGAAGGTAGCGCTTCACCCCGCCCGAACGGGGAGCGTACATCATGGTCACGTCTACCAGATGAAGGGTCCGGTCGGCCGTGGACGAGGCCCTCCCGGGTTCGCCCGAGAGGTCCTTGGTCTGCTCAGCGCCCTCATCTTGAAACACCCTTGCGTCCTCACGTGTCACATCAGCCTTGACGGGGGACACAACGGGCGGCCCTGGGCTTTCGATCCCCGCCTCTAGCGTCCCTGCACCAGCACATGGGTATCCGCGGCTCTGCGCACCAGGGTGATGAATTCATCCTGGTCGCCATCGGGGTCTTGCCCCCGGGCGCCTCAGCCGTGCGCCGGATGGGGTCGGACGTGGCGTCGGGATAGCGCTCGGGCTCCACCGCAGGCGCCGGACCCGAAGGGGGAGGCGCTCGCCAGGGGAGGGGCGGCCATCGGCGCCGCCAGACTCAGGGTGGGAAGACTGCGAATCGCCGTTGGCGCCAGGGGCGGACTGGTCCCTTCGCGTGTCGTCCGCTGTGGCGGAGCCTGCCCCGTCGGCTGGGGCGAAAAGTGGACGAACGGAGGTCATTGACCATAATGCAACGCCATCTCCGACAGCTTGCGGAAATCTTGCCCCGGCCCGCCGGGCGCGCTTGACAGCGGACGCCTCCAGACGGCTACTGCCCCAGCAATTTATGGTTAACGCGCTCTGTTAGTTGGGGAGCCACGGGCCATGGTCCCATTGTCGGACCGATCGCTGCGCGGAGGCCTGCGGAAGGGTGCGACCCTTGGCGGGCTCTTGGCTTTGCTGCCTCTGCTGGGCTGTGACTTCGGCCCCGGGGGTCCAGGAGGTGCGGTGGCCGCCCAGTCCTGTCCCCGGCCTCAGACCTTTCTGACCACCCAGGCCTTCAATGTCCAGGAGCAGGAGATCCGGGCCCTGCGCCGACAGGCCTTCGCCGGAGACTTCTTCGCCCAGATCGATCTGGCCAGGCGCTATGGCGGGGCCGAGGCTGAGGCGCGCAAGCTCCGCGATCCGGTGGAGGCTGCGGTCTGGTACCAGCTGGCCCTCTCCAATCCCGACGGCTTCGCCCCCATCGTCATGGCCGCCCAGGGCCAGCGTCCCGGCCGACGGCTGGAGGACTGTCGCGAGGCCGAACGACTGGGCGCCTACAGCGCCCTGGAACGTCTCCTGGAGCGGATGAGCTCTGAGGAGCGGCAGGATGTCCGTGACCGGGTGATCTATGTGCTCTCGACGCAAGGGGCGCCGGGCTTCCGGACCCTGGCGCGGCTCCACGATGTGAGCTTTGGCCCCTTCGGCGATCCGATGGAAAGCTCTCCCATCGATCCCCGGGACCTCAGGCGGGGCCGGCCCCCGGCCGCAGCAACCCTGTTCACCCGCAACGATGTGGATGTCTATCTGTTCAACTACCTCGCCGCCCAGAGCGGCGACGTGGCCGGCTTCGTCATGCTGAAGGACTTTGAGCGGTCATCCACCGGGCGGGCCTCCCTGGGGGCTGACGCCCAGGCCAAGGCCAAGCGGTGGACCCCGCCCTTTGAATTCTATCCCCCACTGGGTCCGGAATCCGGCGTACCGCTCTCGGACGAGAGCCTCCGGGCCGGCGAGGCCGAGGCCGCCGCCCTCGCCCGGGTGGACGAACTGCCCTTCATCCATGTGGGCCATGCCCTGGCCTATCTTCGGGTGACCGAGAAGCCGGCCCTCACCAAGGCCAGCCTCACGGCCACGGAGATCCAGGCCTTCCAGGCCATGCTGGGCCGCCCGGCCACGGGTCGCCTGTCCAGCCTGGAGGAGGTGCGGGCCATCCAGTACGCCGCCGTGAACGGTAGCGCCCGGTCTCAGCTGACCCTTGCGGTGATGTATGCCGAGGGGGTCGGGGTCCCCCGGGACTATGCCCGGGCCTTCCACTGGTTCTCCCAGGCTGACCGGCAGGGTAACGCCGAGGCGAAGTACGCCATGTCCACCTTCTTCTCCCTGGGGATGGAAGGCGTGGCCGACCAGGATAAGGCCAGCGCCGTGGTCTATCAGATTGACGCGGCCCTGGCCGGCTTCAAACCCTCCGCTCAAAGGCTGCGCGAGCTCCTGGCTCAGGTCTCCCGCGCGCCGCGAAACTGAAAAAAAGGGGCACAGACGGTGACTGCTCAGACTGTACGACCCGCCCGCCCGCTGCTCCTCATCGGCGCCCTCTGCGCGGCCCTGGGCCTGAGCCTGGGGGCTCCAGCTCCAGCCGAGGCCTATCCGGACGCGAGGGTGGACGCCCAGATCCGCCCCAATTTCGGCGGACTGATCACTCCGCCCCTGCGCTCGCCCTACCGCCCCAACCAGTGGCGTAAGCCAGATCACAAGCCGGTCCACCCCCACCCCCATCCCGGCCGTGGCCATGCCCCGGCCAAGGGCGGCTATCTCAACAGCCTCAGCATCGATTGCGCCGACCCCAAACTCGGCCCCTATCCGGTGTCCGACGCCCTCTGGGCCCTGGCCGACGGGGGCGTGCTGTTCATCCGCGCCCGGGGCGGAGTGTGCCGCGAGACCCTCTATTTCGACCGCCCGGTGACCATCATCGGGGAGGGGAGCCCTGCCTTCGCCACGGGGCTGGAGCCCCAGCCCGCCCGCCTCTCGCCCCCGCCCGGCGCCCCCTGCATCCGCGTGGCGCCCGGGACCCGGGGCGTGGAAATCCGCGACATGGTCATTGAGGCCGACCAGGGCGGGCGCAGCGCCTGTATCGAGGCCGTCGACGCCGAACTCGCCCTGGTCAACACCTATGTCCGCTATGCCGGCGAAGCGGCGGCGATCTTCGTCTCCGGCGGCCGGCTGGTGGGGCGCCAGAGCACCATCGAGGCGCGCACCAATGACGCCGCCGTGCTGGTGGACACCGCCACCCTCGACTTCGCCCAGGTGCGCATCGCCGCCGATGTGCGGGGCCTCGACATCACCCCGGCCGCCGGCGAGAGCCGCCTTCTGCAGGTGGGCGTCGTGGCCGAGGGCGGGACCCTGCCCGGCTCAACCGGAATCACCGTGCGCGGCCTTCGCAGCGGCGGCGGCAAGCTCCTGGTGCGCAACGCCTATGTGGGGGGCTGGATCACCGGTATCTATGTGGACCGCGGGGCCAAGCTCGAACTGGTCCGCAGCCGGGTCCGCGCCCGTCGGGGCATCATCTCCGACTGGGGCGAGGTCGTGGTGCGGGAGTCGGCCATCTGGGGGGATGAATATGGCGGCTACTTCGCCGGCGGCGCCCCGGTCATCGAGTACAATCGGTTTGGCGGTCCCCGGGGCGGCCTGATGTTTGACAACCAGGCCAGGCCCACCCTGGCGCCCAACTATCTCTATGCCACTGACTTCTGCGATCCCTACACCCAGCCCCGGGGGCTCTATTGCCGGTCCTTCGGCGCGGGGCCGCTCCATGCCTTTGCTGCGCCCGACGCCTATGGTTCACCTGCCTATGGGTGGTCCATGGATGGTTATGAGCGGGGCTATCAGATGGATGGAACGCCGGTGGCCCTGCCGCCTCCGCCCCCGCCGCCGCGGCGGCGGGGACTTCTCGGCCGCCCCGCCTACTGAGGGGGCGGCCATGTCACGGGGAGGCGAAATGGCCCGTCAGCCCGTCAGCCTCGACCCGTTGAGGACTACTTCTTCAGCGCGTCGCGGGCGCCGTCCTTCAGGTCGCCGACAGCCTTCTGAACCTTGCCGGCGGCCTGGTCCAGGTGACCTTCGGCTTCCAGGCGCTGGTTGCCGGTCAGCTTGCCGGCCGCGGCCTTGACCTTGCCGCCCAACTCCTTGGCGGCGCCTTGGGCTTGATCCTTATGCATGGGGAACTCCTTCGGTTCTGGGAGACGCGGGGGCGCCTCCTTAGTCACCGGAGGAACGCCCGGCGGGTGCGGCTTGTTCCCAACCGATAGCCGGCCCTGGTTGCGCGAGGGCCGGGGGGCGGCTATCTCCTGGCGCAATTCCGAAATCGCAATTTCAAAGGCGGGCGCGGCACCATCCATGGCGCAGCAACACATTTTTCAGATGCAGGGCCTGACCAAGGCCTATCCCGGCAGCAAGAAGGTGTTCGAGAACATCTGGCTGTCCTTCTATCCCGACGCCAAGATCGGGGTGGTGGGAGTCAACGGCTCGGGTAAGTCTACCCTGCTGAAGATCATGGCCGGCATCGACCAGGAGTTCACCGGCGAGGCCCGCGCCGCCGATGGCGTCAAGATGGGCTATCTCGAACAGGAGCCGCACCTGGACGAGTCCCTCGATGTCTGGGGCAATGCGATCTCCTGGTGCGAAGAGAAGAAGATCTTCGACGCCTACAACGCCGTCGCCGCCAAGATGGGCGAGGAATATTCCGATGAGCTGATGGAGGAGATGACCGCCCTCCAGGAGAAGCTGGACGCCGGCGATCTCTGGGACATCGACTCCCGCATCGAAATGGCCATGGACGCCCTGCGCTGTCCGCCCAATGACTGGTCAGTGGACAGGCTGTCGGGGGGCGAGAAGCGTCGGGTGGCGCTCGCTCGCCTGCTGCTCTCCAAGCCTGACATGCTGCTGCTGGACGAGCCCACCAACCACCTGGACGCCGAGAGCGTCGCCTGGCTGCAGCATCACCTGGAAGCCTTCCCGGGCTGCGTCATCCTGGTGACCCACGACCGCTATTTCCTCGACCAGGTGACCAAGTGGACCCTGGAGCTCGATCGCGGCAAGGGCGTCCCCTACGAGGGCAACTACTCCTCCTGGCTGGAACAGAAGGCCAAGCGCTCGGCCGTCGAGGACCGGGAGAGCGAGAGCCGCAAGCGCACCCTTGAGCGCGAACTGGAATGGGTCCGCTCCTCCCCCAGCGCCCGGCGCACCAAGTCCAAGGCGCGCCTGGCGGCCTTTGACGAGCTGGTCAACGCCTCGGAGCGGGAGAAGCAGACCTTCGCCCAGATCCAGATTCCCCCTGGTCCCCGCCTGGGCAGTGTGGTCATCGAGGCCGACAGTCTGGAAAAGGCCTATGGCGACAAGCTGCTCTTCAAGGACCTGACCTTCCGTCTGCCCCCGGGCGGCATCGTCGGCGTGATCGGCCCCAACGGGGCGGGCAAGTCGACCCTGTTCAAGATCCTCACCAAGCAGGAGGTTCCGGACGCCGGCGAGATCCGCCTGGGCGAGACGGTGAAGCTTTCCTATGTGGACCAGAGCCGCGATGCGCTCGATCCCGACAAGAACGTCTGGGAGGAAATCTCCGGCGGTCTCGATGTGATGAAGGTCGGAACCCGGGAGATCATCAGCCGGGCCTATGTGGGCTCCTTCAACTTCAAGGGCGGCGATCAGCAGAAGAAGGTCGGCCTGCTGTCAGGCGGTGAGCGCAACCGCGTTCACCTGGCCAAGACGCTTGCGTCGGGCGGCAATGTCATCCTGCTCGACGAACCCACCAACGACCTGGACGTGGAGACCCTGCAAGCCCTGGAAAGCGCCCTGGAGGACTTCCCTGGCTGCGCGGTAGTCATCAGCCACGACCGCTGGTTCCTCGACCGCCTGTGCACCCACATTCTGGCCTTTGAGGGCGACAGCCATGTGGAGTGGTTCGAGGGCAATTTCGACGCCTATGAGGAAGACAAGAAGCGCCGGCTGGGCGCCGACAGCCTCATTCCCCATCGCCTGAAGTTCCAGAAGTTCAGCCGTTAAGGTCCAGGGGCGGGGGCGCCTGCAGGTCAAGGGCTGCTGCCGCGCCTTCCTGGTCTTAGGCGGGCGCGCGCCCGGCCGGGGCCGGCCGCCATGACGCCCTGGCCACGGGGTCGACCTAGCGGCTATAGGGCGTGCAGCAAGCTGGAGCCTCGCCCATGACTGAAGCCTCGCCCGTGGTCCTGTTGTCCCACGTCATGCTGGCGCCCATGCAGGCCGCCCTTGAGGCCAGTGGCTATCGGGTGGTGCGCCGCTGGGACCTGGCGGAGGCTGACCTGGGCGAGGTGGCCGCCATCGCCCATGCCGGCGAGGTGGTGCTGGAGCCTGAATTCCTCAGCAGCCTGCCGAATCTGGCCCTCATCGCCAATATCAGCGTCGGCTATGACGGGGTGGATGTGGACTGGTGCCGGGCCCGGGGCATTGAGGTGACCCATGCTGACGGTCTCAATGCCGAGGATGTGGCCGACCATGCGGTGGGCCTGCTGCTCGCCTCCTGGCGAAATCTGGTGGAGGGCGACCGCCATGTGCGTGACGGCCGCTGGGCGCCGGACAATCGCATTGGGCCCCGTCCGGCCCTGCAGGGCCGCAAGGTGGGCGTGGTGGGCATGGGCCATATTGGCCAGGCCTGCGCCAGCCGGGTGGAACCCTTCGGCCTCCAGCCGGCCTGGTGGGGTCCCAATCCCAAGCCCGGCCTGCGCTGGCCCCGGGCCGAAAGCCTCCTGGCCCTGGCACGCGACAGCGACATCCTGATCGTCGCCTGCCGGGCGGACGCCTCCAACCGGGGGCTGATCTCCCAGGCGGTCATGGAGGCGCTCGGACCTCGGGGCCTGCTGGTCAATGTGGCTCGGGGGTCTGTGGTGGATGAGGACGCCCTGATCGCCGCCCTGAAGGACAAGCGGCTGGGCCGAGCGGCCCTGGACGTGTTCTGGGAGGAGCCGACGCCGCCCGCCCGCTGGGCCGACGTGCCCAATGTGGTCCTCTCGCCCCATGCCGCCGGTGGGACCCTGGAGTCGATCCCGCGCATGATCGGCCAGGCGATGGAGAACCTTCGCCGTCATTTCGCCGGGCAAGCTCTGCTCAGCCCGGTTCCCTGAAAGCCCGCAGAACCATGACCGGGCCCCGGTTCGACGTGACCATCATCGGCGCCGGCCTGTCGGGGATCGCGCGCCCTGGAAACTCTATCAGAACTATGTCCTGGACCTGATGCATCTGCGCTATGGTCGGTTGGACGACGGGGTCATGACCTTCTCCAGGCCCAGAGCCTGTAGCCGCAGGGTTGACATAACCACATAAAGATATCTTTATGTGACCCATGGCGATTTCTACAGGGCAGCTTGTCGATGTGCTGCGCGCGGCCGGCGAGCCGACGCGCCTGCGTATCCTCGCCCTCCTGGCCCATGAGGAACTGGCGGTGCTGGAGATCTGCCGGGTGCTCGATCAGAGCCAGCCCCGGGTCTCCCGCCATCTGAAGCTGCTGGCTGAGGCGGGTCTGGTGGAGCGTTTCCCGGACGGCGCCTGGGTGTTCTATCGCCTGGTGACCGCAGGGGAAGCCCGCCGGCTGGTGGACGAGATGCTGGATCTGATCGAGCCGGCTGACAGCGTTCTGGCCCGGGATGCCGAGCGCCTGCGCCGGGTGCAGGACGAGCGCGAGACCGAGGCCGGGGCCTATTTCGCCCGTAACGCCGCCCGCTGGGACGAGATCCGGGCGCTCTATGTGGCCGACGAGGCGGTCGAGGCGGCGATCTGCGAGGCGGCGGGTCCTGGCCGCTTCCGACGCCTGGTGGATCTGGGCTCGGGCACGGGCCGGATGCTGACCCTGCTGGGACCCCAGGCCGATCAGGCCCTGGGCCTGGATCTGTCGCAGCAGATGCTCAATATCGCCCGCAGCCATGTGGGCAAGGCGGGACTTGATCACTGTGAACTGCGCCACGGGGATATTTTCGGCACCCGCCTGCCGGACGCCAGCGCTGATCTCGTGGTGGTTCATCAGGTGCTGCACTATCTCAGCGAGCCGGCGGCGGCGGTGCGCGAGGCCGCCCGGCTGGTGGAGGCCG
Organism: uncultured Caulobacteraceae bacterium; assembly: GCA_947085575.1. Lineage (GTDB taxonomy): Bacteria > Pseudomonadota > Alphaproteobacteria > Caulobacterales > Caulobacteraceae > Phenylobacterium. The sequence goes on from CAMTXB010000017.1 coordinate 42,080, forward strand.
GGGGCCGCCTGCTGATCATCGACTTCGCTCCCCATGGCCTGGAACATCTCCGGGACGAGCACCAGCACCGCCGGCTGGGATTCTCTGACCAGGAGATGGAGCGCTGGCTGCTGGAGGCCGGCCTCAGCCAGGTCAGGGTCAACGCCCTTCCGCCGACCCAGGCGGCCAGCCTGACGATCAAGATCTGGACCGCTGAGCGCGCGCCGCTCGCCAGGAGGACCGCTGCATGACTTTCGTCCCTCCCAACGCCCTGGGACCTGTGGCCCGCGCCGGCGCCGGTATCGGCAAGCGCCCCTCGGTCTCCTTCGAATTCTCGCCTCCCAAGGGTCCTAAGAGCGAGGCCAGTCTCTGGGAGGCGATCCGCCGCCTGGAGCCGTTGAACCCCACCTTCGTCTCGGTGACCTATGGGGCGGGGGGCTCGACCCGGGACCGCACCCATCGCACCGTGGTGCGGATGCTGCAGGAAACCACCCTCAAGCCCGCCGCTCACCTGACCTGCGTGGAAGCCAGCCGCGCGGAGGTGGACGAGGTGATCGGGGACTACTGGGCGGCGGGCATCCGCCATATCGTGGCCCTGCGGGGCGATCCCCCGGGCTCCCTGGGCGGCGCCTATACGCCGCGCCCCGACGGCTATCAGAACGCCACCGAGCTGACCGCCGGCATCCGGGCCATCGCCCCATTTGAGGTCAGTGTCGGGCTCTACCCGCAGATCCATCCGGAAAGCCCGTCGGTGGAGCACGACATCGAGGTGCTGAAGGCCAAGATCGACGCCGGCGCCATCCGGGCGATCACCAACTTCTTCTTCGATATCGACGGCTACCTGCGGTTCATCGACAGGGTCCGCAAGGCAGGCGTGACCATTCCGATCCTGCCCGGGATCATGCCGGTCTCCAGCTTCGAGGGCCTGTCGAACATGTCCCAGCGGATTGGCGTGACCATTCCCGGCTGGCTGTCAAACCTGTTCGACGGCCTCGACGAGGACCCGGAGACCCGCAAGCTGGTGGCCGCCTCCGTGGCTGCCGAAATGTGCGCCCGGCTGTCTGAGGAAGGTTTCTCGGACTTCCACTTCTACACCCTCAACCGCGCCGACCTCGTCTATGCCATCTGCCGGGTGCTCGGCGTGCGCGAGTCAGATCCCCAGCCCACCACGGAGGCCGCATGACCAAGGTCCATCCCGGCCGCGCTGCGCGCATTGCAGCCCTAAAGGCCGCCGCCAAGCAGCGTATCCTGATCCTCGATGGCGCCTGGGGGGTCATGATCCAGAAGCGCAGGCTCGAGGAAGCCGACTTCCGCGGGGACCGGTTCAAGACCCATCCCCTCGACATGAAGGGCAATAACGACATCCTCTGTCTGACCAGGCCCGACATCATCGCCGAACTGCACGAGGCCTATTATGCCGCCGGCGCCGATATCTCGGAGACCAACACCTTCTCGGCCACCACCATCGCCCAGGCGGACTATGAGACCGGCGAAGCGGTCTATGACATCAACTTCCAGGGTGCGAGGATCGCCCGGGAGGTGGCCGACCGCTTTACGCAGAACGAACCGGACAAGCCCCGCTTCGTGGCGGGGTCGGTAGGGCCGTTGAACCGCATGCTGTCCATGTCCTCGGACGTGAACGATCCCGGCGCCCGGACCGTCACCTTCGATCAGGTCTACGGCGCCTATCGCCAGCAGATGATCGCCCTGCACGACGGTGGCGTGGACCTGTTCCTGATCGAGACCATTACCGATACGCTCAACTGCAAGGCCGCCATCAAGGCGATCCTCGATCTGGAAGATGAGGGCTATGAGCCCCTGCCGATCTGGATCTCCGGCACCATCACCGACCGCTCGGGCCGCACCCTGTCGGGCCAGACGGTGGAGGCGTTCTGGAACTCGGTGCGCCACGCCAAGCCCTTCGCCATCGGCCTGAACTGCGCGCTGGGCGCCGACCTGATGCGGCCCCACATCGCCGAACTGGCCCGGATCGCCGACACCCTTGTCTCAGCCTATCCCAATGCCGGCCTGCCCAACGCCATGGGCGAGTATGACGAAAGCCCCCAGCAGACGGGTCATCAGCTGCACGAATGGGCCAAGAGCGGTCTGGTCAACATCCTCGGCGGCTGCTGCGGCACGACCCCCGACCACATCCGCCATGTGGCCGACGAGGTCCGTGGCATGACCCCGCGCCAGCCCCCGGAGCGTCCCCCGGCCCTGCGCCTGGCCGGCCTGGAGCCCTTCGAGCTGGCCTGACCGCACGGGGCATCTGGGGGTAGTTAGGGGTAGTGGGGGGTATTGGTTGACAGCCCCACACGACCTCACAATATGCGGCCTAGCAGAGGGGTTAGTCACATGGCCTTGACCACCGTTTCCGACTTCGTGATCTGGGCGAAACACATTCAGGGCGATCCCGATCTGGCGGAGCGGGTGTTGGCGCTTCGCGCCGGCGAGGTGATCAACCTTGCGGTCGATGGCGTACCAGGCGCCTGGTGCAAGATGGATGACGGGCGCGATGGCCGCCCCACACGTGGCCTGCGGCCTCTGGGCCGTACACAGGCCTTCTGGCGTGAGCTGTACGCCGAGCGCCGCGGCGAGGTGGTGTCATTGGAGCTCGCCGCCGAGGTTGAGACTGGCCGGCCAATGCCTCTGCCCATCCGGCCGCCGGCTGGCGCCTCGCGGGCCGAACGCGTCGCCGCCCTGGAGTCCTTCCTGTCGATGCAAGGGCAGGGCTGGCGCTCAGAGGACCCCTATGGGCCCCGCGAAGATCTCTATGAGAGATGATCGTCTCAGCCGACACTAACATTTTTGTCTATGCCCTCGATGATCGTGACGCCTCGAAGCAGGCGATCGCTCGGGCGGTGATCGCCGCCTTGGCGAAGCAAGCGCAGCCGATCGCCTTGCAGGTGGTTGGAGAGGTTCAGAACGCGCTCCAGCGGCGGCTGAAGATGCCGACACCTCTTGCTGCTCAGCAGGCCCGCAATCTGTTCGTGAGCTTTCCCTCCTTCGCCTATGACGCCGCCTGCGTCGATCTGGCCCTGGCCTATGCAGGGGCAGGTCGGTTCGGCTATTGGGATGGTCTTCTCCTGGCCGCCTGCGGCCGCGCCGGAGTCCAGGCCTTGCTGTCGGAAGACATGCAGGCCGGACAGAGCATCGGCGGAGTCCAGATCATCAATCCCTTCGGTCCCGACGGCCTCACCAGGGCCGCCAGCCAAACCCTCCAACTGTGAACGGCTCCGCCCCATGCGTCCCACCTTCATCAACATCGGCGAACGGACCAACGTCACCGGGTCGGCCAGGTTCAAGAAACTGATCATCGAGGGCGACTTCAATGAGGCCCTGTCGGTGGCCCGCCAGCAGGTGGAGGCCGGCGCTTCGGTCATTGATGTGAACATGGACGAGGGCCTGCTGGACTCCCGGAAGGCCATGGTCACCTTCCTCAATCTCATGGCCGCCGAGCCCGACATCGCCCGGGCGCCGGTGATGATCGATAGCTCCAAGTGGGAGGTGATCGAGGCCGGCCTGCGCTGCGTGCAGGGCAAGTCCATCGTCAACTCCATCAGCCTCAAGGAAGGCGAGGAGAGGTTTGTCGAGCAGGCCAGGGCCTGCCTGCGCTATGGCGCCGCCGTGGTGGTCATGGCCTTCGACGAGCAGGGCCAGGCCGACACCGCAAGGCGCAAGATCGAGATCTGCACCCGGGCCTATCGCAAGCTGGAGGATGATGTCGGCTTTCCGCCCGAGGACATCATCTTCGACCCCAACATCTTCGCCGTGGCCACGGGCATCGAAGAGCACGACAACTACGCCGTCGACTTCATCGAGGCGACCAAGGCGATCAAGGAGAGTCTGCCCTTTGCGCGCGTGTCGGGCGGGGTGTCCAAC
>CAMTXB010000018.1:0-42544 GCA_947085575.1 uncultured Caulobacteraceae bacterium
CGCCCTCTCCGGAGAGGCCGGCCGGGGCGCTGCGCAACTTGGGGGCTGCGCGCCCCGGCCTCTTGCCACCCAGAACGGCGGAGGATCAGATCAACCCAGGACTCTCGTTATGGCTGGATGAGAAACGGGGGTCAGGTCAGGTTCAGCGCGGCCACCGCATGCTGGCGCACGGCCTCCTGATCCTCGGCGTCCAGCTGCGGGAACCTGTCCCTGACGATCTTGCCCATGCGCACCTGGGTCAGTTCCTCGGGCACCAGTTCCTCATCGAACAGGCCGCGCTCGATGGTGGTCCTGTCCTGCACGAAGGCGGCGATCACCTCGTTCAGGTCCTCCTGGCAGATGCGCGCCGCCTCCTCGCTCCTGGGCGTCGCCAGCCCCTTGATCTCGATCTGGAACCTGCCCGACTCCTCGTTGAAGCCGACATTGCACTTGTCCGGATCAAAGCCCCCCCTCGCCATAGTCGAAGCCCGGCGTCGCCTCGTTCTGCGGGTTCTTCGGCCTGAACTCAAGGCGCGGCGCCAGCACCTGCTCCATCAGCAGGCTGGCCGCGATGGCCTTCAGCGTGTCGTTGACCGCCTCAGTGACGATGTCGTCGGCCGCAGCCGGTTCGGCGATCAGGTTGGAGAACCGCGCGCGGGTCTTGCCCGGCGCATCGCGGGTGGCGCGGCCAATGATCTGCACGATCTCGGTCAGGCTGGAGCGATAGCCGACGGTCAGGGCGTGCTCGCACCAGATCCAGTCAAAGCCCTCCTTGGCCATGCCCAGCGCGATGATGATGTCCACATGATCGCGGTTCTGCTTCTGGGCGGGGTCCTTCAGGGCGGCCGATACCCGGTCGCGCTTGGCCGGATCATCGTCCACCAGATCGGCGATGCGCACCACCCGACCCTCAGGCGTCCTGACCAGCTGAAAGCCCGTGGCCGGATCGGTCCCCTGCCAGTCGCCCAGTTCCTCGATGATGTGCTCCACCTCCTTGATCTTGTCCTTGGTGCTCTCGCGCGAATTGACGTTGGGGATGTGGATGATCGTCTTCTCGGCCGGGTTCAGCACCTTGAGGATGTCGTCGGCATAGGCGCCGGAATAGAAGAAATAGCCGATGTCGAGCTGTTTCAGATGCTCATAGCCATTGAGCTGCTCATAGTAGGTGTAGGTGACGCTCTCGAACCGGCCCTCGTCCTGCGGCGACAACACCGCCTCGGCGTCCCCCCGGAAGTAAGACCCAGTCATGGCGACGATATGGACACGGTCGCGCCTGATGAACTCGCCCAGATGCAGGCCGAGCCTGTTGTCGGGATTGGCCGAGACATGGTGGAACTCGTCCACCGCGATCAGCCGGTCATCAAAGGCCTCGACCCCGAACCTGTCGACCGCGAAGCGGAACGTCGCATGGGTGCAGACCAGCACCTTGTCGTCGCTCTCCAGAAAGGCGCCGAGCGAATTGACCTTGCCGCCATTGTCATTGCCCGGCGCATCACAGAGGTTCCACCTCGGCTCCACATGCCAGTCGGCCCAGAAGCCATGCCGGGTCAGCGGCTCATTGTGAAAGCTGGCGCCGATGGACTTCTCCGGCACGACGATGATGGCCTGCCTGATCCCCTGGTTGGCCAGCTTGTCGAGCGCGATGAACATCAGGGCCCGGCTCTTGCCCGAGGCCGGCGGCGACTTGATCAGCAGATAAGGCTCGCCCCGCTTCTCGAAGGCGCGTTCCTGCATCGGCCGCATGCCGAATTCGTTGGCCGTGGTCGAGCTGCCATTGGCGGCGTAGCGGACCGAGACGGAGGGGACGGAATTGATTTGATCGCTCACGTCGGCTGCTCTTTGCGCAATTCCTCCGCCGTGACGCGCACGGGGTTCCCGTCCTTCACGATAACGATCTCCGTGTTGGTCTGGATCGCGGTGATGCGCGCCATTGCCGCCGCTCGGCGCATGGCTGCCAGCGAAGCACGCAGGTCAGGGTTTTTCGCGCTCGACAGGTCCTGACGCGTCATGCGTTCTCTCCCCATTCCAGCATTACGGGTTCAGCCCCCGCATTGTCGTACAATGCCCAATCGTCCACCGCCTGCCTGTAGTGCTTCTGAAAATGGGTCCAGCCCATGGCGAAGCGGCGGCGGATGACAGGTTCCGGGATGTCGTGGCCACCCTGGCGCACCCGCGCCGCCACGCGCGCGATGGCGGTTTCCACATTGGGCAACATCAAGAAGAACAGGCTGACACGGTAACCCTGCGCCCGCCACCCCGCGATATGGCGCAGATAGCCATGGCCCGACAGCGTGGTCTCAAGCGCAAAGCTCTCACCGCGCCGGGCGGATTGCTCAATCTCCTGCAGCATCAAGCGCCCGGCTTTGAGCGCGGCGGTCTCCGGCGCAAAGGGCGCAAACCCGGCAGCGATGAGATCGGCAGATACTGCTCGCCCCGCTTCTCAAAGGCGCGCTCCTGCATCGGCCGCATGCCGAACTCGTTGGCCTTGGTCGAGCTGCCATTGGCGGCGTAGCGGACCGAAACGGAGGGGACGGGGTTGGCGATCACGGCTTAGGCCCTCAGACGGTGGAGGCGGGCCATGGCTGAAAGGCGAGCCCTGCGCCCAGGTAGAACACGCGCTTCAGATAAGCGAGGTCGGACTCCCAGTCTGCAATAGCGGCCTGGTAGCGTCGCGGATCGTTGCGATAGAAATTCGAGGCGTTCGTGGCGATCAGGTTGGCGACCTTGCGCAAACGCGTCGTCGTCATCGGCGCTCCGTACTCGTTGCCGAAGGTTACAGCGACGATCGGCGGCAAGGCCATCCGCATGAAATCCGAGAGGAAGGCCTCCCGCCGGTCCTGCGGCCACCCCTCCGTCTTGCCCACTGTGTATCCGAACATCTTCAACGCCGAGAACGGCATGAATCCCGGACCGAAACGTCCGCCCGTTGGATCAGCCGTCGCTATCACGGGCCACTTCCAAGCGGGGACGGCAGGGGCCCCCATTCTGAACGGCGGCTTGTGCCCATAGGGCTCGTATGCCTCGTCTGCGTGCTTTGCCACAAGCTCGCCCATGCGCCGGACGACGAAGTGGAATGCGGCGTCCTCCTGCCCAACGGAGCGCCGGGCCAGATCATGGGCAAGGTCCTCCAGCAGGTCATAGACCATGGAGACCTCAGGTCCGTCATCCACTTCGGGGGCGGCCTGCCGCATAGCCTCCCGCGCTTCCCTGACGCGCGACCTTGCCCTGAAGAAGGCGTCGTCGTTCATGCCGCTCTCCCCTGTCTCGTCATCTTGGTATAGAGTTCGAACAGCTTTTCGAGCCGCTCGGTGTCGTTCCTGAACCGACGGCCGATATAGATGCGCTCCAGCACCTCATCGTTGCGATCATGGGCTTTGCGGAGGTCGTCGGGCATGGCGTCAGAATCGTAGAGATCGGCGATTGTCGACGGGAAATGCGCCTCTCGCGCAAGCAAGATATCCTCCGCGCAGCGGGTCAAGTCAGCCTTGTTTTTCTCAGTCAGAGGTAGGATTGGGAATGTGTTCCACCCGAGGGTGTTTGAGTAGGAAAAATCCGTTCGCATCCGGACACAGACGGTGCCTATCCAGACCAGATGGAGCCGCGAAGCGATGACGGACATGTTCCAGAGCGGTGCGTCATAAAGGGCAAAGCATTTGTTGGACGCAATATACTCAGCTGGCACATAGTCACACGGCAGGTACTCCCGATTTTCGGAGCTGACGCCAGAGACAAAAATAGCATGCTGCTTTGCAACGCCGCCTATCTGCACAAAGCGATGGGGTCGGTTCGCAAAGTCACGCGTCGATGCCGCCGGAGACTGCCGTCTGCTTTTCGTTACAAGCGAAAACCGGTTTGCGACGAAGTCGTTTTTTTTTGCAACCTCCGCATCCCGGTCTTCGACCCACAAGCAATACCTTAGCTTACCACTGATCAACTCTTCCGACCCAACAAATCGCCTGACGTAGTGATGTAATTCTGGGTGCTGTCGAATTTCAATCGCTTCATTTGCGCTAAGAAAGAGGTGCCCTCCGTCGCGCGGCATGTTCCCGAACAGCATTATGGATTGCGGCCCAATAGGACTGTTTGTTTTTTTCACAACATCGGCCCGATTGGGCACGAGATACGGACCTATTATATCGCATTCTCGCACCAAGCTCGCGTCATCAAATATAAGCTTCGGATTTGCAGAATTGCTGCCAAGTCCAACGATAATAACGGTCACGCCAGCATTATGACTGGCTAAGTTACTCCATTTGAATGGCGTATGTGCGAATCTTATTTCAATGCCACGCTTGAAAGCGACAGGCCAAATTTCGGAGGCCTGCTGGCCTTGACAGATACTATTTGTAGTCACGAAAGAAGCAACAGCGTCCGGGACGCGGTTCACATAATCAAGATAAATAGCAATCCATCCTGATACATAGTCTGTTGTCTTTGCAAGGTGAGGATGTTTGGCCCATGATTTTGACAGATCCTCTTTTTGCTCTAACGACTGCCACTTGCTTCCCTTATACGGCGGATTGCCACAGATATACGTCTCGCCCCCCTCATTCTCGAAGTCCAACTCTGTCTGATTGAGCGGGGTGTTGAACAGATCATCGCCATGTATCTTCACCCCCGTGCCCGTGGGCGGGCAGATGCTGAGCCAGTCGAGCCGCAGGGCGTTGCCGCAGGTGATCCAGTTCTTCGCGTCGAGGGGCAGAAAGTCGCGCAGGGCCTCCTTCTGGCCGCGATAGGTCACGTCGCACTGATATTCGGCGATGATCAGGGCCAGGCGGGCGATCTCAGCGGGGAAGTCGCGCAGCTCGATCCCGCGAAAATTGGTCAGGGGGATCTCTGTGCGCAGGTCGGGCTTGCCCCGGCGACGATTGATCTCGGCTTCAATCTCCCGCATCTGCTTATAGGCGATGACCAGGAAATTGCCCGAGCCGCAGGCCGGATCGAACACCCGGATCCTGGCCATGCGCCTGCGCAATTTGAGCAGGGTGCGCGCGTTGTCGCCGGCCTGATCCAGCTTCTCCCGCAGGTCGTCGAGGAACAGCGGGTTCAGCACCTTCAGGATATTGGGCACGCTGGTATAGTGCATGCCGAGCGCGCCGCGCTCGTCCTCGTCGGCCACGGCCTGGATCATCGAGCCGAAGATGTCGGGATTGATCTTCTTCCAGTCCAGGCTGCCGATGTGCAGCAGGTAGGACCGGGCGATGCGGCTGAAGCGGGGGACCTCGGCGCCGCCGGAAAACAGGCCCCCATTCACATAGGGAAAGCCATCGGCCCAGCGCGGAACGCCCGCAGCGGCCCGCTCCGCCGTCCTGGTGTTCATGGCGCGAAACAGCTGGCTGATCACCTCATGGGTGTTGGCGGAATCCCTGGCGCTCATGGTCTCCACCGCCGAGGTGAAGGCCCGCTCGCCATGGAAGATCTCGGTGTCCTCGGCGAAGAAACAGAAGATCAGGCGGGCCATGAAGTGGTTCATGTCGTGGCGGCGCTGGGCGGTTCCCCAGTCGGGATTGTCCTTCAGGAGTTCCACATAGAGCCGGTTCAGCCGGCTGGTGGCGCGGATGTCAAAGGCGCTTTCGCGGATCTGCTTGACGGTGGTGATGCCGGCCAGGGGCAGGAAGAAGCCGAAATGATTGGGGAAGTCGCCATAGGTACAGGCCACCGTCTCGCCGCTGGCCAGGTCCTCGGCCTCCAGCGTCGCCCCGTCCGTGGCCAGGATGAACTTGGCCTTCCACCGGACCGTGGCCGGGCTGTTGCGCAGGGCGCCCAGGGTCTGCGTCACCTGCCCCGGCGGGCAGACGGCGATATGGATGTTATTGACCTGGAGGACGCCGCCCAGATCGGACTTGTTCGACGCGCCCCTGCGGAGCTTGCGCAGCGTCGTCTCCCTGTTCCCGAAGGCCTCCAGGAACCCAAACGGAAAGGTCTCGGCGTCATATGGCGCCTCGGCGAGCCTGGAGACGGCCTCTTCGATCTCGACGGCGTTCAAGGTTCACCCGGCCAGCAACTTCAACTGGCGCCACCCTATATGCGATTCCGCGCCATGGCCCCGCCAACCGCATCGCGCCGTGGAATGCCCGATGGTGCCCCGGTCGGCACCACAAATAAGGTCTATATTATTGTTTTAAAACACTAAATAACTGTCCATCAGCATTGAAGACCCCCAAAAGTACCCCCATACCGGCCGCGTCGCCATTAATGATGGTCTTCCCGCCTACTCAAATCCCGTCGAGCCAGGGTTGAACTTGAGTTGCCGGGCGTTGTCACGGACGACGCCCACATCGCCTTCATCAAAGCCGTCGGCCGCGTTTGCCTCGATCTCCAGAGTGAGCGTGACCTTGGTCTTTGAGCTTCGCTGCAATTCCGAAACAACAGCGTCGAAGATGGCTTGGAACGCCTTCATCGGTCGCTCGGCGTCGATCTCCACTGAGCCATAGAACCGCGTGGGTTTGCCCGCTGACGTTGGCGTGTCGGGTGGGGGAGTTGTGCCGCCGCCAGTGGGATGCGTGGTGGGCGTCGTCGTCGTGGGAGCGTTACCGGGGATGGAATCACGCTGCTGATGGACGACTTCGGGGCGGACCAAGACCGCCGATGAGGGCAGGATGGCGGGTATCCCCTGCGCCCAATGCAGCCCGGTGTAGTGACCGGATGCATCAACGGCGTCGGCATAGCCGAACTTCGCATCCAGCTTGGCCGCTCCGTCTTGAATGGCGGTCTCGACAACTACCCGGTCGCGGACTTTCGGAAGATAGGGATATGAGGCGAACCAGTCGGCGATCTCGGAAATCGCAAGGTGGGGGGCATCGTCCGGCCAGAGCTTGCTGATCAACGCCCAGAAGTTGTCAGGGCCGAGCTTTTCCTTCGCCAACCCGTCCCCGCGCGGGCCGACCTTGTCGTAAACAGCGGTCGGAATCGCTCCGCGATCCTTGGTCGAGATCATGACGTGATCGAGTTCGAAGGGCTGGCCTGCGGGCGTGGCGTCACTCTTTGTCGCAAGGAAGATGTGGCTCCACGCCAGCCTGACGGCCTTGGCAGCGCCGTCGCGGCTGGTCTTGGCTTTTTCCTTGGCATCTTCCGTCTGGGCGCGCGTCAACGAGTCTTGCAGGCGCGTGTCGGACACGATGTCGGCCCATGCCATAGACCGGCGCATTGCGTCGCGCGCGGTCGTTAGAAGCGCCTCATCAGCCGTCACGAAGATGAGCGTGTTGCGATACCGACGCTGAGCCGCTCGACACCGGGTAAGCCCCTCTGTGACGGCCGCCGTCGCGGGCGAACTGGCCGCCGCTTTGCCAATGTGGAAGGCCGACGGCGCCAAGATCACGAGCGACAGAGCTTGGGCCTCGTCGAGGCTGATGGGATCGTCCGGAACCGCGAACACACGATGAAAGCCACCAGTCGCCCGACCGTCTTCCCTAAGAACGGCCGTGAGCGCCTCATCGACTTCGTGATCGGGGAAGGCGGTGGCGCGATCTTCTGCGAGGCGGTTCAGCGTGGGCTGGGTCGAAAACCAATACCGGCCGCCTTCCTCGTAGAGGTAGGTGGCGCGCTCATGCAGTTCGCGCAGGGCCTCGCCGAAGATCGCCAACTGGTCGCCGGGCTCGGCGCAGGCCAGACGTAGTCCCAGTCCGTTCACCCCTGCGTTGGGCTGGCCTACCAGCGGCGCCGAGCACATGAATACGGCTCGCGCAGCGCGGGTCGCGGCTCGGGCCTGCGACATCCTGCGTGAGGGGTTAGCTTCCATGCGGGACGGCAGGGAACCGTCGCCATCGACCTCCCGGTCCACGACCGCGCTGAAGGCGGTATCCAACGGATAGAGCACGCTGGCGCGAACACGCTCATGGGAGAGCGGAATCCGAGCAGGCATGATCATCGGATCGCCAACGCGCATCTGCCAAAGCACGCCCACGACGTTCGCCATGAACCGGAGCACGCCGCGCGTGCGCTGGAACTTCGGCAGGCTCGCCCAATCCTTTGACAGCCGATCAAAAAGCTCTGGGTGGATCGGGTAGGAGAGGCGGAGAAGCTCCAGATAGCGGGCTTCCTTGGCTTCAGGCGGGAACTCGGCGGGGTTCTGCCGATACATGTCGTGGAAGGCTTTGACGGCGGCGTCGCGCGCCCTCTCGCCCTCGCTGTCGAGCGCCTGAAACAACCGGCGGCGGATGATCTCGTAGGTCTCATCGCCAGACGCCGGAAGCCACGCCGACTGAATGCGGCCGAACACCTTTTCCAGACGAAGGAGCGCGGCCTCTCCCTTTTCGCCGCCTGCCTCGGCCTTGCTCTCCGGTAGTGAGCCGATGATCAGGACGCCGGGACACATCTTCGCCGCTTCGGTAAGCGACTGGATGAACGACAGGAACGCCTCGAAACGGTCATCGGGAAGCTGGCGCGCATAGGCGACAAGCTCGTCCAGCAGGATCACGCAGGGGCCGGACAGCTTGAACAGTTCGACGAGCAGTTCAGATGCCGGGTTGGTTCGCGCGGCCTCGGCTTCCGCGACAAGGTCCAAGCCAGCCTGCCCCGCGATCCGGTAGGCGATATAGCCCCAGAGCGTGTGGACCTTCGGGCCATCGTGAAGGATCAGCGGTGTGTCTGTGCCTTTCGACGTGCCTACAAATACAGCCACCTTCGGCGGCGTCCACGATGTGACCCCGGCCTCGTCTGCGAGAGCCTCGACGCCATCGAGCACCTTCAAATCCTGCGCTCGCGCAAGGTGATAGACTGCCAGCATGGTGTGGGTCTTGCCGCCGCCAAAGGCGGTCTGAAGCCCGATCACTGGATCGCCGCCCTTTGACGCCAACCTTTGCAGGCTGGTCTTCAGAATGCGGCGGAGGCCCTCGGTCAAAAAGGTGATCCGGTAGAAGTTTTCGGGCGTCGCGTAGTCTTCCGTCGCGTGCCCGGCATCGACGGCGAACAGGTCCGCCGCGAATTCAGCTTCCTTAAACCGATTGGCCAGCACGTCGGGGTGAGGAAGGGCCACCTCAATCCATGGGCGAAGCGCCTTGCCGGACTGCCCGTCAGGCGCGGGCTCCGGGGAGAGTTCCAATGAACTCGTTTGGGAGTTTGCCGTCGTGGCGTCGGGCGTGGCCGACGTAGTGGTTAGCCCAACCATCCGCTGCGCGTCATAAAGCGCCTTCACCTCGGCGAGTTCTGAAGCCGGAGCTTTGACCGCCTTTAGCAGTTGGTGGATCGCATCGAGATAGCGAAGCGCCTCGTCATCTTGCATTGGGAATGCGAGATGCGCGGTGGCGTTGCGGGCCTCCAGCGCCATGGATACGAAGTTCCGAACACGGTGCTTCTCGTTCCTCGGAAACACCTGGTCGAACACGTCGCGCCACTGGTCGATCAACGTTTTCAAAAGTGCATATTGATCGAGCGGGGCGTTCGGCGAACTGCCCTGAGCGCGGCTTGCATAGTGCGCCCAGTTGGCGCCGTGCCGAGCCTTCATCCGCGTCTCGACGAAATCGGTAAGGCCCTTGCCGAGGTGGTAGAGCCCGTTCTGAACCCGGTTCAGAGCTTCTTTATCGGCGGACATGGGTGCCCCTACGCAAACTCGAAGGCGCCTTGAGCGCCGGGTTTACGTTCGGCTGCGTCCTCGACCACGAGGTCTTCAAGGTGAGTCCATTCCTGTGCAAGTTCGTTGTAAACCAGCGCCTCGTTAGGCCACCCTTTTTGGGTGGCAATCTCGAACAGTCGATAGGCGAGCGCCCGTGCGTCTTCTGCTTTTGAGCCCATCTGCCCGACAAGCCGCGCGCCCGCCGCAGCACCTCCATCTGGCGCATTCAGAACGCGGGCTGTGTGCTGGACGCATTCCCAGATGGTAAGGTGTTTGTCCCCGGCAGGGGTCCAGTCAGTCGGCAATTCGTCTCGCTTAGTCAGCCAAGCCTTGCTCTTTCCGTCCACAAACACGCCCGATGCAAACAATGCGCTACTCGGTGTATTTTTTGCATTGGCGAGTGTAATGAGGTCGCCAGACGGGCGAACTTCGAAGCCGTAGTCAGAATACCACGCTAAGGCGACCTGAGTCTCGGGATCGAAATTCGCGTCTAGCTCGTTCTCTATCTCACCCCAAACCCGATTTATCAGAGACAGAGCCGTTTTTACGGACATGTTTGTGTCGTCGTCCTCAAGAACCTTGCTGTGGCTGGAGAAGACGCCCATGCCCGGCCCGATGACCGATTGCTGCATGTCAACAGGACCAACCCCGGCTTTCCTTATGGCGTCGATGGCATCTGGGAGTTGGCGCTTTAACGCGCGAATGAAGTCTGACCTCGTAGTGATCGGGGCCGTTGCAGGCCGTTTTCGGCAAACCAAGACAATTGACGACGCTAGCGCGTTTGCGCCCTTGTTGCGGAACCCACCGGCCCTCTCTGTGCGAACCGGCCATGTGCCGTCCACAACAAGACAAGAATCAACGACAGCCTGAAGAAACGACGCCCAGCCAGCGGAGGTTACCCCATCCTCCGCAACTTCGGACTGCTTGAAAGCATAATAGATAGTAAGGGGCTCTTCTTTTGTCGCGGCGGCTTGCATTGCAGTCAGGGCATGGCTCATGCCGTTCATGAAGAACGCCTCGGCGCTGTCTCGCCCGCCGTGCCTGTAGGCTGAGGCAACAAGCTCTTCGGTTTTTGGGGTGTTGAGCCTTCGAAATAACAAGGGCCAAACATCTGATAGAGAACGCTTAAGCCAGACGTAAAAGAAGTCCGACAGATCGCTATACGCAATATTGTCGTAGTAAGGTGGGTCTGTAGAAATAACAATTTCTTCAGGGAAGTTGTTATTTGAGGCGTTCTTTACGCTCTCAAAGCCGGGCAGGGAGGAGGTCGAGAAATTGAATTTTATGACTCGACTAATCAACTCCGCCATTCTCTTCATGTTTCCAGAGGACGATCCAAGGGGATTGGCTTCTGCGAAGTCCCAAGCCATTGGCAAGGCTTGCCTGCCAAAAACGCTGACGACGTGAAGTTTGGTCGGCAATGGGCTCCAAGTGCAAAGCGAGTTGCTACCTTCAGCCACCTTGTCCACGGCGAACGCCAGATAGGTTGCCACTGCGTCGGCGTAGGCTGTTGCGCCCGCGCCGCCCTCGTGGAGTGGAACTTCATCGTCTGCATTTCCGGTGCTTTTGGCGTCTGAAAGCACCAATTGTCGCGCCTCGCCGATGAGATCAGAGAAGGCGCTCATTGTTCCAAGTTGTCTGGACGTAAAGAGCTTATCAAACGTTGTTAGCCCATAAGCAAAGCATGTTCCTCCGGTCAATCGTTCTGGCACCGGCTGAGACAAATTGCTTAATCTCAAATCTCCGATTAGCTCGGAGTTGGATATGGAATCGGCAGCATCTTCTTGTTCTTGCGTGGGAGTTAAGTAAATTCTGGAACGAGCGCCTTCCGCAACAACTGCCATCATTCTGGCGCCCATGCGGCCCGCCAGCCCCTCCGATTTTATGTAGTCTCCGGGAATCGTTGAGCCGGTCAGGGCGCAAATAAAATCCGATCCACGCCCCTCACCCTTGGTGCCCATTCTAAGGCGTAACTCGTCCTCTGGTGAAGGGCTGCCAGTTTTAACTTCAAATCTCCAGCCATCTTGGGCGTTTTGATCAATAGTAAGATCAACCCAAGCCTTGTGTCCCTCTTTGGCCGACAAAATGAAATTAGATACGAGCGGAACGATTGCGCCCTTTGCCGCCGGATCGGGTGATTTAACCGTGCGAGCCCAGAGCCACGCAATTACAGGGGCTTCGGCACCGTTGGGCAATCTTCCTTTCGGATAGATTGTGCCTATTCGCCTTTCAGCCTCTTCATGCATCCACTTGCCGTAATACTGCACATCTTCAGCAAGCGCCGCCCCACCTATTCCGTTCCAGATACCGCCGCGCTTCAATTCCGCCTGAGATTGCGGGTTAACTGGTGCCCAGTGAGAGAATTTGGGTGGGATTTCAATCATCGCCTTCCCAATCAGCACGGCAACTGGGTTTATATCTGACCCGTATGCTCGCAACCCAAGCCGCTGTGCCTCTAAGGGGATCGAACCACCTCCAGAAAATGGATCGTAGACTGGAGGAACCTTGGTTCGAAGGTATTCAAGGATTGCTCTCCCGTCCCCTTTGGCCGGGGGTGGATCGCCGCGACCCCACGCAAAGGAACGGGCAATTTCCCATCGGGCTTCATTTAAGATCGCTTCGTCGCTTGAGGCTTCCCACGGAACCAGACGCTCGATGACCTTGTGCAATCGCCTCCGCTCAACGTCCTGCGCTTCTTCAGTTGGAAAACGATCCGGCCACGACGACGGATCATCAACCAGTTGTGCGAACAGGATCGCCCGACAAGCCGCCAGCGGTCGCCGCGCCCACCAGAGATGAAGCGTTGAGGGGTGACCATGACGAATGGACTTCTCACGCGCGGAAGCGGCGTTGATCGCCTCCAATGGGATCGAGACTTCGATCAGCTTCTTGCGGACGGGCAGGCTCACTGAGTTACCTCGGAATCGAAATCGGTGCGGCATTGGCCGGGCGCGGAAATTAGGCCGCTTCCCCGGCGAGCGAAAGCAAGTCGCGGATGTTGAAGACGACGGCGGTCTCGGCAAACCCAAGCTCGCGGCGGAAGAACCGCTGCACATAGACCGGCGGCCGGGCGAAGCCACCATCTACCTGCACGAGGGCTAGGTGGAAGGCGTCTGGGGCGTTCAACGAGGCGAGGATTTCGTTCTTTGTGACGATCACATCCCGGCCATCGGCGTGACGCCCTTTGACCTCGACGAAACGCAGGCTGCCGGTGTGGCAATCGCTGCTTTCGATGTCCCAGCCCTTTTTTTCTGCCGACACGTCGCGCGGCGCATGGCCCAAGCTCCGCTCGTGATCCATGACCGCCTGCATCGCCACACGTTCGATCTCGGCGCGAGCAACAGGGTCTTCCGAGAAGCCGGGAGGAACGCCGTCTGGCGGGGAGGCATCAAGCGGCTCAACCAGTCCGCCCGGCACGACAAGCACGGCGCCCTTCAAGACGGGCGGCAGGGCCGTAATCTGGCGCTCCCGTTCTAAATCGGCTTGGCGGCGGTGTAGGCGCTCAACCAACCGTTGGGCGGTGGCCTCCGCGTTGGAGGCGTTGATGCGCTGCTCCTTACCTGCGCGCTCTTCCTCTCTCAGCCGCGCGGCCCGCGAGTCCCAGTAGTTGATTTCGCGGGTAAGGCGGGCGCGGACCTCCCGCTCGACCTTGTCGATCTCCGCTTGCCTGCGGGTCTTCACCTCCGCCAAGTGCTGCGGAACCAAGGCGGAGATGGCAAAGGCCAGCGCCCCCCGCTCAACGCCCTCAGCGAGCCAAGGTGCGCCGACGACGTTGCCGATCCGCGCGCGCTCGTCGGCTGTCATGGGGCGATAGTCGAGGTAGGGCGCAGAACCGGCGTCAACGGCCGTTCCGTCCTGCCGTAACAGTAAGAACTGGAGCCGCTGGGAAATCACTCGGGGCTCACCCGACTTGCTCGTCCGGCCGTCCCGAACTGCGTGTTCCAGATAGATCAGCAGGCGCGGTTCCGTCGCGGTGTCAGCCTCGTCCACCAAGATCGCGCCCTGCGAAAGCAGCGGTTGGAACCGTTCGAGGATGACATCGACGGCGGAGTCCAACAGGGGATGACCGGGGCTTAGAAGGGCGGCCTGCGGCTGGCCTTTGACCAGCGTCTTGTCGAAGGTGACGCGGGCGTAGCGATCCAGCACCGGATCGCTACGCCCGATCAGCCGATCCCGGTCCTTCAAGATCGACGGAACGCGGGTGATTTCGTAGCGGCCCTGTTCCCGTTCCGTGATCCTGCCGCCAAGCAGCGTGAACGCCTCTTTGAAGAAAGAACCGATGAAGTGGGGCTGGAGACGGCGCGCTTGGGCGCGCTCCATTTCCTCACGGATGGCGGTGACGGTGTTGGGGTCGATCCCCTCGGAGGTCAGTTTCCGTTCGGCGACCAGCTTCTCGATAGCATCGACATCAACGGCGCCGTCCACCTTGCGAAAGAGTTCGGCTTTGATGTCGGGCCGGTCGCCATATCGGATGGCTTCGACGAGCAAGGTGCGGAGGGCCTGTCCCTCGAAGAGTTCGCCCAGCACGTCGTAGACGCGACCGCCCAGCGCGACGCGGGCTTCCTCCAACTTCTCCAGCAGGCGCCGGTAGACCTCGCCTTCGCGCGTGTTGATCGCGCAAAGGCTCCAAAGGTGGCAGACCTCCGTTTGGCCGATCCGGTGGATGCGTCCAAACCTCTGCTCCAGCCGGTTTGGATTCCAAGGAAGGTCGTAGTTGACCATCAGGTGGGCGCCGCGCTGAAGGTTCACGCCCTCGCCAGCGGCGTCGTTGGCGATCAGGAATCGGACGACGGGGTCATTGTTGAAGCCCGCGATGGCCGCTCGCCGAGCTTCCCGCGCAACACCGCCGTGGATGACCACCACGGCCGAGGGATCGCCCACGCGCGCCGTAATCTTGTGCGCGAGATATTCGAGCGTGTCCTTGGGTTCGGTGAAGATGATGATCTTGCGTCGCAGGCCGGTGGCCTGATCGAGCATGATCGGGTCGTCGAGGATGGATTCTAGCTCGCGCCACTTGGCGTCTTGGCCGGACAATTTGAGCCGAAGCGCGCGTCCTTCGAGGTCTCGAAGGGTTTCGATCTCCGCCTCAAGCTCCAACAGGTTGGTTGCGGCCGTCGCGTTGTCGAGGATTTGTTCCTCGGCGGCCTCGGCCTCGTCGCCCGGCACATCCTCCAAATCGTCAGGATCGTAGGTCGGCAGCACCGGCGCCTGCGAGCGCAACTGACCGGAAGTTCGCATCAGGCGCTCTTCGCGGAGCCGATCCTCCATCCGCTTGCGGCGCCGCTCCAGCGACCTGTGGATCGCCGCTGGAGAGGACGCCAACCGGCGCTGAAGGATTTGCAGGGCGAAGCCGACGCTGTTCCGGCGGGAGCCGTCCTCAGACCTATCCGCCCGGTTCATCTCTTCGCGCACATAGGTGGTCACGGCCTGATAGAGATCGGCCTCTTCCGGGGAAAGTTCGTAGCTGGCCGTGTAGGCGCGACGCTCGGGAAACAACTTCGTGCCGTCGAAACGGTAGAGTTCCTCCTTCGTGAGGCGGCGCATCATGTCCGAGACATCGGCCTTATGGACGCCCTCGCGGAACCGCCCCTCGAACCGATCCGCATCCAGCAGCCCCATGAAAAGCTGGAAGTCGGCCTCCTTGCCGTTGTGCGGTGTGGCTGACATCAGGAGCAGGTTGCGGGTCCGGGTGCCGAGCAGCTTGCCCAGCTTGTGGCGGCGCGTCTCTTTGACCTCGCCGCCGAAGTAGGACGCGGCCATTCGGTGGGCCTCGTCGCAGATGATCAAATCCCAGTCCGGCGCGGCCTCGAACTTGGCTTTGAGGTCGTCAGAACGCGCGGCCATATCCAGCCGGACGATCAGTCTGGATTTTTCGATGAACGGGTTGCCCGTGACCGACGCTTCGATCTGATCGCGGGTGAGCAGATCGAAATTGAGGCCGAACTTCTCCGACAGTTCGTCCTGCCACTGCTCGACGAGACTGCCGGGCGCGACAATGAGGCAGCGTTCCAGATCGCCTCGGATCATGAGTTCCTTGATCAGGAGGCCCGCCATGATCGTCTTGCCCGCGCCGGGGTCGTCAGCGAGCAGGAAGCGAAGGGGCTGGCGGGGGAGCATCTCGCCATAAACGGCGGTGATTTGGTGGGGCAGGGCCTCGATCTGGGACGCGCTGACGGCGAGATAGGGGTCGAACAGGTGAGCCAGACGGATGCGGTAGGCTTCCGACGCCAGACGCAGGAGTGCGCCATCGGCGTCAAAGGCGAAGGCTCGCCCTGTTTCGACAAGCTCGAAACCCGACTCTTCACCCCGGAAGACGAGACGCTCTCCGACCCGGCCATCCGCTCGATAGACGAGATTGAGCGCATCGGCGCCGAACTTCGACGCCTGCACGATCTCGGCAACGCCATTCGCGTCGAGTCCCTTGACGCGTGCGCCGGGTTTCAAATCGTCAAAATTCAGCCCGCTCACACGTTTCCCCAGTCCACCAGAGCAGCACCATAGCCCTGTTGTGCCGAGCGCAACTACGGGCTGAGTGCGTCAAGATCGGTCGTATGGTTCAGGTTGAAACTCACCGTGGGGTCGTTGAGCATCCAGGTCCACCACCGTTGCCCATTGGAGCCGATCTTAGAAACTGGCGTTGAGCGGTGAAACAGACAGCTCAGGGCATTTCCTTGGGAACGTCCAGCGCGCCAGTCTGTCACGCGGAAGCGCGCGCTACGGTCGCTGCGGCGTGCTCCAGTCGTGCAAGACGCTCTTCAATCGTTTCCTTAGCTTCCGGCCGCGCCAGCCCTCGGATCAGCTCTGCCTGCCGGTGAGCGCCAACCGCGCCGTAGCTGGTGAACGTCGTCAGCACCTGTTCGTGGCCGAGGTTCTGAGACCAGGCCTTGAACTCCTCCGGCGAGCGACAGGCGCGCTCACCAAGCTGCACCAGGGTGTCGCGGATGGAATGCGGATTGAAGTAGGGCAGGCCCGCCCGCTCAAAGGCCCTACGGAACAGTTGGCGGATGGGCGTGGCGGTGGTCCAGGGCTGGCGGTCGATCCCGGCGGCGACAAAGCCGCCATCCGGGCCGGTCCTCATCAGGGTGCGCGGAAACAGCGGGTCATTGTCACCAAAGAGGCGGTCCCGGCGGAGGTATGTCACCCACTCGCCGATAATCTCGACCGCATCACCACCGACGGGGAAGAAATACGTGGTGAAGGTCTTGGCGAACTTGGTCTTCACGTCTTCGGCGTCCTGACGCAGGGCGCCAGCCGCAAGGTCCAGATGCTTCAGGCGCAGGGACGCAAGAGCGCCATCCCGCGCGCCCGTCAGCAGGAGGAGCGCCACAATCGCTCGATCCCGCCGCTCGATCTCGGTGTCGCCGGGCATGGTGGCCAGGACGTGGTGCATCTGCTCCAGGGTCGGAAAGGCCTTTTCGCGGACCGCGCGGGCGATCCTGGCGTCTTTCTCCGAAGGGCTGAAATAGTCGGCGTCGGCGTAGGTGATCTTGCTGCGATAGCCGGGCTGGTCGGCGAGCCAGATGTAGAAGGCCTTCAGGGTACGAAGGGTCGAGGCGACGGTGGCGCGGCTCAGGCGTTCGCCTGTCCGGGCATTGGACTGATCCGAAAGGCGGCGCTTGAAGGCCACCACCTGTTCCCGGTGGAAGGCGGCAAAGTCGCGGGCGCTGGTCGCATCTTCGAACCGGCTGATGGCCTTGGCGACAGTGTCGATGGAAGCGGTGCTGCGCCCCCTCGCCTCCCTGAGATAGACGAGATAGTTGCGCTTGGTCCGCTCATTTTTCGGATTGGCTTTTGTCATGTCGCTGCACCTTGCTTGAAGTCACAGTTGGAAGGGGGAGGATCGGGCTCCGCTATGCGTGGCGCCGCCTCCACAATCCGAACCTCCACTTCAGGCAGGATGAGACCTAGGGCGTCCTCCCTGGCCTGCCGGTGCATGGTCGTGCCGCACACCTCGCAAAGGGCGCTCAGGTTGCCCGCGCGCCCGAACCGACGGTGGTAGTCGACCATGCCCAGGGCTGGCTTCCGGGGCGCACGGCAGCCGAAACAGTAGAGGTGCCCCGGCGGGCTGGGGTGCTTGGCCTTCTTACGTCGTCCCTCCAGGAACGCGCGGAGCACCGAGCCTTTGAGCAGGATGGGCCGGCCGCCGTCGATGGGCTCCAGACCATCACGCTTGATCCAGCCGCGAACCGTATTGACGTGCAGGTCGTAAAGCTCCGCCACCTCGGCAAGGGTGTATGCGAGGTGGATCTTGGTCAGCCGGGGGTTCAGCCGCGTGCGGGCCATGCTGGCGGCCCTCAGGCGGTTTCAATGAGGCGGCGGATCGACTCCACCTTGACCAGGGTCCGGCGCCCCAGCTTGACCGCCTCCAGCCGCCCGCTGCGCAAGAGGCCATAGATCGAGGTGCGGCCAAGGCCTAGCGCCTTGGCGGTCTCATTGATGGAAAGGAAGATGGGCTGCATTTTCGGCCTCCGCTCTGACGCTGGCGAGCACCAGCAAACGTGGAGGTACGCTGAAGGACAGAGGCCGATTTCGCCGCCGGGAACCGTCAGAAACTGACAGAAACGAAGAAGACCCTAGTTTCCGTCGCGCAAGCGCCGAAGAACGGCTTTAGCTGTCACGAGCACTGTGGAGCGAGACGGGGCGTCGAGGCCTTTTTCGGAAAGACGATCATCCACGCGAGAAATCAAGTCGTCTGCACCGGTAGAACCAGAGCCCGGCGGTATGCCGTGATCGTGGATGTAAGACACTAACTCCGCCACCCAGTCGGGCCATAACTCAGACATTGGCCTACCGCCCGTATGGCGTTGAGCCTGAGGCGGTTGTTGAGCCAAGTCAGCCGGCCGGGCCGGCACTAAGCGTTTAAGGTCTTCACGCAGGAAGCGGACGCCAAAGATTTGGAATTGGACCCTTCTGTCGATCCAGGTGGAAAAGTCACCGACCTCCCAATTCTGTTTCAGGGCCACATCACCTTCAGCCCACCAGAATTTGGCCGGTACCTCCACATCGATGTGGCGTTGCTTCTCATTGATGACAATTAGGTCGGCGCGCGCTCGCAGCAGACCAGCGTGAGCCCGGGTAGCAATTACAATGTGGGCAGATAGGGAGAGTGTCTCAGCACGAACGAACTTGATTGCCTCGGATGCGCTGATCCACGCGTCCGGTTCCGCCCAAACAGCGGCTAGTTCTGGGTCGCGTACGTCTGCCACAACCCATAAGGGCACGAAGCTCGACGGTTCAGCAAGATGGTTGCCCTAGCCTTGCCGCTTGAACGGCAGCACCTTCCCACCTTCCCGCAGCTGGTCGAGATGGTTGCTCCACCACTTGGCCATTTTTACGCGCTCATCCCAGTGCGCCCCCCGATGGTAGGCGGCGCGGACGCTGTCGCTGTCGCCATGGGCCAAGGCGCGCTCGATGGCGTCTGGGTTCCACTTCCCAGACTCATTCAGGAGCGTGCTGGCCATCGACCGGAAGCCATGCGCGGTCATCTCATCAACGCCATAGCCCATGCGGCGCAGGGCCGCGTTCAGGGTGTTCTCCGACATAGGGCGCAAAGGCGTGCGCACCGAGGGGAAGACGTAGCGGCCTCCGCCGGTCAGCTCCTGGACCGCCTTCAGGATCGCCACAGACTGAGCCGAGAGGGGCACAGCATGCTCGCGGTTCATCTTCATGCGGCTTCCCGGGATGCGCCAGACCGCTCCGGGAAGATCGATCTCGCTCCACTCCGCCATTCGAAGCTCACCAGGGCGGACGAAGACATGGGGCGCCAGCTGCAACGCCCACTTTGTGGTGGGCAGGCCGTCAAAGCCGTCTATGGCGCGGAGAAGCCCGCCGACGCCATCGGGGTCGAGGATCGCGGCATGGTGCTTCACCTTCGGCGAGATCAGCGCGCCTTGGAGATCAGCGGCGATGTTGCGGCTGGCGCGCGTGGTGGCCACGGCATAGCGGAAGACGCGGCCCGAGAAGGCCAGCAGGCGATTGGCGGTCTCATGTCGGCCGGATAGCTCCACCTTCTTCAGCACCGCCAGCAATTCATACGGCTCGATCTCTGCGATAGGGCGCGATCCAAGGGCCGGCTCCAGCTGCGCCAGGAGCCACTTGGCCTTGTCAGTGGTGATGACCTTCAGCCCTTCCCGCGACCGCTTATCGATCAGTTCATCTGCGATGGCCTTGAAGGTGTTGGCCGCGCCGACTGAGGCGACGATGGCCGCGCGCTTCTTTTCAAACGAGGGGTTGAGACCGGCGGCGATCATCTTCCGCGCCTCTTCCCGGCGCTCGCGCGCGTCTTTCAGCCCAACGTCGGGATAGCGGCCAAGCGCCAGCGCCTGTTCTTTGCCTAGGTGCCGGTACTTCAGCCGCCAAAGCTTGCCGCCAGACGGGTTCACCAGCAGGAAAAGGCCACCACCGTCGAACAGCTTGTAAGCCTTAGCGGCGGGCTTGGCGGCGCGGATCGCGGCGTCTGACAGGGCCATCTGGGGGTATCTCCGAACATCCCATCCGAGGGATACCCCCACTCATACCCCCAGTTCTGCCCGATCAAAGGCGAACACAGGCGCTCAGCAGCGGCCCTCAGTCGCCCCAATATAACTGATTTCTATGGCGTTTTCCACTCAACCACGAACCTGCACGAACAGGCCGGTGGTGCCCCCGGTCGGACTCGAACCGACACACCTTGCGGTACCGCATTTTGAGTGCGGCGCGTCTACCAGTTCCACCACAGGGGCCTGCGGGAGCCGCAATCTAGCCAGACGCCGCGGCGCGTCAACGGCATGCGGTGGCAGGATCGCCCCGCAGCCTGGTTCATGGGACTTGCATCCCCCAGGACAGACTCGTAACTGATAATCGTTTGCAGGCCTTACCCTGCGCCTCTGATCAGCATTTGCACCTCGGACACCGCCATGGACGAACTCTCAATCCACCCGATGTCGGCCACCCTGGGCGCCGCCTTTCGGGAGGCGCCGTTGAGCCAGGCGAGGCTGGGGGACCGAGGGATCATTGCAGCCGTCGGCGCGCCTGCCGCCCAGGGCCGAGGAGGGCTTGCGGCCGAAGAACTGGAACGTCGCCTGCTGGAGCTGGGATTTGTCGAGGGCGCCGAGATCGAGATGATCCATCAGGGCGCCCTTGGCGGCGACCCCATCGCCGTGCGGCTTGATGACATGCGGGTCGCCCTGCGCCGCAGGGACGCGGCCGAAATTATCATCCGTCTGACGGGAGAGGCCTGATGGCCCCGGCCACGGCCCGCATCGCCCTGGTCGGCAATCCCAATTCCGGCAAGACCGCCCTGTTCAACGCCCTGACCGGCAGCCGCCAGAAGGTGGCCAACTATGCCGGGGTGACGGTGGAGAGGAAGGAAGGGACCATCACCACGGCCAGCGGCCGGACGGTCTCGGTGCTGGACCTGCCGGGCGCCTATTCCCTGCGCGCCCGCAGCCCCGACGAGGCGGTGACCCGGGATGCGGTGCTGGGCCAGCTGAAGGGCGAGACCCCGCCCGACCTGGTGGTCTGTGTGGCCGACGCCACCAATCTGCGTCTGGTGCTGCGGCTGATCCTGGAGCTGCGCCAGGTGGGCCGGCCCATGGTGCTGGCGCTGAACATGTACGACATCGCCGAGCGCCAGGGGCTGCGCATCGATATCGAAGGGCTGGCGGCGGCCATAGGCGCGCCGATCGTCACCACGGTGGCCACCCGCAGGCGCGGCGTCGAAGACCTGGTGGCCCAGATCGAAGCCAAGGTCGAAGCCCTGGCCGGCGCCGGCGCCCTGGAGGGGTCCAACACCTGGCATGAGCCCAGCCCGGCCGAGATCCGTCAGGCCCATGCCGAGGCCCAGCGGCTGATGAAGGCCTATGTGCGGCCCGCCGAGCGCCCCGACACCCTGACCGGCAGGATCGACGCCGTGCTGCTGCATCCGGTCGCCGGCCTGGCCATCCTGCTGTCCCTGCTGTTCGTCATGTTCCAGGCGGTGTTCGCCTGGGCCGGACCCCTGATGGACGGGATCGAGGGGGGACTGGGCGCCCTCGGGGGCCTTGTGGCCGCCGCCCTGCCCGACGGCCTGATGGAGAGCCTGATCGTCGACGGGCTGATCGCCGGGGTTGGCAGCGTGCTGGTCTTCCTGCCGCAGATCCTGATCCTGTTCCTGTTCATCATCCTGCTGGAAGACTTCGGCTACATGGCTCGCGCCGCCTTCCTGATGGACAGGATCATGGGAGGGGCCGGCCTGCACGGCCGGGCCTTCATCCCGCTCCTGTCGTCCTTCGCCTGCGCCATTCCCGGGATCATGGCCACCCGGGTGATCGATTCCCGGCGCGACCGGCTGACCACCATCATGGTGGCGCCGCTGATGGCCTGCTCGGCGCGGATCCCGGTCTACACCCTGATCATCGCCGCCTTCATTCCCAACCAGACGGTGTGGGGCGTGGTCAGCCTCCAGGGGCTGGTGATGTCTGGCCTCTATACGGCGGGCATCGCCAGCGCGCTGGTCATCTCGTTCATCGCCCGGCGGCTGTTCTGGCGGGGCCAGGTGGAGCCGTTCCTGATGGAGCTGCCCACCTATAAGACGCCCGACCCCAAGAGCGTGCTGAGCAATCTCTGGCAGCGGGCGGCGATCTTCATTAGTCGGGCCGGCCGGATCATCCTGCCCCTGATGGTGCTGATCTGGACCCTGGCCACCTTCCCCTATCCGCCGGAGGGCGCCACGGGGCCGGCCATCGACTACAGCTTCGCCGGCCAGCTCGGCCATCTGCTGCACCCCCTGTTCGCCCCCATCGGCTTCAACTGGCAGATGACCGTGGCCCTGATCCCGGGCATGGCGGCGCGGGAAGTGGCGGTGGGCGCGCTCGGCACGGTCTATGCGGTGGCCGACGCCGAGGCGCAGGCCGGGACGCTGGCCGGGGCCCTGTCGGCGGACTGGTCACTGGCCATGGGGCTGGCCTTCCTGACCTGGTACGTGTTTGCGCCGCAATGCGCGCCGACCCTGGCCGTGGTCAAGCGGGAGACCAACAGCTGGCTGTGGCCAGCCGTGATGTTCGCCTACATGGTCACCCTGGCCTATCTGGCGGCCATGGGGGTCTATCACGGGGCCGTGGCCCTGGGCTGGGGCTAGCCCGCCTCGGTCCGTTCGCCGGCCAGGACGCCGGCCGCGGACTGCAGGCGCATCAGAAGCCGCCTGAGCAGGGCCACCTCGCCGGGATCGAGGCCGCAGATCAGGGCCGCCTCATAGGCCAGGGCCAGGGGGGCGACCTCGGCGTGCAGGCGCTCCCCTTCCAGGCTGAGCGCCACCACATGGGAGCGGCCGTCCCGGCGGTTCTGGGAACGCTCCAGCAGGTGGCGCCTGGCCAGCCCCCGGGCCGCGCGGCTGACCGTGACCTTGTCCATGCCGGTGCGGGCCACCAGGGCGCTCTGGTTCACCGGCCCGTCCTCGGCCAGGACGCAGATCAGCCGCCACTGCGGAGTGGAGAGGCCAAACCGGTCCTCATAGGCCCGGGCGATCAGCCGGCTGACCGCATTGGAGGCCACCGACAGCCGGTAGGGCAGATAGGCGTCCAGCTGGAGGCCGGCGGCGGCCGGCTCTGGCCGGGACCGGGCAGTCATGGGGCCTGGACCTGCTGCTCGATGGCGCCGAATATCGAGTGGCGGCGCCCGTCGCGCATTTCAATCCGCACCCTGTCGCCGATCTGGAGGAAGGGGGTTCTGGGCGCCCCGTGGGCCAGGGTCTCGACCGTGCGCACCTCGGCCAGGCAGGAATAGCCAACCCCGCCCTCGGCCACCGGCCTGCCTGGACCCCCGTCAGGACCGCGGTTCGACACCGTGCCCGAGCCGATGATCGTGCCGGCGCTCAAGGTCCGGGTCCTGGCCGCATGGGCGATCAGCACCCCGAAATCAAAGGTCATGTCGACGCCGGCGTCGGCGCAGCCCAGCACCTGGCCGTTCAGCTCGACCTCCACCGCCCCGTGCAGGCGGCCGTCCCGCCAGGCCGGCCCCAGGGCGTCGGGGGTCACCGCCACGGGGGAGAAGGCCGAGGCGGGCTTGGACTGGAAGAAGCCGAAATTCTTGGCCAGCTCGTCGGGGATCAGATGGCGCAGGGAGACATCATTGACCAGCAGCACCAGGCGGATGTGAGCCAGGGCGTCGGCCGCGCTCACCCCTTGCGGCACGTCGCCGGTGATGACCGCCACCTCGGCCTCCAGGTCGCAGCCCCAGGCCGGGTCGGCCAGGGGAATGGGATCGCGGGGCGCCAGGAAGCCGTCGGATCCCCCCTGGTACATCAGCGGATCGGTCCAGAAGCTCGGGGGCATCTCGGCCCCCCTCGCCCGCCGGACCAGCTCCACATGGTTCACATAGGCTGAGCCATCGGCCCACTGATAGGCCCGCGGCAGGGGGCTTGCGGCGTCGTGCTCATGGAAGCGGTCCCTTGGCACGCCCCCATGCTCCAGGCTGTCGGCCAGGGCGCGCAGCATGGGCTCACACCGGTCCCAGTCGTCCAGGGCCGCCTGCAGGGTGGGGGCTATGGTCGCCGCATCGGTGCACCAGGCCAGGTCGCTGGAGACCACCACGAGACGGCCATCCCGGCCAGACTTCAGGGAGGCGAGCTTCATCTTGGGATCTCCGCTTGGGGTCGGGACTGAGGTTGCATCAGGGTCTGGTCCAGCCGCACCCCAGCCTCGAAGGCCCGGGCCTCATAGACATGGACCTCCACGCGGATGTCGCCGCCCGGCGCATCCTCCCACATGTAGTTCCGCTCGAAACAGACCGGACGGCCCTGGGGGCTGAACCCCTCGAAGGTGTCCCCCCAGGGGGTGCAGGCCGCCAGCGCCCGCCAGCCCAGGTCGCAGGCCTGGACCAGCTCCTCCCGGGCGGCGGCCTCCAGGTCGTCATGGACCGCGGCGTTCATCGGGCCTTCCAGCTGTCCACATAGGCCGTGTCTTCCACCTCGCCGGCGGCCTCGCCCACCTCCAGCGGATCACGGGTGTCGATCATCACCGCATATTCGTCCGTGGACGGCTTGGGCTGGGACAGCATGTTCTTCAGCGCCCTGGGATGCGGCCCGTGGGTGAAGCCCGAGGGGTGGAAGGTCATCATGCCCGCCTCGATGCCGTCACGGCTGAAGAAGTCCCCGGCGTGGTAGAACAGCACCTCGTCATAATCGTCATTATTGTGGAAGAACGGCACCTTGAGCGCGCCCGGATCGGTCTCAAAGGGCCTCGGCGTAAAGGTGCAGACCACGAACCGGTCGGCCAGGAAGGTGGTGTGGACGCTGGGGGGCAGGTGGTAGCGATGGCTGACCACCGGGCGGATGTGGGCCACATTCAGCCGCACCGGCGCCAGCTCCCCATGCCAGCCCACCGCGTCCAGGGGATTATAGGGATAGGTCACGGTGGAGATCTGGCCGCGCTTCTTGATGGCCACGGCGGTCTCGTGATCCTGCGCCTGATGGTCCCGGAAGGCCTCATCCATCACCGGGGTATCCAGCAGGGCCGGATCGAAGATGGCGTGGGGACCCAGGAGTCCCTTGTCGGGCAGGGTGAAGTGGCTGTTGGTCGCCTGGATGGTCAGGATGGCGCTGGGCCTGGCCGGGGTCAGGCGCCACAGGGTCCCCCGGGGCAGATAGACATAGTCGCCGGCCACAAAGCCGATGCGGCCAAAGTCACAGAAGAGATCCCCGGCCCCCTCATGGATGAACAGCAGCTGGTCGCCATCGGCATTGCGCACCAGGCCCGGCATGGGCTGGTCCAGCTTCCAGAAGCGGATTTCCGTCGCCCCATTGTGCAGCACCACCGGCGCGCTCCAGGGGGAGGCCTCAGCAGGGTTCAGGCGCGCCAGGTCAAAGGCCCTGGGCCTCAAGGGGCCCTCGAAACGGCTCCATCCCGTGGGGGGGCGGGGATGATGCAGGAAGGCGGCGGGGCCAAAGAAGCCCTCCTTGGACATCTCCCGCTCATAGGTGCCGGCGGGCATGTCGGCGTGGGCCTGCCGTGAATGGGCGCCTTGGGCGCCGCGCACCGGGATCCAGTTGCGGGGGGCCATCAGGGTTCGTCCTTATAGATCCCCACGCTCAGGGGTTCGCCGGCCGCCAGGCGAGCGCGGTACATGCCCGAGGTGTTATAGCTCCAGGCCATCTGGCCATCGGGGGCGACGGCGATCACACCGCCATCTCCCCCCAGGGCGGTGAGCCTGTTCTGGATGACCTGGTCGGCGGCGGCCTGCAGGGAGAGACCCCGATGCTCCACCAGGGCGCAGACCTCCCGGGCCACCGTCAGGCGGATGAAGTATTCGCCGGTCCCGGTGGCTGACACCGCGCAGGAGGCGTTGGACGCATAGTTGCCGGCGCCGATGATCGGACTGTCGCCCACCCGGCCCCAGCGCTTGCCCGTGGTGCCGCCGGTCGACGTGCCCGCCGCCACATGGCCGGCTTGGTCCAGGGCCACGACGCCCACGGTGCCGTACTTGCCCTCGTCATGGGCCAGGGCGGCGGCTTCGTCCGCGCCCTTCGCCCCGGCCGGGCGCGGCGGGACCGGCAGGTTCTGTTCGGCGAGGAAGCTTTCCAGGGACCGCCAGCGGCGCTCGGTGAAGAAGTAGCCGGGCTCCACCTGCTCCAGGCCCTGCTCTCTTGAGAAGGTGTCGGCGCCCTGGCCCGTCAGCATCACATGCGGCGATTTCTCCATCACCGCCCGGGCAAGCGAGATCGGGTGGCGGGTGCGGGTGACGCCGGCCACGGCCCCGGCCTTCAGGGTCGCCCCGTCCATGATCGAGGCGTCGAGCTCATTGCGGCCCTCGGCGGTGAACACCGCCCCCCGACCGGAATTGAACAGCGGATCATCCTCCAGCAGGTGAATGGCCGCCTCGATGGCGTCCAGGGCCGAGCCGCCGTCCGCCAGCACCTTGCCGCCAGCCTCGGTCACCCGGGTCAGGGCGGTGCGATAGGCGGCCTCCTGGTCCGGGGTCAGATCGGCGCGCTCGATGACGCCGGCCCCCCCATGCACCACGATCGCCCATTTCGGCTGCGCCGTCGCACTTGCTGTCATCAGTCCCGCCAGCACCACGGCCAGAGCGATCGTCCGCATCATCAATCCTTCTTCGGCAGCACACCGCGGCGGATCTGGTCCAGTTCGATGGATTCGAACAGCGCCTTGAAGTTGCCCTCGCCGAACCCTTCGTTGCCCTTGCGCTGGATCATCTCGAAGAAGATCGGACCGACCATGTTCTCCGTGAAGATCTGCAGCAGCAGACCTTGGCCCTCCGTCGGGGCGCCGTCCACCAGGATGCGGTCGGCGCGCAGGCGCTGCAGGTCCTCGCCGTGGCCGGGCACCCGGGCGTCGATCTGGTCGTAATAGGCTTCCGGCGTGTCCTGGAACCGCACGCCGCGTCCGCGCATGGTCTCCACGGCGGCGTAGATGTCCTCGGTTCCAAGCGCCAGGTGCTGGATGCCCTCGCCCCCGTAGTCCCTGAGGAATTCTTCGATCTGGGAGTGGTCGTCCCGGCTCTCATTGAGGGGGATGCGGATCTTGCCGCAGGGGCTGGTCATGGCCTTGGACAACAGGCCGGTCTGGGCGCCCTCGATGTCGAAATAGCGGATCTCGCGGAAATTGAAGATCCGCTCATAGAAGTCCGCCCACCTGGCCATATTGCCGCGAAACACGTTGTGGGTCAGGTGGTCGAGATAGGTCAGGCCGACCCCGCGCCCGGCCTCCAGCTCGGTCGCCCCGGGGATGGGAACGAAGTCGACGTCATAGATCTCCTGGGCGCCGTAGCGGTCCACCAGATAGAGGTTCGATCCTCCAATCCCCTCTATGGCCGGGATGTTCAGCTCCATGGGCCCCACCGGTCCCTGCACTGGCCGGGCGCCCCGCGCCACCGCCAGGTCCAGGGCCTTGGCCGCATCCCGCACGCGGAACGCCATGGCGTTGGCCGAGGGTCCATGGGCGGCCCGGAAGTCCGCAGGTTGGCCCGAGGGCTCCATGTTCAGGAGGAAATTGATGTCGCCCTGGCGATAGCGGACCACATTCTTCGACCGATGCCGCGATACGGCCGTAAAGCCCATCAGCTCGAACAGGCCCCCCAGGCGCTCCGGCTCCGGCGAGGTGAACTCCACGAATTCGAATCCATCGGTGCCCAGCGGGTTTTCGAACAGGTCGACGGCGGCTGAGGTCGCAAGGGCGGTCATGGACGTCTCCCAATGGCGAGATAGTATCATCTGCAACTATCTACCAAAGTCTCCCCCTCGCACAAGCTGCCGGCGTCAATCGTCCTCACCCTGCGGTGAGCCAGTGGCGCGGAACGCGAAAGTGCGGTTCAATCGACACCCATGATCCCTGGCCTCGACCCGATCCTGCATCGCTGGCGCCTCACCGCCCTGCTCGCCTCGGCGGGCATGCTGGCCACCGCCCATGGTTTTCAGACCTTTGGCGAGCTGGCGCCCTGCAGCCTCTGCCTGCGACAGCGTGAGGTCTACTGGGTGGCGGCCAGCGTCGCCCTGGCGGGGATGATCCTGACGCGGCTTCAGGGCGGAGCGCGGTTCCGCCCTGCCTTCAACCTGCTGCTCGGCCTGATCTTCCTGGTGGGGACGGCGGTGGCGGTCTATCACGCGGGCGCCGAGTGGAAATGGTGGCCAGGTCCGGCGGCCTGCGCCTCGGCGGGGGGGGCGGTCAGCCTCGACGCCATGAGCGGCCTGCTGGCCGGCGAGGCGATCGCAGCCCCGGCCTGCGACACGGCCCCGTGGGTATTCATCGGACTGTCCATGGCCGGCTGGAATGCGGTGATTTCCCTGATCCTGGCGGGTCTGAGCCTCACGGCCGCCGCCCATGAGCGCGCCAGACGATGAGCGATAAACCTGTCCCGCCCCGCCCGGGCCTGGGAAACCTGGAAGCCCGGCTGGCCGAAATCCTCAGGGTCGATCACGCCGGCGAGCTTGGGGCTGTCCATATTTATCAGGGCCAGCGCGCCGTGCTGGGCGCCGCCCGCGGCAAGGAACGGCTGGTGGCCCAGCTTGCCGAGATGGAGGGGCATGAGGCGGTCCATCTGGCCCGCTTCGACGCGCTGTTGAATGAACATGGGGTCCGACCGACGATGCTGACCCCCCTGTGGCGGTTGGCCGGCTTCGCCCTGGGGGCCGGAACCGCCCTGATGGGGGAAAAGGCCGCCCACGCCTGCACCGAGGCGGTGGAGTCGGTGATCGAGAAGCACTATGCCGATCAGATGGCCGAACTGGCGGATCGCGAACCCGGGCTTGCCGCCGAACTGGCCAGGTTCCGGGACGAAGAACTGGCGCACCGGGACCTCGCCATCAAGGAGGGCGCCCATGACGCTCCAGCCTATGGCCTGCTCTCGGCGGTGATCCGCGCCGGTTGCCGGACGGCCATCAAGATCAGCGAAAAGGTCTGACGGCGACAACTCACCTCAGCGGCGCCACGGCCGCCGGGGTCAAACCCTGGGTTGTCGCCGCCTCGCATTCGGAGTCACCGTTACCCAGGCCTGGCAGCTGGTGCGGAACAGCAGATAGCCGAACATGGCGACGATTGCGGCGTCGATCCCCTTTCGCCGTCCCTGGCGGCGGCCTCGCCTCAGCTTCCCGAAGTCAGGGTTGGGGCGGTGGCGCCCGGCTGACCCTCTCAGCCGCCCGATGATCGGCGCTGGCTGGTCCCGAGCACGATGACGACTCCGGACGGGTGTGCCGTCTCCTGATCATGCCAGCAGAAATCCTGCGATTGACCGCAGGGACGGCGCACTTACTGATCAACGATCACGCGACGGCGGAGGGCGAGCTCAGCGATGTCGACGGTGACGGTGACGGTGAGAGGAACGGCGGCCCGGGGCGAGCCCGGGCTGATGGGACCCCTGTTTTGAGCATCCAGATCTATGTCCTGGCGCTCTCCACCTTCGCCTTTGGGTCAGGCGCCTTCATTTTTGCGGGTCTGCTGGAGCCGATGGCCGCGGAACTTGGAGTGTCCGTGGGCGCCGCCGGACAGCTCCAGACGGTCTATGTGCTCACCTCGGCCCTGCTGGGGCCGCCCCTCGCCTTTCTGGTGGGCCGGTTTGAGCGCAGGCGTGTCCTGCTCCTGGCGCTGGGGGCTGCGGTGATGGTGAACCTCGCCTGCCTGATGACGCCGGGCTTCGGCGCCCTGCTGTTCTTGCGCGCCCTGCTGGGGGCGATCGGCGCCCTGGCCGGTCCAGCCGCCTCTGCGGCGGCCAGCGCCCTGGTTCCTCCGGAGCGCCGGGGCTCGGCCCTGGCCATTGTCATGGGCGGCATGACGGTGGCCTTTCTGATGGGCATACCCCTGGGCAGTGTGGTTGGGGCGGCCTTCGGCTGGCGGGCGACCTTTCTGCTGTCGGCCGGGTTGAGCGGTTTCGCCCTGGCGGCGATCTTCCTGTTTGTCCCGAGGGTCGCCCCTCCGGCGCCAGCCATCGGCCAGGGCTTGCGGGGCGCAGGCGTACTGCCGCTGTTCATCGCCACCTTCCTGGCCTTCGGGGCCAATATGACGATCACCACCTATATCGCGCCGATCCTTCGCCTGCAGGTCGAGGTCACCGGGGCCGGCGTCGCCGCCTTCCAGATGCTGGTGGGGGTCGGCAGCCTCGTGGGTCTGGCCCTGGGGGGCCGGGCGGCCGATCGAGGGGCGGGCGGCCTGAGCGTCACCCTTGGCTTTGTCGGCCTGGCGGTGGCGGCGGCCCTGCATGGGCTGGAACTCGTCCGGAACGGCGCGCCGGGGCTCATCGCCTATGGGACCGTCGGACTGGCGGTTCTGGTGGGCTCCACCGCCCTGTTCTCAGTCCTGCCGGTGATCCAGACCCGTCTGATCGTCAAGGCGCCGGCTTCCGCCCCCTTGGCGCTGGCCTTTAATGGCTCCTCGGCGTCTCTGGGACAGGCCTTCGGCGGCGCCCTTGGGGGCGTACTGCTCAGCCAGACGGGCGCTCTTTCCGTCACCTTCGCCGCCGCCCTGATGGCCCTGGGCGCGGCGACCTATTGGCGCGTGACCCAGCCCGAGGCCCTACCCGGCCAATCACAGCGCGCATAGGGCGCACGCTTCCCCAATAAGGCGAACACCCATGCACATTGAATCAAATACATCTAGGAACAGCTCACCATTCGGAGCTGTATTAAATGGCAGATCAACCTTTGATACTTTTAATCGACGACGACGTAACACTGTTACGCACTATGGGAGCCCAAATTAGGCTTGAAGGATTTGACACAGTTCTTTCGTCAACGGCAACAGAAGCGATTGAAATCCTGAACAATCAAGCTATTGACCTTGTGGTGATGGATTTATTCATGCCCGATCGGGACGGCATCGAGACCATCACCGAAATCCAGACTCACTGGCCCGATCTGCCGATCATAGCCATTTCCGGGGGCTGGCGGACCATCGGGGCGGACAACATTCTGGAGATGGCCCTGGCCATCGGCGCGCGGAGCGCCCTGGCCAAGCCCTTCGACCGGGCCACCCTGATCGCCGCCATCAGGGCCGCCCTGCCACATGAATGATCTCGCCTGTTCAGTTCGCCAAGGCCTAAGACGGACGCGCCCTTAGGTCCCCCGGGTCGGTCAGGTCCGTCCGGGCTCGCGCCCGGGCCGCCTGAACCAAGCCGAAATGGGCCTCCGCCCAGGTCACAAGGCCGAGCAGTGGGGCGGTGAAGCTCTCCCCGAGGGCGGTGAGGGAATAGGTCACGCTGGGGGGAACGGTGGGCTGAACATCCCGCAGAACCAGCCCGTCAGCCTCCAGACTGCGCAGGGTCTGGGACAGCATGCGCCTGGAGATGTCGGGGATCACCCGGGCCAGGACGCTGAACCGCTTGGGTCCATCGGCCAGGGCCGCCAGCAGGAGCATCGACCAGCGGTCCCCAAGGCGGTCCAGCAGATTGCGCACGGGGCAGCCGCCGGGATCAGGCCCCATGGCCAGCCAGTGCGAGAACCTGGCCCCCAGGGCTGAGCGCGCGTCCATGTGGTGACTCCGGCGTAACCAGGCGACGGCGCCGTGCCGTCTTACGGTGGCGCATATCGGTCTCCATCTGAGACCTTGTCAACAGCAAGAGACCGATAAACTCCCATGAGCACCTCCTTCCGCGTCGCCGTCACCGGCGCCAGCGGCCAGCTTGGCCGCCTTGTCATCGAAGCCCTGGCCACACGTCTGCACGCCGGCGCCGTGGTCGCCCTGGTGCGTGACCCTAGCCATCTCAGCGCCCCCTTCCCTGACGGTGTCGAGGTCCGGCAGGGGGACTATGAGCGCCCCGATACCCTGGACATGGCCCTGAAGGCTGTGGACCGGCTGCTGCTGATCTCCTCCAACGCCCTGGGCGCCCGCATCGGCCAGCATCGCAATGTGATCGCGGCCGCCCGCCGGGCGCGGGTCAGGCGGTTGGCCTATACCAGCATCCTCAGGGCTGACACCTCCAGCCTTGGCCTGGCCGAGGAGCATCGCCAGACCGAGGCCCTGATCCGGACCAGCGGCCTGGCCTACACCCTGCTGCGCAATGGCTGGTACACGGAGAACTATGCCGCCTCGATCCCGGCCGCCCTGGCCCATGGCGCCTTCCTGGGAAGCGCCGGCGAGGGGCGTATCTCCAGCGCCTCCCGCCAGGACTATGCCGAGGCCGCCGCCCGGGCCCTGATCGGCGACACCGGTCCGCAGGTGGTGCACGAACTGGCCGGCGACGCGTCCTACACCCTTGCGGAGTTCGCCGCCGAGATCAGCCGCCAGGCCGGCAGGCCGGTGGCCTATGCCCATCTTTCGCAAGCCGAATTCCGCAGCGCCCTCATCGGCGCCGGTCTGCCGCCGCCGGTGGCCGAACTGCTCTCCAACTCTGATGCTGCTGCGGCCAAGGGCGCCCTGTCCGACCGCTCAGGCCAGCTGTCGCGTCTGATCGGCCGGCCCACCACCCCCTTCGCCGTGACGATCGCCGCCACGCTCGCCGGGGGCGCCTGAAGCGCGTTCCGACAGAACTGCGGGCCTCGGCGCTGGGAGCCCTTCGATCTGTTGGCGAAGCCGTGAGGTCGGGGGGCGCTGGCCCCTTTCACGCCTCCAGCTCGATGTCCCAGTAGAGGTAGTCGAGCCAGCTCTGGTGCAGATAGTTGGGGGGGAAGCGGCGGCCGCGGTCCTGGAGCTCGTAGGCCCGGGGCCGGCGCGGGGCCAGCAGGGGACGCATGCCGGCCTCCTGGGGCGTGCGGCCGCCCTTGGCGAGGTTGCAGGGGGCGCAGGCGGTGACGATGTTCTCCCAGCTGGTGCGCCCGCCCCGGGATCTTGGCACCACATGGTCGAAGGTCAGGTCCTCGCCGGATCGGCAGTACTGGCAGGAAAAGCCGTCCCTGAGGAACAGATTGAAGCGCGTGAAGGCCGGAGGTCGGTCCTGCGACACATAGCTCTTCAGGGACACGACGCTGGGCAGCCGCATGGAGAATGAGGGGGAACGGATCTCGTGGTCATAGGTCGAGACCACATCGACGCGATCCAGGAACACCGCCTTGATCACCTCCTGCCAGGGCCAGATCGACAGGGGATAATAGCTGAGCGGCCGGTAATCGGCGTTCAGCACCAGGGCCGGCCAGCCGGAAGGGGGCTGCTGGACTACCTTCATCGCCGCACCGTCGGCAGCGCGACCCCATGGGGTCCTATGTCATGCGCACTGAGACTGAAGACGCCGATCCTCCCTCCCATATCGCCCCTGGACCAGATTCTGGGACAATGGAGCTTAGGCGCGATTCTGTGACGGCTCCATGGCCAGTCGGGCTGGCGATCTCGAAGAAAGAAAAGAGGGAGCCGGCAGGCTCCCTCAAGGCGTCGGACTAGGAGAAATGCAGATTGCCGTCAGGCAAAGGCGCCCAGGAGCGCGCCACTGAGGACGAGGCTGAGCGCGATGAACAGGGCCGGGGTGAGACGGTCGAAGACCCGTTCAATGGCCGACAGGGTGACGAGAGACATGACACACACCTTCTGAGTTAGGGCCCCGGGGAGGGAGCCGGATCGTATTTTAACAACGCTAAGATAGCGCACATCAAAGCGCCGTCAAGATAATCTTTACGTCGATCAGATAGAGAATTACAATTGAGATAATGAGAGAATCTGTTCCCCCCGAGTCCCGCCCCTATCATCACGGCGATCTGCGCCGGGCGCTGGTGGAGGCCGCCTGTCGGCTCCTGGAAAGAGAAGGGGCCGCCGCCCTGTCCCTGCGCGGGGTGGCCAGGGAGGCTGGGGTCAGCCCGGCGGCCCCCTATCATCACTTCAAGGACAAGAGCGAACTCCTCGACGCCGTGGCCCATGAGGGGTGGGAGAAGCTGGCCATCGCCTTTCAGGCGGCCCGGGAGGCGCACACCTCTGCCCATGAACGGGTGCGGGAGCTGGGGGTGGCCTATGTGGGTTTCGCCCGCCTGCATCCCGACCTCTATCGGCTGATGTACGACTGTTCCCGGGACAAGGCCGACATGCCCGCCCATGTGCACGAGGACGAAAACAGCGCCTATCGCCGTGTGAAGGATGTGCTTATCTCCGCCGGGGCAGATCCGGGCGACGAGGTCGGTCTGGAGCTGGCCACCATCGCCTGCTGGTGCACCGCCCATGGACTCGCCGAGATGACCAGCTTCAAACAGTTTGACCCCCTCAAGGAAGCCCTGGGCGGCGAAGAGGCGTTTCTTCGCGGGGTGCTGGACCATGTGGCCGTGTTCGCCAAGGGCCTTTAGCCCAGGACCCGGAAGGCGTTTAAGATGGCATAGCCCGGCTCCCCTTTGAACGAATGCGCTCTGGCGCTAAGGCCATGGGGTGCGCACGCCCTTCGTCACCCGTTTTGCCCCCTCGCCCACCGGCTGGCTGCACCGGGGGCATGCCTATTCGGCCCTGCAGGCGTTTCAGGCGGCCCGGGCGGCGGGCGGCCGCTTTCTGCTGCGGATCGAAGACATAGATGTCACCCGCTGTCGGCCCGAGTTCGAGGCGGCGATCCTCGAGGACCTGGCCTGGCTCGGCCTGGCCTGGGATGACCCTGTCCGTCGCCAGTCCGAGCATCTGGCCGACTATGAGGCGGCCCTTGGGCGATTGAGGCGCGAGGGCCTGGCCTATCGCTGCTTTCGCACCCGCAGGGACGTGGCGCTGGCCATGGCCAGCGCCCCTCACGGCGCCATGGAGACTTTCCGAAGCGCCCCCCTGCCGGCCGCGGAGGAGGCCCGCCGTCTGGCCAGGGATGAGCCCTTCGCCTGGCGGCTGTCCCTGGACGCCGCAGAGGCGCGGCTGGGGGACCTGAGCCGCCTCACCTTCCACGAAGAGGGCGCAGGTCCCGCCGGCGAGACCGGCGGCATCCAGGTGCGACCTGACCTGGGCGGCGACGTCATCCTGGCGCGCAAGGATGTGGGGGTGGCCTATCACCTGGCGGTGGTGGTCGATGACGCCGGACAGGGCGTGACCCATGTGATCCGCGGCTGCGACCTGTTCGAGGCCGCCCATGTGCAGCGCCTCCTGCAGGCGCTCCTTGGCCTCCCGACCCCGATCTACCGACACCATCGCCTGCTGGTGGGGCCGGACGGAAAGCGCTACGCCAAGCGAGACAAGGCTGAGACCCTTCGCGCCCTTCGGGCGGCGGGCGTCTCCCCGCAGGACCTTCGCCGGGAGATGGGCATTTGACCAGGGCAGAGGCGCCCCGGGTCGGGGATGGACGCGCCCTGGCGGTGCTGATCTTCGGGGCGGTAGTCATCGGCTTCGTGCCGATCCTCGTGCGGCTCTCCGACACCGGCTCGGCGGCGGCTGGCTTCTGGCGCCTGGCCTTCGCCCTGCCGCTCCTGGCCCTGATGAGCATGCGAGGGCCTTCGGGCATGGGCGGCGGCCCCTCGCGTCTGGTCCTGCTGGCTGGGGTGATGTTCGCCCTGGATCTCGGATTCTGGCACTATGGGATCGCCCTGACCTCGGTGGCCAACGCCACCGTTCTCACCAACCTGACCCCTGTGGTGGTGACGGCGGTGGCCTGGATCTTCCTGCGTCAGACCCCGCGCAAGCTGTTCCTGCTGGCCGTAGCCCTGGCCCTGGCAGGCGCCTTCACCATGGCGGCCGCCAGGGGTGGCGCCCATGGCCCGGCGCCCGGCCTTGGCAACGCCGCCGCCGCCCTGACGGCGCTGTGGTACGCCTTCTATTTCCTAGCGGTGAGCGCAGCACGGCAAACCCAGAGCGCCTTGCGGATCATGTTCTGGTCGAGCCTGACCGGCGCGCCCCTGCTGCTGATCGCCGCCCTGCTGCTGGGGGAATCGATCATTCCGGCCAGCCTGGGGGGCTGGGCCGCCTGTGCGGGCCTCGGGGGTCTGCATGTGGCGGGCCAGGGCGCCATCGCCTGGGCCCTGGGCCGGCTGCCCCCCGCCACCGCCTCGGTGGTGGTGCTGATTCAGCCCGTGGTGGCGGCCGGCGCCGGCTGGCTGCTGTTCGCCGAATATCTGGGTCCGGTCCAGGCGCTGGGCGCCGCCATCACCCTGGCCGGCGTCGCCCTGGCCCAATGGTCGGCCAGGCCCCGCCCCGCCCCCGGCCAGGACGCCCCGCGACCCATCTAGTCGTCGCTCAGGCCATAGGCCTGGCGGGCGGTCTCGATGGCGGCCAGCTTGGCCTCGAACAGGCTCCAGTCGTCCTGCTGATCGATCCGCGCCCAGATCGCCTCGATCTGCTCATAGATCAGCTCCTGCGGGTCGGCCCCGGCGAAGTAGGGATGGCCAAGACCTGCGGGATCGACCGGGCGATAGGCGGCCAAGTGCGTCCTGAACGCCGCAAAGGCCTCCTCCCGGTAGAGCGGACCCCGGGGTCCCGCCAGGGCCCGGCCCGCCTCTGCGCCAAACCAGTCGAAGAAGAACGGCTCCCAGCGCAGGAGGTCGCCCCCCGCCGCCAGGGCCTGGAAGGCGGCCTGAACCAGCTCGGCGTCCGCGTCGGCGCCCCGGCTCTGCACGCCCAGCCTCGCGCGCATGGCCCGGGCCAGCTCTGTGCGGTAGGCGCCGGCGAACAGGTTGAGCGCCTCCACCAGGGGCTCGGCGGGACTCACCAGGCTGAAACAGCCCCCCAGCTGACGCAGGTTCCAGAACACCGCCTCGGCCTGGCGGCCGAAGCTGTAGAG
Organism: uncultured Caulobacteraceae bacterium; assembly: GCA_947085575.1. Classification (GTDB taxonomy): domain Bacteria; phylum Pseudomonadota; class Alphaproteobacteria; order Caulobacterales; family Caulobacteraceae; genus Phenylobacterium. The sequence goes on from CAMTXB010000018.1 coordinate 36,578, forward strand.
CCCCCCATGGTCGAAATAGGCGGCGACGAAATTGGGGTCGTTCCGGGGCAGAAACCGGTAGGGGCCATAGTCGAAGCTCTCCCCGGTGATGTTCATATTGTCGGTGTTCAGCACCCCATGCACGAAGCCCGCCGCCATCCAGGCGCCGGTCAGCCGCGCCATCCGCCCGATCACCGCCTCCAGCAGGGCGGCAGGACGATCCTGGGCGGACTCCAGGCCCGGATAGTAGTTGGCGATCACATGGTCGATCAGGGCCGAGATGCGATCGGGACGCTCTTCGAAGGCGTGGCGCTGGAAGGTCCCGAAACGGATGTGGCTGTGCGACAGCCGGGTCAGCACCGCCCCGCGGGTGGGGCTGGGCTCATCATTGCGTTCCAGGGCCTCGCCGGTCTCCACCAGAGAGAATGACCGCGAGGTTGGCACGCCGAGCGCCTCCAGCAGGCTGGTGGCCAGCACCTCGCGCACGCCGCCCTTCAGGGTCAGCCGCCCATCCCCGAACCGCGACCAGGGGGTCTGACCCGACCCCTTGGTCCCCAGATCCAGCAGCCGCCCCCGCCCGGCCTCTCGCACCTGGGCGAACAGAAAGCCCCGACCATCGCCGAGGTCAGGGTTGTAGGTGCGGAACTGATGGCCGTGATAGCGCATCGCCACCGGCGGATCGATGTTTTCGGGCAGGGGCAGGAACCGCCCGAAGTGGCCGAGCCAGGCCTCATCGGTCAGGCCCGCCAGCCCTACCGTCATGGCGGCGCGGTCATTTCGATACCGCAGCCTCACCTGTGGGAAGTCGGCCGGGGCGACCGGATCAGAGAACCCCTCCCCCAGGGCGGTGAACTGGGGATCGGGCTGATAGGCCGGGGAGAGCGGCATGGTCGGGGGGCTCCTCAGACCGATGTTTCGTTCAGATCAGGGCCTCGGCCCAGGCCTGCCCATGGCGGGGGGCGGGAACCACCCGGACGCCCGGCAGAAAGTGCGCCACATCGGCCAGGGTTTCGGCAAAGTCCGGTGCGGCGGGATCGGCGTCCTGGCTCAGCACCACCGCCACCAGATCCAGACCCCGGGCCTGGGTGACGCTGGCGGCGGTCAGGATGTGGCTGATCGACCCCAGATAAGTGCCGCCCACCAGCAGGACCGGCAGGCCAAGGGCGGCCATCAGATCAAGATTGGTGGCGTCCTCGCAGAGGGGCGACATCACCCCGCCGGCCCCTTCGATCAGCATCAGGTCCGCCGTGGTCTCGGCCAGGGCGGATTCACACAGGCCGACCAGGGTCCGCAGCCGCAGGTCCTGCCCCTCCCGCCGCGCCGCCATGGGTGGCGACAGGGCGGCTGTAAAGCGCAGGGGCGACATGGCCTGCAGGGTCTCGGGCGTCAGGGGACGGCCCAGGGCGGCGAGCAGACGGCCTGGGTCGCTGGCAGCCCAGTCTGCGGGATCAAGGCCGCTGACCGCCGGCTTGAAGGCCTCCACGGAGCGGCCCTTCGCCCGCGCAGCGGCGATCAGACCGCAAGCCACGAAGGTCTTGCCCACATCGGTATGGGCGCCGGCGACGAACCACCGCGTCATCAGAGGGTCTCCATCAGGGGGGCCACCGCCACAGCCAGGCGGTCAATATCGGCGTCATCATGACCGGCGGTGAAGGCGAGCCGCAGGCGGGCGGTCCCCTCGGGCACCGTGGGCGGCCGGATGGCGACCGCCAGGAAGCCCTGAGCCTCCAGAGCCTGCATGGCCCCAAGGGTGCGGGCCGCATCCCCCAGCACCACCGGCACGATCGGGCTTTCGGCCGCGGGCAGTCCCAGGGCCGAGGTGAACCGGCGGGCCTTGGCCAGGGGACGGGCGACCAGGTCAGGCTGGCTGGCGATGATCTCCAGGGCCGCCAGGGCCGCACCGGCGCTGGCTGGGGGCAGGCCGGTGGAATAGACAAAGGTCCTGGCCCGGGTGCGCAGCAGGTCAATCACCGGCAAGGCGGCGCAGACATAGGCGCCGTACCCGCCGATCGCCTTGGAGAAGGTGCCCATGGCCAGGTCGACCTGGGCGTCCGGGAACAGGGCGGCGGTTCCCCGGCCCTGCCCCACCACGCCGAGGCCATGGGCGTCATCCACCAGCAGCCAGGCCCCATGCCCCCGCGCCAGGGCGCTGATCTTGTCCAGGGGGGCGATGTCCCCGTCCATGGAGAAGACCCCGTCGGTGGCGATCAGGGCATGACGCAGCCCAGGGCGCTCGGCCCTCAGGCGGTCCGCCAGCTGGCCCATATGGTTGTGGGCAAAGGGGATGATCCTGGCCCCCGACAGCTGCGCCCCGGCCCAGATGCAGGCATGGGCCAGGTCATCGACAAACACCCCGTCGCCGGGACCGATCAGTGTAGGGATCAGCCCGGCATTGGCCAGATAGCCTGACCCAAACACGCAGGCGGCCTCGGCGCCCTTGAATGCGGCCAGCCGCGCCTCAAGGGCGCCCAGCAGGGGATGATCCCCGGTCACCAGCCGCGAAGCGCCGGCCCCGGCGCCATAGGCCCGGGCCGCCGACGCCGCGGCCTCGATCACAACCGGATGGTGTGACAGGTTCAGATAGTCATTGCACGAAAAGGACAGCAGTCGCCGCCCCTCCCGCTCCACCCAAAGGCCGTCCAGGCGGTGGGTGGCCGTCAGACGACGGCGGAGATGTGTGGTCTCCAGGTCCTGGAGCTTGGCGGCGGCGAAGGCGGAGAGGCTGTCGGTCACAGGGCGCGGTATGCACGAGGCCGCGCCCGGGTTAAAGCCGGCATCCTTGCCCATGGAGCCTGAAATGACCGACTGGCTGGCGCGCGGCGCCCCTCATGTGTGGCGGCCCTATTGCCAGATGAAGACCGCGCCGGCGCCCCTGGCCGTCGCCCGGACGGAGGGCGCGCGCATCATCCTCGAGGATGGCCGCGAACTGGTGGACGGCATCGCCAGCTGGTGGACGGCGTGCCATGGCTACAATCATCCGCATATCGCCCGGGCCGTCTCAGAACAACTGGCCCGTGCGCCGCATGTGATGTTCGGCGGCCTGGCCCACGCGCCGGCCTATGATCTGGCCTGCCGCCTGGCCGCCCTGCTGCCGGGGGACCTCGACCACGTCTTCTTCGCCGAGAGCGGCTCGGTGTCGGTGGAGATCGCCATGAAGATGGCGATCCAGTTCTGGATCAATCGCGGCATCCACGGGCGCAGCCGGTTTGTCAGCTTTCTTGGCGGCTATCATGGGGACACCCTGGCCACCATGACCATCTGCGACCCCGAGGAGGGGATGCACAGCCTGTTTTCCGGCGTCATGCCGAGCCAGCATGTGACCGCCCTGCCCCGGGACGCCGCCAGCGAGGCCGCCCTCGACGCCCTTCTCGCCGAGAAGGGCCACGAAATCGCCGCCCTGATCGTCGAACCCCGCATCCAGGGGGCCGGCGGCATGCTGATCCATGGGGATGACGTCCTGCGACGGCTGCGGGCGCTGGCCGATCACCACGACGTGCTGCTGATCTTTGATGAGATCTTCACCGGCTTTGGCCGCACCGGCGACCTCTTTGCCTGCCAGGGCTCAGGGGTCACCCCGGACATCATCACCCTGTCCAAGGCCCTGACCGGCGGCACCCTGCCCCTGTCGGCGGCGGTGGCCAGCCGACGGATCTTTCAGGCCTTCTGGTCCGACGATGCTGGCGCGGCCCTGATGCACGGGCCGACCTATATGGCCAATCCCCTGGCCTGCGCCGCGGCGGGCGCATCGCTCGATCTCTTCGAGGCTGGCGACTGGAAGGCCGATGTGGCGCGGATCGGCGCCGCCCTGCGCGAAGGGCTGGCGCCCTGCCGCCAGGCGCCGGGCGTGGCCGATGTCCGCACCCTGGGGGCCATCGGGGTGGTGGAGTTCGAGGCCGCCGTCGACGCCGGCGCGCTGTGCCAGCGGTTCGCCGAACTGGGCTGCTGGATCCGCCCCATGGGCAAGGTGGTCTATCTGACCCCGCCCTTCGTCACCACGGACGCCGAGCTGGACCGGCTGACGGGGGCCATCCGAAAGGTGCTGGGCGTTGCGGAGTCTCGGGGTTAGGCTGGCTGTCATGGACTCTCAGGCCATCATCGACAGCCTTGAACAGGTCGCCGAGCGCAGCGACGATCCGGCCCCGCTGGTCTATGAGCGGCTGTTTGCCCGCTATCCCGAGACCGAGGCCCTGTTCATGGGCGACACCCGCGGGGCGGCCAGGGGCCAGATGCTGCGCCAGGCGGTGGAGACGCTGCTGGACTATCTGGGTCCGAATATCTACGCGGCCAACTTCCTCCGGGCCGAGTTGCACAATCACGATGATATCGGCGTACCGGGGGACATCTTTCCGCGCTTCTACCAGGCCATGGCCGAGGCCTTCGCGCAGATCGCGGGAGACGCCTGGACCCCGGCCATGCAGGCCGCCTGGGACGAGCTCACCGGTCAGATCGAACAGATGGTCCAGGCGCCGCCGGCCCGGACGATCTGAACCTGAGGACATCAGGCCAGGGCGGCCTTCAGGGACGCCGCAGTGGCCGCAACCGCCTCTCCCACCGCCGGGGAGACATCGGCCATGATGTAGAAGTCGTGGATCAGGGTCGGATATTCCACATGCTCTACCGCCACCCCGGCGGCCCGCAGGCGCAGGGCGTGGTCGCGGCCCTCGTCCTTCAGCGGATCAAAGCCAGCCGTGACCACCAGAGCCGGGGGAAGCCCCGCACACTCCACCTTGCCCAGCATGACCCGGTGGGCCTGGGGGTGGCCCTGGGCGCCCAGGGACTTGTCGAACCAGGCGATGGCCTGCCTGGTCAGCAGCGGTCCATCCAGGGCCTTGCGGGACTCCGTTTCCTGCTCGGGCCAGATGCCGGGATAGAGCAGCAGCTGGAAGGCGATCCGGCGCCCAGGGTCTGACCTGAGGTCGGCGGCTACCGAGGCGGCAAGATTGCCCCCTGCGGAGTCGCCGCCCACCGCGATGCGGGCCGGGTCGAAACCGATCCCTGCGGCATGGTCGAAGGCCCAGCGGGTGGCCGCCAGGGCGTCGTCATGGCCTGCCGGGAAGGGATTTTCCGGCGCCAGGCGGTAGTCCACCGCAAGGACCCGCACCCCCGCCAGGGCCGCCAGCCGGCGGCAATGGCCATCATGGCTCTCCAGGTCGCCGATCACGAAGCCGCCGCCGTGAAAATAGACCAGCCCGCCGCTGATCTCCGCCGCGCCGGCGGAGGTGTAGAGTCTTGCCGGAATCTCGCCGGCCCCACCGGCCACCTTCAGGTCGCGGGTCTCGACGGTCTTGGGCGCATTCTGGTCGGTGGCCTGACGCTGCATGCGATAGCCCATCCGGACCATCTCCGGCGGCAGGGCGTCCAGGGGCGGCGGGGTCTGGCCCTCGGCGGCCTTGGCCTGGGCGTCAAGCATGGCCTGAAAATGCGGGTCCATCATCAGCGTCTTCCTCATGTGCCGGGTCGCGCCCTGGCTGGCGCGCTCAGGAAAACGGCCCCCGACGGATCGCCGGGGGCCGCAGATCGTCCGATCCTTGGCCTTACTCGGCCGCAGCCTTGGGCGCGTAACCCAAGACCGCCTTGACCTCGAGGAATTCGTGGAAGGCGAAATCACCCCACTCGCGCCCGTTGCCGCTCATCTTGAAGCCGCCGAACGGGGCGGTCATGTCCGAGGCGCCGTTGATCGACACCTGGCCGGCGCGGAGTTTCGACGCGACTTCACGGGCCTTGGCCAGGTCCGCGCCGTTCACATAGGCGGCCAGGCCGTACTCGGTGTCGTTGCCGATGGCGATGGCCTGGTCGAGGTCCTCGTAGCCGAGGATCGACAGCACCGGACCGAAGATCTCCTCGCGGGAGATGGTCATGTCCGGGGTCACGTCGGCGAAGACGGTCGGCTGGACATAGTAGCCCTTGTCCAGGCCCTCAGGGCGGCCCGGGCCGCCAGCGACCAGGGTGGCGCCCTCGTCGATGCCCTTCTGAATCAGGCCCTGGATC
>CAMTXB010000019.1:0-32579 GCA_947085575.1 uncultured Caulobacteraceae bacterium
CGCGGGGACCGGGTCAAGGTGATGAACCAGATGACCGAGACCTGGCGGGTCCGGGACCTGGCCCAGATGATCGCCGGCCTGACCGAGGCCGAGGTCGCCCATCTGCCCAATCCCCGGGCCGAGGCCGACGAGAACGACCTGGTGGTCGAAAACAAGTGCCTGCTGGATTACGGCCTCAATCCCATCCGGCTGGCGGACGGCCTGCTGATGGAGGTGGCCGAGATCGCCCGGGCCTATGCCGACCGCGCCGATCTGAGCAAGATCCCCTGCCACTCGCACTGGAACGCCGAGCGGGCGGCTGCGGCCAGCGCGCCGGGCAAGGCGGTGGCGGCCGAATAGGGCGAGGCCCGTGCGGCTTTTCATCTTCGGCTATGGGTTCTCGGCCGCTGCGCTGGGGACCAGGCTGAAGCCCCAGGGCTGGAGCCTTTCGGCCTCATACCGACGTCGGGAAGATGGCCCGCGGCTTGCGGGCCTTGGCGTGGCGGCGGTGTCCGTCCACGATCGCGAAGGTCTGGCCGCCGAGCTGAAGGCCGCCGACGCGGTGCTCGTCACCGCGGCCCCCGACGCAGAGGGCTGTCCCGGGCTTCGCACCCTGGTCCCGGCCATGGCCCAGGGCGGCGCCTTTCCGGACTGGCTGGGCTATCTGTCCACCACCGGCGTCTATGGAGACCGTCAGGGCGGCTGGGCTTTCGAAACGAGCCGCCTGGCCGCACAGTCGATGGAAGGCGCGCGGCGGGTGGCCGCCGAACGGGACTGGCTGGATGTCGGCAAGGGCATGGGCCTGACCACCACCATCTTCCGCCTGCCCGGCATCTATGGCCCTGGCCGCTCGACCTTCGACCGGCTGCGGACAGGCCGGGCCAAGCGGATCACAGCGCCCGGCCAGGTGTTCTCCCGCATCCATGTGGACGATCTGGCGGCGGGTCTCGCCGCCTCCATCGCCCGACCGCGGGCCGGCGGGATCTACAATCTGTGCGATGACGCCCCAGCCCCCAACAGCGAGGTGGTGGCCTATGCCGCGGGCCTGCTGGGACTGCCTGTCCCGCCGGAAATCCCGGTGAGCGAGGCCCAGCTGACCGGTCCCGCCCAGCGCTTCTATGCGGAGAGCAAGCGCGTCTCCAACGCCCGGGCCAAGGCAGAACTGGGCTGGCGTCCAGCCTATCCGACCTATCGCGAGGGCCTGGCGGCCATCCTTCAGGCCGGGGGCTGAACCAGCTCCTTGACCGCCGCGATCAGGCGGGCGAGATCCTGGGGCCGCGACAGGCGGTGATCACCGTCCTTGATCAGCTGGAACACCACGTCGGGACTGTTGATCGCCTGGGCGAGTTCCAGGGCATGGCGCCAGGGGACGTCAGCGTCATCCCCGCCCTGCAGGATGCGCACCGGGGCGGTGCTGGGCACGGGCCCCGGCAGAATCGACCAGCGGTCGCCGTCCTCCAGCAGGGTGCGGCTGATCGGATAGGGCTCCCCATAGTCAGACGGGCGCATCCAGACGCCGGTCGCGGCCAGGGACCGGCGGGCGGCGGCGTCAATTTCCGGCCCCATCAGCTTTTCGGTGAAGTCCGGAGCCGGGGCGACCAGGACCAGCCCTCGCACCTGCTCTGACCGCACCATGGCCGCCAGACAGGCGATCCACCCGCCCATAGAGGATCCGACCGGAATGACCGGGCCAGGCGCAAGCTCGTCGAGGACCGCCAGGGCGTCCTCCCGCCAGCGGGTGATCGTGCCCTGGGCGAAGTCGCCGTCAGACTCTCCATGGCCAAAATAGTCGAACCTGACATAGGCCTGGCCGCTCGACCGGGCCCATTCGGCCAGGACCTCAGCCTTGGTTCCGGCCATGTCGGAACGGAAACCGCCCATCCAGACCAAGGTGGGGCCTCGGCCGGCCACCCGCCGCCAGGCCAGAGCCTTCCCGTCCGGGCGGCGCAGACATCCTGTTTCTTCGCGCATAGGTCCCTATAGCCGGCTCGGAGGCCCCATCCCAGGTCGACTGGGGTTTACCGACGCGTGTTCTGCGGTATGCAAGGCGCCGTGACATTGCCCCCGGACTTCACGCTTCTGCAGGTCGTGCCCGAGCTCGACACGGGCGGAGCTGAGCAGACCACGATCGATATCGCCCATGCGGTGGTGCGCGGAGGCGGTAAGGCGCTGGTGGCCACCCGCGGCGGTCGAATGGCCGCGCGCCTGGAGTCGGACGGCGGGCGGCTGGCGCAGATGCCGGTCCAGACCAAGAACCCCCTGGTGATGCTGGGCAACGCCGCCCGGCTGGTGGACCTGATCCGCCAGGAGGGCGTGAGCCTGGTCCACGCCCGCTCCCGGGCCCCGGCCTTTTCGGCGCTGTGGGCGGCGCAGGTCACCCGGACGCCCTTCGTGGCCACCTATCATGGGGTCTATAACGCCCGCAGCCGTCTGAAGCGCTGGTACAATGCGGTGATGACCCGCGGGGACCTCGTGATCGCCAATTCCGACTTTACCCGCGACCACGTGCTGAACGAGCACCATCTTGACCCCGACAGGGTCGTCAGCATCCCCCGCGGCATCGACCTGGAGCGGTTCAACCCCAACTGGGTGGCCCATGAACGGGTCGAGGCGCTGAGACGCGCCTGGAACACGCCGGCCGATCCCACGGTCACCACCTTCCTGCTCGCCGCGCGCCTGACCCGGATAAAGGGTCATGGGACGGTCATCGCCGCGGCGGCGGCGTTGAAGGCGCAGGGGCGCGGGGCGTTCAGGATCCTGATAGCCGGCGACGACCAGGGCCGCAGCGCCTACCGGGCTGAGCTGGCCGCGCAGATCGCCGCCGAAGGCCTGGGCGACCAGATTTCCCTGGTGGGGCACTGCGACGACATGCCGGCGGCCTATCTGCTGGCGGACGTCGCGATCCTGCCGTCCATCGTCCCGGAGTCCTTTGGCAGGACGGCGGTGGAGCCCCAGGTCATGGGCCGGCCCGTGGTGGCCTCGCAACTGGGCGGTATGACCGAGACGGTGATCCAGGGCGAGACCGGCTGGCTGGCGACGCCTGGGGATGTGGAGGCCTGGACCACGGCCCTCGGTCGGGCCATGGAGGCCGGGCCAGCCCGACTGCAGGCCATGGGGCTGGTGGCCGCCAACCGCGCCCGGCGGCTCTATTCAGTTGACGCCATGTGCGCCTCCACCCTGCAAGCCTATGAACGCGTCCTGGGGGCTCGGAGCTGATGGCGCCCCGCGAGATCAAGAAGATCCTGGTTATCAAGCTGTCGGCCATGGGGGATTTCATCCTCGCCCTGGCCGCGGCCAAGAAGATCCGCCAGGCCCATCCGAGGGCCAGGATCACCCTGTTGACCACCCCGCCCTTCGAGGGACTGGCGAAGCTTTGCCCCTATTTCAACGAGGTGGAGACCGACGGGCGGCCGGACGGGATCGAGGCATGGCTCTCCCTGGTGGGGCGGCTGCGCAAGGCCAAGTATGACCGGGTCTATGACCTGCAGACCTCGTCGCGCTCGAACCTGATTTTCCACGGGATGCGCCCGTTCCCGCCGGAATGGTCGGGGGTGGCCGCGGGCTGCGCCCTGCCCCATCGCAATCCCCAGCGGGACAAGATGCACACCCTGGAGCGTCACGCCGATCAGCTGAAGGATGCGGGAGTCTGGCCGGACGCGCCCACCGAGCCTGGCACGGCGCCGGGGCCCGACGTGGCCTGGATCCTGCGCAAGGCCGACGAACCCAGGCCTGTGGCCGGGGGAATTCAGCCGCGCCCCTATGTCCTGATGGCGCCCGGCGGCTCGGCCCATCGCCCTGAGAAGCGCTGGCCCGTGGAGCATTATGGGGAGCTGGCCCAGATCCTCTACGCCGCGGGCTTTGACATCGTCGTCATCGGCGGCCCGCAGGAAAGCGCCATGGCGCGAACCATTCAGCGCCGGGTGGGCAAGGCCCGCGACCTGACCGGGCGTACCGATCTGGCGCGAATCGCCATGCTGGGCGCCCGGGCGGCCCTGGTGGTGGGCAATGACACAGGTCCGGTCCATCTGGCGGCAGCCGCCGGCCCGCCGACCATCGTGCTGTTCTCCAAGGCGTCGGACCCCATCCTGTCGGCCCCGCGGGGCCATGTGGCGGTCCTGCAGGCCGGCAACCTCGCCGATATGCCGGTCGCCCAGGTGCTTCAAACCGCCCGGGCCCTGACGCGGTTTCCTGACGGGTCGAATGCTTGATCGCCTCCGGCCGCTTCGTCATATAGTCTAGGGAGAGGTTGGGGCGTTTGCGCCCCAGCGACATTCATTGAAACTGACTCAGGAGCTTTGCCTATTCGCCGCCCCATGCAGGCGCCGCCCCAGAAGGAAGGGCCGCGCATCAACGAGGACATCCGCGTTCCGCGCGTCCTGCTGATCGATCAGCAGGGCGAGAAGCAGGGCGTCATGCCCACGTCGTCGGCACTCGAAGCCGCCGCGGAAGCCGGCCTCGATCTGGTCGAGATCGTCCCGAACGCGGATCCGCCCGTTTGCAAGATTCTGGACTATGGAAAGTTCAAATTCCAGGAACAGAAGAAGAAGAACGAGGCGCGCAAGCGGCAGAAGGTGGTGGAGATCAAGGAGATCAAGCTCCGCCCCAACATCGACATCCACGACTACGAGGTGAAGTCGCGCTCGATGCATCGCTTCTTCGATGAAGGCGACAAGGTGAAGGTGACCCTTCGCTTCCGTGGCCGCGAGCTGGCTCACCCGGAACTCGGCATGAAGCTGCTGCAGAAGGTCAAGGCTGACTTCGAAGAGGTCGCCAAGGTCGAGTATGAGCCCCGCATGGAGGGCCGCCAGATGATCATGATCCTGGCGCCCCGCTAGGAGCGGCCATCAACGCAAGACAGAAAGGGCCGGCGAAAACGCCGGCCCTTTTTTGTCGCCCGCGCCAGAAGCCGCGAGGCGGATTGGCGGAACCCTCAGAAAATCTCGTTATGAGAGGTCTTGCTGGACTCCCGGGCTGCGCCTAACACCGACTGATGTCGAACCCTGCGCCCGGCGCGGCGACCCCGTCCGCAATGGCCGCGCCGTCGCTGATCGCCGTCATCTTCATCAACATGCTGGGCTTCGGGATCATCGTCCCGTTGCTGCCCTTCTATGCGAAGTCGTTCGACGCCCCAGCCTGGCAGATCGCCCTGATCTTCTCGGCCTATTCCGCCGGTGCGTTCTTCGGCGAGCCCTTCTGGGGGCGGCTGTCGGACCGCTATGGCCGCAAACCTATCCTCATCAGCACCATCGTCGGAAACTGCCTCTGTTACCTGGCCTTGGCCTTCGCCCCCAATGTCTGGGTCGCCCTGGCTGTGCGCTTCCTGGGCGGGCTGGCCAGCGGCAACGGTTCAGTGATCCAGGGCTATATCGCCGACGTGACCCCGCCCGAAAAGCGGACCCGGCGCATGTCGCATATGGGCGCAGCCTGGAACATCGGCCTGATCGTCGGCCCTTCGGTGGGAGGCATCTTCGCTCATCCCGAAGCTGGCCCGCTAGGCTTTCGCCTGCCGCTGCTGATCGCGTCAGGTCTGGCAGCCGCGTCGGCCCTGTCCATCCTGGTCTTCATCCGCGAGAGCCGCGCCCGGGAGGAAGTGTTTGAGCATCAACCCAGCCGGTGGTCGGCCATCGGCGAGGCCGTCCGCCATCCGGTAGTTGGCCGGCTGATGCTGCTGACCTTCATGGTCGGGTTCGCCTTTACGGGGGTGGAGTCCATTTTCGGCCTCTGGACCCAGGCCCGGTTCGACTGGGGCCCCCGGGAGATCGGCGTCTGCTTTGCCTTTGTCGGCATCTGCGCGGCCACCACCCAGATGTTCATCACGGGTCGCCTGTCTGAACGATACGGAGAGGGGCCCATGCTGGCTGTGGGCATGGCTCTGACCCTGATCAGCGCACTGGCCCATCCCTTCGCCCCTAATGGCGCTGTGGTCATCGCCCTGATGTGCGCCATGGCCATTGGCCAGTCGGTGGCCTTCCCGAATGTGGCCGCGATCATTTCCCGCAGCGCCGACCCCAGCCGCACCGGACAGATCCTTGGGCTGAACAACGCCATGGGCGCCCTGGCCCGGGTGATCGGGCCCTTGTGCGCGGGCCTGGCCTTTGCCGGCATCTCCATCCATGGCCCGTTCTTCCTGGCCGCCTTTATCCTGGCGCCTGCCATTTGGCTGGCCCTGTCAGCCAGCCGCAGGGCGCCGCCTCTGGCCCCCGCTGCCCCTGAGGGGCAGGGCGAGGACGTGATGAAAACCGAGGCCGAGCGGCCATGACCGGGGCCGCGCCGCAGGGGGATCTGCGGGCGCTGGTCGTGCTGCTGTCAGTGATCTTCCTGAACATGGCGGGCTTTGGCCTCGTCATCCCGCTGCTGCCGTTCTTCGGGCAGGCTTTTGACGCGCCAGCCTGGCAGATCACCCTGATGTTCTCCGCATACTCTGTGGGACAGTTCCTGGGCGAACCGTTCTGGGGAAAGCTCTCCGACAGGATCGGGCGGCGGCCTGTTCTGATCGCGACGACCCTGGGCGGCGCTCTTGCCTATATCGCCCTGGCGTTCGCGCCCGGCATCTGGGCCGCCCTGGTGGTGCGCCTGGTGAGCGGCTTCCTGTCGGGCAACATCTCAACCCTGCAGGGCTATCTGGCGGACATCACGCCAGCGCATCAGCGGGCCGGGCGCATGGCGGTCATGGGATCAGCCTTTTCGCTTGGCTTCATGGTTGGCCCCGGCCTGGGGGGCCTGCTGGCCAGGCCCGAGCTTGGTCCGACGGGCTTCCACATTCCCCTGTTCGCCGCCGCCGCCTTTGGTCTGGCCTCAGCGCTTGGGGTGGTGCTGTTCATGCGCGAGACCATCATAGCCCGACCTGAGGGAACGTCCCGCCCGCCAGCGCCGCCCCGGGGGGCTACCCTGCGCGCCGCCCTGGCCGATCCGGTGATCGTCCGGGTCTTCCTGATCAGTTTCGTGACCATTTCGGGCTTTGCCGGGATCGAGGCCACCTACGGGCTCTGGACCGAAGCGCGCTTCGGCTGGGGACCCAAGGAGATCGGGCTGGCCTTCATGCTGGCCGGCGTGATCGGGGCCGTGGCCCAGGGGTCGCTGACTGGCATGCTGGTGCGCCGCTACGGGGAGGGGCGCGTGCTCCTGGCCGGCCTCTGTCTGATGCTGATGGGCATGGTCACTCAGTTCACCGCGCCAAGCTGGCCGATGGCGGTGGTTGGCCTGGCCATTGTCGTCCTGGGGCAATCGATCACCTTCCCCAACCTTGTGGCCCTGATCTCCATGGCCACCCCGCCGGAGCGCCAGGGTGAGGTTTTGGGCCTGAACATGTCCAACAGCGCCCTGGCGCGGATCGGTGGGCCCATTCTGGCTGGCCAGCTATTCTCGCTGGTGTCGCCCGGCGCGCCGTTCGCCTTGACGGCGCTGCTGATCCTGCCGGCCATCTGGCTGTGTCTGCAGATCATGCGGATTGTCCCCGATCGGCGAGCCTGAAGTGGCGGGTGGACTTGCCATTTGGACCAGCTTGGCGTAAGCACCCGCCCCTTCGGAGCCGTCTGGCCAACAGGCATGCCAGGACGGCTCATCAATACACCAGAGGACGGGGCGCCTGGCGCTCCGCAAGTGAAATGCCGAAACTGAAGACGAAGTCAGGCGCCAAAAAGCGCTTCAAACTGACGGCGACGGGCAAGATCAAGGCCGGCGTCGCGGGCAAGCGCCACCGGCTGATCAGCCATAACAGCAAGTACATCCGCCAGAACCGCGGCACCAAGGTCATGAGCGCGGCCGATACCCGCATCATCAAGACCTTCCTGCCCTACGGCCTGTGATCGGGAGCACATAGGATATGGCACGCGTCAAACGCGGTGTGGTCGCCCACGCCCGACACAAGAAAGTTCTCGAGCAGGCCAAGGGCTTCTACGGTCGCCGCAAGAACACCATCCGGACCGCCAAGGCCGCCGTCGACAAGGCCGGCCAGTACGCCTATCGCGACCGCAAGGTGCGCAAGCGCAACTTCCGCTCCCTGTGGATCCAGCGGATCAACGCGGCGGCGCGTCTGGAAGGCATGACCTATTCGACCTTCATCTTCGGCCTCGACAAGGCCGGGATCGAGATGGATCGCAAGGTGCTGGCCGACATCGCCGGCAACGATCCGATCGGTTTCAAGGCCATCGCCGACAAGGTTCGCGCCGCGCTGGCTTAAGGATTGCGGAGGGATTCAGACCCCCTGCCGATCTCACTGAAAGCCCTCCGGCGCAGCCGTCGGAGGGCTTTTTGCTGCGCGCCCTTCCCGCCGATACGCCCACGCGATAGAGCACCCAGGCCATGACCGATCTCAACACCCTGAAGACCGACCTGATCGCCCAGGTGGAGGCCGCGACCGACGCCGCCGCCCTGGAGGCGATCCGCATTTCAGCCCTCGGCAAGAGCGGCCAGATTTCCGAGCTGCTGAAGTCGCTGGGCAAGATGAGCCCGGACGAGCGCCGGGAGCAGGGTCCGGCGATCAACGGCCTGCGCGACGCGGTCGCCGCCCGCCTGGCCGAGCGCAAGGCCGAGATGGAGGCCGCCGAACTGGACCGCCGCCTGGCCGCCGAAGGCGTCGACCTGTCCCTGCCCGCCCCGCCGAGGCGCCGGGGCAGCGTCCATCCGACCATGCAGGTGATGGACGAGATGGTGTCGATCTTCGCCGAGATGGGCTTCTCGGTGGCCGAGGGGCCGGACATCGAGACCGACTTCAACAACTTCACCGCGCTGAACTTCCCCCCCAAACACCCGGCGCGGGAGATGCACGACACCTTCTTCATGGCCGCCGACCCGGCCGGCGAGCGCAAGGTGCTGCGCACCCACACCAGCCCGGTGCAGGTGCGGGTGATGCGCAAGATCAATGAGAAGGTCCCGGCCTGGGTCGCCACCGGCCAGGAGCCGCCGATCCGCGTGGTGGTGCCCGGCCGCACCTATCGCTGCGATAGCGACGCCACCCACACGCCCATGTTCCACCAGATGGAGGGCCTGGTGATCGACAGGGCGGTCCATATGGGCCACCTGAAGTGGACCCTGGAGACCTTCATCTCGCGGTTCTTCGAGACCGAGGGGGTGGTGAGCCGCTTCCGCCCGCACCACTTCCCCTTCACCGAGCCCTCGGCGGAAATGGACGTGCAGTGCGACCGCTCCGGCGGCGACATCAAGATCGGCCAAGGGACCGACTGGCTGGAGGTTGTGGGCTGCGGGATGGTGCATCCCAATGTGCTGCGCAACTGCGGCCTGGACCCCGACATCTGGCAGGGTTTCGCCTTCGGCTTCGGCGTCGACCGTCTGGGCATGCTCAAGTATGGCATGCCGGACCTGCGCGACATGTTCGCCGGCGACGCCCGCTGGCTGGCCCACTACGGCTTTTCGCCCTTCGCCATGCCCAACCCGGCCACGGGGCTGAGCTGATCCCTATTCGAAGCGCCCCAGCCTGGGGCGCACCCCGGCGTAAGCGCGAGGTTCTTCTCCCCGCTTGCCCAGTCCCCCTCGCAGGAGGGGATCGATCTGACGAGCTGATACGATGAAGTTCACCCTTTCCTGGCTCAAGGAACACCTGGACACCCAGGCCACCGTCGACGAGGTGGTCGAGGCCATGACCATGGCCGGCCTGGAGGTCGAGCATGTGGAAAATCCGGCGGCCAAGCTGGCGGCCTTTTCCGTGGCCAGGATCGTCGAGGCCGTCCAGCATCCCAATGCCGACCGCCTGCGGGTCTGCCAGGTGGACACCAGGGACGGCCGCAAGGAGATCGTCTGCGGCGCCCCCAATGCGCGGGTCGGCCTGACCACCATCTATGCGCCGCTGGGCGCCTATGTGCCCGGCTCCGGCATCACCCTGGAGGCCCGCCCGGTCCGGGGCGTGGTCTCCAACGGCATGCTGTGTTCGGCCTCGGAGCTTGAGACCGCCGAGGAGTCCGACGGGATCATGGAGCTGCCCGGCGATCTCGCCGTCGGGACGTCCGCCGCCGAGGCGCTCGGCCTGGAAGCGGTCATCGACTTCGAGGTGACCCCAAACCGTCCCGACTGGCTGGGCGTCGCCGGCATAGCCCGGGACCTGGCCGCCGCCGGTCTCGGCACGCTGAAGGACCCTTCGGTCGCTCCGGTGACGGGCGCCTTCCCCTGCCCGATCTCCATCCGCCTCGACAGTCCGGAGGCCTGCCCGATCTTCGCCGGGCGGCTGATCTGCAGGGTCAAGAACGGCCCCTCGCCCGCCTGGCTGCAGCAGAAGCTGGTCGCCATCGGCCTGCGGCCCATCAATGCCCTGGTGGATATCACCAATCTGATCTCCTATGACCGCGCCCGACCCCTGCACGTCTATGACGCCGCCAAGCTGTCCGGAGGGGTGATCGAGGCCCGCCTGGGGCGGGAAGCCGAGCGCCTGGAGGCCCTGGACGGCAAGACCTATGACATTGGCGCCGAGATGTGCGTCATCGCCGACAGTGGCGGCGCGCGGGCCGTGGGCCTGGGCGGGGTCATGGGGGGTGAGAGCACCGGCTGTTCGGAGGCCACCACGGAGGTCTTTGTCGAGAGCGCCTGGTTCGATCCGATCCGCACCGCCCAGACCGGTCGGACCACCGGCATCACCTCTGACGCCCAGTACCGCTTCGCCCGGGGCGTCGATCCAGGCTTCGTGATCCATGGGCTGGAGCTGGCCACGCGGTTGATTCTGGACCTTTGTGGCGGCGAGGCCTCAGAGGTTCTGGTGGCCGGCGAGACGCCTGCGGCGCCGGGACCCATCGCCTTTGACCGGGCCTATGTGCGTCAGCTCTCCGGCCTGACCCTGAGCGACGCCCGGATCGATCAGATCCTGCAGGACCTGGGATTTGCCGTGGACGGCGCGACGGTCACGCCGCCGAGCTGGCGCCGCGACGTGGAAGGCCGCGCCGATCTGGTGGAGGAAGTGGCACGGATCGAGGGCTTCGCCGCCCTGCCCGCCGAGCCCCTTCCGGACATGCCCAGACCGGCCGGCGGCGTGCTCAGCGTACGCCAGGGCCGGATGCGCGCCGCCCGCAGGGCCATGGCCGCCCTGGGCTATGCGGAAACGATCAGCTGGAGCTTCATGCCCCGCGCCTCAGCGCGCCTGTTCGGGGGCGGCGATGACGCCCTGATGGTCGCCAATCCGATCTCGGCGGATCTGGACTGCATGCGCCCCTCGGCCCTGCCCAATCTGATCGAGGCGGCCGGACGCAATGCGCGCAAGGGGTTCGCCGATGTGGCCCTGTTCGAGATCGGCCCGATCTATCGCGGGGACCAGCCCGCCGATCAGTCCGCCGTGGTGGCCGGCCTGACTGCGCCCCACCCGCCGCGGCGGTGGGACGGCGGCGGCGGCGACGCCCTGTTCGCCCTGAAGGCCGACCTGATGGCCCTGCTGGACGAGCTCGGCGCGCCCGCCCTGCAGACCGCCCAGGGCTCGAGCTCCCCCTGGTGGCATCCGGGCCGCTCAGCCCGGCTGCAACTGGGGCCTAAGACGATCATCGCGGAGTTCGGCGAACTGCACCCGCAGGTTCTGAAGGCCCTGGACGTGGCCGGGCCGGTGCTCGCCTTCGAGCTCAATCTCGACGTCCTGCCCGAGGGCAAGCGCAAGCCGGTGAAGACCAGGCCCGCCCTGTCCCTGTCGCCCCACATGCCGCTCAGCCGGGACTTCGCCTTTGTGGTGGACGAGACTGTGGCGGCCGGGGATCTCGTCGGGGCCGTGGCCGGCGCCGACAAGACCCTGATCGCCCAGGCCCGGGTGTTCGACGTCTATCGCGGAGCCAGCCTGGGCGAGGGCATGAAATCCCTGGCGGTGGAAATCCTGATCCAGCCCCAGGACCACACCCTGGGTGAGGCCGAGATCGAGGCCCTGTCGGCCAAGGTCGTGGCGGCCGCCGCCAAGGCCGTGGGCGCCCGGCTGCGAAGCTGAGTTGGCAGAGGCGCGGCGATCGCCGCGCCCCGGCGGCTCAGAACGGGAAGATGTTGCGCTGGCGGCTATAGGCCAGATAGCCGACATTGGCCCCCAGGCGCAGGCCAAAGCCGGCCCGGATCGGAGCCAGGATGATGTCGTTGGCCCGCTGATAGTTCACCCCAAGGCCACCCACCAGATAGGCCGAGCCCTCGACGCCCGGGAAGCGCTGATAGATGGCGTCGGGATAGTGCAGATTATAGCACAGGGTGAAAACCCGGCTGGCATTGGCGCCCAGATCCCAGCCCACGGACGGTCCCTGCCAGAAGACCTCCTGGGTCTGGCGGTTCTTCATATAGAGCAGGCCACGGCCATAGCGGAGGCCGATGGTGATGGCCGCAGAACCTTCTTCGCCGGCGATATAGCCGGTGGGCCGGCCATTCTCGGCGAAGATGCGCTCCACCGCGCCCCCCGCCGCCTCGGCTGTGACCCCCAGGAAGTCGGACACGTCGCGGACGATCTCATCTCGGCTGTAGGTGGCGGCCTGTTGCCCCTCCACCGGGAAGTTGGGATCCTGATCCAGCGGGGCGGCTCCAGGGGCGGGAGTGGGCTGCGCGGTAGCACAGCTGGCCAGCCCGGCTGAGCCAGCCGCCGCCAGTCCGCTTACGATCAGCTTGCGACGGTCCATGGCCAGTTCTCCTCGTGACGGGGATCGTCCCGTCTTTCCGAGGCATGAATGAGGCAGCCAGGCTTAACGCACGATTAAGCATGTTTTGGCCCGAGCCCTGGCGCTGGGTCCCCGAAAGGTCAGCGGCCTTCGTCCCAGTTCAGATAGATGGGATTGCCCAGGGCCAGGAGCGTCCCGTTCAGGTCCCGCAGGTCGATCCGGATCCAGCCTCGGGTCCCGTCGCTGACTCGGGTGAAGGTCTGCTCACCTGCGCCCTCGGCAAGGGCCAGGACCTCGCCGCCACCGCCGGACTGCACCACATGGGCACGGGCCTCGGGGCCGCCCTCCGCCGTCACCCGGAAGATGACCAGGGCGCCGGCCGGGGCCTCCAGCGTCTGCCCCATACGCGCGAGACTGGCGCCTGTGCGCGCCTCCAGGTCCAGGACTCTGAGCCCCTTATGGGTGAGGTCGACAAACACCCGCCCCGCCCGGAGGCTGGCCATCAGGTCGGTCTGGTTGAGACGATCGGCGTGGATGACGGTGGCCGGCCGGCCCAGGGCGCCGGGAGCCTCCACCGGTCGGTCGGGATCGTGGCTGTCGCTGCCCGCGATGGCCGTAAGGCGGTGTCCGGCGTTCAGCAGGTTCTCCCAGAAGGCGACGCCGCTGAGCGGCGACTCGGCGCGGCCCCCGAAGGCGGCCATGGCGCCGCCATTGAACACCTCCACGGCCTGGACCTGCGAAAAGTCGGTCTCCCGGCGCCAGCCGCACCCCATACAGACCTCGCCGGAGGGCATGCGGGGGTGGTTGATGGAGATCACGGCCCCAAGGGACGCAGCCCTTGCCAGAATGGCGTCGAGGCTCTCGGCCCCCGGCGCACCCAGCCGGAACTCCAGGGGCGCGGTCAGGCCCAGCAGGTTTGCATGGCCATCAAAGGTCGTGAGCTCCCGCCCGGGGATCAGCAGGAGGTCATCAAAATAGGGCTGGAGTTCCAGCAGGCCCTGGGCCTGGGAGGCGGCGTTGTGTTCGGTCAAGGCGATGAAGTCGAGGCCCCGATCAGCGGCGGTCTCGACCACGCGGAACAGGGGACAGGGCACGGTGGCGCCCCCTCGGCTACGGCAGGTCCCGTCGCTGTGGCCGGAATGGACATGGAGATCGCCCCGCCACCAGGCCGGGCCTTCCGCCAGGGTCACATCGCTGAACGCGACCGGGGCGTCGAGAGGCTCCAGCCAGATCTCGGCCGCGTAGGTCGTGGTGACCCCAGGTCTGAGGTTGGGAACCCCGAGGACCAGGGCCCAGTTTCCTGCCGGCAAGGGTCCGGGAAGATAGCCTGGGGTCGCAAAGCTGTCGGAGAGGGTGAGGCGATCGCGGGCGCCCCCGCTCCAGCCCCGGAAACGTTCCGGATCGCGCAGGCCAAGGTCCAGGGTGGTGCGGTCCGGAGCGCCATCATGGCGGAAGACGATGCTGATCCGTCCGGTTCCCGGCGGGACCGTGAAGGGCAGCTCCAGATAGGTCTCATGCTGCGAGCGTGTGAGATCGCCTTCCAGACGGACGTCCGGCGGACGGGCGAGGGTGGGCGAGGATAGGGCCGCCAACCAGACGGCGAGCACCCACAACAGAGCCCCCGCAACCCTTGGCCGGTCAATGCGCCTCAAGGCGTCCTCCACGTCCCGCCGGGCGCCTGCGCCTCAGAACTCCTCCCAGGTGTCGGCGTCGGCCTGAGGCGCCATCTTCAGAGCCGCGGGACCTCGGGTCTGCGGACGGGGTGCTGAGGCCGGCGCATGGTGAACCGGAGGCGACGCCGATGTCCGGGTCGGGCGGGCCGCCGCCGAATCGATGGAGAAGCGGCCGATCAGGCGGCTGAGCTCTTTGGTGTCCTGCGACAGGGCGCGGCTGGCGGCGGTGGACTCTTCAACCATGGCGGCGTTCTGCTGGGTCATCTGGTCCATCTGATCGACGGTCGTATTGACCTCTTGCAGGCCCGTGGCCTGTTCCTGGGCGCTCGAAGCGATTTCGCTGACCAGCCCGGTGATGCGGTTGACCTGGCTCACGATCCGCTCCAGCGCGTCGCCGGTCCTGCCCACCAGTCCGACCCCCTGGGAGACCTGTGCGGTGGAGGCGCTGATCAGGGCCTTGATCTCCTTGGCGGCCTCAGCCGAGCGCTGGGCCAGCGCCCGGACCTCGGAGGCGACCACGGCAAATCCGCGACCGGCGTCACCCGCCCGGGCGGCCTCGACCCCGGCATTGAGGGCCAGGAGATTGGTCTGGAAGGCGATTTCGTCGATGACGCCGATGATCTGGCTGATCTGGGCGGAAGACCGTTCGATCTGGCCCATGGCCGCCACGGCTTCGCCGACCACCTGACCGGACGCCTCGGCGTCGTTGCGCGCAGCGCTGACCACGTCACGGGCTTCCTTGGCGCCCTCGGCGGTGCGCTTCACCGTCGCGGTCAGCTGATCCAGGGCCGCTGCGGTCTCTTCCAGGCTGGCGGCCTGCTGCTCGGTGCGGCGGGAGAGGGCGTCGGCGGCCTGGGCGATCTCGGCCGTCGCGCCGTCAATGCTTTGGGTGGCGGCGACAATCGCGGTCATGGCCTCAGACAGGCTCTGGATCGCGATATTGAAGTCGGTCTTCAGACAGGCATATTCGGTGGGGAAGTCCCCGTCGATGCAGACCGTCAGATCCCCCGCCGCCACAGCGGCCAGGCTGCTGCCGATCCGCTCCATGGCTTCATCCTGCCGCGCCTTTGCCGCCTCCTGCTCCTGCAGGCGACGCTTGCGGTCCATCTCGACCTCGGTCACGTCAGTGGCGAACTTCACGACCTTGATCGGCACGCCGGCCTGATCCCGGATGGGAAAATAGGTCGCCTGAATCCAGATTTCCCGGCCACCCTTGCCTAGGCGAAGGTACTTGTTGGACATGAAATCCCCGCGTCCGAGGATCGCCCAGAACTCCCGATAGGCATCGGTTGTTGCCTCTTCCGGGCGTACAAACATTCGATGGTGACGCCCGACGATCTCATCGGCGCCATAGCCTACGGTGGCAAGGAAGTTGTCATTGGCCTTGAGGATCGTGCCGTTCAGGTCAAATTCGATTACAGCATATGACCGATGGAAAGCCGCGATCATGCTCTCCATTTCGACAATGTGTTTCTGCAGAGCCGTCTTTTTCTCACGATACGCTTTGAACATGG
Source organism: uncultured Caulobacteraceae bacterium (assembly GCA_947085575.1). Taxonomy (GTDB): domain Bacteria; phylum Pseudomonadota; class Alphaproteobacteria; order Caulobacterales; family Caulobacteraceae; genus Phenylobacterium. The sequence goes on from CAMTXB010000019.1 coordinate 15,715, forward strand.
TTTCCTCCTACCCCTGTCCGACCGCCGCGAAGTCCTGGTTCGATCGACGAGACCCCTAAAATGCCGACGTTCGTCCGAACAGGTTAAGAAAAGCCTGAGGGCGAATCGTGCCCTCGGGTCAAGTCCTGCCGGAATACCTGACACGGATAACTCAAATATGACGGTCTAGGCTTCAACTCATTGCCCATGTAATCAAGATCAATTTTCCTAACAGATCTTGAGGACATCAGAATACTATATGTGAAGGAAAGACTGTCTTAAGGTTCCATTCTATGCCTTGGCGCGGATTTTCCTCAGGCGTCTCCGGATGTCTGCGGCCGTTTCCTTGACGCATTCATGGGGATCGGAGCCCGCCAGCCGGAACTGAACCGCCTTGGGCAGGGCCTGGCGAAGCACCCCCAGCGCCCGGGGCGGGGCCATGATCACCAGGCTCTCATAGGCCTTACGGCGGAGCGGCTCGGCCAGGCTTTCAGCCACCCGCTCCAGAAAGCGGTCTTCGGCCTCCTGGCTGGGGGCGCGCTCGCCCGCCCCGTGCTGTCCATGACCCGCGCGGTCATGCACGGTGGCGCCATGGGCTGCAGCCCTGGGGTAATCTCCGCCCTCTCGGCCCATGCGATGGGCCTCGACCTCACGCACATCGCCGGCCCGCTGCCGCTCCTCAAAGACCCGCGCCTGATCCCCATCGGCGACGACAATCCAGGTGGTTCCGCTCAAGTCCATGTCTATGCCTCCGTCAAGCTGGAAGTGAGCGCTCCGGTCAGCGGCCTGCGCTCTGACCTAGATCAATCGGCGGGACGAAAGGGGAGGGGACAGCCTAAGGGATTATCCTGAGTGGGACCGGGGACGAAGGCGCCCTAGTCTTGTCGTCGCAATGTCACTGCCGACCCCCCGAAATGTCGAGGTATCCGCCATGTCTGAGACGTCCGCCAATATCGCTCCCCTGGGGGGCGTTCTTGTCCATGTGGAGCCCGGTGAGGCCTCGCGCGCGCGGGTGCAGGTGGCCGCCGCCCTGGCCAAGGCCATGGGGGCCAGGCTGATCGGGCTGGGCGCCGAGATGGCCCAGCCTCTGGTGGCCAGCCCCTATGGGGGCGTCAACAGCGCCGAGTGGGTGCTGGCCATGAATCAGCAGATCGAGGCGGATCTGGCCGCCGCCCGGGCAGCCTTTATTCGTGATGCAGAGGGCGTTGACAGCGAATGGCGCGCCATGCGCGAGGTGCCGGCAAGGGCCCTGGCTGAGCTCTCCAGAACCTGTGACGTGGTGGTGGCGAGCGCGCACCCCAACACCAACTTTTACCGCGCCGTCGATCCTGCCGAGGTGGTCATGCGCAGTGGGCGTCCCGTCCTCGTGATTCCTGACAACGCCTCGCCGCTCAAGGGCCAGGCCGTGGTCCTGGCCTGGAAGGACACCCGCGAGGCCCGCCGCGCCCTGCAGGATGCCCTGCCCTTTCTGCTCCGGGCCGAACAGGTGCTGGTGATGGCGATCTGCGGAAAGGACGATGCCGGCGCTGTTCAGCGCCAGGTGGACGACGTGGTCGCCTATCTGGCCAGACGCCGCGTCAAGGCGACCGGAAAGGTCAGCACGGCCCCGGACTCCGGCGTGGTGGGCGAGCTGAACAATGCCGCCGAGGCGCTCGGCGCTGATCTGATCGTCGCCGGCGCCTATGGTCAAAGCCGCCTGCGGGAGTGGGTGTTCGGCGGGGTGACCCGCACGCTGATGGACCAGCCCACCCGCCACCTGCTGCTCAGTCACTAGAATCGTCCTGACGTCCTGGTCGGCTCGGACTTCAGACCTGATTGACGATGTTGCCCTTGACCACCGCCCGTCCGTCCGGGGCGAGGTCCAGGCGGGTCTGCGGCAGGGCGAGCGGCCCCTTCAGCGTGGCGTTCACCGCATCAAGGCCGGCGGGGCCGGCGCCCCTGGCCAGCAGGTAGCGCAGGGATAGCCGCTCGTGATCGGCGGCGTCGGGCTGGGTGCCGTGCAGGGTGCAGGCATGCCAGATGGCCGCTGACCCTGCGGGACCGGTGAGCAGGCGCTGGGTGACCGGCGCCTCGCCGCCACGGCCGTCCCGGTAGATCCAGGCCCCTGGCCCGCTGCGGGTCAGGTCGTGGGGAAATACCGTTCCCCCGAACTGATGCGATCCCATGAGGAGGAACAGCGGCGCGTCCAGCCGGCTCACCGGATGCAGATAGACATAGAGGGTGAGGAAATCGGCCGGGCGGTCCCGGTAGTCGATCAGGTCCTGGTGGAAATCGATCCCGTAGAAATAGGTCACGTCCCGATACTCCGGGCGGACATAGGCGCCGAGGTTGTTCACCGGATTGCCCAGGATGCGCGCCCTCAGCCAGGCCGGGACCGAGGTCTGGGGCACCCCGCAGACCACCTTGCGGTTCAGCACCTCATAGCCCTCGCCCAGCAGGGCGCTCAGGGCCTCGGTGATGTGGGGCGCCTGTTCCACAAAGCCCAGACGGTCTTCAAAACGCTCCAGGAGATTGCGCCCGGGCCCGGGATTGACCCCCACATGCTGAGGATCGGCGTCAAATTCGGCCTCGGTGAGAAAGAGGCGATGGTCGAACGGCCGGGTGTCCTGGATGTCCCTCAGCAGAGCCGCTGCGGCGCGGGGGTCCACGAGCGCGTCGAACACATGGGCGCCGGCCTCAATGAAGTCCGCGATGGCGGGATGTGCGAGGGCGGGCGCAGGGGCGCGGATGGCGGTCATGAAGCCTCCGAGGACGCCCAGTGATGCAGCCCTGCCTCTGAAGATCGCGTTAACCTTGATCACCCCCGCTGCCCGCCGCCGGAGGCCGCAGGACCCGCCAGCCGAACGCCAGGATGCCGAGCATCAGGGCTTCCAGGATCATGGGGGGAACCTGAGGCACGCCACCGCCTGAGGCGACGAAGCTGATGATGCGTCCCAGGAGCGCCAGGCCGAGAAGGACCATGGCCGGAACCAGCCAACGGCGATCGGCTCGGAGAGCCGCCAACAGGGCAAACAGGCCGCCAGCCCCGAAGAAGCCCCCCAGATCCGCCCGCAGGCTGGCCACCCCAAGCAGGCTGTCGGCCGAGAGTCCAAGGGTGGCCGCCAGGGCCAGGGGCTGGGTCCATACCCGCAGGGCGATGGCCAGCAGCAGCAGGCCCAGCAGACCCACAAGGCCCCGGGCCGTGGCCCGCGCCAGGCGGGCGGCGGGCTCCGGCCGGACCTGCGCGAACCGCCGCCAGCCAAGGGCCGCCCCGCCGGCTATCAGCACCAGTGTCCCGAGGCCCATCAGGAGGGGCCATCGAAAGTCGGCCAGGATGTGGGCGGCCAGATTGAGGGCGATCTGTCGATCGGCCGAAAAGCCCTCCGGGGTCTCCCCTACGCCGACGGCCTTCGCATAGGCCTGATAGTCGGCCAGCATGGCGGCGACCCGCTCAGGCTGCGCCAGGGAAAGGTCGGTGGTCTCGCCCGGATCACGGACAATGTCATAGAGCCGCCAGGCGGGGTCGCCCCAGGCGCCGGCATTGCGGGTGAGCTTGTAATCCCCCTTGAACAGGGCCGCGTCCCCGGCGGCGGCGATCCCTACCGGGTCATCGGGGCCATAAATCTGTGTCACTGCGCCCCGGAACAGAGGCATGAGGCTGCGGCCATGCAGCCTGGGCTGCCCGGCGCCGGCAAGCTCAAGCAGGGTCGGGGTGATGTCGGAGATGATGCTGAAGGCCCGCACGGTCTGGCCCTCAGGCATGCCGGGTCCCGCCATGATCAGCGGGACACGCAGGCCGCCCTCGCTGGTATAGAACTTGTAAAGGGCGCCTGGAGCCGCCGCGGCGCTGGCGAAACCCGGGCCAATGGCGGCATAGGTCCCCGGCCCCCCGTCAATATCAGGCCCCGTCTCATATCCCTGACGGCGCAGCCACAGACGGAACAGGGGCTCGGCGACAGGGTCGCCGGCCTCCGGGCCATTGTCGGAGAGGATGACGAACAGGGTGTTGTCATATTGCCCCGTGGCGCGCAGGTGATCCACCAGCCGGCCGAAATGGTGATCCATGGCCTCCAGCATGCCGGCATTGATGGCCATCGACCGGGCCGCCAGGGCCTGGGCCTCCGGCGACAGGGCGTTCCAGTCTTTCACATTGCGCGGCGGCGGCCCCATGGGGGTGTCGGCCGAGATCAGGCCGGTGCGCACCGCACCCTGCCGGCGTCGCTCCCGCTGGGCGGCCCAGCCATCGGTATAGAAGGACTCATATTTGCGGACGAACGACTCCGGCGCCTGGACCGGGATATGGATGGCCAGAAAGGGCAGATAGGCGAAGAACGGCGCCTCGGCCTGGGGCTTGTCGCCGATATAGGCGATCATCCGATCCACCAGGAATTCCGAAGAATAGAAGTCCTTCGGCAAGGTGGCGGGCTTGCCGTCCTCGAACCACTCGGACGTCTCATAGAGCGGGAAGTAGGACCGCTGATCCCAGTTGTCCGCGCCCGTGGCGTCCAGGGCGAAGGAGCGGTCAAACCCATGGGCATTCGGCAGGTCGCCGGGGCCATGGCCCAGATGCCACTTGCCCGCCATGTAGGTGCGATAGCCGACCCGCTTGAGCCGGGTCGCCACCGTCTCCACCCCCTTGGCCAGACGCCCCTGATAGGCGGGAAGGTCCCGGTGCGCAGCCGGCGTGGTTTCCGGCAGATTGGCGACCCCGGCGGTGTGACTGTCCAGGCCGGTCATCAGCATGGCCCGCGACGGGGCGCACATGGGGGTGGCGTGGAAGTTGGAGAACCGCGCCCCGCGGGCGGCCAGGGCGTCGATGTTCGGGGTGGCGATCTCCCCCCCATAGGCCCCGAAATCGGTGTAGCCGGCGTCGTCCACCAGGATCAGGACGATGTTGGGGCGCTGGGGCGCCGCCCAGCCGACGGCCGGCGCCGAAAGCAGGCCTGCAGCCGCGATCACGCAGGCGGCAAGGGCTCCGCCTGCCCTGGCGTAGAGTGACCGGCTGCCCTTGATCGGCTCTCGCACCCTCGCCCCATTGATCGACATGGTTCGCCCCCTGACCTGACCCGATCTATATGCATGATGACTGCCAATTCATGCAAGGGCGCGGCCAAGATCGGCGGCCTGCGACGCAGTCACACCGCCCCGTGTTCCACCCGCCCCCAAAGGGCTTGAGTCTTGGAGACAATGGCGCGTATCGTGCCAAAACCTTCAGGGTCGGGGAGGCCGTCAATGTCGCGCAAGATCTGGTTGGGGGCGGGGCTGGCCGTCCTGGCGGTGATTGGCCTGGGACTGGCCAACTATAAGAACGTCATCCTTTTCGTGGTGGGCAATCTGGGCAAGCAGGAGATTGCTGAGAACCAGGAGATCTCCTGGGCCAGGGGGCCAGACACCGCCCCGGCCGGGGATCGCCCCCCCAATGTCATCGTCATTCTGGCCGATGATCTGGGCATGAATGACATCAGCACCTTCGGCGGCGGGATCGCCGGGGGCCTGGTCAAGACCCCGCATATCGACGCCCTGGCGGCCCGGGGCGCCAATCTGAGCCAGGCCTATGCCGGCCAGGCGACCTGCGCCCCGTCAAGGGCCATGATCATGACCGGTCGCTATCCGACCCGGCACGGCTTTGAGTTCACCCCAACCCCGGACGGCATGGGGCGTATCCTTGAGCTGTTCTACAATGACGGCTCCAGGCCCCATCCGATGCTGCGGGACGCCGAGGCGGAGCGCAACACGCCGCCCATGGCGGAACAGGGGCTGCCGGGCAGCGAGATCACCCTGGCTGAGGTGCTCAAGGCCCGCGGCTATCACACCGTTCACATCGGCAAGTGGCACCTGGGGGACACCGAGGAGTTCAACGCCAACGCCCAGGGCTTTGATGAGAGCCTCCTGATGGCCAGCGGCCTCTACCTGCCTGAGGACCACCCCGACGTGGTCAACGCCAAGCTACCCTTTGATCCCATCGACCGCTTCCTGTGGGCCCGGATGCAGGCCGCCGCCAAGTTCAATGGCGGACCGATGTTCGCGCCGCGGGGCTATCTGACCGACTATTACACCGAGGAATCGGTCAAGGTTATCGAGGCCAACCGCAACCGCCCCTTCCTGCTCTATCTGGCCCACTGGGGCATCCACACGCCGTTGCAGGCCACCCGCGCCGACTATGACGCCCTGCCGCAGATCAAGGACCATCGTCTGCGGGTCTATGGCGCCATGATGCTGGCCCTGGACCGCAGCGTCGGGAAGATCATGGCCGCCCTGGAGGCTCAGGGCCTGGCCGACAACACCATTGTGGTGTTCACCAGCGACAATGGCGGCGCGGGCTATCTTGGCCTGCCCGAGGTAAACGCACCCTATCGGGGTTGGAAGCTGAGCTTCTTCGAGGGCGGGATCCGGGTGCCGATGTTCATTTCCTGGCCCGATCGGATCGCCCCTGGCACGGTGATGGGCGATCCCGCCCATCATATTGACCTGATGCCCACCCTGGCGGCGGCGGCGGGCGCCCCAACGCCCGCCGATCGGATCATCGACGGCGTCAATCTCATGCCCTGGCTGAGCGTAGCGCGGCCGGCAGAGCCACCCCATGAGGCCCTGTTCTGGCAGAGCGGCTATTATCGCGCCGTGCTTCACAAGGGCTGGAAACTGCAGACCTCCGACCGGCCGAGGAAGGACTGGCTCTACAATCTCGTGGCCGACCCCACCGAGCAGACCAACCTGGCTGAGGCCAACCCGCAGAAGGTGGCCGAACTGAAGGCCCTGCTGGCCGCTCACCAGGCGGCGGGTCGAGGCCCCCTGTTCCCCAATGTCGGTGCCGTTCCGGTGATGATCGACAAAACCCTCGCCGACCCCGCCACCGAGGCCGACGAGTTCGTGTATTGGCCAGGATGATGTCAGACGCCCTTGAACCCATGACCACCGCTGACGGCGTCGCCTTTCTGCGCACGCCCGAGGCCGCCTTCGCTGAGCTGAGCGACTTTGCCTATAGGCCGAACTATTTCAGCTTCGAAGGTCTGCGGATCCACTATGTGGACGAGGGGCCAAGGGATGGGCCCGTGGCGTTGCTGATGCATGGGATGCCGACCTGGTCCTATCTCAATCGCCACATCATCCGTCGTCTGACGGAGGCGGGCTATCGGTGTATCGCCGCCGATCACGCCGGTTTTGGCCGCTCCGACAAGGTGGTGTCCGATGACTGGTACTCGATCTCCCGTCACGTCCAGGCGCACCGGGCGCTGATCGACGCCCTCGACCTGCAGGCCATCACCCTGTTCTGCCAGGACTGGGGCGGGCCGATCAGTCTGGCCCAGGTGGCCGAGCGACCGGCGCGTTTCGAGCGGCTGGTGATCATGAACACCTGGCTGCACCACGCGGCCTATGAGTACACCCCGCGCCTCATCCAGTGGAATGGCCAGTGGAAGCCAGAAGGCCTGTTCGGCGCCAATGTGCCTGACCGGCTGTCCCTGGGGTGGTTCATGGCCCTGGCCCTGGGGCATATGGGGCCGCCCGACATGTTCGCCCTGATCCAGACCGGAACCAAGCCGAGCCTCAGCCCGACAGGTGAACTGGCGCGGCGGGGATATGACGCGCCGTTTGTGGGTCTGGGCCATGCCGGCCACGCCGGTCCCAGACGGTTTCCCCTGAGCCTGCCCTTCGACAATCCCGAAGGCGGCGCAGCCGAGGCCCAGGGCCATTGGCACGCCGCCCTCCAGACCTGGACCGGGCCGATCCACTTCATCTGGGGGGGTGCCGACGAGGTGTTCACCGAAGCCTGGGGCCGAACCTGGGCCTCTGGCTTTCCTCAGGCGACCTTCGATCTTATCCCGGAAGCCGGGCACTTCCTGCAGGACACCCATGGGGAAGTGATCGCCGACCACTTCCTGAGGCGCCTGCGGGGGGCAGCATAAGGGCCGGACCTAACCGTCCCGCGCCAGTTTAGAGCAGGCTGGCGATGAGGCCAACCGTAGGGGGCGTACGTCCAGCGACCAGGTCGGTCAGCACTGATTGTACCGCCCTTGCACCCTGGATGTGCTGCAGGGCCAGGCGACCCTTGAGTTCCCCCACCATCCGCAAGGTTTCGACCTGGGTGCGGCGCTGGATGACGCCTTGGCCAAGGTCGCCGTCACGCTTGGCGATATGGGCAGGAATGAAGATGAAGTCGTGGGACGGCGCGCCGGGCACCTTGCTTCTCGACCGGGGCTGATCCCAGTGGGTGGCGCCAACGGCGCAGCTGAGCTTCAGCTGCGATCCGAAGTGTTGGTGGATCGCGCCGATCACTCCCCCGTCGCCAGCCATGTCGACAAAGGCGCTGGGGACGGTCCCGTCCAGCTTGCCAATGTCGCCATAGGGAATGACCCGATCACAGAGGCCAAGATCCTGGACAAAACCGATATTGCCCGGGGAGGTCAGGCCGATTACCCGCGGCCTGGGATCTGGGTGGCGGGCCAGCATGTTGAGCAAGCCGATGGCGGTCTTCGAGGAGGCGCTGCTCACCAGGATCTGTTCGGCACCGAAGAAGCCGTTATCGACCAGGTAGTCATAGAGCAGGTAGCCCGTGCCCAGCAGCGGCAGGAGCAGGCAGCGCTCATCCTCCAGGGCCTTCATCTCCGCCGGCTCGCCGGTGGTGCGCTGATAGTGGTTGTAGAAGACCGGTAGCGCCGCCCGGTGCGGGGCCGCGTCGACAAACCCTCGTGGACCCACAGCCTCCGGTGTCAGGACCACGTGCGAGGCCGTAGGGAAAAAGCCGTAAATCCGCTCCCCCACCGCCAAATCGGGGTGGCGTGAGGCGGTCACATCGGCAAACCCCCAGACCGGAACCAGGCCCCAGGGCTCCGCCGTCGGGAAATAGCCCCAATAGCCGATGGTGGCCCCGGACAAGGCATAGCTGACGTTGTTGGCAGTCAGGGCAAACCGGTCGATGGACAGGAGGACCTCGCCGACCGCCAGGTCCGGCACAGGCAGTTCGACGAGCCGGCTTTCGGTCAGGGCGTCACGGCGCAGCTGGAGTTGGGTGATCATCGGGGGCGACCTTTCCAGAACGCAGAGACAAGAGGAGGAACACGACGGCCAGGGCGGCCTGAATCACAGTGGTATAGTGCTCGGGCGGGTGATGATCACCTGCCCCGCGACCGAACCAGGCGTCCAGGGCTACCAGTCCCCGCTCAAGGATCACCAACAGCAGAAACAACGGGACCAGAGTGCGATAACGCACCGCCACGATCAGCTGGGCAAGACCGTGGGGAATCTGGAGCGCGCCATACCAGGCGAAGATCGCCACGATGGTCTCCCGGCGAGTGGTCAGGTCAATGCCGGCGATCACCCCCGCCCCCCCATCGGGCAGACCATAGTGGATCAGGCCCGGGATCAGAGATCCCAAGGCACAAAGCCCGAGGAACCAAACCGAAATCTGGGCCCCGCCGTAGGCGGGGTTGGTGGAGGCAGGCAGCAGCCTCGCCAAGCGCATGACTAGCTGACTGCCAGGAAGGCCGTAATCGCGGCGACCAGCTCCTCAGGGGCGTCTTCCTGAATGAAGTGCCCAGCCTTGGGGATGATCTGGTGGTTCTGTCCCTTGGCGCCGGGGATGCTGGCCTGGGCGCGAACCTCCCAGCCCTTGGCCACCGGGTCAAGCTCGCCAAACAGGGTCAGAAAAGGCTTCTCGAAGCGGCAGAGCTTTTCCCAGGCGGCCTTGTTCAGCGGTACGCCGGGATTGTCCGGCTGAACGGCGATGAGCAGGGGAAAGGAGATTAGCCCCCACTCGTAGTCCGACGAGGGGAAGGGGGCGAGATAGGCCGCCCGCTCGGCTTCACTCAGCTTGTTCTCCATGCCCTGGTCGAGCATGGGCCAGGGGAAGGCTGTGGCGGCGTTCATCATGCCGACCCACATCTTCATGAAGTCGCTCTCGCCCTCCCCGATGGGCAGGCCGGTATTGGCCGCAACCACCCGGTCGAAACGCTCTGCATGCTCGGCTACCAGATAGAGACCAATGGTGCCGCCCCAATCCTGGCAGAAGAGCGTGATGTTGCGGAGGTCCATGGCAGTGAGCCACTTGCCCATCCAGTCGTAATGGCGGGCCAGGGTATAGTCCGCCTTGGCGGCCGGCTTGTCAGAGCGGCCACAGCCCACCAGGTCCACGGCGATTACCCGTCGCCCTGTGGCCAGCAGACCGGGGATCATCTTTCGGTAGAGATAGGCCCAGGTGGGATTGCCATGCATCAGCAGGATGGGCTCGGCGTCCCGCGGCCCCTCATCCACGTAATGGATGCGGATCTCGGTCCCGTCAGCGCCCTGGATGGTGAGATAGTGAGGCGCCCAGGGAAAATCAGGCAGGTCGGCGAAGCGCTCGTCAGGGGTGCGCAGGACGTTCATGGGAGTCTCCAGGCGCCCGGCGGCCTCAGCCGGCCAGGATGGGGGTCGCGTTCAGTTGGGAGTGAAGAAGGGCGATGTGGCCGAGCGCTGCAGCCAGGGCCAGGATCAGGGCGACCCAGACCTTCGGACCAGACAGGGTCATCATCTGGGGCTGTGTGGGGAAGGAATAGGTCTGCGGCATGGCCGCGAACTTGAACTCATGGGCGCCGGCGAAACGGGGATCGACCACCAGGGCGGCCAGATCGCGGCGGCTGCGGTAGCGCATATAGCCGACAATCGACCAGCCGGGATCAGCCTCGACGCCCCAGGCGTCGACATAACCACCAACCTTGCGGGCAACGATGGCCGGATGGCCGCCCCGGGCGAACAGGGCCGGCAGGAACATGCGGGTATAGCCCTCCATCACCGCCCGGGCGGGGCGAAGCTGGCCGGTGACCGGGTCAGGGATTTCGCCGGGGGCCATCCGCACCAGGTTAAGCATGAAGAACTCCCGCCCGTCATCGGCCTCCAGGAAGGCGCGCAGGGTGGCCAGCGAATTGCGGCCTTCCATCTCTACCCCGGAGGCGACCAGACCATCGAGGGTCGACTGGGTCTCAGCCGGCGAAAGGGGGCCGCGCCAGTTGACGTACCAGGCCAGGAACAGGCCATAGGCGATCAGGGCCGGCCCCCAGGGCGCCATCCATGTCTCGACCATTACATCCCCCCGGGCCTGTTATATTGACATAGTGAATGTCACTATATGGGCTTGCATCAGCTTGGCAACCGCCTTGCCCATGGCCCCGCGATCAACGCTGGGCACTCATGCGCCGGGCCTGGCGCACCTCATCGGTTCCTGCGGGCAGGGAGATCATGTCCCCATCGCGGCCCACCTTCAGCGGACCGGAAAACTGGCGCCGGGCGTCCCCCAGGAAGGGGCCCTCGAGGGCGCGGATCGGCAGGGGCGGGACAATGTGATTGAGCAGCAGGAACTTCACCCCGGCCCGCTCCGCCAGCTGCGCGGCCTGTTCGGGGGTGGTGTGATAGTCGGTGATGTCGGTGAAGATCTGCGCGAAGTTCGTCCGACCGGCGGCCTCGGCCGCTGCGCGCTGCCGCATCACCAGGTCAATGGAGAGGGCCTCGTGCACCAGCAGATCCACCCCTTTGGATTGAGCCTCCACCACAGGTGAGGGCGTGGTGTCACCGCTGATCACGGCGCTGCGGCCCTTGTAGTCGAAGCGATAGCCCACCGAGGGCTCCACGGGATCATGGTCGACCCGGAAGGCGGTGACTTTCAGGTTCGGCTCATCGAGGATCACCAGGCTCACCTGACCCTCTGGAATGGCAAACGGACGGGCTGTGCCGCCATAGCCGGCGGGGGGCGTCACATCGGCACCGTGGTGGGCGATCCGGTAGTCCCGATCCAGGCTGTAGGCCTGGGCGAAACCAGCCAGGACGGTTTCGACGCCAGGCGGGCCATAGACCGGCGTCGGCGCCGTGGCCGAGCTGGAGGCCCAGCGCTGCATCAACAACTCCCCCAGGCCATCCATGTGGTCGGAATGGAAATGGGTGAGCAGGATGGCTTCCACCTGGGCCGGGGGCAGCCGCATCAGGGTCAGGTTCCGGCTGGAACCTGAGCCGATATCGACGATGAACAACCGCTGGCCGGCGATCACGGCCGTACAGGGTCCGCTGCGATGCACATCAGGCATGGGCGAGCCCGCCCCGCAAAGGGCCACATGCAGGCCATCAGGCAGGTCACCCAGGGGATCGGCGGCCATGTTGCGGGCCATCACCCGGTCCATGAGGGCCAGGGCCACCTGGCCGCGGGCGAGCCAAAGTCCCCCTCCGATCGCCAGGACCAGGGCCAGAACAATGAGAGCGAGTTTGGCAGGCCAGCGCATGGTGAGGCTCCAGATGGGGCGATGGGAATGAGGGTCAGCCCGGCGTCGGCGGCGCAGGGGCGCGAAGCACCGTGCGGAATCCCACATGGGAAGCGCCGCTGTCAGGGGGACCCGGCGACCGGGCGGCCGGGCGATAGCGGAAGCAGAAGTTATCGGCGCAGAGGAACGACCCGCCCTTGATCACATGCTTGGGCCGGCCCGGCTCATCGGGATCATGGGACATGGCGCGGGAGGGACCGCCCTGCTCCAGCACAGAGGCGGGCACGAGACCCGGTCGGTACCAGTCCGAAGTCCATTCCCAGACATTGCCGGTAATGTCGTAGAGGCCAAAGCCATTGGCCGGGAAGCAGCCCACCGGGGCTGCGATGGCCTTGTGGCCATCATCCCCGGTGTCGGCCACGGGGAAGATGCCTTGCCAAGTATTGGCCAGGGGCTCCCCCGGCGCAGGGGGCGCGTCCCCCCAGGCATAGCGGGCGCCGGCCAGGCCCCCCCGGGCGGCATATTCCCACTCGGCCTCGGTGGGCAGGTCACGGCCCAGCCAGCGGGCATAGGCCAGGGCGTCGGCCCAGCCGATATGCACCACCGGCCAGGCGTCCTTGCCCCTGATCGTGCTGCCAGGCCCCTCAGGATGGCGCCAATTGGCCCCGGGAATGATCCGCCACCAGGCCGCCGGGCTGCCCCCCGCCGCCCCTGCGCCCACGAAGACCAGGGACGCCGGCGCGCGGTCTTCGGCGCTCAGGCCGGGATAGTCGGCCTCCGGCAAGGGCTGCTCAGCCTGGGTGACATAGCCTGTGGCCTCGACGAACCGGGCAAACGCAGCGTTGGTGACCTCGGTCTGATCGATCCAGAAGTCCCTTACCCGCACCTGACGCGGGGGCCCTTCCTCGGTATGCTCGCCGGCCGCCCCCATGGCGAAGACTCCGCCGGTGATGGCCACCATGCCCGCGGTCGGCCTGGCGGGATCAGGCAGGGCAAGGTCGGTCAGACAGGCCTCAGGGACCTGCGCCACAGGGCTGCAGGCGCCGAGCAGGCCAAGGGCCAGGAGGCCTGGGACCAGCGCGCCTGCAGCCAGGCGCCGTCGCGCCCCCTGCCCTGCCCGCTGCGTCCCGCCGATCCCCACCTGCGCCTCTCCCCGGAGCCTTGCCGCCCTCGCCAACTATTGGCATAGTTCGTGCTGAAATCAAGCGGAGCGTCCGATGCCAGACCCCCAGCCCATCGCCCTCTCCGGCTCACCAGGGTCGCCCTATACCCGCAAGATGCTGGCCCTGCTGCGCTACCGGCGCATCCCCTACCGCTTTCTGCTGGCCAATAGTCCGGCGAGCGCCGGACTGCCCCAGCCCAAGGTCCGGCTGCTGCCCACCTTCTATCTGCCCGATGAGACCGGAACCGTTCAGGCGGTGGTGGACTCCACCCCGCTGATCCGGCGGCTGGAGCGGGAGGCGGAGGGCCGCTCAGTCCTGCCTGGGGATCCGGCCCTCGCCTTCATCGACGAGCTGATCGAGGACTATGCCGACGAGTGGCTGACCAAGGCCATGTTCCACTATCGCTGGGCCTATGCCGACGACATCGACCGGGCCAGCCGCATCCTGCCGGCCTGGTCGGGTCTGTCGATCCCGGACACGGTGCTGGCCCAACGGGGGGCTGTGTTCAGCCAGCGGCAGATCGACCGGCTTTATGTGGTGGGCTCCAACCCCGTGACAGGACCGGTGATCGAGGCCAGCTATCGCCGGTTCCTGGAGATCTTCGAAACCCATCTCACCCACCAGCCCTTCGTCCTGGGCCAGAGGCCCGGCGCCAGCGATTTTGCGGTCTATGGCCAGCTGACCCAGCTGGCCCAGTTCGACCCGACCCCCATGGCCCTGACCCTGAAGATCGCGCCGCGGGTGTTCGCCTGGGTCAGCCTGATGGAGGACACATCGGGCCTGGAGCCGCAGGCTTCGGACTGGACGCCCCTGGCCGACCAGCCTGCGACCCTGGCGGCGCTGCTGGCCGAGATGGGGCGGGTCTATGGGCCGGTGATGCTGGCCAATGAAGCCGCCCTGGCCAGGGGCGCCGCAGAGGTCACCACCACCGTGGACGGACAGGCCTGGCGCCAGTCGCCGTTCCCCTATCAGGCCAGGTGCCTGACCTGGCTGCGCGCGTCCTATGCGAAGCTGGACGGCGACGCCAGAAGCGCCGTCGATCCGCTGCTGGCGCAGGGGGGGCTGGCGGCCATTTTTGCCTGACCTCTGGCGCCCTGGCCCGCTGCGTTCTAATCAGCGCAGATGATTGGTCAGAGTCTCCGCGCGTGAACCTGTCTCCCGCTGGCAGGGCTGAACCCGCCCCTGCGCCGCCGCCCGAGGCGGACGGCCGGCGCCGGCGGTCCCAGGACAGCCGCGCCCGTATTGTCCAGGCCATGCTGGACCTGGTGCATGCCGGCGAGACCTCCCCGGCCGCCGAGCTGGTCGCCGAGCGGGCCAAGGTCGGCCTGCGCACCGTCTTCCGGCATTTCAAGGACATGGACAGCCTGTACCGCGAGATGACGGCGGTCATCGAGGCGGAGCTGCAGACAGTCATCGACCAGCCGTTCAAGAGTCCGGACTGGCGCGGGCGCATGGTGGAGCTGGTGCAGCGCCGGGCCGGCGCCTATGAGCGCATCGCCCCCTTCCGCCGGGCCGGTGAGGTCCACCGCCAGCGCTCCCCGAGCCTGGCCGCCGACCAGGCCCGGTTCGTGGCCATCGCCCGCGACATCCTGCGCCGGGAGGCCCCGCCGGAACTGATCGAGGACAAGGCCCGGTTCGAGGCCCTGGACATGCTGCTGAGCTTCGAGGCCTGGAACCGCCTGCGGCGGGACCAGGGCCTTTCGTCCCGCAGGACGGTGGAGGTCCTGGAGACCGCCGTGACCGCCCTGATCGCTAGCCTCTGAGGCCTTGCGCCTGTTTCGCCGCCGCCTGGATGGCGTCGAGGAAGGCCAGCCGCGTCGCCGACAGGTCCTGGCCCGTGGCCCGGGGCCAGGCCGGACCGCGCATGACGCCGGGGCGCCCTGGCCCTCATCGGGTCGGTGCTGGCGCCCTGGCGCAAAGCGATGCTATCCCGCTCGCCAATCAGAAAACGGGCCGGTCGCAAGGCCCAGCCAGGAACGAGGGATGAACCGTCATGGGCAACAAACGACTGGGCCGCAGCGCCATCGTGGTTTCCGACATCTGCATGGGCACGATGACCTTTGGCGGCCAGGCCGACGAGGCCATGGCCCACCGCATCCTCGACAGGTCCTTCGAGGCCGGGATCAACTTCTATGACACGGCGGAGAACTATCCCGTGCCCCCCAGCCCCGAATGGGCCGGCCGCACCGAGGAGATCTTCGGCCGCTGGCTGAAGACCAAGAACCGCGACGCCGTGATCATCGCCACCAAGGTCTGCGGCCCCAGCCACGGCTGGATCAAGGGCTCCATGCGGGCCGGCATGACGGCGCTCGACCGCCACAACATCACCCGCGCCATCGAGGGCAGCCTGACCCGCATGGATGTGGACTATGTGGACCTCTACCAGACCCACTGGCCCGACCACGGTGTCGGCTATGAGGAGACCCTGCGCACCCTTGATGACCTGGTCCAGGCCGGCAAGGTGCGGATCATCGGCTGCTCCAACGAAACCAGCTGGGGCCTGACCAAGGCGGTGGCTGTGGCCGAGCGCGAGGGCACGGTGCGCTATGAGACCATCCAGAACAATTTCAGCCTGAACAACCGCCGGTTCGAAGACGAGCTGGCCCAGGCCTGCCGGCAGGAGGGCGTCAGCCTGATCCCCTATTCGCCCCTGGCCGGCGGGGTGCTGTCAGGCAAGTACAAGGACGGGGCGCGGCCGCAGGGCGCGCGGTTCTCCAACTATCTGAACCTGGGCGGACGCCAGGCGGCCATGGCCAGGCGCTTCGTCAACGACAAGACGTTGGAGGCTGCCGACCGCTTCGCCGCCATCGCCGCCGAGGCCGGCATCTCCCTGGTGACGCTGGCGACGGCCTGGAGCAAGCAGCACGACTTCGTCGCCTCCACCATCGTCGGGGCCACCCACGAAGACCAGCTCCCCGACATCCTGGCCGCCATGGACCTGACCCTGAGCGACGAGGTGATGAAGGCCATCGACAAGGTGTCGAAGGAGATCCTGTATCCGATGGGGTGAGCGGCTACCTCTGGGTGAAAGCGTGGCGGGATCGGCTGTGGGCGTCGGCGGAGGTTGCTATGAAAATCGAAAAGATCCGAGTAAAAAACCTGCGGGCATTCGAAGATGAAGAAGTTGTTTTCGACGACTATACGGCGCTGGTGGGTGCCAACGGAGCTGGAAAATCTACGGTTCTTTGCGCACTTAATGTCTTTTTCCGTGAAGTCGAAAACGCCTCGACAAACATGAGCGAGCTCGATGCTCAGGACTTTCATCTTCAGAACACCGACGAACCAGTCGTCATCACCGTCACGTTCAAAGACCTAAGCGCCGCGGCCCTAGAGAGCTTCGCGGGCTACGCTCGGCAGGGAAAACTCACGATCTCGGCGGAAGCGACCTGAGGTGGCGCCGGTTGTCCGTACAGCCCGGCGGCTTGGCTAAGGTCGGTTCAGGTTCAGATCACGCCGCCAGTTTGTGTTCAGGGTTGGCCCTATCCGGGGCGAGCCCCGGATAGGGCGGCGCCTGGATTTGCCCATA
>CAMTXB010000020.1:0-50737 GCA_947085575.1 uncultured Caulobacteraceae bacterium
AGACCACCACGTTGATAGGCCAGGTGTGGAAGTGCCGCGAGGCATGGAGCTTACTGGTACTAATCGCTCGATCGGCTTGATCGTTCTTAGTTGAACTCATGAGCGCTTCTTGTAAGTGCTGGCAATGATGTCTTTCGCATCCGTTTCGTTGACCTGGTGGTTATGCCGGGAGGTCCCCACCCGATCCCATTCCGAACTCGGTCGTTAAGCCTCCCAGGGCCAATGGTACTTCGTCTTAAGGCGCGGGAGAGTAGGTCGCCGCCAGGTCTACAAAACGGATGTCCCCATCAGACCCTTGCCGCCACATCCGGCGCCCACAACGGGCGCCAGTCCATCTGCCGCGGGGTGGAGCAGCCCGGTAGCTCGTCAGGCTCATAACCTGAAGGTCACAGGTTCAAATCCTGTCCCCGCACCCACCGTCGAGACATGGCCGCCTTGCTCCAGCACGGCGGCCATTTCCGTTTCCTGGCCCACCCTCCGTACCCGGCCACGCGTCAGCCGCGCCGATCGGCCTTCTACGACCATCCGGCCGGCGAGACCCCGCTGAACCCGGCGCTTATGCGGCTGATCGACGAGGTATTCCCGGAGACGCCCTGGTAAGGCCCGCGCAGGATTGAGCATGCTCAACGCCCCCGTACTGTGGCTCCTTCCCGCCGCGTATTCATCGTGACTTGCAGACAGGCGGGGAACACCGCACGCTGCCGGGTGCGCCAGGCTCTCCGGCGGTAAGCCCAACGCCGTCTTGCGGGACGCAACGGCCCGGACCGCGCGGCGAATCGTTGCTAGCCTGCATGCAGGATACTGGAGGCGATGATGGCGCGGGGCGGCGGCGAACTGGTGAAGCTCGCAGAGGTAATCGGCGAGGGTCTGCCCGCGGCGGGGTCGCCGCCCCCGCAGCTGCACGCCCTGGCGCGCGGTTTGGCGCTTCAGGGAATGACCGCCGAACTGGTGGGTGCGGTGTTCACGGAGGCGCGCGCCAAGCGGCCGAAGGCGGCGCGCGTCGACGGGCTGCTCTTCCTGCTCGGCGATGCGGTCGCTGAGCTGCGCCTGCGGGGCAATGGCGGCTCTACGGCCGCGAAACGCGAGCTCGAAGCGGTGATGGCGCTCATTGGCGCGGAGGCCGCCAAGGGCGGCGCCAAACCGGGGATATTGATGGCGCTGGCGCGCGAACTCGCGCTCGCCGGCGCCGCGCCGCCCGCGGCGCTGCAGGAGGCGATGGCCGCAGGCATGGAGGCGATTGCGCCACCGCCCGCGGCGAGCACGCACGAAAAGCAGGCCCGGTTTGACGCGATCGCGCTGGAGATGGGCGATGACCCGTTCCGCATTCACGCCGAGCTGGCGGCGATGGCGATGGCGTTTCCCGTCGAGCAGCGCCTGGGTTTGATTTACAACCTGGGCTTCAGCGCGGCGCCGCCGGTGCGCGCCGCAGGACTCGGCTTCGTGCTCGACCCCGATGAGCGCTGCGCGCTCGCCGCGCTCGCCGCCGCGCATGAGGCGGCGCAGAAGGTTCGGCCTTCGGCGATCAATGTTGCGCGGCTCGTGCACATGCGCCCGTGGCTTGCGCCAGCGCGGCGCGCGGCCGCCGACGACCTCATCGCATTTCTGCGCCGAAAATCCCAGGCCCCCGAAGCGCGGGCGCGGGGGGAGGTCAGGCATTGGCTCGCCACGCCGGCGGACGGCGCCGGCGCGCAGAGCCTGTTCGCGATCGTCAAGGACGGCAAGATGTGGGCCGTGGCGTCCGTCTTGATCAAGCATGCCGAAGGCGTCTGCGACGCCTGGGTTGGGGACGGCATGTCCAAGCGCGAGGCCGATGGTCTGATGAGGCAGATTGTCGAAGAGGCCGAGGCGGTGGAGGTCACCGGTGAATTCTTCGCCCAACGCCTCGGCGATGCTTTGGCCGCAAACGCCGGGGCCGCGCCGCCGCCATTCGGCTTTGTGCAGGTGCTCGAAACGGTGGGCGCAGGACCACTGCCGCCGCGGGCGATCTCGCCGGAGGACCTGTGCGAGGCGCTGCTTGCCGGATTGCCTGCCGATCAGGTTGGCGCGGAGGTCGTTGCCCGTGCGCATGCAGGCGCCTCGCGCTGGGGCGAGCGGATCAGCACAGTCGACACCTGGTTCGAGGCCGACGAAGCGGTTGAGGCGCTGCTCCGCCCCATTCGCGGGCGCAAGAAGCGCGCCGCCGCCGTGCTCACCGAGATTCTGCCGCATCGCCGCGATTTCTGGGCCGGCCGTGTCGTCTGGACAGCCGCCACGCTGCAGGCGAAAGCGGGACTTGATCCGGTGCTAACGTCCTTGTGGATCGAC
This sequence comes from uncultured Caulobacteraceae bacterium, assembly GCA_947085575.1. GTDB lineage: Bacteria > Pseudomonadota > Alphaproteobacteria > Caulobacterales > Caulobacteraceae > Phenylobacterium. The sequence continues at coordinate 2,305 of CAMTXB010000020.1, forward strand.
ATGGCGCTGGTGGCGCGCACGATCGCGTGCGGCGCACCCTTGGCCGACATACCGTTGATGCGCCAGATCGCGGACGACACCGTGCGCGTGTTCGAGGGACGGAATTTTTGACCCGGGTCCCGCCCGTCGCGCCGCACGCGGCGAGCAGGTTCAGCGTCTTACCGCGCCGCGTCTTCTCGCCGCGCTCCCATCAAACTTGGTGAGACATCCGGCAACAGGCGCGCGCCTCCTTGCCCTATAGATCGGGATGGGTGCGGGGGAGCGCCTCGGGATCTTCCGCCGGCCAGAAGACAAGGGCCGCCACCACCCCTCCGGCGGCGATCAGCCCGAGGATGGCGAAGGTCCAGCCCATGCCCAAGGCGGCGCCTGCCGCGCCGGCCACCGAATAGGTGATCAGCCAGCCGGCGTGCGAGAGGGCGAACTGGGCGGCGAAGACGGCGCTGCGATCCTCTGGGGCGGCCGAGCGCCGCAGCAGGCGCCCGCCGGGCGTGAGGACCGCTGAATAGCCCAGGCCAAGCCAGAACCAGAGACCCAGCAGGACCGGCCAGGACCAGCCTTCGCCGCCGATCTTCAGCAGGGCTGCGGCGCTGAGCCCGCCCACAAGAAGGGCTGCGCCCCCAAGCATCACCGGGCGGTCCGACAGCCGGTCCAGCAGCCGCGGCAGCGCGAAGGCTGCGACCATCGACCCGCCGCCGAACGCCGCCAGGGCCAGGGCGACGTCGTCATTGGAGCGGCCGAGACCGGTGCGGACCAGCACCACCGTATTGACGATCACCATGGCGCCGGCCGCCGCTGCGGTCAGGTTGAGGGCCAGCAAGCCCCGCAGACGGGGCGTCTTCAGATAGATGCGCGATCCATGCGTGGTCCGGGCATAGACGCCCCCTGTCCGCGGCTTCCGCAGCGGCTGGGGAACTGTCACGGAGAGAACCAGAGCCGCTGAGGCGAGGAAGCCGACCACCGTCCCGGCGAACAGCCAATGAAACGATATGAGGGTCAGGAGCGCGGCGGCCAGCATCGGGCTGACCAGGCTTTCCAGGTCATAGGCGAGGCGCGAGAGGGAAAGCGCGCGGGTGTACTTCTGCTCGTCGGGCAGAACGTCGGGGATCGCCGCCTGAAAGGTCGGGGTGAAGGCCGCCGAGGCCGACTGCAGCAGGAAGATCAGCACATAGACCTGCCAGATCTGATCGACGAACGGCAGGCTGAGCGCCACGACCGCCCGAACCACATCCATGGCCACCAGCAGGGTGCGACGGGGGACCTGGTCGATGAAGGCGTTCACCACTGGGCCTATGCCGATATAGGCGATCATCTTGATGGCCAGGGCGGCGCCCAGCACCGCGCCGGCATTGGCTCCGGCCAGATCATAGGCCAGCAGCCCCAGCGCCACGGTCGCAAGCCCCGTGCCCAGAAGGGCGATCACCTGGGCGGCGAACAGGTGGCGGTAGGTGCGGTCGGTGAGAACGTCGAGCATGGCTGTTCCTGGTTCACGCCGAAGCCGACCTTCGGCCCTGAGCAGCGCGCAGATAGACCGCCGGCAGGACCAGCATGTTCAGGGCGGTGGAGGTCGCCAGGCCGCAGAGAATGACAACGGCCATGGGCGCCTGGATCTCGCTCCCGGGCCGCCCCATGGCCAGGGCCAGGGGCACGAGGGCCAGGCCCGCCGAGATGGCGGTCATGAGGATGGGGACGAGCCGCTCCTCGGCGGCGCGACGGACGGCGGCTTCCAGGTCTGTGACGCCCTCCACCTCGCGCAGGTGCTTCACATGGCTGATCAGCATGACCCCGTTCCGGGTGGCGATGCCGAACAGGGTGATGAAGCCGATGATGGTCGCCACCGACAGGACGCCCCCCATCAGCCACAGCCCGACCACGCCGCCCACCAGGGCCAGCGGCAGGTTCAGCATGACGATGGCCGCATCACGGGTGGAGGCGAAGGCCTGCCGCAGCAGCAGGAACATGCCGATGAGCACCACCGCGCCGAGGCTGAGCAAGGTGCGGGTGGCCGATGCGGCGCTCTCGAACTGGCCGCCCAGCTCGATCCGCGCCCCTTCGGGCAGTTCCACAGGCTCAAGGGCCGTCCGGATGTCGTCGACCACCGCGCCGAGATCACGTCCCGAGACGTTGGCCAGGACCAGCTGGACCCGCTCGACGCTCTCCCGGGAGATGGCGTTCGGACCCTGGTCGCGGACCACGTCGGCCACGGCGGCGAGGCTGATCAGCCGACCATCGCGGGTGGAGAGCAGCATGGCCTCCAGGTCCGCGCCCGCCTCGAACTGAGCTGGATCGTAGCGGACCACCACATCGGTCAGGACCGGCCGTTCGATGAGCGTCCCGACCACGGCGCCGCCGATGGCCGCGCTCACCGCATCTGTGGCCTCCACGACCGAGAGGCCCGCCAGGGCCAGATCGGCGCGGCGGAAGCGCAGCCTCAGATAGGGGACCTGGCTCTGGGTGTCGGTCTGCACGTCCACGGCGCCAGGGACCTCCTCCACCCGCGACTGCACCTCCCGCGCAAGACGGGTCAGGGTCTGGCTGTCCGCGGCGAAGACCTTGATGGCGATATTGGCCCGCGCCCCGGACAGCAGGTGGTCGATCCGGTGGGAGATCGGCTGGCCGTAGATCGCCTGGACCCCGGGGATCTGTCCCACCTCGGCGCGCAGGGCGTCGAGCAGGTCCTCCCGCGACCGCCCGCCCGGGCGCAGTGCGGCCTCGATCTCTGAGGCGAAGACCTCCTGGGCATGGGGGTCGCCCGGCGCGCGCCCGGTCCGTCGCGCAGTGGTGGCGATTTCGGGCTGGGCCAGCATGACCGCCTCAACCTGGGCCGCGGCCCGGTCGGAGGCCTCCAGGGAGGTCCCGGGCAAGGTGGTGACATTGACGGTCAGGCTGCCCTCATTGAACTCCGGCAGGAAGGCTCGACCGGAGACGAAGAGGCCCACGCCGGCGGCCAGAACCAGGGCAAGCGACAGGGCGGTCAGCCCGCGCCATCTCGGCAACAGGCCGACCAGCAGCTGGACGTAGCGGGCTTTCAGGCCAACCACCCAGCGCGGTTCCCGGCCCAGGGTCCGGTCCCCCCGCCTGAGCACATCCCGTCCAAGCACCGGGGTCAGGGTGAGCGCCACCGCCAGACTGGCAAGGAGCGCGACGCCATAGGCCAGGGCCAGCGGTTGCAGCAGCCGACCCTCGATCCCGGTCAGCCCGAACAGGGGCAGGAAGACCAGCAGGATGATGAGGGTCGCGAATACGATGGAGCCCTGCACCTCGGCCGTGGCGGCGGCGACCACCTGGACGATGGAGGGGCGCGAGGCCTCGGGGCTGGCCTCGGCCAGCCTGAGGCGCCGGACGATGTTCTCGACCACGATGATGGCGTCATCCACCAGAACCCCCAGGGCGATGGCGATGCCCCCCAGCGTCATGGTGTTGATCGTGCCCCCCACCAGACTGACGGCGATGAGGGCGCTGACCACGGAGACGGGGATCGCCGCCAGGGTGACCAGGGTCGCCCGCCAGGAGGCCAGGAAGATCAGGACGATGATCGAAACCAGGACCAGGCCCTCGATCAGGGCGCGGACCACATTGTCGATGGCTCTGTCGATGAAATCGGCCTGACGAAAGACCTGCGTCTCCAGGGTCATGCCGGCGGGCAGGCTGCGCTGAACGTCCACGAAGACCAGGTCGAGCTGCTCGGTCAGATCCAGGGTGTTGGCGTTGGGCTGCTTCTGGATGGCGAAGATCACTGCCGGCTGGGCATTGAATGATCCCGTACCGCGCTTCAGACCTTCGCCGACCCGGACATCGCCGATGTCGCGGGCCAGCACGGGGACGCCGCCCTGCTCGCCCACAATGACCTCTCCGAAGGCCTCAGGCGTCTCGGCGCGCCCGACCCCTTCCACCAGCAGTTCCTGATCATTCTCCACCACGACGCCGGCCGAGCGGGTGGCGCTCGCCTGCTGCATCGCGGTGATGACGTCATTCATCCCGACGCCTCGGGCGCTCATCCGCCCGGGATCGACCAGCAACTGGACCTGGCGCTCGTCGCCGCCGATGGTCATCACCTCGGCGACGCCGGGGACGGCCAGCAGACGACGACGGACAGTCCAGTCGGCGACGCTCTTCAGCTCCATCGGAGAATGGGTTTCGGAGCGCATGGCGACGAACATGATCTCGCCCATCACGGACGAGGCCGGGGCCATCACCGGCGGCGGCAAGTCGTCGGGCAGGGTCCCGGCGGCGGCGCCCAGGCGCTCGGAGACCACCCGCCGAGCCTCGGTGGCGTCCGTCGTCCAGCCGAATTCCAGGGTGACCACGGCGAGGCCCGTGGTGGAGTTTGAGCGAATGCGCCTCAAGCCCGGCGCGCCGTTCAAGATGGTCTCCAGCGGAATGGTGACCAGCTGCTCCACCTCGGTGGGCGTATAGCCGCCGGCGTCCACGACGACCTGCACCGAGGGCGCTGTCAGGTCCGGCAGAACATCGACGGGCATGCGGCTGGCTATGCCGACCCCGCCGATCGTCAGCAGCATGGAGAGGGCATAGACCGTCAGACGGTTGGCCAGAGCCCAGGCGACAAGGCGCTCGATCATCGGCGGGAGTCCTTAGTGTGCATGGCCATGGCCGAAGGCGTCCGGAGTGGCGGCGGCGGCGCGGACGGTGGAGGCGCCCTGGGTGACCACCCGTTCGCCTGGGCGGAGGTCGCCGGCGACGGCGATGCGATCCCCGCTGGCCCGGCCGCGCGTCACCATGCGGCGTTCAAAGGCCTCCCCAGAGACCTGGACATAGACCACGTCCTGGCCGCCCTCGTTGACGATGGCGTCAGCCGGCACACTGAGGGTGGACTCGCCCTGGCCCCTGGCCAGCCGCCCCTGGACCCGCTGCCCCGGGCGAAGCTGATCGCCCCCATAGGCGAAGACAACCTCGGCGGTGCGCGTCCGCGGGTCGATCATGCTGGCGTCGCTCACCCGCCGCAGCTCGCCCAGATCCAGGCGTTCGCCGTTGACGATGACATCCAGGCCGAAGGCGGGACCAAGGCCGACGGCCTGGGCCTCCGGAACCTGGGCCACAAGCCAGAGTCTTGTCGGATCGCCTATCCGCATCAGCTCGTCGCCAGCCGCGACAGGCGCCCCCCGGACGAGGGCCGAGGCCAGGATGCGTCCGGAGATGGGTGAGGTGAGCGGGACGGCTGGGCCACCGCCAGCCAGGGCGCTGCGGCGGTTCTGGGCGGCGGCCAGCTGGGCGGCGGCCAGCTGCTCTGCCGTCTGCGCCTCGTCCAGCCGCCGTAACGGCGCGGCTTCGGCGGCCACGAGCTGCTGCATGCGAGCCGCCTCGCGTCGGGCGGCTTCAAGGGCGATGCGCGCCTCGGCGATCCCCAGGTCCAGGGCCGCGACATCCTGGCCCTCGCCCAGCCGGGCGCTGATGCTGGCAAGCTGCTGGCCGCTGCGCACCGCCGCGCCGACCATCGGGACCGTCGCGCCGGTGCGGACGACACCGGACACAGGCGCGGTCACAACGGCCTCTGCGTCCGGTGCGAGCCGGACATCGACGGTCACGGGCACGGTCTGGGCGAGCGGCCCTTCGACAACCGGGCGGGTGGCGAAGGGGACGCGCCACTGCGCCTCCTTCGGGAAGGCGATGTGGTCGGGGTTTTCCACATGCTCTGGCGCAGCCGCGGCGCCGGCCTCGCTGGTGGCGTGCACCGTCACCATTCCAAGGTCGTGAACGCTCTCGCCACCCTGGCCGACATGACGCAGGCGAAGTCGCGCCTCTCCAGACCGCGACGCCCTGAGCAGGGGGCGGAAGATGCCCGGCGTGTCGGAAACCTTGGCGGAGGCCTGGTCGAGCTCGCCGTCTGGCCAGATCAGTTCGACGAACAGCTCCCCCTCCGTCACGGCCCGGTAGTCGGACAGGCGGCTCAGATGGGCGTCGAACCGCCGTTGCCGGTCGAGCACCAGGGGGCGGTACTCTACGAAGAGTTCCGTCGTCTCCGCATAGTCCGTGACGGCGACGCCTCCCGCCGCGTGCCCGTCAGCCGCGGTCGCGCCGCGGTCAGAACAGGCCGAGAGCAGGATGAGCGCCGCCAGGGCGGCGGGAAGCATCGCCTTCATGGTTGGTCCGTCCTTCAGTGCTTGTGATCGGCGCTTTCGCCGTCATGTTCGTGGCCGTGCTCTTCGGCGCCCTCGACCGGCTCGGCGACGTCATCGTCCTCATGGGCGGGATCAGCAGCCTCTGAGGCGGCCTCGGCGGGCGCCTCTGTCTCTGCTTCGCCGGCTGGCGAGCAGGCGGCGAGCACTCCCGCCAGCAGGATCGCGGGCAGGATGTTGCGATTGGTCATGGGATAGGTCCTCCTTGGGCGAGATCGAGTTCGATGGCGGCCAGGACGGCGCGCTCCGTCAGCTCGAGGGTTGAAGTCCTTGCATCGTGGGCGGCGCGGTAGGCGTCGATGAGCTCGGCGACACCGATTTCGCCGGCGGCATAGGCGACCTCTGCGATCTCGCTGAGCCGCCCGGCGTCGGCGTCGGTGCGCGCAGCAGAGCCTGCCGCCTCCATGGCGGCGGCGGCGCGCGCCCGGGCCGTGGCGGCTTCCGCGGTGACCGAGCGGCGCGCCAGGGCGGCCTCGGCGGCGGCCAGGCGGGCCTGGGCCTGGGCCTCCCGGCTGGCGGCGCCACCCGAGCTGAACAGGGGTACGGTCGCCCCGATGGAGACGGCTGGACCATCAGACGATCCAAACGGGGTTTCGACGCGCCGGTAGCCGATCCCCACCTCCAGCTCCGGGATGCGTGCGCGGGCAGCGGCCCTGGCCGTGTGGCGGGCCGCCTCAAGCCGCCGCTCCTTGGCCTCAAGATCCAGACGTCGGGTGGCGCCGGCGTGGGGTGAGAGGGCCGGCGGCTTCAAGGGTCGGGCGCTCCTCGCGCCGTCCAGCCCGGTGACCTCGGCCAGGGCGAGACAGGTTGCGGCCTGCTCGCCGTCTGCGAGCCCGCCCTGCGCCTCGGCGGCGCTCAACTCGACCCGCACGCGCCGGAGGTCATAGGCTGCGGTATCCCCGGCCTTGACCCTTTCGCCGACGATCCGCAGCGCGCCGCGAAGCTGGCTCGCGAAGGCCGCGTGAACCCCGGCGATCTCCTCGGCGGCCGCGCACTGCGCATAGGCCCGGCGGGCCGCCGCCTTACGTTCCTCCAGCCTCCGGTCGGTTTCGGCGATCACGGCGAGAGACTGGGCCTCGGCCGCCGCTCTCAGGGCGTTTCGGCGCCCTGAGACATCGATGGGCTGGACGAGCTGCGCCTGCCACTCCTCCTCCTCGTCCATGGCGCCGCTCAGGCGACTGCGGGTGACCGAGACGGAAGGGTTCTCCAACAAGCTGATCGTGTCGGCGCGGGCGCCGGCGGCCGCGCGAGCCGCCTCGCTGGTGGCCTGAAAATCCGCATCGCCAAGGGCGCGGGCGATCGCTTCGGTCTCGTCAATGCGCACCTCGGCCGGCTGTGCTTGGGCAAGCGGCTGCGCCGCGAGGAGCAGGAATACGAGGACGCTTGACCCGCAAAGGAGCGGGCGAAGGCGCAAGGAGGGCATGAGGGAGCTCCGCTTGAACGACATGAAGCCGACACGCAGGCGCGCACCGGCTAGAGGCGATCAAACGAGGCGGGGTGGGCGGCCGTCCGGAGGGGGCGACAGGCTGCGCGGCGCGCGATCAGCCGCGGCGCGAACGGGTGACCGCGCGCCCAAGTGGGCCAGGCCGTGATCAGCCGCCAGGACCGGCGCGTCGAAGGCCAGGCTGGTGACGGGGCCGTGCTCGTGTCCGGAGCGTTCCTCATCGGGCGGCCCGTCATGATGGCCGTGCGAGGCGACGACGGCGCCGGTTACCTCATCATGGTGATGGTGCTCGCCGGCATTCACCGGCGAAATCCAGTGCGAGACCGTATGGGCGTCCACCGCCAAGGCCGGCGTGGTGATGGCGAACATCACGAGCGTCACGCCAAGAAGGCGGGCCAGATGGTGGCGGAGCTTAGACACGCAAGACTTGTACTGCGCCGAAGCTTGGCTCGCAACCGGCCGTGAGCAACCTGACGTCTCGGTATGCCGGTGCGTCGGTCATCAGCGCGACGGTCGGCGGGCCAGACGCGCCGCAGTGGTGTTCCAGCGCTCAAAGCACCGGTGGGCCGCGCCCCAACACGGCGGCCTGCTCCTCAGCCCGCAGCACCTCCGCAAGGGGAAGGCTGAGCAGCTGGGCGGCGGACAGCACCAGATGCGCCCATGTGCAGCGGTTGGCGAACAGCATACCTGCAACATCCAGCGTGCCGCCGCGACTGATATAGCCGTGCGCCGTCAGGCGCTGAGGGCCGCCATCAAGACGCCGGAGCACTCCGAGAAGCGGTTCGGGCCGGGTGTGGCTGATCAGGACTCTCGGGAGGTCGGGGGGAAACAGCGCCTGGATCTCGCCGTCAGAAAGCACAAATCGGGCCTCATACTCGTCGCGGGCCACCCGAAGCCGCCCTGGCTCCAGAACGCAGGCCACGCTCACCCGCCGCCCGGACTCGCGAAGGCGCTCGGCGGCCCGTCGCGCTTCAATGAGCTGATAAGCGCCGACCGCAACCAGTTGCAGTTCTGCTTGCTCATCAGCTTCGAGCAGCACCGCGCCCCTGTCCACCGCCGCCTGCGCCTCGGCTGGCCTAAGCAGGCAGGGGGTGGCGCGCTTTGGCGCGACGATACAGCCTATGACGCCCCTGTCGGCATAGATGGCGCGTAACGCCGCCACCGCCGTCGCCGCATCAATGGGGAAGATGACGCGCGAGACGTCCGACATTTCACCCAGCAGGGCCTCCCCGATCGCCGGGTCCTGATGGGACTGCTGGTTCTTGCCGTTCTCCCATGTGTGGGAGGTCACGATGAGGGGAACGCCGATCCAGCGGGGTGGCGAGCCCGCCTCGACCTGCTGCCGCGCGAAGATGATGTCCTGACGTAGGGCGCCCAGCATCTTCATGGCGAAGGCCTCATAGGAAACAGCGAGGCTGAGGCCGCCCTTATTGCCGAGCGCTGCTCCGATCACCGCTTCTTCATTGAGGGCGGTGATGACGGCGCCGGTCGTCGATTCCGCCGCGCCGGGCTCGGGTCGGTTTACCCGGTGCTTCAGGAGGTCGAGGGATCCTCCCATCTGGTTGCTGCGCATTCCGTCGGGGTTGCCGATCCTGAAGCGGTGCTCGGGATTGGCCTGCACGAACGCAATGAACCACTTGTCGATCTCCGCCATCGCCGAGGCGAGTCCTGCCGAAGGCGCGAGGGACGCCGGAATCGACGGGGCCGGCGGGTTGCGGTGCGCCATCGCATGATCCCGCTCCTTGGGCCGCCCCTGAACCTCGTGCCGCAGGAAGCTGTCGCGGGCGTCGGCGAGAAGGTCAGCCGGCACGTGCAGGGCCGAGGCGCCAGAATTGAAGTCCGCGCGCGCGACCTCGTCGGTGCGGGGGACCCCGCCCAGGGGCAGGTTGTGGGCGGCATTTGTCCCGGCGCCAGGGAACCCGTACCCCTTGATGGTGGAAGCGATGATGAAAGGCAGGCGCACGGGGTAGGCGGCCCGCCCCGCTGCGATCTCGGCCGAGGCGTGGACGAGCCGCTGCTCAGCTTCGATGATCGCCCAGGCATAGGCCGCCGGGTCGCGTCCGTCGATGATGATCGGATCGAAGCCGTTCACCTCCAGGTGGCGGCAGAGCCAAGCTGCGCCGCCGTCCTGTGCGACCTCCGTGCGCTGCTCGATGCGCCGGCCGTTCAGCACCATGATCGGCGCTACCAGGCCGCAGTCTTCGGCCCGCCACCACCGCTCTGACCAGTCGCTCCCGCGCTGCTCCTCAAAGGCGCCATCGCTCAGTATGGCCACCAGGCGCTCCCCGGGAAGGGGCATGTGGACATACTGGATTTCCGCGAAGCCGAGATAGCCGCCTTCGGACACCCCGCCGGCGGTGTGGGGGTTCACATGGCTCCCGAGGGGAACGCTCGGGCGACCGTCCGGGCCGATTGCATAGCTGTAGAAGTCGGCGCAGAGGCGGCTCAGTCCAGCCTCATCGGACCCGTAGCGGCCCTGCTGCGCTGGCGACAGGTTGTCGACCAGCGCATTGGCCGCCTCGATCGCGGCGACGCAGTGACCCTGGCCGAGAATCCAGCCGCGCGTCGCGCCACTCAGCGCGTTCGCCAACAGGTAGCCGACATAGGCCGGAGCAACATTCAGCGCCCCTCCGGTATGGCCTTCAGGGGCGGCCTTGAAGGCGTCTGCCGGCAGTGGCGCGCCCGACAGGTCCACCCGTTGCGCATAGGTCATGTGGACCACGGTCCACATGGTCGCGCTTGCGAGCCGATCAGCGGCTGCCAGGACGGTGTAGACTTCCTCCCCGTTGCGACCCTGGCTTTGCAGCTGTTCAACCAGCTGCAACACCCGCGCCCGTGTCTCCGGGGCATGCTGGATGACCCCATAGCCTCTCTGCCAATGCTCGGCGTTCATGACGGGCTCTCTTCTTCAAAGCGCGGTCTGGGGGGCACTCCACTAAACCTGAGCCCCCCCAATCGGGGTCTGAACACCTAGGCCGCGGGAATGCCGTGGGGCGGGGCGTTGGCTTCCAGAGTTCTGCGAACCGCCAGGCGAAGCTGCTTCTCGGTCTCGATGATCGCAAAGAAGACCGCGCCGACCGCAACGATGAGCACGCCGTCGACCAGCGGAACGGCCCGCGTGCCGAACACCTGCTGCAGGGGCGGAAAATAGGTCACCAGGAACTGGGCGAGGGTGACGGTGACTACGCAGAGCCAGATCACGCGGGTGCCGCGCAAGCCCCTCCAGGTCAGGGATGTGCCGTAGATGTTCCTGATGAAGAAGAGGTGGAAGATCTTCAGGACCACAAGGGTGTTCACCACCATCGTGCGCGCCAGCTCGGGTGGGTGACCCTTATCGAGGGCGTAGACGAAGATTCCGAAAACGGCGGCGAGAAACAGCGCCGAGACGAGAACGACATGCCAGACCAATTCTCCGCTCAGCAGGGACTCATTGCGGGGTCGGGGCGGGCGTTTCATCGTATTCTGTTCTGTCGGCTCAAACGCGAGGGCGATCCCGAGCGTTACGGCGGTTACGAGGTTGATCCACAGGATCTGGATCGCCGTAATCGGTAGCGTCAATCCGAGGAAGAGCGCCACGATGAGCGTCATCGCCTCACCGGCATTGGTCGGCAGGGTCCAGCTGATCACCTTCTTGATGTTGTCATGGACTGTCCGGCCCTCGCGGACGGCGGCGGCGATTGAGGCGAAATTGTCGTCGGCGAGGACGAGGTCGGATGCCTCCTTGGCGGCTTCGCTGCCCTTCTGGCCCATGGCGATGCCGGCATCGGCGCGCTTCAGCGCCGGCGCGTCGTTGACCCCGTCGCCGGTCATCGCGACGGTCAACTGGTGGGACTGGAGGGCGGTCACCAGCCGCAGCTTGTGTTCAGGGCTTGTCCTGGCGAATACGTCGGTGTCGATCACGACGCTCGCGAGTTCGCCGGCGTCCATCTGGTCGAGCGCGGCGCCGGTGAGCACCCGATCAGGGTTCCGCAGCCCGATCTGGCGGGCGATCGCTGCGGCCGTTCCCGCGTGGTCGCCTGTGATCATCTTCACGCGAATACCTGCCCCATGGCATTCGGCGACCGCTACAATGGCTTCAGGGCGCGGCGGATCGATGAGACCGACCAACCCGACAAGCACAAGCTGACCGTCGAGATCAGCGGGCGTCAGATCGTTCTGGTCATCCGGCGCTTGCCGCCTGGCCAAGGCCAGCACCCGCTGGCCCAGCGCCGCGATGGCTTCAGTCCGACCCCGCCAGCCTGCGGCGTCCAGGGCTTCGGTTTGCTGGTCCTCCCGCAGCTGGGCGGAACACATCTCCAGGATCTGCTCCGGGGCGCCCTTGGCGGAAATCCACCTCTGTCCGCCAGAGTCCTCGTTGAGGACGGCCATGTAGCGGTGCGCGGCGTCAAAGGGGATGGTGTCGATGCGCCGCCACTCCGCGAATCTGCCTGCCCCATCGCCTGCAATCTTCCCCGCAAGAGCCTTTAGCGCCCCCTCCATGGGGTCGCCCTCTATCTTCCAGTCCTTGTCCTGATGACGCAGGGCGGCGTCATTGCACAGCGCGGATGCGCGGGCGAGTTCGAGCAATACGGGATGGGCGGCAGGATCGATCTCGGCGTCGCCGCTCCAGATGCCGCCGTCTGGAGCATAGCCGACGCCAGATACGGAATAGGTTTGATCTGCGGTCGCTAAGGTTGTGACCATCATCTCGTTTCGCGTGAGGGTGCCGGTCTTGTCGGTGCAGATGACAGACACCGAGCCAAGTGTCTCGATTGCCGGCAAACGCCTGATGATGGCGTTGCGCCGGGCCATTGCCTGGACCCCGATAGCCAGGGTTATGGTCAGGACGGCGGGCAGGCCTTCTGGGATAGCGGCAACGGCGAGGCCGATCACAATCATGAACATCTCATCGAAGGGCATGTGCCCGACGAAGGAGCCGTAGATGAGCAGGACTGCGGCGATCAGTAGGATCAGGACTGTCAGCCAGCGGGCAAATCCGTCCATCTGCCGCACCAGCGGGGTCGTCAGGGTCTCCACCGTCGACAGCAACCCGCTGATCCGCCCGATCTCGGTCGACGGACCGGTAGCGACGACGACGCCACGGCCGGTCCCGGCCGCCACCAGCGTGCCGCTGAACGCCATGCCGGAGCGGTCGCCGATCGTTGCGGTGGGCGCGACCGCCGCCGTCCCCTTGTCGACAGGCACGGATTCACCCGTCAGAACCGCCTCCTCGATGCGCAGTCCCGCGGTCTCCAGCAGACGGAGGTCGGCTGGGACCTTGTCGCCAGCCTCCAGCAGAACGATGTCTCCAGGGGCCAGGAGGGCGCTGTCGATGGTGCAGCGTTCGCCATCGCGCAGGACGGAGGACTTGGGCGCAAGCAACTGGCGGATGGCGTTCATCGCCTGTTCGGCGCGACCTTCCTGGATGAACCCGATGAGGGCGTTGACGATGACAACGGCGACGATCACGCCGGTGTCGACAAAATGTCCGAGGGTGGCGGTGAGCGCAGCGGCGCCCAGCAGCACATAGATCAGCACATTCTTGAAATGGGCCAGAAGGCGCAGCATCGGTGATCTGGCTCTGGCCGTGGGAAGGACGTTGGGCCCGGCGCGTTCGAGCCGCTCTGCAGCAGATGATGAACTTAGGCCATCGTGCGAGACGCCCAGCGTCTCAAGCACGAGTTGCTCGCTGGCGGCATGCCATTCCATTTCTGGTGATGTCTCATTCATTGCGGCCCGCAGTCGATTCGGACCGACGCCTCAGCGGAGCCTCTGACGCCTGGCGTCCGAACATCTGTTGCCCGTCATTGGGTTCAGGTCAGCGGATCACGAGTACTGAGACCGGGCTATGAGCGAGCACCTCGGAGGTCACACTGCCGAGAATGAGACGCCTAAATCCGCGCCGGCCGTGCGAAGCCATGACGATGAGGTCGCAATTGCATGCCTTGGCGGTCTCAAGGATTGCTTCGGCAGGCAGGGCATTTTCAATGAGGACCGTCTCGGCCCCGACCCCTGCGCGACCGGCTGCTTCCTTGGCTGCTTCAAGCATCTTCCCCGCCGCTTCCTTTTGGCTTGCGCCATAACCCACGTAGACGGCGTCACTCATGCCTTCAATCCCCGGATACATCGGCAAGCGCTCGGTGATGGAGATGATGGTGACTTTGGCGCCTAGAGTTTTTGCAAGCATCAACCCGTGATCTAGGCCCTTCTGGGCGATTTCAGAGCCATCTGTGGAGATAAGAATATGCTGATACATGTGTATTTGCTTGCCTTTTGCTATCCAGGATGCCCGACGGCACGAAGACACCGCGAGACCTGACCCCGGTTCATCATCCGTCCATAACAAGAGTCTCAGGTGATTTAGGCCTGGGTTGAGTTGGCTGGCAAGAGGCTGCGTGGAGTGTTCGGGGTTCGCAGCGCGCCGCCCGGACTCTCCGGAGAGGGCGCTGGCGTGCGCCTGGCGCGTGAGATAGCCGAGGTTCGAGTGAGGCCTCATTTCACCTTAGTCCTGTCGTCGGGCGTGCGTCCACGGGGCGGATTCCAGGTACGTCCGGCTGAGTTTCACGGGCTCAGGTCAACAGTGTCGGTATTTCGCCACCCTCGACAAAGCCTGGGCTTGCAATTGTGATATTATAACATATCACCTCGACCCAACTTCCAGGTTCAGGGGCGAGACGGACTCATGCGGATCAGACAGCTCGGAGCCGTGGCTCTGTTGGGGACCACCTGCCTGGCGCTGCCCGGCGTCGGCCTGGCCGATGCGAGCGTCGACGAGGTGATCGTCACCGGACAGCGCCAGGCCTATCGCGCAGGCGTTCCGCTTCAGGACGTGCCCCAGTCGATCACCGTGATCGAGGCCAAGGCCCTGGATCAGGCCGGTCTGACCAAGCTGTCGGACGCCCTGGACCTCTCCGCCTCGGTGGTGCGGCAGAACAATTTCGGCGGCCTGTGGGACAGCTTCGCCGTGCGGGGCTTTGCCGGGGATGAGAACCTGCCCAGCGGCTATCTGGTCAACGGGTTCAATGCCGGCCGGGGCTTCGGCGGCCCGCGGGATGTTGCCGGGATTGAGAAGGTCGAGGTGCTGAAGGGCCCCAATGCCGCGGTGTTCGGCCGGGGCGAGCCCGGCGGCAGCGTCAATCTGGTGACCAAGCGGCCGGGCTTTGAGCCGGCCGGGTCGGTCAATGTCCGGATCGGTGAGTTCGAGCTCTATCGCGGCGAGATCGACTGGACCGGACCGGTCGTCGATGAGCGCCTGGCCGTCCGCCTGATCGGCTTTGCCGAGGAGGCCGGCAGTTTCCGTGACACCGTCCAGAGCCAGCGCCACGGGATCTACCCCTCGGTTCTGCTGCGCTTCAGTGACAGCACCAGCCTGACCTATGAGCTGGAGGCCACCCGCCAGGAGGTCCCCTTCGACCGCGGCGTGGTGTCCATCCGCGGGGCCCTGGACGCCCTGCCGGCCAGCCGCTTCCTGGGGGAGCCGGGGGATGGGCCCCTGCGGGCTGAGGTGCTCGGCCATCAGCTGCAGCTGCAGCATGACGTTGCGGAGGACTGGAGCCTGCTGCTGGGCGCCGGCTGGCGCGAAACCGACCTGGAGGGCTCCTCCAGCGAACCTGAGCTGGCCGCCAGCCGCCAGCGCCTGTTGGTGGATGGGCGCACCCTGTCGCGTCAGTTCAGGGTCCGCGACTACGAAGCCCAGCATCTGGTGGCGCGCGCCGAGCTGGCCGGGCGTTTCGAGGCTTTCGGCGGTCTGCATAGGGTGCTGATCGGGGCCGACTGGGACGCCTTCGACAACAGCCAGTACTTCCTCCGGTTTCGCCCGCCGGCGGTCGCGGGCAACCCCACGGCGCAACAGGGCTATGTCCTGGACGTGTTCGCCCCGGTCTATGGCCGCTTCCCCTCGCCAGCGGCGCCGGTGCAGACCAACCGCCTGGATGAGCAACGGGCGTTCGGGGTCTATGTCCAGGACCAGATCCGCTTCGGCGACCGGGTCGAGGTTCGCCTTGGCGGCCGGTTCGACAGCTTCGAACAGACCTCCACCAATCGCGTAAACGGGGCCGTGTCCACCTTTGAGGACACACGGTTCAGCCCCCAGGTCGGGGCGGTCTTCCATGCGACGCCGCAGGTCTCGGTCTATGGCGCCCTTGGGGAGGGCTTCCGGCAGAACTTCGGGGCCAATGCCAGCGGGACGCCGTTTGAGCCCGAGACCTCCCGGTCGATGGAGGTCGGCATCCGGGCAGGCTTCGGCGGTCTGACCGGAACCTTCGCCCTCTTCGCCCTGGAAAAGACCAACGTCCTGGCCTCCGACCCCGCCAATGCCGGGTTCTCCATCGCCATCGGGGAGGCGGAAAGCCGCGGCTTCGAGGCCGATGTCACCGGCCGTCTGCCCGGGGACATCGATCTGTGGGTGTCCTACGCCTATACCGACGCCGAGGTCTCCAAGGCAGTCACCGACGCCGGCACGGGGCTGATGATCTTCCCCGGCGACCGCCTGCTCAACATTCCTGAGCAGAGCCTCAGCGTGCAGGCCACGAAACTGGTCCGGCTGGCCGACACCCAGCTGCGCCTCGGCGGGGGCGTACAGCATGTGGGGACCCGGCTCGGGGAAACCGGCGCCCGCTTCGAGCTGCCGGCCCACACCCTGGCGCGGTTGTTCGTCAACTGGGAGATCACCGATCAGATGGAGGTCTCGGCCTATCTGAACAACGCCTTCAATGAGACCTGGTACGCCAATTCCTATTCGCGCCTGTGGATCCAGCCTGGGGCGCCGCGGACCGCCTCGGTGTCCGTCCGCTACCGGTTCTGAGGCGTGCCATGACCTCTCCTGTCCTCTCCGTGACCGATCTCGTCGTGGCGCGGGGCGGCCGACCGGTGATTGACGGCCTGTCCCTGACCGTTTCGGCAGGGGAGGTCTATGCCCTGCTCGGCGGCAATGGCGCGGGCAAGTCGACTCTGTTGTTTGCGATCCTGGGCCTGCTGCGGCGGTCGGGGGGTACGGTCACGGTCGGGGGGCATGACCCGGCCGTGACCCCGGACGGGGTGCGCCGCGTGGCGGCCTATCTGCCCGAGAATGTGGCCCTCTATGACCACCTCACGGCGGTGGAGAATGTCCGCTACTTCCTGGATCTGGCTGAGGAGCGGCGCAGTCCTGCCGAGCTGGATGCGGCGTTTGAGGCTGTGATGCTGGACCCAGCGGCGCAGCGGCGGCGGGTCGGCGGCTTCTCCAAGGGGATGCGCCAGAAGACCGCCATCGCCCTGGCGATCCTGCGCCGGACGCCGGTCCTGCTGCTGGATGAGCCGACCTCCGGCCTTGATCCGGCCGCGACCAGGGATTTCCACGACCTGGTTCTGGCGCTGCGCAGCCGAGGGACGGCGGTGCTGATGGTGACCCACGACCTGTTCGGCGCGGCCGAGATCGCCGACCGGGTGGGCGTGCTGCGCAACGGCGCGATCGGCCGGGCGTGGTCGGCGGGACCAGACCCGCAACGGTTCGACATCCAGGCCCTGTATCGCGGCTATGCCGGACGGGAAGAGGCATGAGGCGGGGCTGGCGGATCGCCGCCGAGGAGCTTCGGCTGTTGGCGCGGACCCGGGTGGCCTGGCTCGGGCTCCTGGCGCTGATCATTCTCTCGGCTGTGGCGGCGGCTACCTCGGCGGCCCATGTGGCCCGGGAACAGGCCGTCCGGGCCGAGCAGCAGGCGGCGGCTGATCGCGCCTTCGAAGCCCAGCCCGACCGCCATCCTCACCGGGTGGTGCATTATGGCGCCTATGTGCATCGGCCCGTCAGCCCCCTGGCGGCGTTCGAGCCCGGGATCGACCCCTTTACCGGTACGACCCTGTTCCTCGAAGGACACCGGCAGAACTCCGCCACCTTCGGGGCCATGCGCGAGTCCTCGGGCCTGATCCGGTTTGGTCAGCTGACGCCGGCCTTCGTGCTCCAGGCCCTGGCCCCCCTGCTGCTGATCTTCCTCGGGTTCTCGGTGGTGGCGCGGGAGCGGGAGACCGGGGTTCTGCGGCAGCTGCGCGTGCATGGCGCCCGGCCCGCCGAGGTGCTCCTGGGCAAGAGCCTGGCCCTGGGGGCGGTGGCTGCGGTGGCCCTCGCCCCGGCCTTGGCCGCCCTGGCGATCGCCGCCTCAAGCGCCCCCGGGGAGGCGACCGCAGGCGCGCTGATCGCGGCCGCCTTCTTGGTCTATCTGGCCATCTGGGTCCTGATGGTGGTCGCCATTTCGGCCATGGCGGGGTCCAGTCGAGGCGCCCTGCTCTGCCTCATCGCGCTCTGGGCGGTGGTGGTCGTGCTCACCCCCCGGGCCGCCTCGGCCCTGGCCGCACGGGCTGAGCCCGCCCCGCCCCGGGTGGAGACCGAACTGCGGATCACCCGCGACGCCCGGACCATTGGCGACAGCCACAACCCGGATGACCCGTTCTTCGCCGCCTTCCGCGCGCGCACCCTGGCCGAATACGGGGTCAGCCGCATCGAAGACCTGCCGGTGAACTATCGCGGCCTGGTCTCCGCCGAGGGGGAGGCCCTGACCTCGCGCCTGTTCGCCGACTATGCCCGACGCACGGCCGATCAGCAGCGCGCGCAGTCCCGCTGGCTGCAGGCCGGGGCCATCGTCAGTCCTGCGCTTGCGGTGCGTCAGGCGGCCATGGCCGGCGCGGCGACGGACCTGGAGAACCATGTCCGCTTCCTGGAGCAGGCCGAGGCGCACCGCTTTGATCTGGTCCAGCGGCTCAACCGCTTGCATGCCGAGGACGTGCGTCCGGAGGACGATGCGGCGCGGAGCCGCGATCCCGAGGCGGAACAGCGCACCCGGGTTGCGGCGGAGAACTGGGCCCGCATGCCGGACTTCAGCTTCACCCCGGCCACGCCGGAGGCCCGCGTCGAGGCCATGATCCCAGGCCTAGGGGTGCTGGCCCTCTGGCTCGCCGCGGCGGTCGGCCTGCTGGTTCTGGCCAGTCGACGACTGCTGGGAGAGCCACGATGAGGGCCATCCTGCGCGAGCTCTGGTTCCTGGGGCGATCACGGGCGGCCCTGGGCGCCATCATGCTCCTGGCCGTTCTGGCCTGCGTCGCCGTCGCCTTTGGCCTGGCCGAGACGGCCCGGGACCGGGCGGCGATCGCCCAGGTGCTGGCGCTACAGGCCGAGGAAGATGTCATCGTCGCCGCCCGGACCAGTGACGCTGGCGGATCAGCCTATGGCGCCTATTTTCCCACCTGGGACTCCCCATCTCCCCTGGCCTTTGCCGCCCTGGGGCAGCGGGACCTCAGTCCCTCGGTCCTGAGGGTGCGCGCCCTGGCGCTGGAGGCTCAGCTCTATGAGAACGAGCAGGCCAATCCGGAACTGGCCCTGGCCGGACGGTTCGATCTGGCCTTTGTGGCGGTGTATCTCGCGCCGCTGGTGCTGATCGTCCTGCTGCATGACCTGTGGTCGGGGGAACGGGAGGCCGGTCGGCTGGCGGCGCTCCGGGCGATCCCACGGTCCATGAGCCGGATCTTCGTCTCGCGGGCCGGGGTGCGCGCCGCACTGGTGGCGGTCGCCCTGCTGGCCCCCCTTGGCGTCGGGGCCCTGCTGGAAGGCGCGGCCCTCGGCAAGACCCTGATGTTCGCCGCCGCGCTCATCGGCGTGGTGGTCTTCTGGACCCTGACGATCCTCGCCGTGGCGCGGCTTGGGTCTCGCTCCACCGTCAATGCGGCGGCCCTGGCCAGCCTGTGGTTCGTTCTGACCCTTGTGGGGCCGGCGGCGGCCAACCTCGTGGTCACGGCCGCCGGGCCGGTGACCGAGGGGCCGCGTCTGGCCCGGGAGAACCGGGACGCGGTTCACGGCGCCTGGGATCTGCCCCGCCAGCCGACCCTCGACCGGTTCGTCGCCCTCTATCCGGAATGGGCGGACACCGCGCCCATGACCGAACCCTTTCACTGGAAGTGGTACTTCGCCTTCCAGCACCTGGGGGACGTGGCGGTGGCCGATCTGTCCCAGGCCTATCGTCAGGGGATTGAGCGCCGGGAGCGGCTGGCCCGGGTGGCGGGCTGGCTGATGCCGCCGGTGGGCCTGCAGCAGATGATGCACCGGCTGGCGGAAACCGATGTCACCGCCCAGCTGGCCTATCAGGACCGGATTCGCGCCTACCACACCCAGATCCGGGCGTTCTACTATCCCTATCTGTTCAGGGATCAGGCCTTCGGTCCCGAGGACTTCGCCAGGGCGCCAAGATATCAGGCCGACGGAGCCAGACCCTAGGGTCTGGCCAGGGCGATCGCCTCGGCGACCTTGATGCCGTCCACGGCCGCCGAGAAAATGCCCCCGGCATAGCCCGCGCCCTCGCCGGCCGGGTACAGGCCGCGCACGTTCAGGCTCTGGAAATCCGCCCCGCGGGTGATCCGGATCGGCGAGGAGGTGCGGGTCTCGACCCCGGTCAGCAGGGCGTCGGGATCGTCATAGCGGGGGATTTTTCGTCCGAACACCGGCAGGGCCTCCCGCATGGCCTCGACCACATAGCCGGGCATCAGCGCCGTCACATCCGTGGGCCGCACGCCTGGCCGATAGCTCGGGATCACCGGGCCAAGGTCGGTGGAGGCCTGGCCTGCCATGAAGTCGCCCACCCGCTGGCCGGGCGCGAAATAGTCCCGTCCACCGGCCACGAACGCCCGGGCCTCCAGGTCCCGCTGGAGCTCAATGCCGGCCAGGGGATGGTCGCTGCCATAGTCCGGCGGCGAGATCCCGACCACGAAGCCCGCATTGGCGTTCCGCTCATTGCGCGAATACTGGCTCATGCCGTTGGTGACGAGGCGGCCGGGTTCCGAGGCTGCCGCCACCACCAGGCCGCCGGGGCACATGCAGAAGCTGTAGACAGTGCGGCCATTGGCGCAGGGGTGGGACAGGGAATAGGCCGCAGCCCCCAGGTCGGGATGGCCGGCGCAGGCGCCGAACATCCCCCGGTCGATCCAGGACTGCGGATGCTCGATCCGGAAGCCGATTGAGAAGGGCTTGGCCTCCATATGGACGCCCCGATCGAAGAGCGCCTGGAAGGTGTCCCGCGACGAATGGCCGATGGCCAGCACCACGTGATCGGCCACCAGAAACTCGCCCGTGTGGAGGTGGACGCCGCGCAGGCGATGGCCGCCGTCCGGGCCGCGATCCAGCTCAAGGTCGATGACCCGTTGCTGGAACCGGTACTCGCCGCCCAGGGCCTCGATCTTGGCCCGCAGGGACTCCACCACGGTCACCAGCCGGAAGGTGCCGATATGGGGATGGGCCTCGGTGAGGATTTCGACCGGCGCCCCGGCCGCCACGAACTCGGTCAGCACCTTGCGGCCCAGGAAGCGCGGGTCCTTGATCTGGCTGTAGAGCTTGCCGTCGGAGAAGGTGCCGGCGCCGCCCTCGCCATACTGGACATTGGACTCCGGGTTCAACTCGCCGCGGCGCCAGAGCCCCCAGGTATCCTTGGTCCGCTCCCGCACCACCTTGCCGCGATCAAGAATGATCGGCCGGAAGCCCATCTCGGCCAGGATCAGCCCCGCGAACAGCCCGCAGGGTCCGGCGCCGATGACCACCGGGCGCCGGCGTCCAGGCGGCGGGGCCTTGGCCACATGGCGATAGGTGGTGTCAGGCGTCGGGCGGATGTGCGGGTCATCGGCGACCCTAGCGCGCACCGCGTCTTCGTCCGCGACCTCGACATCGACGATATAGACCTTGAGGATCGCCGACTTGCGCCGGGCGTCATGGGCACGCTTCCACACGGACCAGGTCTTGATGCCGGCCTTGTCCACCCCCAGCCGCGCGGCGATGGCCGCCGGCAGGGCGTCGGGCGCATGGCCCAGGGGCAGCTTGAGTTCGGAGATCCGCAGCATCCCGCCCCCTTTAGCCCGTTGACATGGCTCATGCATCCATTGGCGTGCTCGTCGGGCTCTGGTGCGCCGGGACTCTGGGCGGGACCGAAATTCCAGCCTGCCGGCGCAGGTCTTCCGTCGTGGCGCCGCCCTCAGGCGCCCAGCCAGGGGGCGCCAGGAGATAGCCGGCCGCCGCCTTGAGGGAGCGCGCCTTGCGCAGGTCTTTCATCAGTCCGATCCAGCCATGCAACTCGACATAGATCGGATTGTAGGACCGCAGGGGAGTGACGAGGCCATAGTCGCACGGCTCCTCACTCCGCTCAGGCAGAAAGGTGCCGAACAGCCGGTCAAAGATGATCAGGACGCCGCCATAGTTGGCGTCGAGATAGGCCAGGTTGCGGGCGTGGTGCACACGATGGTGCGACGGGGTGTTCAGCACCCATTCCAGCGGTCCCAGGCGCGGGATCGTCTCGGAGTGAATCCAGAACTGGTAGAGCAGATTCAGGGTAAGGGTGAAGAGCACCACCGCCGGGTCAAATCCCAGGAACGCCAGCGGGACATAGAAGACGGTGGAGCCTGCAATCCGGCTGGTGATTCCGAGGCGGAAGGCCGCCGCGAAACAGACCTGTTCGGGAGAGTGATGCACCGCATGGGTGGCCCAGAACCAGCGGATGCGGTGGCTGGCCCGGTGGAACCAGTAGTAGCAGAACTCCTGACCCAGGAAGAGCAGAGGGAACTGCCAGAGCCGGTCGAGGTCAAGGTCGAAGAGCCGGTGCTCGTAGGCCAGTGCCAGGAGCGGCGCCGCCACGCCCACCGGCGCCACAAAGCGCATCAGGATCGTGCCGACCAGATCGAACATCGAGACCCCGAATGCGCGCCAGTCATAGTCGCCTCGGCGCAGGCTCCAGACTACGCCCTCCGCGACGGCCACCAGGACCAGGACCCCGACGATGGGCAGCAGGATGGAGGACATGGAGCGATCCTTGCGATGTCAGGGATCGAACGATAACTGAGAAATTCTCAGATTGTATTCGCGTTTGCGTTCCCACCGAAGGAACACTCAGTCCATGAGCGAAATTACGGATTTTACTAGGAAAAAGCCCAGGCAGAGGCGCGCGGCGGCAACCGTGGCGACGCTGATCGAAGCCGGATTTCAGATTCTGGAGCGTGACGGCGTCGAGCGCTTCGGGACGACGGCGGTGGCTGAACGGGCCGGTGTCAGCATCGGCACCCTCTATCAGTACTTCGCCAATAAGGACGAACTGTTGAAGGCCATGGCCCGCCAGGAGGTCCTGGAACTGCTGCAGGGCGTTTCCCGCGCCTTTGACGGCTCTCCGGCCGGCTATCGGGCAAGACCGGTGGTGCGGGCGATCCTGCGCACCTTCTGGGAGGCGCCGACCAGCCGTCAGGCGGGGTTTCCGCTGCTGGTGCGCTACGTGGCCCGAGCCGATCTGATGCGCGAGGTGAAGGCGTTCACCGCAGGACTTGGACGGGACCTGGCGCTCCGGCAGGCCCTGTCGGACGAGGCCGCATTCGTCCTGACCCGCGCGGTTCTGGGGGTGGTCAGCGCCGCCGTCAGCGAGCCGCATAATCTGGACCGTGACAGACTGGAGGATGAGCTGGTCCAGCTGATCGCCCGCTTTCTCCGCCTGGGAGATGCTCAACAGATGGACGGCGCAGCCACGGAGGCGCGGTGAAGCCGGGACGGTCGCGGGGCCGCAGCTTGCCTGACTTCATCACCGAAGGAGCCATCCGGTGTCGAACCTGTCGATGTCCCCGGCCGCACCTGTCGGGTCATTGCTCACGCCCCAGACGGCCGGCGGTTCGTCGCCGCCGAGCGGGGTTATGAAATGACCTGAGAGTCCGTTTGGAAGGTCACGGGTGAGCGTTTCTGCGTAACAGATTGCCGCCCATCGCCACGAGGATCATGGCCGGGGAGACGTCGAGGCGGGCCTCGTAGTCGCGCACGAGGCGTCGCCACCGGTCATCCAGCCGAAGGTCCGCTCGACCACCCAGCGACGGGGCGGGACCTGGAAGCCCTTCTGGTCATCGGACCGGCGGATGCCTCGATGACGAAGTCGAGATAGGCGGCCTTGTCCATGAGTTGGAGCCGGTCGTCAGGGCTCCGAACTCGGGCCAATGGGGATTGAGGGTTGCGGCTTGCGCTGTCGGCGATGCCGGCCGGCGTCAGGTGAACCATCAGCCGAGCCACACCGCATCCAGTCCCTCGGATCTCGAGCCTGGGCAGACTGCGGTGACGCTTATGGGCGGTTGATATCAGCCCTTACGCCAAGGGAGGCCGCCAGGGCGCATTCGACCCGGGCCACAACGCCCTGGTCGGCGCCCCGGGCCCAGTTGGCGTAGACGCTGGCCAGGGACTCGGCATGGTGTTCCTGCAGGCGCACGCCGGCTGCCGCATAGGCGCGGCGCACCGCCGACTTGAACCGGTCCTCCAAGGTCACGTCATCTCTCCCCATGGGGAGAGCCCTGGTCCGCTTTGCCAAACAGCAGGTTAATTTGCCGCAGGGTTTTTCAGCCGTCGGACGCCTTTCGGCGATCCCGGGTGAAGCCGCCTTCTCCGTGTTTGCCGATGCTGACGAACTCGGCGTCGCCGGCCTTGTGCAGGAACTGTTCGGCCACCAGCCAGGCCTTGACCGGCCGCAGGCTGCCCAGGCATCCGCCGATCATGGCGGGAAAGGCCACAGCCATCTGGACCCAGATCGGCGGCTGGGCCATCACCGCCCAGATGGCCCACAGGGTAGTGACGATGATGCCCACCCCGGTCATGACGAAGAAGGCCGGGCCGTCGGCCGGGTCGGCGAACCCATAGTCCAGGCCGCATCGGTCACAGCCCGCCGCCAAGGTGAGATAGCCCCTGAACAGCTTGCCCTGACCACAGTTGGGACAACGGCAGCGCAGGCCGGTGCGGAGGCTGGAACGGGAAGCGAGTCTGGTCATGCGGGGAGGGCTTAGCAGGTCCGTCCCGTCAGTTGAAACGGCGCTGCGGTCCTGGCCGCCTCAGGTGAGGAGGCCTGCGCCATAGAGGCCAAGGCCGGCCGCCGAGCATCCGACCAACAGCGGGATGACGCCGATCCGAAACCTGAAGACCGCAATCGCGGCGGCCAGGGTCAGTCCAAGGCTGGCCAGGTTCACGCTGCTGAGCACCGGGACGCTCAGGGCGAGCCAGTCGGGGCCGGCGTCCCGAACCTGGGCGAACAGGACGTGGAGGGCGAACCAGAGGGCAAGGTTGAGGATCACGCCCACCACGGCGGCGGTGATCGCGGCCAGGGCGGCGTTCAGGGCGCGGGCGCCGCGCAGGGCCTCGACAAAGGGCGCGCCCAGGAAGATCCAGAGAAAGCAGGGGGTGAAGGTCACCCAGGTGGTTAGAATCCCCCCGAGCACGCCGGCCCAGAGAGGATCAAGGCCCGTCGCGTTGCGCGCCGCCCCGAGGAATCCCACGAACTGGGTGACCATGATCAGGGGGCCAGGGGTGGTCTCCGCCAGGGCCAGGCCGTCCAGCATCTCGCCCGGACCCAGCCAGCCATAGGTCTGCACCGCCTCCTGGGCCACATAGGCCAGGACCGCATAGGCGCCGCCAAAGGTGACCACGGCCATCTTGCTGAAGAAGACGGCGATCTGGGTGAAGACATTGTCCCAGCCGAGCCATAGGCCGAGCGTCAGCACAGGCGCCAGCCAGAGGACCAGGATCACCGCTGCGACCCGCAGGGCCCAGGCGAGGTTGGGCCGTGTATGGGCCGGGTTGGACTCGCCGAGCACGGTGTCGCGCTCGGCCACGCCCCCTTCAGCCGGACCGACGTGCCCCCCGCCGACCGCGAAGGCGGATAGACCCATCTTCGCCCCGAGAAAGCCGATCAGGCCCGCCGCCAGGATGATTATGGGGAACCCCACGCCGAACACCGCAATGGCCAGGAAGGCCACCGCCGCCACGGCGAGCAAGGTGCGGTTGCGCAGGGCGCGACCTCCGATCCGCAGCATGGCCTGGACAACGATAACCAGGACGGCGGCCTTGAGCCCGAAGAAGATCGCCGCCACCGGGCCCACGTCGCCGACCATCAGATAGAGGATGCTCAAGCCCATGATGGCCAGAAAGCCCGGCAGGACGAACAGCAGGCCTGCGGCAAGGCCGCCCGCGGTCCGGTGCATGAGCCAGCCGATATAGATGGCCAGTTGCATTGCCTCAGGCCCCGGCAGCAGCATGCAGTAGTTGAGCGCGTGCAGGAATCGCTGCTCGCCCAGCCAGCGCTTCTCCTCCACCAGGATTCTGTGCATCACCGCGATCTGGCCGGCGGGGCCGCCGAACGACAGGGCGGCGATCCGAGTCCAGACCCCCAGGGCTTCAGAGAAGGGAACTGGGGCGGGCGGGGCGGGGGACATGGGGGGCTCCGGAGCGTTGGCCCCGTTCAGGGGGAAATCGCAGCAAAGCACAAGGCTATCGACGCAGGAATCATTGCGAGGAGTTCGCATTTTCTCTAAGGCTCATGGCCAGCACAGGAGCCATCTTCATGACCCCACGCCTGACCATCCTCGCCGGCCTTGCCGCAGCCCTGGCGCTGGCCGCCTGCAGCCCCGCTTCGGAGCCCGCCGCAGAGACCGAAGCCGCCGCATCCGGAGAAGTGAACGTCTACAGCGCCCGCCACTATGATGTGGATCAGCGGCTCTATGAGATGTTCACCGCCAACACGGGCATCAAGGTCAACAAGATTGAGGGCTCGGCCCCTCAGCTGATCGCCCGGATGCAGAGTGAGGGCGCCGCCAGCCCCGCCGATGTGTTCGTGGCCGCCGATGCGGGCGCGCTGTGGCGAGCGCAGGAGGCGGGTCTTCTGGCGCCGGTGACCTCGGAAGTCCTGAACGCCGCCATCCCGGAAAACCTCCGCGAGCCCGAGGGCCGTTGGTTCGGCTTCCAGCGTCGGGTCCGGGTGGTGGCCTATGATCCGGCCAAGGTGCGGCCCGAGGAGATCGCCACCTATGAGGCCATCGCCGGTCCCCGGTTCCGCGGCAAGCTCTGCGTCCGTTCCTCTGACAACATCTACAATCTGTCGCTGGTCGGCGGGCTGCTTGAGGCCTGGGGTCCGGAAAAGACCGCCGACTGGGCCGAAGGCATCGTCGCCAACCTCGCCCGCCAGCCGGAGGGTGGCGACCGCGACCAGATCCGCGCGGTGGGCGCGGGGGTCTGCGAGATCGCCCTGACCAACAGCTATTACTATATCCGCATGGCCGAAGGCGGCGACGAGAGCGACCGGGCCGTCACCGGGAAGGTCAAGCTGGCCTTCCCGTCCCTGGATGGCCGGGGCGTGCATGTGAATGTCTCCGGCGGCGGGGTCACGGCCAATGCCCCCAACCGCGAGGCGGCGATCAAGTTCCTTGAGTTCCTGGCCTCGCCCCAGGCCCAGATCCTGGTGTCGCAGGAGAATGGCGAATTTCCGGCTAGCCCGGGCCTCGCCGTGCCGGCCCCCACCAACGCCTATGCCGAGTTCACCGCCCATCCCATGTCGGTGGCGACCTATGGACCGCGGCAGAATGAGGCCCAGACCCTGATGACTGCGGCAGGCTGGCGATAAGGTCGCCGTCGCCTTCTGCGCGGCGCTGGTCCCTGGCCGGGGGGCGCCTTGGGCTCCTTGGCCTGCTGGCTGGGTTGGCGGCGGTGGTCGCCATCCTTCCCCTGGGCGGGATCCTGGCGGCCGCCCTGACGGGGGAAACCGCCGCCATCCCGGCGCGGGACATCGCCCGCTATGGCGCGACTTCGGCCGTTCTGGCGGTCATGGTGGCCCTGGCCACGGCCGTCCTGGGGTCCCTGGCCGCCTGGCTGGTGGTGATGCACCGGTTTCCCGGCCGGGATGTCTTCGCCTGGGCGCTGGCCCTGCCCCTGGCCGCGCCGGCCTTTGCGGTGGCCTATGCCTATGCCGATCTCTTTGACGTGGCAGGAGATCTGCGGATCTGGCTGCGGGCGGTGGCGGGCTTTGACCTGCCCTTCGAGATGCGGACCATCCCCGGGGCGGCCTTCATCCTGACCTGCGCCTTCTATCCCTACGTCTATCTGGCCATGCGCGCGGCCTTTGTGAACCAGTCGGCGCAAGCCCTGGAGGCGGCGAGGGCCCTGGGCTGCACCCCCCGCCAGGCCTTTCTGCGGGTGGCCATACCCCTGGCCCGCCCCGCGCTTGCGGCCGGGGTCGCCCTGGCGGTGATGGAGACTCTCGCCGACTACGGGGCCGTGAAGTTTCTGAGCGTCCAGACCCTGACCACCGGCGTGGTCCGGGCCTGGTTTGTGTTTGGGTCGCTTACCTCTGCAGCCCAGTTCGCCCTGCCCCTGCTGGGGGCGGCGGCCCTGCTGCTGTGGATTGAACGCTGGGGCCGGGGCGGGCGGGGCTATGAGAGCGCCACTGCCCGCTGGCGACCCCTGCCGGTCACGGAGCTCAAGGGTGCGGCTGCAATGGCCGCCCATCTGTTCTGCCTGAGCCTGATCACCGTCAGCCTGCTGCTGCCGGTAGGCTGGTTGGCGGTGGCGTTTCTGGGGGTGACCCCTGACTGGCCAAGGCTCATCCAGGCCGCGGGGAACTCCCTCTTTCTGGCCACCGCCGGCGCCGGGGTGACCGTCGCCCTGGCCACCGCCCTGGCCCTCGGGGCCGTCCGGGTTCCCAATCTGGCCAGGCTGGCCAGCCTGGGCTATGCGACCCCTGGCGCGGTGATGGCCATCGGGCTGCTGGTTCCGGCCGCCCTGGTCTGGCGCCTGGCGCCTGGTGCGGCACAGGGATTTGGAGCGGGCCTCATCATGCTGATCTATGCCTATGCCGCCAGACTTATGGCCGCGGCCCTGGAGCCCATTGATGCGGGACTGTCCAAGGTGACCCCCTCCATGGTTCAGGCGGCCCGGAGTCTGGGGAAAGGCCCGGTGGGCGCCGCCTGGCGGGTGCAGTTGCCCATGGCGCGGGGCGCGTTGCTCACCGCAGGCCTGGTGGTGTTCATCGATATCCTGAAAGAGCTTCCGGCGACCCTGATCCTGCGCCCCTTCAATTTCGACACTCTGGCGGTGATCGCCGACAACTACGCCCAGGATGAACGCCTGGCCAATGCCGGCTGGCCAGCCTTGCTGGTGGTGCTGATCGCCCTGCCGGCGGTGATCTGGCTCACCCGGAAGATCGCCGTCTCCCGGCCCGGGGCGGCGCCATGACGACCGCGCCTGCGCCCCAGGCTCCGGTCCTTGAGGCCCACGGTCTTGTGAAAGCCTATGGAGAACGGCAAGCGGTCATCCATGCCGATCTGAGCCTCCATCGGGGCAGGATCACCTGCCTTCTGGGGCCTTCCGGATGTGGCAAGAGCACCCTGTTGCGGATGATCGCGGGCCTTGAAGTCCCTGACAGCGGCGAGATCGAGGCCCAGGGACGCAGGCTGTCCTGGCCCCATGGCGGCGTCCCGCCGGAGAACCGGGGCATAGGCCTTGTGTTCCAGGACTATGCGCTCTTTCCGCACATGACCGCCCTGCAGAACGTCGCCTTCGGACTTGGCGATCTGCCCCGCGCCCACCGTCGGACCCGGGCTCAGGCCATGCTGGATACGGTGCAGCTGGGCGCCAGGGGCGGGGCCTGGCCCAATGCGCTGTCCGGGGGCGAGCAGCAGCGGGTCGCCCTGGCCCGGGCGCTGGCGAGGCGCCCCGAAATTCTTCTGCTGGACGAACCCTTCTCAGGCCTGGATGCCCACCTGAAGGGCGAGGTGCGTCTGTCCCTGACCGAGGCGCTCCGCGCGGCCGGGGCGACGGTGCTGGTGGTCACCCATGATGCCCGGGAGGCCCTGCTGATGGCTGATGATCTGGTCTTGATGCATGCCGGGCGCATCATCCAGGCCGGCGCCCCCCGCGCCTGCTATCTCGACCCTGTCTCCCCCGACGCCGCCCGGCTGCTCGGCGAGGTCAATCTGCTCCCCGCCCAGGTGACGGCAGGAATGGCCCAGACCGCCTATGGGGCGGTGGCGGCGGCGGACCTGCCGACCGGACCAGCGGTGGTCATGGTTCGTCCCGAGGGACTGATACGCGCTGATCGGGGCGTCCTGGCTCAGGTGTCGCAGGTGCGGTTCGGCGGCGGCTATCATGAGGTGCAACTCAGGGTAAATGGGGTGCGCGCGCATATGCATGTGGCCGGCGAGGCCCCTGCCGAGGGCCAGGACCTCGCTATTCAGATCGATCCGGAGCTGGCGCGGGCCTTTCCCGCCGATCCTAGCTGAGCCTTGAGTGCAGCACGCCGCGCCGACGTCGAAGCCGGTCTCTCTGTCCCGCCCGTTAACCTTGACCATAAACCCCATATCAAACCCTGCGTCGCATCCTGAGGTCGTCGGAGGGAACGGATGAACAGGCAGCGGCGCCTACCCAGCGCGAACATGAAGGCCGATGACCTGTCGCAGCTGCGGGTTCTCGTCGTGGATGATCACGCCAATACGGTGCGGTTGATCGTCGATGTGCTGCGCGCCGCAGGCGTTGGCGCCGTCTTTTCGGCCTCTGACGGGCTTCGGGCCCGATACATGCTGGCCCGCGAAGAGCCCGACGTTCTGTTCACTGACTGGCGCATGCCGCTCATGGATGGTCTCGAGTTCACCCGGTCCATCCGTCAGGCCGCTGTGGAACGGGACGCGACTGTCCCGAACCCGGCAGTCCCGGTGATCATGGTCACGGGCCACAGGACCGCCGCAGAGGTCGAAACCGCCCGCGAGGCCGGCGTCAATGAGTTCGTGATAAAGCCATTCACGCCGGCGGCACTGCTCTCACGTCTGCAGGCGGTGCTTGTGGAGCCCCGCAGCTTCATCGTCAGCACGAACTATCTTGGCCCTGACCGCCGACGGAAGGCCGAGATCAGCTATGCCGGTCCCCTGCGCCGCACCAGCGATCCTGAGGAAGTTGTGGACGTGGTGGAGCGTCAGGTGGCTCGGGAGACCATCAGTATCGAGCTGGAGGCCATGCGCCGCCTGATCGTCGCCCGGGGCGGGGTGGATCGGGCCACCCTTCAGATGACCTATCGCGTCATGCAACATACCCGTTTCCGCGCCCGTCAGGTCCGTGATCGCATGCTGGAGCGGGCGACCGACGATCTCCTGGTCTATGCCGAGGACGTCGGCGGCATGGAGCATTGCGAGGCCGATTTGGTGGCGGCGCACCTGGCTGTAATGGGTCAGATCCTGGAGGGCGACGACCACGACGCCGTCGGTGCGGCCAAGCTGGTTCGCGGCCTTCAGGCCCTCATCCGCCGCAAGCGGGCCGCCCGGCAGATGCTCGCCGCCTGACGTCCGGCCCGGCCGTTCTTCCCCGCGACGCCCTCGACGCCCTCGACCTCGGGACCTGGAGCAGGATTCAGCGATCAGACGGTTCCGCCTGATCGGAGGATGTTCTAGGGGGGATCATGGCCGAAGCATTCAATGATCTGATCCTGCCCGCCGACAAGGCTGAGCGCTATGCGGTCCTGGCGGAGGAGATCGGGGCCGTTCTCGATGGCGAAGCCAATCTGACCGCCCGCATGGCGACGGTGGCGTCCATGCTGGCGGCCAGTTTCGAGCATTTCTTCTGGACCGGGTTCTATGTGGTGGATCCGGACAAGCCCCGGGAACTGGTGGTCGGACCCTATCAGGGGACCCTGGGCTGTCTGAGGATCCCCTTTGGTCGCGGGGTCTGCGGCACGGCGGCTGAAACCGGCCAGATTCAGGTGGTGGACGATGTCCACGCCTTTCCCGGCCACATCGCCTGTGACGGACGCTCGGCCAGCGAGATCGTGCTGCCGGTTTACGACGGCACGGGTCGACTGGTCGCCGTTCTGGACGTGGATTCCGACCAGAAGGCGGCCTTTGACCAGACCGATGCAGACGGGCTGCGGGGCATCCTTGAGGCGGTGTTCACCGCAGGCGGACCGGCCTGAGGATTGCACTGTCCACTCTGGTCGATCCCTCTCTGGGACGGCCCAGGTGGATTGTGTCATGCGTCAGCGTCAAACCCTGCACCCAGGCGACCTCTCCCCGCAGGAGATCGCCGCCTGGCGCGCCATCGCCGCATCCCACGCCGCGTTCGCCTCGCCCCTGCTCGGGCCGGATTTCGCCCTGGCCGTGGGCGCGGTCCGTCCGGACGCCCGGGTGGCGGTCTGGCGGCGGGACGGCGAGCCGATGGGCTTCCTGCCCCATCACCTCAAGGCCGGGGGTCTCGCGCGGCCCATCGGCGCACCCCTGTCAGATTACCATGCCCTGGTCAGTCGGGCGCCCATGGAGTTGGGCGCGGCTCTAGCCGAGGCCGGCCTGGGCGCCCTGAGGTTCACAGGCCTGATCGATCCTCTGGGCCTGTTCAACCAGGTCGTACGCACCCGCTCCACGGCCTATGTGATCGAACTTGAGACCGACGCTGCGGACTATCTTGAGACCCTTCGGGTCCATAGCCCGAAGCGGTTCAAGAATTATCGCCGACTGCAGAGCAAGGTCGCCCGGGAGGTCGGGGAACTGACCCTTTGCGCCCCCGACCATGATCCACAGGCCTTTGCGCAGCTGATCGCCTGGAAGCGCGATCAGCTGCGCCGCACAGGCGCCCATGACTTCCTGGCCCCGGCCTGGACCCGCCGGCTCATGGAAACCCTGTTCGCAGCCACTGATGGTGATTTCCAGGGCCTGATGCTCACCTTGCGGGTGGCGGGCCGGATGGTGGCGGGTCACTTCGGCGTAAGGCTCGGCGAGGCCTATCATCCGTGGATTGCGTCCACGGACCCTGAAATGGGCGCCTTTTCGGTGGGCCAACTGTTCCTCCTCCAGGCCATCGAGGCCATGCCTGGACTTGGCCTGCGGACCTATGACCTGGGTCCAGGTCACGACCACTACAAGGCGCCCTACGCCCTGACCCAGCGGCAGATCGGCGAAGGCACCGCCCTGGCGACAGGGGCTGCGGGCTGGCGGCCGCGATTGGGGGAGGGCGCCTGGCGCCTGGCGGACGCAGGCTGGGGTCCGGTGGCGGGCCAGGTCCGGCGCCGTTTCGAAACCATCTCTGATCTAGAACTGACTCTGGGCGGCCGGATGCGGGGTCTGGCCAGCGCAGTGGCCGCCAGGGCGCGTCGCGGCGACGCGGAGATCGAGGGGTGAGGTCGACATGGTGGAGCAGGTCAGCGTGGTCATCCCCACCCAACGCCGGCTGCAGGGCCTGACCGTGGCCGCCCGCAGCATCCTGGCCCAGGCCGGACTTGACCCGACGCGCCTGGAGCTTGTGGTGGTCGATAACGACAGGGAGCCCTCCGCCCGGGAGACGGTGGGGCGCCTGGCGGCCGAAGCGCCCTTTCCGGTGATTTATGTGCATGAACCCGAACCGGGCGTGGCCAATGCCCGAAACGCCGCCCTGGCGAAGGCAGGCGGCGGGCTGATCGCCTTCCTGGATGATGACGAGGAGGCGCCGCCGAACTGGCTCACTCAACTGCTTACCCTTCAGGCAGACCTTGAGGCCGATGTGGTGTTCGGTCCGGTCCGGGGGCGGGCGCCGCCGGCGATCACCCGGCATCGCACCTATCTGGAGACCTTCTTTTCCCGGCAGGGGCCAGCCGTCTCCGGTCTCATCAAGGACTATTACGGCTGTGGCAACAGCCTGCTCCGACGGGCCGCCCTGCCTGATCCCCATGCACCCTTCTCGGCGATCCGCAATCACACCGGCGGCGAGGACGATCTGCTGTTTGGCCAGATGAAGGCCAAGGGCGCCCGGTTCGCCTGGGCGGCGGAGGCCTTTGTCTGGGAAGATCCGGTCCCCTCCAGACTCTCGCTGGCCTATACGATCCGCCGGGCCTTCGCCTATGGCCAGGGTCCCCCGGCGGCCTGCGCGGCGGCGACCCCGCCCGACTATCCTGGCCTGCTGTTCTGGATGTCGCAGGGCCTGGTACAGGCGGGAGTCTTCGGGCTCATCGCCGCCTTGAAGGGGCTGACCCGGGCGCCGGACTTCGCCTTCGCCCTCGACCGGGCCGCCAGGGGCCTGGGCAAGACCCTGTGGTGGGGTCCGTTCAAGATCGAGTTCTATGGCCGAAGCGCCGGCTGATCCATGAGGCCTTGAGATGATCATTCAGGACTGGACCGCTGAAAAGGCCGCAGCCCTTGGCCGGCGGACCCTCCAATTCACCCATGACCTGCACCACCGTCCGATGTTCTCAGACGAGGGCCTGGCCCAGGCGCTGGAGGCCTATCCCCGCGCCAAGCTCGGCGTCTTCACCATGGGGGAGGATCCCCGGGCCTGGACCACCTGGCGCAAGGGCGTGGCCGATGGCCTGTCGGGGGCGCAACTGCTGGAATCCGCCAGGGCGGGCCGCATCTGGCTCAACCTGCGCGAAGCCAATCTCCATCTTAAGCCCTATGCCGATCTGGCCGGGGAGGTGTTCGCCGAGAAGGCGGCAAACGCCCCTGGCCTGCGGACCTTCAAACGCGACCTCGGCGTCCTGATCTCCTCGGCCAACGCCCAGGTCTTCTATCATCTGGACGTGCCCCTGGTGTCGCTCTGGCAGATCCGCGGGACCAAGCGCGTCTGGGTCTATCCGCCTGAGGCGCCCTTTGTGAGCGAGGAGGCCCTGGAGAAGATCGTTCTGCGGGAGACCGCCGAGCAGTTCGCCTTCGACCCCGCCTGGGACGCGGGCGCACAGGAGGTCGAGCTGATCCCGGGACGCATGGTTACCTGGGCGCAGAACGCCCCGCACAGGATCGAGAACGGGCCGATGCTCAATGTCTCCCTGTCCATGGAGTTCATGACGCCTGAGGCGCTGCTGCGGGCCAATGTGATATATGCCAATGGGGTGATGCGTCGCCGGGCGGGCCTGCGCCCCCGGTTGCGCGGCGGCGTCAACGCCACGAACCTCGGCAAGTTCGCCCTGGCCCGGGGCGCCAAGGCGCTCAAGCTGCAGAAGGCGCAGGAGCAGATCCTGCCGGCGTCCTTCCGTCTCGACCCTGCCCAGCCCGGGACCCTGCTGCCCCTCTGACGGCGCCCGACCGGGCTCAAACAGCCCGTTGGCTTACCTCGCGGCGCCTGACTAGACTTGGTCTCAACGCGCCAGAGGGTGTGCGGCAAGCATTGGATGATCGACCCTTCGGCGGGCTCAGATGGCTTCATCTGACCCGGGCGCGGGTCCAGGCAAGGGAGCGGAACAATGGGCGAAGCCTATATCGTCGCAGCCACACGTACGGCCGGCGGCCGCAAGGGTGGCAAGCTGAAGGACTGGCATCCGGTGGATCTGGGCGCCGTGGTGCTCAACGATCTGGTGGATCGCACGGGCATGGATCCGTCGCGTATCGACGACGTGATCATGGGCTGCGTCATGCAGGTCGGCGAACAGGCCATCAATGTGGCGCGCAACGCGGTCATGGCCTCCAAACTGCCGGAAAGCGTGCCGGGCACCTCCATCGACCGCCAGTGCGGCTCCTCCCAGCAGGCCCTGCAGTTCGCCGCCCAGGCGGTGATGAGCGGCACCCAGGACGTGGTGATCGCCTCCGGCGTCGAGAGCATGACCCGGGTCCCCATGGGCTCGTCAGCCGCCCTGGCCGCCAAGGCCGGCATGGGCCATTACAAGAGCCCGCGGATGGAGGAACGCTATCCCAACATCCAGTTCTCCCAGTTCATGGGCGCTGAGATGATGGCCAAGAAGTACGGCCTCACCAAGGACCAGCTGGACGAGTACGCCTATAACAGCCACCAGCGGGCGATCGCCGCCACCCAGGCCGGGGCCTTCAAGGACGAAATCGTCGCTCTGAAGATCAAGGACGAGTCCGGCGCCGAAAGCGACCATACCATCGATGAGGGCATCCGCTTCGACTCCAGCCTGGACGGCATCCGCGGCGTGAAGCTGCTGGTCGAGGGCGGCGCGATCACGGCGGCCACCTCCAGCCAGATCTGCGATGGCGCCTCGGGCGTGATGATCGTCTCGGAAAGGGCCCTGAAGGAATTCGGCCTGACCCCCCTGGCCCGGATCCATCACCTGTCGGTCCTGGGCCACGACCCGGTCATCATGCTGGAAGCGCCGCTGCCGGCCACCCAGCGGGCCCTGGAAAGGGCCGGCATGAAGATCGACGACATCGACCTGTTCGAGGTCAATGAGGCCTTCGCCTCGGTTCCGACCGCCTGGCTCAAGGCCACCGGCGCCGACCCCGAGCGCATGAATGTCAATGGCGGCGCCATTGCGCTCGGCCATCCCCTGGGCGCGTCCGGCGCCAAGCTGATGACCACTCTCGTGCACGGCCTTAAGGCGCGCACCAAGACGTGGGGGCTGCAGACCATGTGCGAAGGCGGCGGCATGGCCAATGTGACAATCATCGAACGTCTCTGATAATCTGCCGCCCATGAGCCCACGGATTATGGCTGTCACAGGCGCCTTCGGCGTCCTGGGGGAGGTGGTCGCCACGGCCGCCGCCCTCCGGGGCGACCGTCTGGCGCTGATTGATCACAGCCCGGTTCCGCCGGCCGGACTGGTGGAAGCCTGCGGGATCGATGCGGTTGTTCTCAGTAGTGTGGACCTGGCCGATCCGGCGGGCGCCAGGGCAGCGGTGGCGGCCATTGAGGCGAGATTCGGACGTCTGGACGCCCTGATCAACATCGCCGGCGGCTTTCGCTGGCAGACCCTGGCTGAGGGCGATCCCGCTGTCTGGGACCTGCTCTACGCCACCAATGTGAAGACCGCCGCCAATGCCAGCCGCGCGGCCCTCGATCTGCTCAAGGCGAGCCCGGCGGGCCGGATTATCAATATCGGCGCGGCCGGGGCTGTGCGGGCCAGGGCGGGCATGGGGGCCTATGCGGCCGCCAAGGCCGGGGTGCATCGCCTGACGGAGAGCCTGGCGGAGGAACTCAAGGCGACGCGGGTCACGGTCAACGCCGTCCTGCCGTCCATTATCGATACGCCCGCCAATCGCGCCGATATGCCCGATGCGGACTTCACGGCCTGGGTCGCCCCTGCCGATCTGGCTGAGGTGATCCTGTTCCTGGCTTCCCCTCAGGCCCGGGCCGTGACCGGCGCCCTGGTCCCGGTCACGGGTCGGGTCTAGCCCGAGCCAGGGAACGACCTGGCGGCCTGGGCGTTGAGTCAGACCGCCCCCCATGTGGCCATTGGTCCTGCGGCGGCGCCCCAGAGGCCCGGAGACTGCGATCCCATGAAGCTCTCTCGAACCAGCGCCGATGATGGCGTCCTGATGTATGCTGGTGTGATCGAGAAGGTCGGCTATGAGATCCAGAGCGATGAGAAGATGAAGATCGGCAAGGGTCAGCTGATCGGCGCCCCGGAACTCATGAGGGACGCCTTTCGCCAGGGCCGCCTGACGCTCAAGCTGGCCGAAGGCACTGACCTGCGCATCTTCATGGTCGCCCATACCGAAGGCGGCGACCGGGCCTATTTTGAGATCGAGGCCTGAGCCAGCCTCTCTCCGGCGACCATGCGGCTTAATCCCCTGGTCGCGCCCGGTGTTTCCCGCCAAGCTGTCTGAAAACAGAACAGTATAGCTCCGGGGAGGAGCAGGGATGATTCTGACAGTCCTGGCCGCCGGCGTGGCCAGCCTCACCATGGCCCAGGCTGAGCCCGCGCCCGCCGCCCTTCCTGCGGCTGCGGCGCCGGTCGTCGAGCGGGGGGTGATCGCCTATCCCCCCAGCGCCTTCGCCGAGGCCACCCCCGACACCGCCTATGACATGATCCTTCGCCTGCCAGGCTTTGCCTTCGACAAGGGCGCTGCGGTTCGCGGGCTGGCCGGGGCCGGCGGCAATGTGCTGATCGACGGTCAGCCGCCGGTCTCGAAGAATGACGCCCTGGATGAGCTGCTCAAGCGCATTCCCGCTTCGGCGGTGGCGCGTATCGAGCTGATCCGCGGGGGAGCGCCGGGCATTGACATGCAGGGCCGCTCGGTGATCGCCAATGTGGTCCGCGTCCGCACGGGCGGCGCCCAGGGCGCGGTCATGACCTCCGCCAACTTCATCAGTGACGGACGGGTGCTCACCAGCCTGAGGGCCGAGGCCCAGACCGAGTGGGCGGGGCGTCGGTTTGAGGGATCTCTGGTGTTCGGCGAGGGCCCCGATGACACCCTGGGGGACGGCCCGCGGGTCAGGTTTGGCCCCAATGGCGAGGTGCTGATCAGGTCGCAGGTCGATGCCGATGCTGGAGGACTGCGGGCCTGGACCACCGGGGCGATGGAAAGCCCCTTGGCGGGTGGGCGGCTACGGCTGAACGGGGCCCATATGCGTACCCCCGCCAGCGCCGAGATCACCGACCGGATCGCCGGCGGCGGCAAGGAGTATGAGTATTTCACCAATGTGCGCCTGCAGCAGGAACTGGGCGGCCGCTATAGCCGCAGCCTGGGCGCCCGGACCACCCTGGAGGCGGTGGTCTTTCAGCAGTGGAACGACCTGGAGACCCGGGCCGACTTTGAGGCCCCGGGCCTGCGCCGGGACTTCGACCTGGACAAGGCGGTGACCGAGACCGTGGGCCGGTTCACCCTGCGCCGGACGCTCAGCCCCTCGCTGAGCCTGGAGGTGGGCGGAGAAGGGGCTCTCAATCGGCTCGATAGCCGCACGGCCTTCACCCTGAACGGGCGGGCCGTGCCCTTGCCCGCCGCCAAGGTCGAGGTCGAGGAGAACCGTCAGGAGGCATTTGGCGCCGTCACCTGGCGAGGAGGGGCAAGCCTGATCCTTGAGGGCCGCCTGCGCCATGAAACCTCCTCCATCGCCTCCCGCGGCGATGTGAACCTGGAGAAGTCGCTGGCCTTCACCAAGCCCCGCCTGGCCCTGACCTGGTCGGCGGGCGGGGGACGCCAGCTGCGCCTGCGGATGGAGCGGGAAGTTGGCCAGCTCAACTTCGATGACTTTGTCGCCTCGTCGTCGGCGGTGAGCACCGGGGCGGTGCTGGCGGGCAATCCCGACCTGCGGCCGCAGCAGGCCTGGGTGAGGGAGGCCGCCTTCGAGCAGAGGTTCGCGGGGGGCGCGGTGGTGGTGGCGACCCTCCGGGCCTCCGATCTCACCGACGTCATCGACCGGGCGCCGGTCTTTGTTCGCGGAGTCGCCGTGGCTGACGCCCCGGGCAATCTGGGGGACGCCATCCGCCGCGAGGCGGTGGTCAATTTCACCCTGCCCCTGGATCGCCTCGGGGTCAGTGGGGGACAGCTGAGAGGGCAGGGGACCCTGCGGGAGTCTGAGGTCGACGATCCGCTTACCGGCCAGGGGCGGGAGATATCAGGCCTGCGGCCCGTGGAATGGGAGGTGCGGTTCACCCAGGACCTTCCCGCCCTGCGGACCAATTGGGGAGTGGATGTCTTCGGCGGCTTCCGCGAGCGGTTCTTCCGCCTGAGCGAGGTTGAGACCCGCAAGGTCGGAACCTGGGTGGTGGCCTTCGCCGAGTACAGGCCCCGGCGCGACCTGATCCTGCGGGTCGAGGTGCAGAACCTCGGCGAACGTAACGTTCAGCGTATCCGGGAAGTCTATGTGGGGCCGAGGTCCGAGGGCCGCCTGGCCTATGTTGACGTCCGCGACCTGGAATATGGCCGGGCGATCTTCGTTCGCCTGCGAAAGACCTTCGGCTGAGCACCTGAGGAGCGGACTGCGTCAA
This sequence comes from uncultured Caulobacteraceae bacterium, assembly GCA_947085575.1. Lineage (GTDB taxonomy): Bacteria > Pseudomonadota > Alphaproteobacteria > Caulobacterales > Caulobacteraceae > Phenylobacterium. The sequence goes on from CAMTXB010000020.1 coordinate 41,244, forward strand.
TCAGATGGATCACGTCACCTGGCAGAACGCCGCCATGGTGGAGGAAGCCGCTGCGGCCGCCCACCCTCTGCGGCGGGAGACCGATCAGCTGAACAATCTGGTGGAGTCTTCCGGCGCCGGGCGCTACCGCTCGGCGGCCCGAGCCGCCGGCGCCACCCGCCAGACAGCGCCGCCGGCGTCGTCGGTGACCAGCAGGGCGCCATGGGAGTCCACGGCCACGTCCACCGGCCGGCCCATGGCCTGGTCCTGCTTGTTCAGGAAGCCGGTGAGAAAGGCCTCCGGCTCCCCCTCGGGCATGCCGCCGGCGAAGGGCACGAACACCACCCGGTAGCCGCTGAACGGCTTGCGGTTCCAGGAGCCGTCCCTGCCCCGGGGTCCACCCCCAAGAGACTGCGGGTCTGCTCCGGGGCGGTTTCCTTCGGCTGGGTTATCGGACGGGGCTCAGGGGATGCCGACCGCCCGATCAAGCGAGAGCCGCCCACCCCCGTGGCGCAGCAGCACCAGCGCCAGGGCGGCCCAGCCCAGGTGCGTGCCCCAGGCGTCGGGATAGACGAAGGTCTGGATGACCAGGGTCATGATCAAGAGCCCCGCCGCAGAGATGCGGGTGAACAGTCCAAGGGCCAGCAGGATGGGCAGGACATGTTCGGCCACGGTCCCGGCGATGGCGGCGAGGTCCGGCGGGATCAGCGGCAGCCGGTACTCCTCTGCGAACAGAAAGTAGGTGGTGTCGGAGATCGTGAACACGCCCTCAACCTTGGTACGGCCGGAGAGCCAGAAGATCGCTGCCAGGCCCAGCCGGACGGTCAAGAGGACAACGGCCTCCGGCAGGGCCGATTGCAGGACCTTGGCCAGCCGGGTGGAGAGCCGCGGGATCAGGGTGAAGATGGTCATGCTGGGGGGACTCCAGGATCGGCGGCGGCAAAGAAGCCTGCCTTGGCGAGGGACCGGGGCAGGTTGAGCGCAAAGGCGACTTCGGCGGGGGGGCTGGCGGCCAGGGCTCTGCTCAATGCTGTGCGTGCAGAGGCGCCCTCCAGGCAGGCTTGCAGGTAGGCGTGTTCGGCCAGCGATAGCTGCCGCGCCTCAACCTCCAGGTCCGGTCTCCAGATGGCGAGGCGCTCATCGGCTGGAGCGAAGGTCAGGTCGCCCTGGATCCCTCGGAGATCCCGGTGGGCGAGCCAGAGGCTTGGCACGCTTGTGCTGAAGCGGAACAGACGCAGGCTGGGATGGGGGATCAAATGGCCGATAGCCGGGTCCGGCAGATGCCGAGGAGCAGGCTCGCCCGGGGCGAGGTGCGCCTCCAGCCAGGCGGCGTCGAGGCGGGCGCAGGCCGCCAGATAGGGGAGGTCCCGGGCCGGGGGAAAGCGGGCCAACCAGTGGGGAAAGCCGAGGCCAAACGCCGTCATGCGGGGCTCCGTCGGCGGCTGGGCCCGCTGAAAGGCCAAGGCCGCAGCAGCGAACCAGGTCTCGCCCACCATCTGCCTTACGGTCGGAAAGGCGCCCGCAAGGGCCTCAGTACAGGCGCTCGCCACGGTGTTGCGATAGACCGCCAAGGCGACGTCGAAGCCGTCGCCCGCCCATGGGCCGGCCCTGAGTTCGGGGACGGACAGGGCCTGGGCGAAGCGTTTCTGAAACGCCGCCAGGGAACCGTCGTGTTCAGACATGAGCAGGCGCCCGGGCGCAGGCGGCCAGCAGCCCCTGGGCGCGGTCGCGCTCGGCCAGCAGATCGCCAAAGTCCGGGAGATTATTGTCCCGCTCGATCAGGGTGGGTCGGGGGCCGATCAGGGCGAGGGTACGTGCAAACAGGGCCCAGACGGGTTCGCAGATGGGTGTCCCATGGTCATCTATGAGCAGCGAGGCGGCGGGGTTGGTATCCTGCGTGTGGCCGGCGAGATGGATCTCTTCCACGCTACCCGGGGGGAGCGCCTGGACATAGGCCCACGGGCAGAAGCCGAGATTGCTGGCGCTGACGAAGACATTGTTCAGGTCGAGCAGAAGGCCGCACCCGGTGGTCGAGACCAGGCGGGAGAGGAACTCGACTTCGCTCCACTGATGGCCGGGCAGCTCGCCATAGAGGGCTGGGTTTTCGATCAGGACCTGTCGCTTCAGGCGGATCTGCAGCTGATCCACATGCGCGCAGACCACCGCCAGGGACTCCGCCGTCCTGGGGAAAGGTAGCAGGTCGGGAAAGTAATGCCCGCCGGACCGGCTCCAGGCCAGGTGCTCAGACACCAGCATGGGCGAGACCTGCGCGCAGAGGCCCGCCAGTCTGGCGAGATGGTCTTCGTCCATAGGCTCTGCGCCGGCGAGGGACAGCCCGACCCCGTGCAACGAGATCGGGCGTCTCTCGGCGAAGGCCTCCAGCCACGCCCGTCTTGGTCCGCCCTCGATCATGTAGTTCTCGGCGTGAACCTCAAACCAGAGTCCCGGGACATCTGCGGTCAATGCCTCCCCGAAGTGCTGGGGTTTCAGCCCCAAACCGGCCGAGGCTTCAGGACGGGCCGTGGCGATGGTCATGGCGACCTCAGGCCTTGGGGCTGAGGCTGCCCATGCCCTTGGGCGTCTTGATGGTCGTGCAGGTGCCGGCGGGCACCAGCTTCCAGGCATTGCCCTGGTAATCGACCTTGGACGAGCCCGCGCAGCTGGCGCCGGGACCGGCGGCGCAGTCATTCTGCCCCGCCAGGGCGACGCCATAGCACTTTTCGTTGGCGCCGGGCTTGGCCTTGGCGTCCTGGGCCATTGCGAAGGTCACGGCGCCGGACATGGCCAGCAAGGCGCCGGCCGTGGCGAGAGTTTGGGTCGGGGTCATGGGATCTTCCTCTATGGGGCCGGCGGGTGCGCTGGCCTGACCATGGATTCGTCCGCCTTGGGTCTGAGGTTACGGGGACGCCCTGGAGATTTTTTCCACGATCAAGGCTTGGCCGTGTAACCCTTTTGCGGCGGCCCCGAAGTCACAGGAAGCCCAGGCGTGGAAGACTTCGATCTGCAGATCCAAACCCTTATCTCGCGCAGCCTTGAGGGCGACGGGGCGGCCTATGGCCGGTTGCTCGCCTTGCTGGCGCCGCGGCTGCGCGCCTATTTCGGCCGACGGCTGCCCGAGGCGGCTGATGTGGAGGATCTTGTGCAGGACACCCTGATCGCCGTTCACACCAAGCGATCCACCTATGACCCGACCCTGGCCTTCACACCCTGGGTCTATGGAATCGCGCGCTACAAGCTGATTGATCACTTCCGCCGCCAGGGAATCCGCCGCCATGTGCCGCTGGAAGACGCCGGCGTACTGCTGGCCCAGTCCGACACCGAGGCCGGTACGGCGCGGGCTGACCTGGCGCGACTGCTGGTCAGGCTCCCTGAGCGTCAGCGTCGGTTGCTGGAGGATGTTCGGCTGCGGGGCATGACCATCGTCGAGGCGGCCCCCCGGCACGGATATAGCGAGGGCGCGGCCAAGGTCGCCCTGCACCGAGCCATGAAATCCCTGTCCGCCAGCGTGGCTTCCGATGAAGACTGAAGACCTGATCGCCGCCCTGGCCCTGGAGCCTGACTTCCCGGGTCCCAGGCCGCCCCGTCGCCGGATCGCCCGGTGGAGCGGGGCTGGCGCCCTGGTGGCGGCTGCAGTGACGCTGGTGTTCATGGGCCCCCGACCGGATCTCTTTGAGCTGGCGGGGCTGGCGTCCTTTGTCGGCAAGGCGGGTTATACCCTGGCTCTGGCCGGGGCCGGGTTCTGGCTCCTGGACCGTCTGGGGCGTCCGGGCGCCGTGGCCAGGCCGCCGGCCCTGGCCCTGGCCCTGCTGCTGCTCGGGGGGGTGATCGCCACGGCGGTCGAGCTGGCCCGGACGCCGCCTGCCAGCCGGCTTGATCAGCTGATGGGGGGCTCGGCCTTTACCTGCCCGACCTCCATCCTGGGCCTGGGGCTTCTGACCCTGCTGCCGGCTTTGCTGGCGGCGCGGGCCATGGCGCCGGTCCGCCCGGCCTTCGCCGGTGGAGCCGTCGGCCTGCTGGCTGGAGGACTGGCAGCCACGGCCTACGGTTTCCACTGTTCCGAGACCTCGGTCAGCTTCCTGGTGATCTGGTATGGCCTGGGCATCGCCCTGGTCGGGGGTGTGGGCGCCGCCCTGGGCAGTCGTCTGCTGCGGTGGTGAGATGGTCCCGGTGCTGGCGCGCATGGCAGCAAAGCGGCGAACGGGATATCGGTCGCTCGGTTACGCAGTTGAGTCGTCCGTATCTATGATTAACGCCTCGAGAGAAATTTTTGCGAACGGAATATACGTCGATGAAATCCACGCGCCGAAGCCTGACCTCCGCGACCAAGCCGAACACGGAACCCAAGCTCTCGCGCACCCACGCGCCCGCCGATTTATCGCCAGTGGACTGGCAACGCGGCTTGCGCCGCCAGTTCGGCCGCCAGCAAGTCTTCGGGCTGGAAAATCTGACCAGCGAACCGTTTTTCTCCGAGTTCCGAGTCAGCAATCCGGTTTCGAAATCGAGCTATCGCGTCGCGATCCGCGGCCGGGGGCCGGGCGGCAATTTCTGCTCATGTCCCGACTATGCCACAAGCGAACTGGGCACTTGCAAGCACATCGAATTCACGCTTGCCCGGCTGCAGAAAAAGCGGGGCGCGAAGGCGGCGTTTGCGCGCGGCTACCAGCCTGCGTTTTCCGAGCTGTATCTGCGCAATGACGGCAGACGCAGCGTGCATTTTCGTGCCGGAACGGACTGTCCGCCCGTGCTGCGCAAAGCCGCCGCCGGCCTATTCGAAAGCAGCCGCGACGGGATGCTGCTGGACGACCGCCTTGGCGGACTCGACTCTTTCATGGTCATGACCTCGAAGTCTGGCCACGACTTTCGCGCCTACGACGATGCGCTCGATTTCATTGCCGGAAGGCGCGATGCGGAGCGACGGGCCTCGAAGCTCGATGAGCTGTTTCCTCAGGGGGCCGCCGACCCAAACCTTGGGAAGATTCTGAAGGCGCCGCTCTATCCCTATCAGGCCGAGGGCGCGCTGTTCGCGGTGCGGGCTGGCCGGGTCCTGATCGGCGACGATATGGGGCTGGGCAAGACCATACAGGCAATCGCCGCGACGGAAATACTGGCGCGGCACTTTGGCGTCTCGAAGGTGCTGGTGATTTGTCCGACCTCGCTCAAATACCAGTGGCAAAGCGAGATCATGCGCTTCTCGGGGCGACGGGGAGAAAATGCGGCACGCGTCATCAACGGCGGTCGGGCGCAGCGGCAGATGGACTATGCATTGGACGATTTCTGCAAGATCACGAACTACGAAAAGCTCAAGCCAGATCTCGATCTGATCGCCGACTGGGCGCCGGAACTGGTCATCGTCGATGAAGCGCAACGGGTGAAGAACTGGAACACCATTGCCGCACGCGCCTTGAAAAGCATCGACAGCTCCTATGCGATCGTGCTCACCGGGACGCCCCTGGAAAACAAGCTGGAAGAACTGATTTCCATCGTCCAGTTCGTCGATCAGCACCGGCTGGGGCCGACCTGGAAGCTGCTGCACGAGCATCAGGTCAAGGACGAAGCTGGGCGCGTCACCGGCTATACCGGGCTGGAGAAGATCGGCCAAACGCTGGCGCCGGTCATGATCCGCCGGCGCAAATCCGAGGTGCTGCGGCAACTGCCCAGCCGGACCGACCAGAACCTGCTGGTGCCGATGACCGAGATGCAGATGCATTATCACCAGGAAAACGCCGACGCGGTGGCGAAAATCGTCCAGCGCTGGCGGAAGACCGGGTTTCTCTCGGACAAGGATCAGCGGCGGATGACCTGTGCCCTGCAGAACATGCGCATGTCGTGCAACAGCACCTATCTGCTGGACCGGGAAACCGACCATGGCGTCAAGGTCGACGAACTGGCGGCGCTTTTCGAGGATTTGTTCGCCGAGCCCGACGCCAAGGCGGTGGTGTTTTCGCAATGGACGGGGACCCACGACATCGTCATCCGCCGCCTCGAAGCGCGTAAGCTGGGCTACGTCAGCTTCCACGGCGGCGTGCCGTCGGAGAAGCGGCCGGCATTGGTCGAGCGGTTTCGTGACGACCCCGCCTGCCGCGTGTTCCTGTCCACCGATGCCGGCAGCACGGGCCTCAATCTCCAGCATGCTTCGACCCTGGTGAACATGGACTTGCCGTGGAACCCGGCGATCCTCGAACAGCGCATCGCGCGCATTCATCGCATGGGTCAGGAGCGGCCGGTGCGGGTCATCAATTTCGTGGCCAAGGGCACCATCGAGGAGGGCATGCTTTCGGTGCTGGCGTTCAAACGCTCCTTGTCGGCAGGAATTCTCGACGGCGCCAGCGGTGAGATTTCGCTCGGCGGCTCGCGTCTCAACCGCTTCATGAAGGACGTGGAAAACGTCACCGGGAGCATGGGCAAAAGCGAGGCCGTGACGCCGGCTGAAGAGGTGACGAATATCGTCACCTCTGATACCGCCCAATTCACGGAAGACGCCAACATGGATATGGAAGTTGGTGCCGGCGGCACGGTGATTGCGCGGGCGGATGGAACCGAAGCGCCGGCGCGTGATGTGGCTGCGGATCCGTGGCAAGCGTTGGCGCAGATTGGCGCGCAGTTTGTTGCCGCGCTGGCCGCTGCAAATAATCCCGATGCTCCGGCGCATCCCTGGATCGAGCGTGATCCAATCACAGGCGTGCGAAGCCTCAAGATGCCGCTGCCGCCACCGGAAACCGCGAGGCAACTCGCCAATACGCTTTCCGCGCTCGCAGACGGCTTGCGGGGCAGGATTGCATGATGGACGGCGGCAGTTGAGGGCTGACGGTCTCTTTCATGGCCAAGCCGACGAGGCTATTCTCGCGGGAGATTTCCATGATCGACCGATTGATCTCGATTGTCTTCGAGAGCGGGAGAATTTGGGATCGCAGACATTTCCCTGTGAAATCAAAAGCGAAGAAATTTGACGGCTCGCTGGTCGGGTCTAGACGCGCAGAAGAAAAGTTTTGCGCTTGAAAATCAGAGCGTTACAATTTCTCAGAACCATCGAGTGGGAATGATTTTTGCCCCTCCGGCGGTATCCGAAACTGCGCCAGAATACGACGTAACAGCCTGAAAAACAGAAATAATTCAGCCGGAACCTATCGAGACCTATCGGGGGGCATCAAACGCGGCTGGCGGAACCGTTTGCTGACCAAGATCACGCCTGATGACCTGCGCGCCCACTGCGCCAAGATCGTGGAACGGGGCGCGCCGGCGACGGCCATTCACGTGCGCGATATCCTGAAGCAGATCTATGGCTTCGCCATTCTCCACGGCGAGAAGGTCGCGAACCCGGCCGATGATGTCGGTCCTGCTTCCATTGCCGGACGGCAATCCTTCCAGTGCTCGCATCTGACTTCGGCGTGCCGCAGGACCGTCGCCGCGTCTTTGTATTCGGACTGAGAGATGACCAGGACTTCGAGGGGGACATCGCCGAGGCGGCGGCGCTGCTGAATGGCCAGAAGGCGACTGCCATTGTAACGGTGCGCGAGGCGCTCTCGGACCTCCCGCAAAAAGTCTCCGCCGATGACGGCCCGCTCCCATATCCGCGCAAGCCGCAGAATGGCTATTCCGCCTAGCTGATACGGTATTCTCGACGTCATTGAGCCGGAGACTTCACTCATCCACTGCCTTGGGAATCAGGAAGCGGCCAGCGATCAGGGCGGCCTCGGTGCGGTTGCGGGTCCCAGTGAGCTTGAGAATGGCGTGGGTATGGACCTTGGCCGTGCCCAGGGTAATCCCGAGCGCGTCGGCGATCTGCTGGTTTCCCATTCCCACAGCGATGCACTTCAGCACCTCTAGCTGCCTGGGAGAAAGGCGGTCGATCGAGCGCGTCGATGGACCAGACTGAGGTGGCGCCGGTTGTCCGTACAGCCCGGCGGCTTGGCTAAGGTCGGTTCAGGTTCAGATCACGCCGCCAGTTTGTGTTCAGGGTTGGCCCTATCCGGGGCGAGCCCCGGATAGGGCGGCGCCTTTGCGGGCCTGCCGAACGTCAGCCTCCAGGAGCCTGAACGGGTGGCTGCGGCGCTGAAATGGGCAGGCGGCGGGATGGACTTCGCCGACGCTCTGCATCTGGCCGCCGCCGCCGACTGCGAAGCCTTCGTCACCTTCGATCAGAAGATGGCCAAGGCCAGCGAGGGGCTGAACACGCCGGCGGTGCGCGAGCCTTGAGCGTGGCCTGAAACGAAAAAGGGCCGGGCACCCTGGGGCGTCGGACCTCCGACAAAGCGCATTGTCGCCCTTCGCGCAGCCTCGCCAATGCCACAGCCTCCTTCTTCTGCCGTCACGGTTCTCGTGGCTGGGCGGCATGAACACACGCTGTTAGCCAGTTGGACAAGCGGACGTCTGCGCGCTTCCTGTTGTTCGTGTTTTGTTCTTGACGGCCCCCGTTTCTGTGGCAGAATTTCGCTAGCGTGAGTTTTTGCGCCTCAGGCGCCGGCGGCCAAGCTGCAGCACGCGTACCAGCAATGACAAGTTAGAAAGAGGAGCAGGCATGGCGCGCCGCCCCATTGATCCCGCACGCCTGGGCGGGGAAAACTTAACTCACTGGTATCGAAGGACTTCGTCCGAAATTGAGCAAGAACGTGATGAAGTCGAAGCTCAAGGTTGGCTAGACTATCAATTCGAAACACGGCGGCAGTCTGGAGCTACGCAGCAGACGGAGGGGCTGATCACTCCTGCTGTGGACGACGGCCTCTACATTGCAACCGGCACCGGCGGTTGGCGGCGCATCGGCGACGGGCTAGACTCCCAACACGATGGCGGTCCTTCTTTCCATCCTGCGGAACCACAGCAAGCTTATTTCTTACCAGTCGGCAACCCTGCGAACCCGCGCCTCATTAGGCAGTGGGAGCAGCGTGAGGGCCGCCCTTGGCCGCGAGATCCTTTGACTGGCAGGCGATTTGATGTCGGCCACATCAGGGCGCTGGCGGATGGTGGTACCAACACGCTTGATAACATTGAGCCTATGCACCGGGACCCTCATGTGGCGCAGCACAAGGCGAATGGGGACTACTCCCGCTGGGCGAGGCGGGCCTCCATAGCCAGGGCGTTCGGGGGGCGTGTCGCGCGCGCCTTAAGTTCCCTAGGAATATTGCCAACCATCACCGGGGTGCTCTCCACCCGCATCCGCACCGACAACTGGGACAACTTTGCGAGCGACATGGTGGGATGGCCCAGCGAGGAGGATATACAGCGCCAGCTTGAGAGCGAACAAAAGGTGATCAATCCCGATTGGAAACCGGGCGATCCGATCGTAATCTGAGACCCTTCGTTTCCGCAGGTCTCGACCCATGAACCCTCCCGTCGACACGTCAGGCTTTCAGCTCGCGGGCGTGCCTGATCCTGAGGAAGACGCGCAACTCGCCGAGCTTGAGGCGGAGGCGCGTGACTATGTCCTGACGCGCCCCTGGTCGAAGCCCATCGGCGAGATGCTGCTGGCCTTTGGGGTGAGCCGCATCCTCGCCCTGTTCCTTGTTCGCTTCGAAGAGCCG
>CAMTXB010000021.1:0-4770 GCA_947085575.1 uncultured Caulobacteraceae bacterium
ACCTTCGACGATGTTTTGCTCGAACCCGGCGCTTCCGAGGTCATGCCCACCCAGGTGGATACGACCACGCGACTCACCCGAGAGATCAAGCTCAACATTCCTCTCGTGTCCTCAGCCATGGACACGGTCACCGAAAGCCGGCTGGCCATCGCCATGGCCCAGGCTGGCGGCCTCGGTGTGCTGCATCGCAACTTCACCGCCGAGGAGCAGGCCGATCAGGTCCGCGAGGTGAAGCGCTACGAAAGCGGCATGGTCATCAATCCGCTGACCATTCATCCCGATACCACCCTGGGCGAGGTCCGCGAGATCAAGGCCAGGCGGCGGATCTCGGGCTTCCCGGTGGTGGAGCGAGGCAGCGGCAAGCTGGTGGGCATCCTCACCAACCGGGACATGCGGTTCGAGGCCAGCGACACCATGCCGGCCAGCATGCTGATGACCAAGGACAAGCTGGTCACGGTCAAGGAAGGCGTCGAACAGGCCGAGGCCCATGACCTGCTCCGCCGCAACAAGATCGAGCGGCTGATCGTCGTGGACGACGCCTACCGGGCCGTTGGCCTGATCACGGTCAAGGACATCGAAAAGGCCCAGGCCCATCCTCTGGCGGCCAAGGACAGCAAGGGCCGGCTGCTGGTGGGCGCCGCCTCCACCGTCGGCGACGCAGGCTTTGAACGGTCCATGGCCCTGATCGAGGCTGGCGTGGACGTGGTGGTCATCGACACTGCCCATGGTCACAATGCCGACGTTGGCCGGGCCGTGGGGCGTATCAAGGCCCTGAGCAATCAGGTTCAGGTCATCGCCGGCAATGTGGCCACCTATGAAGGCGCGCGCGCGCTGATCGATGCCGGCGCCGATGCGGTGAAGGTGGGGATCGGCCCGGGCTCCATCTGCACAACCCGGGTGGTGGCCGGAGTCGGCGTGCCGCAACTGACCGCAATCATGGACGCCGTGCGGGCCGCCGGCGACTCCGGCGTGCCGGTCATTGCCGATGGCGGCATCAAGTATTCCGGCGACCTGGCCAAGGCCCTGGCGGCCGGCGCCCAGGTGGCGATGATGGGCTCAGTCTTTGCCGGCGTCGATGAGGCGCCCGGCGAGGTGTTCCTGTATCAGGGGCGGTCCTACAAGGCCTATCGCGGCATGGGCTCCCTGGGCGCCATGTCCCGGGGGTCGGCCGACCGCTATTTCCAGAAAGAGGTCTCCGACGCCCTGAAGCTGGTGCCTGAAGGCATCGAGGGCCAGGTGCCGTTCAAGGGGCCGATCGCCCCCATTGTTCACCAGATGGTCGGCGGCCTGCGGGCGGCCATGGGCTATGTGGGGGCGGGCAATCTGCAGCAGTTCCGCGAACGGGCGCGCTTCATCCGGATTACCGGGGCGGGCCTGCGTGAAAGCCATGTCCACGACGTGATGATCACCCGCGAAGCGCCCAACTATCCGAGCGGGATCTGACCATGAGCATGGCCCTGGAACTGAAGCTGCTGGCTGTCGCCGTTGTCATCGGCTTCATTCAGATCCTGTGGGCGGCCGCGGCGGCCCGTCGCCAGCAGGGTCTGAAATGGGCGGCCGGTCCTCGGGACGAGGTGCGGACCGTTGACGGGGTCGCCGCCCGGCTCGACCGGGCGCTGCGCAACTTCATGGAGACCTTCCCGTTCTTCGCCACGGCCGTGATCGTGGCCTATCTGGGGGGCAAGCTCGGCGACCTGACCCTGTGGGGCAGCGTGCTCTATGTGGCGGCCCGCGCGCTCTATGTCCCGCTCTATGCGGCGGGGGTTCCCCTGGTGCGCAGTGTTGTCTGGACCGCCGCCATGGTCGGGCTCGGCATGGTGGTGGCGGCCATTTTCCTGTGAGGCGCCCCTGTGCGTGACGGCGGACGCCTGGCTGCGGCCATTGAGGTTCTGGATGACATCGAGGCCCGTCATCGCCCGGCCCGCCTGGCCCTGAAAACCTGGGGCGAGCGCTCGCGGTTCGCGGGCTCGAAGGATCGCGCCTTTGTCTCGGGCCTGGTGCTGGACGTGCTGCGCAGGCGCCGGTCCCTGGCCTGGCGGATGGGGGCGGACACCAACCGGGCGGCGGTCATTGGCGCGCTGAAGTTCGAGTGGGGCTGGACCAGTCAAGCCATCGCCGAGGCCTGCGCCGAGGCGGACCATGGCCCTGGCCCATTGGCCGATCAGGAGGCCACAGCCCTGGAGGCGCCCGCCGACCTCAGCGCCGCCCCTGATCCGGTGCGGGGGGACTATCCCGACTGGCTGGATGAGGATCTTGGCCGCGCCTTTGGTCCGCGCCGGGTGGCAGAAGCCCAGGCCCTGGCCCAGCGGGCGCCGGTCGACCTGCGCGTCAATCTGCTGAAGACCGATACCGCTCGTGCGCTCAAGGCCCTCGCCCCGCTGAGACCCGAAGCGGCGCCGCTGCTTGAGGGCGCCATCCGCCTGCCGGCCCCCGACCCCGCCCGCCGGGCCGGCGCCGTGGAGACCATTCCGGCCTTTTCCAAGGGCTGGTTCGAAGTGCAGGACCTGGGTTCCCAGATCGCGGCGTCCTGCGCCGGCGAGGTCAAGGGACGCCAGGTACTGGACCTGTGCGCCGGGGGTGGCGGCAAGACCCTGGCGCTGGCCTCGGCCATGGGCAATTCCGGTCAGATCTACGCCTATGACTCCGACGCCCGGCGCCTGACCGACACCATCCGCCGTAGCGACCGGGCCGGCGTGCGCAATCTGCAGATCCGTTCGCCCGTCAATCCTGAGCCGCTTGCAGGCCTGGAAGGCCGGATGGACGTGGTCTTCATAGACGCCCCCTGTTCAGGGTCCGGGTCCTGGCGGCGCCACCCTGACACCAAATGGCGGTTGAGCCCCGAGGCCCTGGAGCGCCGGATGGCCGACCAGGACCAGGTGCTGGACGCCGGCGCGACCTTCGCCAAGGTCGGCGGCCGCCTGATCTATGTCACCTGTTCGATCCTGCCGCAGGAGAACGAGGATCGGGTGGACGCGTTCCTGATCCGGCAGGGGGGCGCCTTCAGCGTCAGACCCGCCACTGACCGTCCCCAACTGACCCCATGGCTCACGCCGCAGGGCCATCTTCGTCTGACGCCGGCCGGCGCCCGGACCGATGGCTTCTTCGTGGCGGTGCTGGAACGCGCGCGCTGAACCGATCGCATAATCAAGGCCCTTGCCATGACCGACCTTCCCGATCCCAACCATGAGCGCGTGCTGATCGTCGATTTCGGCAGCCAGGTGACCCAGCTGATCGCCCGTCGGCTGCGGGAGAACGGCGTCTATTGCGAGATCCATCCCTACGACAGGATCGAGGCCATGCTCGACGCCTACGCCCCCAAGGCGGTGATCCTGTCCGGCGGACCGGCCAGCGCCCATGAGGCTGAGAGTCCCAGGGTCACGCCGAAGGTGTTCGAGCTCGGCGTGCCGGTCCTGGGCATCTGCTATGGCGAGATGCACATGTGCGCCAGGCTGGGCGGGGCGGTGGAGAGCGGCCATCACCGGGAATTCGGCCGCGCTGAAATCCTGATTCAGAGGGAGAGCCCGCTGCTGGACGGCCTGGGCGGGGTGGGCGCCAAGGAAACCGTCTGGATGAGCCATGGGGACAAGATCACCGCCATCCCTGAGGGCTTCCATGTGGTGGCGTCTTCGGAGGGGTCGCCCTTTGCGGTGATCGCCGACGAAGGCCGGCGCTTCTACGGCGTTCAGTTCCATCCGGAGGTGGCCCACACGCCGCGCGGCGCGCTCATGCTGCGCAATTTCACCCACAGGATCGCCGGGCTGAGGGGCGACTGGACCATGAAGGCCTTCCGCCAGGAGATGGTGGAGCGGATTCGGGCGCAGGTGGGGGACGGCAAGGTGATCTGCGGCCTCTCCGGCGGCGTGGATTCCTCGGTGGCCGCCGTCCTGATCCATGAGGCGATCGGCGACCAGCTGACCTGCGTGTTCGTCGATACCGGCCTGTTGCGCCTCAAAGAGGCCGAGCAGGTGGTGTCCATGTTCCGCGATCACTACAACATCCCCCTGATCCATGTGGACGCCGGCGACCGGTTCCTGGGTGAGCTGGCCGGGGTCACCGACCCTGAAACCAAGCGCAAGGCCATCGGGCGGCTGTTCGTCGAGGTCTTTGACCGGGAGGCGGCCAAGATCGAAGGGGCGGCCTTCCTCGCCCAGGGCACCCTCTATCCGGACGTGATCGAGAGCGTCTCGGCCCGGGGCGGCCCTTCGGCGGTGATCAAGAGCCACCACAATGTCGGCGGCCTGCCGGACTATATGAAACTGAAGCTGGTGGAGCCCCTGCGCGAGCTGTTCAAGGACGAGGTCCGCGCCCTGGGGGTCGAGCTTGGCCTGCCGCCGGCCTTCGTCGGCCGTCACCCCTTCCCGGGGCCAGGCCTGGCGATCCGCATCCCCGGCGAGATCACGCCCGAGGCGGTGGCCGTCCTGCAGCAGGCCGACGCCATCTATCTGGACGAGATCGGCAAGGCTGGCCTCTATGACTCCATCTGGCAGGCCTTCGCCGTCCTGCTGCCGGTCAAGACTGTCGGGGTGATGGGCGACGCCCGCACCTATGAGAATGTCTGCGCCCTGCGCGCGGTCACCTCCACCGACGGCATGACCGCCGACTTCTTCGAGTTCCCCTGGGACGTGCTGGCAAGGACCGCAACCCGGATCATCAACGAGGTCCGCGGCGTCAACCGCGTCGTCTACGACATAACCTCCAAGCCCCCGGGCACCATCGAGTGGGAATGAGGGCGGCGGCGTCCGGGGGGATCAGGCGCCTCTCATGTGTGAG
>CAMTXB010000022.1:0-129466 GCA_947085575.1 uncultured Caulobacteraceae bacterium
AGGACACGAGGGGTATGTTCAGCCGGATCTCTCGGGTCAGCCGTGTGGTCGTATCCACCTGGGTGGGCATGACCTCGGAAGCGCCGGGTTCGAGCAAAACATCGTCGAAGGTGAGCCCTTCGCGAATCTCCATGAGACTCTCCGTTTTGCGAGCCGCGTATAAGCCGTCAGCGCCGGTCGGGGCAAGGCCCGTGGGCGCCGCAGCGCAAATTAGGCTGAAGCGCCCGCTTCGCTCCGCCGCCCCTTGAAGCCGGTGGCGACGATATAGGTCTCAGACGAATCCGCCCGGCTGGCCTTGGGCTTGACGTTGCGGACATGGGCGAACTCCAGCCGCAGCTTCTGCATCAGGTCGCCGACCTCACCCCCCTGAAAGGCCTTGATCACGAAGGCCCCGCCGGGTTTCAGCACGCTGATGGCGAAGGACGTCGCCACCTCGATCAGGCCAACAATGCGCAGGTGATCGGTCTGACGATGGCCCACGGTGTTGGGGGCCATGTCCGACAGCACGAGGTCAGGGGGTCCGCCCAGCAGGGCGATGAGCATCGGACCGCATTCGGGGTCCGTGAAATCCATCTGCAGGATCGACGCCGGGGGCATGGGATCAACCGGCAGAAGATCGACGGCGGCGATATGGGTCACACCCCGCTCGATGGCCACCTGCGTCCAGCCGCCAGGCGCCACGCCAAGGTCGATGACCCGGACGCCCGGCTTCAGGAATTGGAACCTGTCGTCGATCTCGATCAGCTTGTAGGCCGCCCGGGAACGATAGCCGTGAGCGCGCGCCTTGGCGGCGAAGGGGTCGTTGATCTGGCGCTCAAGCCAGGCCTGGGACGAAGGGGTGCGCTGCTTGGCGGTCTTCAGGCGCGCTGGCTTGGCGCGCCCTTCATCGCTGCCCCCGGTGGGCAGGCGAACCATTCTCTTGCGGGGGGGGTCGGTCATTCGGCCGCCTTGGCGCTCTCAGCCGCCCGGCGACGGCGTGGGCCGCGGCGACGGCGACGCCGCCCACCCCTATCGGACATCAGGGACATTAGCACCCCCTCACGCAGCCCCCGGTCGGCCACCCGCACCCGCGAACACGGCCAGAGTTCCTGGACCGCCTGCAGGATCGCCGCCCCGGCCAGGACCAGGTCAGCACGGTCGGGACCTATGCAGGGCTGTCTTGCCCGCTGGGACGGGGTCAGGGACAGCAGCAGATCTGCGGCCCGTTCACAATCGGCGCGGGTCATCCAGATGCCGTCCACCCGGGACCGGTCATATCGATCCAGACCAAGATGGAGCCCTGCCAGGGAGGTTATCGCCCCCGATGTCCCCACCAGATGGGCGGAGTCAGCCGCAAAGACCGGCCGCAGGACATCGGCCCGGCGGAAGCCGGCGATTTCGGCCTTCACGATCTCGACCATGGCCCGGAACCATTGATCTGTGGGCGCCTCGCCCTCGGGCAGTCGCTCGGCCAGGGTGACGACCCCGATGGGAATGGACAGCCAGGCCTTGATCGGCGGGGTTCGGTCAGCGGCCTGGGCCGGGCCGCTCAGATCTACCCAGGACATCTCCGTGGAACCGCCCCCCACATCCACCACCAGGGCGGCCTGCGCCTCCCGATCCAGCAGGCCAAGGCAGCCGGCCACCGACAGACGGGCCTCCTCATGGGGGGTGATGATCTGCAGGCCGAGGCCCGTTTCGAGGGCCACCCGCTCGACAAAGGCCTGACCATTTTCCGCCGAACGGCAGGCCTGGGTAGCCACGGCGCGCAGCTTGACCACACGGCGGCGGCGCACCTTTTCGGCGCTCACCGCCAGGGCAGACAGGGCGCGGTCCATAGCGGCCTCGGAGAGTCGGCCTGTCTGAGACAGACCCTCCCCCAGCCGCACGATGCGAGAATAGGCCTCGACCACCCTAAACCCGCCGGGCGTCGGGGTGGCGATGAGCAGTCGGCAGTTGTTGGTGCCAAGGTCGAGCGCCGCATAGCACGGCGCTTCCCTGACTGTTCTCTCCCGCCCACGCAACCTCGTGTCGGGCGCGCTCGGCGCCTCAGACATGGACCGCCACCTGTCCTATTGCAGACGGTCGGATAGTGACCATCTCGTTTCGCAGGCGACTGTAGCAAGCGGATTCGCCCGCCGAAAGGCGTCGCCTTGCGCCATATGACAGGATGACTACGTTCACCTCCCAGTTAGAAAACGTGGTGTACAATTGCCTGTCATGGAACCTCGACGCGCCAAGTACGCCATCGGACAGGTGGTCCGTCACAGGATCTTCCCCTTCCGGGGGGTGATCTTTGACGTCGATCCGGAGTTCGCCAACAGCGAGGACTGGTGGCTGTCGATTCCCGCCGACGTGCGCCCGCACAAGAACCAACCCTTCTATCACCTGCTGGCTGAAAACCAGGAGAGCGCCTACGTGGCCTATGTCTCCGAGCAGAACCTGCTGCCGGACGAGACCGGCGAGCCGGTGGCGCACCCGCAGGCGGCTCTGCTGTTCGACTCCTTCCACGGCGATCACTACACCCTGCGCCCCCGGATCAGCCACTAGAGTCCGGATCCAACTCCACCGGATCCGCGCCGTCTGGTTTCTCCCACCGGGCTACAGGCGCAATTTTTGGTCTAGTTTCAGGTCAAATCCCAGCCAATTCGCACGGATTTTCCGAGGCGATCGGTGCATTCTCGCCCCATGACCAGGAGCCAGCACACCCCTTCCCCGCCCCCCGGGGCTGCCGCGGATTGGACCATTGACCAGGGCTGGGATGGCTACACGCCCCAGGAGCACCAGGTCTGGACCACGCTCTATGACCGCCAGGCGCAATTGCTTGAGGACCGGGCCTGCACGGCCTTTCTGCGGGGACTCGAGGCGCTGGATCTGCACGGAGACGGCATTCCCGACTTCCGGAAGATCAATCTTGAACTGAAGGCCCTGACCGGCTGGGAGGTGGTCGCCGTGCCGGGCCTGGTTCCCGACGCCGTGTTTTTTGCCCATCTGGCCCGGCGGCGTTTTCCAGCCGGCCGGTTCATCCGCACCCCAGACCAGCTGGACTACCTCCAGGAACCCGACGTGTTCCATGACGTGTTCGGCCATGTACCCATGCTCACCGATCCGGTCTTTGCCGACTATATGGCCGCCTATGGCCGAGGCGGCCTGAGGGCCCTGCGCAAGGGCCATCTGGAGCATCTGGCGAGGCTGTATTGGCATACCGTCGAGTTTGGCCTGCTGCGCGACGGGGCCGGCCTGAGAATCTATGGGGCGGGCATCGTCTCATCCCGGGCAGAGTCGGTCTTCTGCCTGGATGATCCCTCTCCCCATCGTCTGGACTTCGACCTGGTCCGGGTCATGCGTACGCCTTACAGGATCGACGACTTCCAGCCGACCTACTTCGTGATTCCGTCCCTGGAGGCCCTGCTAGCGGCCAGTCTGCAGGACTTCGCCCCGATTTACGAAAAGCTTGCAGCGCTCGACGACATCCCCATCGGCCACCTGATCGCCCCGGATGGCGTCCTTCACCACGGAACCCAGGCACATCTCAGGACCAGGGCGGCCGCTCAGTAATCCCGCCGCCAGCGCACGGAAAGGCGGCTGTCGCCCTCGCCGGTCAGTCTTGAGACGATGGAAAGATTACGGCGCACCTGCCACTCCACCTGGGCCGTGGCGCTGGCCCGACCGCCACCGATGATCTCCAGATAGACATCATCGGTCAGATACTTGCCGCCGGCCACCGTCACACCGGAGGTCTCATCCCCGCCCAGGCTGAGCCGGTCGAGGCGAGCAAATTCCCGCAGGTTGCCAACAATATCAAACCCACCGTCCCCGGCCAGGGAGGACAGGGCGGCGGCCAGCTGCGCAGCCTCGAGGGTTGACAGCTGCGAGGCTGAGCGTCCGAAGAGAACCTGGGACAGCACCTCATCGTCGGGCAGGACCGGGGTCGAGGTCAGGCGGATGCTGGGCTTGGCCGCCGTCCCGCTCACCCGGATGACGGCGGTAAAGGTGGCGTCCTCCCGGGTCGCGGTCAGGTCGAGGCGGATGTTGGCCGGGGCCGTTGACAGAGAGACCACCCCGCGCTGATCGAACTCAAAGCGCTTGCCGGCAAACTCGTAGTCACCACGCACCACACGGGCCTCCCCCGAGAGGATCGGCCGGGCGGTTGAGCCAGTGACGTGAGCGTCCAGGGACATCTCCATATCGAGACCGCGTCCCCGCAGGAAGACACTGCGGGGGGCCCTGAGGCGCACATCCAGCGCCCAGCCCTCTCCGCGCCCCTCGGGCTGCGGCCGCTGCCTCTGTCGCAGATCAAGCTCCAGGGGGCGATTGCGCTCGGTCACCTCCATGGTCACCACCCCTGAAGGGGTTGGCGGTTCGGCCGCCACCGTGGCCTCATTCACCACCAGGTCGCCGGCCAGGCGCACCTTGCCGGCCTCGTTGCGATTGACGGTGACCTCGCCACTGGCGTCGGCTGAGGCGGTGTCGTTGTTGATCAGCCGGAATCTGTCCAGCCGCAGACGGAAACTCGAAACACCGCCGCGATAGAGGCTGATCTGGCCCGAGCCATCCACGCGCCCCCCGGCGTCATCAACCCCCTCGGCCTGGCTGACATCGATAACCCGGTCTGACAGCACCGCCTGAACCTCAATGGCTCGCAGGCTCAGCCCGGTGGCCGCATCATCAAACCGTCCCTTCTCCAGGCTCGCCCGCCCGGAGAAGCTGGGGTCGGCCAGGGTCCCGCTGATCCGGCCGTCCAGCTTGACCCGGCCGGCCAGGGTGCGGTCCCCGTCCACCAGCAGGGCCCAGAGGGGATCAACATCGCCATCGGCGAAGACCCGCCCGCGGACCGGCTTTTGCCGGTCCAGGGCCAGGCGGAACGGTCGCGCGGAGGCCTCGGCGGGCAGGGCGAGGTCAGCCGTGGCCCGCAGACCCTGTTCGTTGCTGAGCTCGGCGGTCAGGGTCATCACGTCATCGGCGAGGACCGCCTCCAGGACCCCGTCCAGGCCCTGCGCTCGAGGGCTGCCGCGACCTCGGGCATCCTCAAGCCTCGCGCCCAGGGAACCAACCAGCTCGCCTTCGCGTCCTGTGAGGGACAGGTTTGCGTTTACCCGGCCCGCCAGATCGGGATTGAGCACATCCAGGCCAAGATTGATGAGCTCCACCTGGATATCGGCCAGGGGTCCGGCCAGGCGCCCGTCGATATCCATGCGCCCCCCATCCGCTGTCCCCAGGAGAATCTGAGCTGTGCGAACCCCGTCATCGAAGCGGAAGATGGCCGGCTCAAGGGTCGAAAGACGCCTGCCGCCGTAACCGCCCCGTCCCATGAATGTCGCCGTACGCGCTGTGTCGGCCTGCGCCAGGGCGCCCTGGCCCGACAGGTCCCAGCGCTCCCCCCCATAGCCGCCGCTGGCGGAGAGGTGATAGGCCAGCTGATCCATCGGCCCCTCGGCAGTGAGGCGTCCGGCAACGATGGCGAGCTCTCCGCCGAGGGGGACAGCATCACGTATGCTGAGGCTCATGTCAGCCACCGGCGCCTCCGCGCCATCGACGATCCTCATCGTGCCCGTAATCGCGCCACGGGACAGGATCGCCCCGGGGCCGACGGCCAGGCGCAGGTTGGCCCGCGACGGGGTTGAGCGCCGAAGACTCAGGTCCCCCCGCAGCTCCACCCCGGCGGCATTCACATCGATGCCCCTCAGGTCTACGCCGCTTGCCGGCAGGGCGAAGTCGGCGCGACCTCGGGCCGGGCCATACTGGCTTTCGGCCAGAAGCGTCACCTGGCCCGCCGAACCCGCCGTCTGGCTGCGCCCGAAACTGAGGGTTACGGCGGCGTCCCGCAGCGGCAGCTGGGGCAGGTCGATCTCGTCAAATCTGGCCCGCAGATCCAATCTCGGCGCCCCGAGCGTTCCGGTCACCGCGCCTGTCCCCTCAGCCTGACCGTCAAACTCCGCTGGCCCGGCCCGCAGGGGGCCCTCCGCCGACCAGTCCACCTTGAACCGCAGGTCCTGGGCGGGACCATAAACTCCCGCCGCCGTCGCCCTTAGCGCGGCGCCGTTCAAGCTGGCGGCTTCTAAACCAAGCCGGCCCCCGTCGAGTTCAGCCTTGGCGCTGACCTTCGGCGTGGGGCCCAACAGCCGATCAAGCTGCGCATAGCCCGTGGCGAGGCCGCGGCCCTGCCCCTCAAGACGGAACTGCCAGGGCGCCTGACGCCCGTCCCGATCAGCCGACCAGGTCAGATCCACCGTGCCTGCCGCCCCGGACCTGGCCTCGGCCAGATTTGAGACTTGGGCGGTCCCGCTGGCGTTCAGTCCCCCCAGCAGCCCTCGACCGCCCTTCGCCTCGACATAAAGGCCCTGCCCCGTGGCGCGGAGCTCGCGGACCAGCAGCTGCCCATCCGGCAGCCGCTCACCCGATAGGGACAGCTGCGGCGCCTCGCCCAGCAGGGCGCCGAGATAACCCTGTCCGATCCCGCCTTCGCCGCGCAGATCGGTCTCCAGCCTCTGGCCGCGGTGATCACGCTCAAGGGTCACCGGTCCGCGTACCGAGGCCAGCTGATATCCGGCAATCGTCCATTGCCGGGCGATGACATCGCCCTCAAAGGTCAGGTCGCTGAACTGCCCCCTGAGCACCCCGGCCAGTCGGGTCGCCCCCATGTCTGCCCCCCCCGCCAAACGTGACAGCTCTGGGGTCTCCAGGACGACGCTCAGCCCTTCTGATCCGGTGCGCCGTTTTCCAGGCTCAATCTGGCCCACAGCCCGGACGGTGAGATTTTCGGCGGTGAGCCGGGCGGTGACCAGTTGCAGGCCGCCCTCAAGCCCCTGCCCCTGGATATCAAACGCCACCTCGTCTCCCAGCCGTTGGGCGAAGGGGGCCGTCAGCTGCGAAGCGCCCAGGGACCACCGCCCCACCGCGCGGCCGCCCAGCGTGTTCCAGCCCCCGTCGGCCTGGAGGGGGGTGGTGGCGCCCGACTGGGCGATGGCCTTGAAACGCCCCTCACGGGACCGGCCCTCGGCCTCGACGTCGAGCCGAAACGGGCGATCGGCGGGCAGGCCGAGAAGGCCGGCCATCGCCCCGCCCTCGGCCTCCAGGGCTGAAACATCGATGCGCAGGGGCCGTCGGGGGCCGAGATCAAACTCAAGGTCCAGGTGATCTCCCGACCGCAGGAGACTGACGGCATTGATCGTGCCGGACTGTCCGCGCCCCCCCCGGCGGACGTCCAGCTGTGCGGTCACGTCAAACAGGCCCTCGGCGTAGCTGACCTCCGGCGAGAGGGCGAGGCGCAGCCGCATCTGGTCGAGGAGGATCCTGACGGGGGGGCCGCCGTCGTCCGGCCTCGGCGGCGTCAGATAGGGTCGCCGCAACACGCGAACCTCCTCGGCGGCAACCGCCTCGGCATGAAAGCGACGCTGCAGAAGAGCGAGATAATTCCACTGCAAACTTAGGTTCTTGGCCTCCAGCCAGACCCCGGCCTCATCCGAGAGGGTAAGCCTGCGGACACGGATATCGCGGAACAGATCGCCGCTCAGGCCTTCAATCTTCAGCCTGCCAAACCGGCCCGCCCTGAGGCCGTCGGTCCGCGCCTCCACGAAGCCCATGGTCGGCGGGGCCATGGCGACAAGGCGCGCAGCCGCAAGAAGGCTGCTGAACAGAGCGACACCCACCAGGACCCAGACCGCCAGGCGGCGGCGGTGGCGACGGCGGGTCTTGGCCTTGAGCGGCTCATCCCGAACGGGAGGTTCGCCGGTCAAAAGCTCTGTCCGATACTGATATAGATCTGGAAGGCGCCATCGCGCTTGTCGGCGTCGAGGGGAATGGCGATGTCGGCCCGGATGGGCCCAAAGCCCAGATCATAGCGCACCCCGATCCCGACCCCGACACTGAGATTGTCTCCATTGGGGATCATAGCGTCGCCCACCGAACCTGCGTCCACAAAGGCCACCACGCCCCAGCGGTCGGTGAGTTTGCGGCGGGCCTCGAAGCTGAGCTCCACGAGGGATAGTCCCCCCCGGGGGGTGTTGTCCGAAAGCCTCGGGCCCACCGCCTGAAAGGCATACCCCCGGACCGATCCGCCGCCGCCGGCGTAAAACCGCAAAGGCGCCGGGATGTCAGGCAACTCGCCCCCCAGCAGGCTGCCGACCCGCAGGCGCGCGGCCATTACCGTGCGCCCCAGCTCATCCAGGGGCAGGTAGGCGGAGCCTTGGACGGAGACCTCCAGATAGGGCAGGCTTTCATCTCCGGCGATGACGGTCGGCGCCAGCCGGGTCTCCGCCCGCCAGCCCTGAGAGGGATCAAGCCGGTCGTTGGACCGGTCCAGGGACACCGCTCCAAACACCGACGTGGTGATCAGATCCCGGCCAAGGGGGGAGAGGGTCCGGGCTTCCTTTTCATCACTGCGGGTGGCGTCGAGGGAGGCCCCCACCGTGACAAATGAGTTGGGACCGTAGCGTCGACGGATGTCGGCGCCGACGCCGATACCCGTCTCCTGGTAGGCGTCAGTTTCGTTCTCATAAGCGCCTGCGTTCAGGTGCAGGGCCTGCGCCGCCCGACGCCAGTGCGGCAAGGTGAGGTCGGCCCCCAGACGGCTGTCAAGCTCCGAGAGCCGCGCCACCAGGGCCAGGGTGTCAGCCCGGCCAAGAACATTATAGCGGCTCCAGCGGGAATCGACCCCGAAGCCCTCAAGGGTGGAGTAGCTGGCGCCCAGCTCCAGGGTCCGGCTCGGACGGTCCGAGAGTCCCACCAGCACCCGTCGGCGTCCCTCGCCATCCACGTCATCCCTGGCCGACAGGGCCACGGCGACCGTGTCATAGACACCTGTATCCAGGAGACGCCGCTCCAGCTCGGCCACGTCTTCGGGACTATAGACCTCGCCCTCGCGCCAGGGGCGCAACCGCTCAAGCCAGGCGGGACTGGTCCGCCCCTCGGTGTTCAGAACAAGACCATCCAGTCGCACCAGGCTCCCTGCCGCAATCAGGACCCTTGGGCTTACCGTATTGTCGGCATGATCGACGACCACCTGGCGGGGATCAGGGGCTGCATCGGCGTAACCGGCCTGGCGTACAACCGCGACCACCCGCCCCTCGCCGGCTACGACCTCGGCAGCGCGGCCGGGATCTCCAGGATTCAGGTCGAGGGCCGCGCGGGCCAGAGCCTGGGTCTCCGCATCGGGCGGGGTTCCCGTCCACGCCACCTGCGGGTTGGCGAACACGAAGCGTGGCCCTGGCGTCACCGCCACCACAGGCCGGGGGGGATCAAGCTCCGAGACCTCTGCCTCTACGCCGTAGGCATAGTATCCCTCGGAACGAAGAACGGCGATGACGTCATCTGCAGCATCACGGGCGCGCCGCCTGGCTTGAAACAGATTGTCCACGGGACGGTCGGTTTCACCAATGGCGCGAATGATCCGCTCGCGCAGATCCCCGTCCAGGTCACCTGACACATCGGCGCGCGGCTCGGCCAGCGCCGGACCAATACCACAGAACCAGAGGGCAGCCGTGGCGACGGCTGCGAAGGTCAATCGTCCCACGCAATCACCCTTAGCGCCCCAGTCTCCCCTGTAGCGACGGGATGGCCCTGTGTCACCCCGCCGTCACCGCCCAATTTCTTTGCGCCGGGCGCTGAGTTTCTGATCGCTTTTGTTACGGGGGGACGATCACCTGCGCAGTCTCCTGGCTCAACCTGCGGCTTGCGGTTTCGAGGACATGAGCGGGTGGAGCAGGGCGCGGCGACGGCAGATGGCTGAGGAGGCGGCCGATCCTGGAGTTCCCGCTGCTCAATCCGGAATTTCCCCGGTCGGTGCGCTTCAGCACCCGACGAAATCGAGGCCCATCCTTCGGTGCTCAGCCGCCCCACCGAAGCTGTTCATGCGGGGACGGGGCGACTGGCCGAAAGCCAGCCGGCGGTGGTCGTCTCGGTGCGCTGCGCCAGGGCCGCGATCACCGAGCCGGAATTCCTGCGAGTCTCGCCACCGGCCTTCAGCCGCAACGCACGGCGTCGGCCCGCCCCCAGCGCGGTCAAGCACGACCAGCAGCGACAGCAGCAGCAGTAGATTTCGCGGTCTTCGACCACCGGCGGCGCATTTCCGACCTTTCAAAGGCGATCAGGCTGAATTATGGCGGGCTTGTGAACCGTCAGGCCTCCTCCCTGTCCCGACCACGCCGCAGCCTGTTCATGGCGCTGGCGGGCCTGACCCTGTTCCTGAAGGTCCTGATCCCCCCAGGCTATATGGCCGCGCCGCCCCAGGCCGACGGTCCGGCCTTCGCCCTGGTGCTCTGTACCGCTCAGGGCATGGTGACGATCGATCCGTCGGACCCGGGCGCCCAGGGCGACCCCGAGCCCGCCGAGGACGACGGCGCACGTCATAGTCCCTGCGTCTTTGCCGGCCACGGGCTGAACGCCCCGGCGACCAGCCTGGCCCTCGGCGAGGTGGTGGTGTTTGCCCCGCCCGCCCTCCACGGCCTCGCCACCCGGGCTGAGCTTGTCCCCGGTCGCGGCCTCGCCGCCCCCCCGCCCCCCGCCCGGGGTCCCCCGTCCCAGCAGGCCTGAGACCGGTCAGCCCGGTCCTCATGCGCACCCAGGCCCTGGGCGCCCCTGCGCGCCCGGCCTTCCTGCACCTGCATAAGCGGCCGCCGCAGCGCGGCCCTGGGGACACTCACAGATGAAATCCACCCTCGGCGCCTATGGCGCCCTGATCTTCCTCGCCCTTCCCGCCGCCGCCGCCGCCCAGACCGCCGTCGACACCGTCATTGTCACCGGCCGTCCCGACCCTGAGGACCCCGCCGTTGTCGCCGGCGCCCGAGAGCGACTTTCCGAAACCCCGGGCGGGGTCTCCGTCATCGCGGCCGAGTCCTATGAGGGCCGCTTCGCCCTGGCCCTCGACGACATGCTCCGCGACGCACCGGGGGTCTTTGCCCAGAAGAAGTGGGGCGGCGACATCCGGATCTCCATTCGCGGCTCGGGACTGGGCAACGCCAATCACAATCGCGGCCTGCTGCTGGCCCAGGACGGCCTGCCCCTCAATGAGGCCGACGGCTTTGGCGACAGCCAGGCGGCCGATCCGCTGATCACCCGGTTTGTGGAGGTCTATCGCGGTGGAAACGCCCTGCGCTTCGGAGGCGCCACCCTGGGCGGGGCGGTGAACATGGTCACCCCCACCGGCCAGACTGCGCCCTACGGCCTGCGTCTGCGACTGGACGGGGGTGAGTTTGGCATGGCCCGGCAGCATCTGGCGGCGGCCGGCCAAAGCGGCGCCTGGGATGGCTTGGTCGCGGTGACCAACCAGACGGGCCAGGGACCCAGGCCGCAGAGCCAGCAGAACATCCAGTTCGCCAGCCTCAATCTCGGTAAACAGGTCGGAGAGACCGCCGAGGTCCGGCTGATCGTGAACGGCGCCAGCATCCAGCAGGAGATTCCCGGCGCGCTCACCCGCGCGCAGTTCAACGCCAATCCCCGGCAGGCCACCGCCGTCAACAGGGCCAACGCCTATGCTCGGGATGTCACCACCGTCCGCGGCGCCCTGACCTTCAAGTGGGATGTGGCCGACAACCTGGGCCTTTCGGGCGGGGCCTATGGCATCTGGAAGGAGCTGGAGCATCCCGTTTTCCAGGTCATCGCCCAGCAGAGCCGCAATTATGGCCTGTTCGCCAAGCTCGACTGGGAAGGCGAGATCGCCGGCCTGCGGGCCGACGCCTATGCCGGGGTCTGGGGCCGCCAGGGCGATCTGGACTCCCACTTCTACGCCAATGTGGCCGGATCCCGGGGCGCCCCGCGCTCGATCTCCTACCAGAACGCCCGCGCCCTGGACCTGTTCGGCGAAGGCCGCCTGTTCCTCACCGATCATCTGGCGGTGATCGGCGGGGCGACCTATGGCCTGGCCGAGCGGGACTTTGACAGCCGCGCCGTTCCCGGAGTCGCCACCACCTTCAACCTGAAGGCGGACAGGACCTTTGACTGGATCGCCCCGCGCCTGGGCCTGTTGTGGGAAGCGCCCGACGGCGCCCAGCTGTTCGCCAATGTCACCCGCTCGGTGGAGCCCCCCAACTTCGGCGCCCTGTCGCCCACAGGCGTCGGCCTTGCGCCGGTTCAGGCGCAGGAGGCCCTGACCTACGAGGTCGGCGCCCGGGGCCGCCGGGGGGCATTCATCTGGGATGTGACCTTCTATCATGCAGAGCTGGAGAATGAGCTCCTGCAGTTCACGCTCAGCCAGGACCGGCCGGCCACCACCTTCAATGCCGATGAGACCTACCACCGGGGTATCGAGGCCGCCGTGGACTGGCGCTTCACCCCCGCCTGGCGCCTGCGGCAGACCTATGGCTGGTCGGACTTCGCCTTCCGGGATGATCCCCAGTACCGGGACAACCGCCTGCCGGTGGCCCCCGAACACCTCTATCGCGCCGAGCTGCGCTATGACGCCCCTGGGGGCTGGTTCGTGGCGCCCTCGGTCGAGTGGACTCCGCAGGGGGCCTATGTGGACTTCGCCAACACCACCCGGGCGCCGTCCTATGCGGTGGCCCATCTCAATGCCGGCTGGACCTTCCGGCCCGGGTTCAGCGCCTTTGTCGACCTGCGCAATCTGACGGACGAGGCCTATGTCTCCAACGTCCAGCCGGTGATCGCCGCCACCCCCGCCACGGCCGCCTACTGGCCCGGCGACCGGCGCTCGCTGTTTGCCGGACTTGTCCTCGACTTCTGAACCGCAACATCCACCTTTCCCTCAACGGCCGCCGCCCCCGCCTGGCTGTCCAACCCGGAGCTCAACCATGAGACCTTTCCTGATCCTCGCCCCCCTGGCCCTGCTGGCCGCCTGCAGCCCACAGCCCACAGCTGAGGCCAATGTCACCGTCACCGACCCCTGGTGCCGCCCCGCCGCCGCCGGCGCCGGCGCCGTGGGCTGCTATGTCACCCTGCAGGCGGCCACCGAGGACCGGCTGACCGCAGTGGCCAGCCCCGCGGCGGCCCGGGGGGAGATCCACACCATGTCCATGGATGACGGGGTGATGCGGATGCGCGAACTGCCCGACGGCCTGCCCCTGCCGGCCGGCGAGGGCGTCGCCCTGAAGCCCGGCGCCGAGCACCTGATGCTGATCGGCCCCACCGGCCCCCTGGACGAGGGCGGCGAGGTCAGCCTGACCCTGACCTTCGAGGCCGCGCCGGCCCAGACGGTGATGGCGCAGATCCGCTCTGCCCCCCACGGCATGGCGCACTGAGGCAAGGCGCCCCGGCCCGGCCGTCCGGACCCCGCGTCCCGATGGTCGGGCCAGAGCCTGCCGGAGCTCAGCTCAGCGCCGGGTCGGCGGCGGCCTGACGGCGGCGGACCGCGCGGCCAATTAATATTTCTAGAATTATGGAATATTGTAGCGCCCTGTGAGGCCGAGCGGCCCAATCCCCCATGAGGATTGGTAGGCCGGGTGGGGGTCGAACCCACGACCATTCGATTAAAAGTCGAATGCTCTACCACTGAGCTACCGGCCCGCGACATGGCGCGAGTTGGACGCCGGTCGAAGGGGGCGGACCATAGGGCGCAGGTCCGACTCGGGCAAGTGAGCCTTGGCGTTTCCCATTCGGTTCCGAAGGGTCTAAGCTCAACCCCATGTCACGTGTCCAGATTTTTCCGGTCTTCCTGGTCCTGGCCCTGGCTCTGGCCGGCTGCACCACCACCCGCGCCGATGGCTCGCCCCAGGTGCAGACCTCGTCCCAGGCCACCCGCGAGAGCCTTGAGGGGGCGGTCTCGGCGCCCCTGAGGGATGTGAACCTGCTGCGGACCAAGATCCCGCCGGTGCTGCTGGAGGCTCGGGCCAACCCCTACAAGCGGCCGCAGCCAGCCACCTGCGCCCGGCTGATCGCCCTGATCACCCCGTTGAACCAGGCCCTGGGGGCCGACCTGGATGACGAGGGGGTGGACGAGGATGACCTGATGGCCCAGGGGCGCAGCACGGCGCTCGGCGCTGTGGCGGGCCTTGCCCAGGATGTGATCCCGTTCCGGGGCTGGGTGCGCAAGCTCAGCGGCGCCGAACAGCACGACCAGCTGGTCCGGGACGCCATCATAGCCGGCGGGGTCCGCCGGGCCTATCTGAAAGGGCTCGGCGAGGCCAAGGGCTGCAAGTCGCCGGCCAGGCCGAATTCCCGGGGTGAACCGCAGCCGGTGATCCAGCAGGACCTGACGCCCCGCTATCCCGTGCGCTGAGCGGCGCGAAAGTCCCGGCGAAAGGCCGCAAAGCGTCCCGCTGCAATCGCCTGGCGCATGGCCCCGGTCAGGGCCTGGAAATGGGCGATATTGTGCCAGGATAGCAGCACCTGGCCGAGGATCTCCTCGGCCTTCACCAGATGATGCAGATAGGCCTTGGAATAGTCCCGGCTGGCCGGGCAGTCCGAGCCCTCGTCCAGGGGGCTGTCGTCCTCGGCGAACCGGGCGTTCTTCAGATTGATCGGCCCGTTCCAGGTCCAGGCCTGGCCATGGCGGCCCGAGCGGGTGGGCAGGACGCAGTCGAACATGTCCACCCCCCGGGCCACGGCCTCCACCAGGTCGATGGGCTTGCCCACCCCCATCAGATAGCGCGGACGGTCGGCCGGCAGCAGGCCGGGCGCATGGTCGAGGACCTCGCACATGGCCTCATGGCCTTCTCCCACCGCCAGTCCGCCGATGGCGTAGCCGTCAAAGCCGATCTCGATCAGCCGCTCAGCCGATTCCCGCCGCAGGGCCTCGATGGTCGAGCCCTGCTGGATGCCGAACAGGGCCTGGGTCTCCCGCTCACCGAACGCCGCCTTGCAGCGGGCGCCCCAGCGGGCCGACAGGCGCAGGGCCTCGGCGGCGCGGCCCTCCTCGGCGGGCCAGGCGACGCACTCGTCCAGCTGCATGACGATGTCGGCGGCCAGAAGATCGGCCTGAATCTCCACCGACCGCTCCGGCGAGAGCACATGGCGCGAACCGTCGATGTGGCTGGCGAAGGTCACGGCCTCCTCGGTCACCTTGGCGATGTTGGACAGGGACATCACCTGGAAGCCGCCGGAATCGGTGAGGATCGGCCTCTCCCAGCGCATGAAGCCGTGCAGGCCGCCCAGCCGCGACACCCGCTCGGCGCCGGGCCGCAGCATCAGGTGATAGGTATTGCCCAGTATGATGTCCGCGCCGGTCGAGGCCACCTGGTCCACCGTCAGGGCCTTCACCGTCGCCGCCGTGCCCACGGGCATGAAGGCCGGCGTGCGGATATCCCCCCGGGCGGTCTTCAGCACCCCGGTGCGGGCCGCCCCGTCGGTGGCGGCGATCTCGAAGGGAAAGGCGACCATCAGCTGGCTTTCCACAGCAGGCTGGCGTCGCCATAGGAATAGAAGCGGTAGCCCGTGGCGATGGCGTGGGCATAGGCCTCGCGCATGGTCGCCAGTCCCGCAAAGGCGCTGACCAGCATGAACAGGGTCGACTTCGGCAGATGGAAATTGGTCATCAGACCGTCGGCGGCCCGGAAGCGGTAGCCCGGCGTGATGAAGATGGCCGTGTCATCGGCAAAGGGATGAATGGTCCCGTCCTCGCCCGCCGCGCTCTCCACCAGCCGGAGCGAGGTGGTGCCGACGCAGATGATGCGGCCGCCCTCAGCCCGGGCGCGGTTGAGCCGGGCGGCGGCCTCGGGGCTCACCTCACCGAACTCCGCATGCATCTGGTGACCGGCGATGTCGTCGACCTTGACCGGCAGGAAGGTGCCCGCCCCCACATGCAGGGTGACGAAACAGGTCTCCACCCCGGCCGCCGCCAGCCGTTCCATCAGCTCGGGGGTGAAGTGCAGGCCCGCCGTGGGCGCCGCCACTGAGCCGTCGGCCTGGGCATAGATGGTCTGATAATCGGTCTGGTCCTGCGCATCCTCGGGCCGCCTGGCGGCGATATAGGGCGGCAGGGGCATGGCGCCACGGGCCTTGATGGCCTCGTCCAGGGCTGGCCCCTCCAGGTCGAAGGCCAGGAGAATCTCGCCGCCGTCCTTCTTCTCCACCACCGTGGCCGTGAGCGGGTCCAGCCCGACGCCATCGACCTGGGTCTGGCCAAAGCGGACGTGATCCCCCGGCGCCAGGCGTTTTCCCGGACGCATGAAGGCGCTCCAGCGGCTGGGGGAAACCCGCCTGTGCAGGGTGGCCTCCACCGCCACGACACTCTCCCGCCTGGTCCTCTGGCCGCTGAGCCGGGCCGGGATCACCCGGGTGTCGTTGAGCACCAGCACATCCCCCGCGCAGAGTTCACCGGGCAGGTCGCGCACATGCAGGTCGGCCAGGGGCTGGCCGGGGATCACCCGCAGCATCCGGGCTGCGTCGCGGGGCTGGGCGGGACGCAGGGCGATGGCGCTGTCGGGCAGTTCGAAGTCAAAGTCGGCGGTTTTCATCTGCTGCGGGTCAGGCCATGCAAGACCCCGCGCGTCAAGCCCGGCCTCATGTTAGAGCCGCGCCATGGGCCACGTTCGAGTCGTCATCACCCGTATTATTGAGGATATGGCCGCCGCCCTGGCCGTGCTGGCGGCCGGCGTGTTGCTGCTCGCCCAGGGGGGACGCTTCAGCGACCGGCTGGATATCATCACCCACTTCACCCCGGTGTTCCTGGGCCTGGCGATCCTTGCCGCCCTGCTGGGCGCCCTGACCCCGGCCACCCGCCTGCGCCGGTTCACCCTGGCGACCTCAGCCGCAGGGCTCGTCCTGGCGGGCCTGCTGGTCCTGCCGGAGATGTTCCGCGATCTCCGCCCGCTGGCGGCCACGGCGTCGGCGGACGCGGCGCTGAAGATCATCCAGATGAACAGCTGGAGCGGGCGCAACGAGACCCTGGACGAAACCGCCGACTGGCTGGTCGCCCAGGACCCCGACATCATTGTCGCCCAGGAGTCCAACCGCCGGTTCCAGTCCGCCCTGGAGGCACGGGGGGACTTCCACCGCACCTGCGACCCCGAGGACCACTGCGAGGTGGTCATCTACAGCAAGGCCGCACCGGTCTCCGGAGGACTGCCCAAGGTCAGCGAGGGGGCCTTTTTCCCGGCCACAAGGGCCACTTTCGACACCCCGACGGGCCGGTTCACGGTGATTGGGGCGCATTATACCTGGCCCATTCCGGCCGGACCCCAGCAGCAGCAGAGCCTGCGACTGACCAGGATCGCCGAGCTCTATGACCCTGAGCGGCTGATCATCGCCGGGGATTTCAACGCCACGCCCTGGTCATTCTCCCTGCGCCGCCAGGACAGGGCCCTGGGTCTGACCCGGCGCAATCGCGCCATGCTGACCTGGCCGACCAGGGCGCTTTCCCGCTGGAACCTCCACATGCCGCTGCCCATTCTGGCCATCGACCATGTCTATGCCGGGGACGGGTGGCGCACCGTCAGGGTGGAGCGGGGACCGTCCCTGGGCTCCGACCACTTCCCGGTGATCGTGATCCTGGCCCCGGTCGACTGAACACCTGCCGGGCGCGAGGATGCCGCCTCAGGCGTCGGCGACGACGTTCATAGAGACGATCCTGCCCGGGCTGCGCGGGGGCTCGCCCTTGGGCAGGGCGTCGATGTGTTCCATGCCCTCCGACACCACACCCCACACCGTGTACTGGCCATCGAGGAAACGGGCGTCGTCGAAGCAGATGAAGAACTGGCTGTTGGCGGAATCGGGAACCGCCGTCCGGGCCATGGAGCAGACCCCGCGCACATGGGGCTCGGGGTTGAATTCGGCCTTCAGGTTCGGCTTCTTGGAGCCCCCTGAACCGGTGCCCGTGGGGTCGCCGCCCTGGGCCATGAAGCCCGGGATCACCCGGTGGAAGACCACGCCATCATAAAACCCCTCCCGGGCCAGTTCCTTGATACGGGCCACATGCCCCGGCGCCAGGTCCGGGCGCAGGGTGATCGTCACCACGCCGGACTCCAGCGTCATGATCAGGGTGTTTTCGGAATCCATCACTTTACCTCGGAAGGGATTTTGAGATTACAGGCGGAGAAATCGGCCCCGTCCTCGGCGCGCATCTGCGCCACCTGAGCGGCGAACCAGGGACCGGCGGTGTCCACCACCCGCACGGTCGGGCGCTCAGCTGCGGGAATGTCCGCCAGCATCCGCACCCGGGTCATCTGATCCTGGGGCGCGGCCACCGGCTCGCCGGTCTTGATGGCCCGCACCACCTCAAGACCCGCCACCACACGGCCAAAGGCGGTGTAGCGTTTCTCCAGGGACGGATAGGCCTGGCGCATCAGGAAGAACTGGCTGTTGGCGGAGTTCTCCTCCGAGCCCCGGGCCATGCCGGCCACGCCGGGGCAATACAGGCCCCAGCCGGTGATCTTGCGATCGGCGGTCATGGCCATCAGCATCGGACTCTGGGTCATCACCGGCATGACGCCGACGAAGCCCGTCTGGCTGCCGCCGGTGTCAGCCACGGCGACAAAAGGATCGCTGGCCCCGCGCCGAAAGGTGAACTCTGCGGTCAGGTCCGGCAGCTCCGAGCCGCCGGCGCCGGTATCCAGGGGGTCGCCGGTCTGGGCCATGAACACGTCGATGACCCGGAAGAAGCTGCGGCCGTCATAAAAGCCCTGTCGGGTCAGGGTCTTGATCCGCTCCACATGGTTCGGCGCAATGGCTGATGAGAGCTCAACATAGATTCGCCCCCTGTTGGTGTCGATCACCACCACAGTCTCGGGATCGGCCAGCCGCCAGTCGGCGGCGCCCGGCGCCCCAAGCGCCACGGGCTCGGCGGGAGCCTTTGCACGCTGGGCGAAAGCGGGTGCGGCCGCAGCCAGGATGAGGGCGGCGATAAGAGATGTGCGGATCATGGGCTCATTCGTAATGGGCAGCGGCCTGGACCGCCAGACCAGCGGCGCCAAGGTCTTCGGCAAGTTGAGGCCGGCGGGCGATCGTGGCCTCGCCGTCGACCATCAGCCGCCGACCTTGGCCAGCAGAGCCTCCTTGACCCTCGGACTGACGAACTTGCCCACCTCGCCGCCGAGGGTGGCGATCTCCTTTACGAGACGCGAGGCGATGGCCTGATGTCGCGGGTCGGCCATCAGGAAAACCGTCTCGATCTCACGATCAAGCTGCTGATTCATGGCCGTCATCTGGAACTCGTACTCGAAATCCGCCACCGCCCGCAGGCCGCGGATGATCATGGTCGCCCCGATCTGACGGGCGAACTGCAGGGTCAGGCCCTCATAGGGCTGGACATCGATTTCGATGTCGACGGTCAGGGGCGCAGTTTCGGCCCTGATGATCGCCACCCGCTCCTCAAGGGAGAACATGGGACCTTTGCCGGCGTTCACGGCGACGCCGATCACCAGCTTGTCCACCAGCTTCACCGCTCGACCCATGATGTCGGAGTGGCCGTTGGTGATTGGATCGAACGTGCCCGGATACAGCCCGATGCGGGTCATGCGACGTTTCCCCGTGTCCTTGTTCGTCCGGCTTTCGCCGCACGACACGGCGAATGCAAGACCTAATCCGCGCCGAGGTCGGCTGGCCCCTCGCCATCAGCCCCGTCACCCCCGGGGACGGCGCCATCGGATCCCTCCATCAGACGCTCCACAGAGACCACATGTTCGTCGGCGGCGGTGCGGAAGATGGTCACCCCCTGGGTGTTGCGCCCGGCAATACGGACCTGGGCCACGGGGGTGCGGATCAACTGGCCCTGGTCGGTGACCAGCAGGATCTCGTCGCCTTCCTCAACCGGGAAGGAGGCCGTCAGGCGTCCCCCGCGCTTGGAGAGGTCCTGGGCGATGAGCCCCTGCCCCCCGCGCCCCGTTCGGCGGAAATCATAGGCTGAACTGCGCTTGCCAAAGCCCTCCGAGGAGACCGTGAGAATGAACTCCTCGGCCGCGCCGAGGGCGGCGATGCGCTCCAGGGACAGGGCCTGATCTGCCCCCTCGGCCTCGTCGTCCTCGGTCTCCGGAACGGTCGGCTCCTCGGCTTCGCCGGACTCCGCCGCCCGGGTCGCCGTGGCGTGCTTGAGATAGGCCGCCCGCTCGGCCGGCGTGGCGTCCACCGAGCGCAGAATGGCCATGGAAATGACACTGTCGCCGTCGGCCAGGCGAACGCCGCGAACGCCGGTGGAATCCCGGCTGGCAAAGACCCGCACGTCCTCCACCGAGAAGCGGATGCAGCGTCCCGTCGCGGTGGTTAGCAGGACATCCTGATCAGCCTGACAGACGGCCACGCCAATGATGGCGTCCCCCTCGTCGAGCTTCATGGCGATCTTGCCGTTGCGGTTGATCTGTACGAAGTCCGACAGCTTGTTGCGCCGGACATTGCCCGAGCGCGTGGCGAACATGACGTCGTACTGATCCCAGCTGGCCTCATCCTCCGGCAGGGGCAGGATCGAGGTGATCGCCTCACCGGTTTCAATGGGCAGCAGGTTGACGAAGGCCTTGCCCCTGGAGTTCGGCGCGCCGACCGGCAGGCGCCAGACCTTGAGCTTGTAGACCTTGCCGCCGGAGGAGAAGAACAGCACCGGAGTATGGGTGTTGGCCGAGAACACGCGGGTGACCACGTCCTCGTCCTTCATGGACATACCCGAGCGGCCCTTGCCGCCCCGATGCTGCGTCCGGTAGGTGGCCAGCGGAGTCCGCTTCACATAGCCCGAATGAGTGACGGCGATGACCATGTCCTCGCGGGCGATGAGATCCTCATCATCCATGTCGCCCCCGCCCTCAAGAATCTCGGTGCGGCGGGGGACGGCAAAGGCGGTCTTCACCTCGATCAGTTCATCGCGGACGATGCCCATGACCCGCTCCCGGGAGGCCAGAATGGCGAGGTAGCCCTGAATGGCCCCGGCCAGCTCGCCCGCCTCGCCGAAGATCTCGTCACGGCCAAGTCCGGTGAGGCGGGAGAGGGTCAGGGCCAGGATCGCCCGGGACTGCTCCTCGGTGAGGCGGATCTGATAGCCGTCCTCCAGTACGGTGCGCGGGTCGGCGATCAGGTCGACCAGGGGCATCATGTCCCCGGCCGGCCAGGCCCGGGCGGTGAGCCGCTCCCGGGCTTCCGCCGGATCGCGGGAGGAGCGGATGATGTGGATCACCTCGTCGATATTGGCCACGGCGATGGCCAGACCGACCAGGACGTGGCCGCGGTCCCTTGCCTGGGACAGTTCGAACTTGGTGCGGCGGACCACAACCTCTTCGCGGAACTCGATGAAGGCCACGATCAGGTCGCGGAGGTTCATCTCCCGCGGGCGCCCCCGGTCCAGGGCCAGCATGTTGACGGCGAAGGAGGACTGCAGCGGGGTGAAGCGATAGAGCTGGTTCAGCAGCACCTCGGCTGAGGCGTCGCGCTTGATCTCCACCACCACGCGCATGCCATCGCGGTCGCTTTCGTCGCGGAGGTCGGCGACCCCTTCGATGCGCTTCTCACGGACCAGGTCGGCGATCCGCTCAACCAGCCCAGCCTTGTTCACCTGATAGGGCAAGGCCGTGATGATGATGGCTTCGCGGTCCTTGCGGATCTCTTCGACAGACGCCTTGCCCCGGGTGACCACAGATGCGCGGCCCGTCAGCATGGCCTGGCGAGAGGCGCCGCGGCCCATGATCTCGCCACCTGTAGGGAAGTCAGGCCCCGGCACGATATCGGCCAGGTCCTCGATCCCGATCTGCGGATTGTCCACAAAGGCCAGGCAGGCGTCGATCACCTCGCCCAGATTGTGCGGCGGAATGTTGGTGGCCATGCCCACAGCGATGCCGCCGGCGCCATTGACCAGCAGGTTGGGAATCCGCGACGGCAGGACCGCCGGCTCATGCTCTGAGCCGTCATAGTTGGGCTTGAAGTCGACCGTGTTCTTGTCGAGGTCGGCCAGAACCGACATGGACGCCTTGGTCAGGCGGCACTCGGTGTAGCGCATGGCGGCGGGGGGATCATTGTCCACCGAGCCGAAATTGCCCTGGCCGTCGATGAGCAGCAGGCCCATGGAGAAGGGCTGGGCCATGCGGACCATGGTCAGATAGATCGCCGCGTCCCCATGCGGATGGTATTTGCCCATCACGTCGCCGACCACCCGGGCCGACTTCACATAGGACCGGTCAGGGGTGTGCCCCTGCTCGCTCATGGAGAACAGGATGCGGCGGTGGACCGGCTTGAGGCCGTCGCGGGCGTCAGGCAGCGCCCGGCTGACGATGACGCTCATGGCGTAGTCGAGATACGAGCGCTTCAGCTCGTCCTCGATGGCGATAGGGGCGATGCCCCCGCGCCGGCCATCTTCCGGTGGGGTATGGAGATCGTCTGTCAAGGCAGGGAAAAGCCGTCAGAATCGGACACAAAATCGGAACTGCGGTGTTAGCACCGCCAGACGGCTGCGCCAACTTCGCGGCCATCGTCCCGGCGGGCAAATCCCCGCCGTGCAGGATTGGTTCAGGTTGAAGGCGCTAGACCGCCCTCCTAGATTACTGAGGACATGACGATGCTACGCCTTGCGCCCCTCGCTCTGGCCCTTGCAGCCCTGGCCGGCCCTGCAGCCGCCGCTGAGTCCATCCTCCCCGGCTACTGGGAGAGCACCAACCGGATGCTCTCGCCGATTCGTACGACGGATGTGGAAAAGCGTTGTCTGACAAAGGCCGACGTCGAGAAATTCATGATGGGGCCGAGCAATCGGCACTATAGCTGCACCTATCCGACCCGGTCGTTCGCCGGCGGCAAGATCCTGCTCAGGGGCTCCTGCGTCAACAAAAGGGGCCGCCAGGTCGCGGTGTCCGGCGAGGGCGAGTTCACCCCCACCACCTTCAAGCTCGTGGCCAATATCGCCACCACCTTTGCCGGAATCCCGGTGTCTGGCCGCGCCAGCACTGAGGCCCGCCGGCTCAGCGACACCTGTCCCCCGAAGGACGCCGCCGACCAGGGCCGCTCCTGATCCGATAACCACTTCAAACCTATCGGAAAATGCCTCGCCACAGCAAGACGGGCGGTCCGCTGAGGACCGGCCGATGCGGCATCCGAAAATGCGCCCGGATCTAGAAGGGGATTTCGTCGTCCAGGTCGGCGGAGAAGTCCTCGCGGGGGCCGGACGGCTGGCTGCGGGGACCGCCGGCGGCGAAGCCGCCGCCCTCATCGCCGTCGCCGCCACGGCCATCGAGCATGGTCAACTCGCCGCGGAATTTCTGGAGCACGATCTCGGTGGAGAACTTCTCGACGCCGCTCTGATCGGTCCATTTACGGGTCTGAATGGCGCCTTCGATATAGACTTTCGAGCCCTTGCGCAGATAGCTCTCGGCCACCTTCACCAGGTTCTCGTTGAAGATCACCACCCGGTGCCACTCGGTGCGCTCCTTGCGCTCGCCCGAGGCCCGGTCGCGCCAGGTTTCCGAGGTGGCGACGCGAAGATTGGCCACCCGATCGCCGGACGACAGGGCGCGGATCTCCGGGTCGGCGCCCAGATTGCCCACGAGAATGACCTTGTTGACGCTGCCCGCCATGTGGATGTCCTTGAATTTCCGAGAATGAATAACTCCGGCGAGCCGAGAGGCTAGCCCGGTCGACCGGCGGGATCAATGCCTATGTTCTGCCTACGTTCTCACTGCGCCGGTCGCGGCATGGCGCCGGGGATCGCCAGACGCCCGTCACCGGTGCGCACCAGGGCCAGATAACGATTCTGCTCCCAGGACGGGGCCGTAAAGATGCCCTCGCGCTGCAGGAAGATGAAATTCCCCTGATAGGCGCCCACCATGGTGTGGGTGGAGCCCCCCATCTGCAGGAAGCGCACGCGAATGGCTTCCAGGGCAGCCGCGCAGTGCTCCAGGTCCGGCTGGGTCCCCGGGATCTTGTTGTACTTCAAGGTCCCCTCAGGGGTCCGGACCACCTGATAACAGACCCCCCGGTCACCGGGCGGCGTGGTTCGCTTCTGACAGGCGCCCAGGGCCAAGACACAGACGCCAAGGAGGATGACGGTTCTCAACATGAGGAAATCCTACACCGGTATCGCCGCCGGGGCGAGTGATCAACCGATCTGGGGAATACTGCAGCCAGGACCCTGTTCGGCCAGGGTCCGGAAGCGGCGATTGTCAGCCGACACCTCCACGCGCCCGGGCACCAGTCGCAGGGTCTGTTGCATCCAACGGCCATAGGCCGCTGCGCCTGCGGTCTCGCAGCGGCCGCCGAAGAGCGCCTGGACACAGGCGTTCAGGGTCAGGTCCCCCGGCATCCGTCGCCACTCGGATTCGGCATAGCGCCAGCACGCGCCCGCTGGCTGCGCCTGGACGCCGGGTCCCGGCGCCGCGGGAGTCTGAGCCGGATCAACAGGGGACTGCGCGACCGGGGTCACCGTCTCCACCGGCGGCGGCAGTGGCGTCAGCACCGTGCCGGCGGCATCCGCGGCGGCCAGGGCTCCGGTCTCATCGACCCCCACGTCAAGGGCGCCGGTCGCCACCCCATTTCGCTGGGCGCATTCGGCCAGGGTCAGTTCGCCGACGAACTGGCCGCTGACGAAGCAGCGCAAGGGTCGAGCCGGGTCCATGCGGCCGTCGTCCATGTCTGTGGCCTCGACCACCAGCCCCGCTTTGGAGGCCGGCGGCGGCTGTTGCGGCTCGTCCCCGCCACGGGCCAGGAGGCCCACGGCGATGCCCATGCCGGCCAGGAGAGCCAGGGCGCCGCCAATCAGGGACAGCACGATGCGACGGTCGTTGAGGAAATCCATGGGGCCTCGCGCGCGGGGTTCCTGCCAAAGACCATATCAGCGCCCGAAACGCGCCGACAAAATTTGCCCCTGGCCACGCGCAGGCTTCGCCCGCGCGATCACGCGCCGGCTCTAGACCGCGCCTGCAACGGTTTCAAGAAGGCGCTACCCACCCCCGGTAAGACGGTTCAGGGCGGCCTGATAATTTGCGATGCGGTTGGTCATATAGGCTGGCGCCGGTCCGTTGTTGGCGGCGTCACGCTGCGCCAGGACGCTCCTGGGGGTCGCGGCGTCGCGCAGGTCGGAATAGATGCGACGAATGACCCCCTGGGCCTGGGTCAGCTCGGAGACAGCGTGCCGGATCTGCTCCGGGGTGCTGAGATTGATGCGGGAATGCAGGCCAAGCCCGTAGAAATTGGCCTGGCCATCGGCGGCGACGGTCTTGCCGTCCTCCAGCTTGCTGGCCCGGATCACCCCTTCCTTCAGACCCAGGATGGAGAGGGCGTCCTGGCCCTGGGCGGCTGGGGACAGCTCAATCACCGAACGGTCATTGAGCGGCTTGATCTGCAGGCGTCGCACACCTTCGGTCACCGCCGTATCGACCTTGACCTGGAACCCTGTGGCGCGGCGGATCTTGAGCATCAGACTCTCAAGTGTCTCGTTGACGGCGATGGTGATGGCCCTGGGGCGGCCGCCATTGGCGGTAATATTGAACTGGTCGCCCGCCCGCAGGGCGCTGACGGCGGTGAGCTTGGCGGAGCCGGCAAAGGTCAGTTCCCCCGTGGGCAGGCCCAGCCGGTCGAGGACGCTGGCGCCTTGCTGAGCCACCGCAATGGATCCCGGGGTTGCATGGCCGTCCTTGCCGGTGAACTGCCGGGCCCAGTCAATGGCGCCGGCGGCCACATTCAGGCGCGCCAGGAACCCGTCGGCCTTACCCATGGCGGCGAGATTGGGCAAGGCGCCGCCCGCCTTGCCGGTGATCCAGACCTGGCCGTTAGAGACGGCCATTCCAGCGGCCTCATCGTCCCCCGTCCCGCCATAATAGGCGACGGCGTCCCCCGGTCCTGCGACGAGACTGGATGAAATCTGCGCGGCAAAGGCGTCCACACCCCCGGCATGGGCGCGTGTCACATTACCGGCGTCGAGGGCGGCGTTTCGGGTGGAGCCGGCGATCACCACCTGGCCCCCGTCGAGGGCAAGGCCTGTTATGGTCCCGCCCTGGAGACCGCCAAGGTCCCGTTGCGCGATCTGGACCGGTGCGCCGCCAGAGATGTCGAAGCGTCGGACAATGGCCCGGCCATCCTCAATGCCTGCGGTCACCAGGGCGCTGCCATCGACCACCAGTCCCGCCGGGCGGTCATCGGACGCGGTCCCGAAGGACTGGGTGAACAGGGACTGCGGCTCGCCCCGGGCATTGACCCCAAAGCCCTGAATGTAGGAGTCCCAGCCGCCCAGGACGGTGGCCCCGGGCATGGTCGACCTGGATCGGCCGGCCACATAGACATTGCCGTCGGCGCCGAAGGCGATCTGGCTGGCCTCGTCCGCCAGCCGCGCCCCACGGCGGGCCGTCCAGAGCTCTTCGCCCCGGTCATTGAACACGGTGACGAAGCTGTCGCTGTTCTCAGCCAGGGCAGCCGATGTGCCTGAATTGAGCGGACCATCGACCGCGCCGTTCAAGCCGCCGGTGACCGCGCCAGCCACCGCCACCCTGCCGTCCGCCGACACGGCCAGGGCCAGGCCCCTGGCGTTCTCCGCCGCGCCGAGCACCCGGCTATAGATCAGCTTGCCGGCAGAATCGTACTTCATCAGGGCGACATCGCGGTCGCCCTTGATGGATTGCCCGCCCGATTCCCCCGTCACGTCGGCGAGGATATAGACCGAGCCATCGGGACCCACCTGGGTGGCGCGAACCGTCTCGATCTTACCTTCCAGAGGCTTGGCAAAGACCCGACCCTCGACCCAGTTCGCCTCTCCCGCCGGCTGCGGCGGCGCTGCGACCACCCCGGTCTCGGTCTGGAACTTCAGCAGCTGGTTGACCTGGACCCCATCATTTGTGGCGGGCCTGCCGTCCGGATCAGGGTCTCCAACCGTCTGGGTCAGATAGACCGCCGGAGCGGTGTCCACGGCCTGGAACGAGACCCTTTCGGTTATGTCGGTCCTGATCTTCATCGCCCACTGGTCCGGCGACGCGGCCAGCTTGATGGTCCGTCCGCCGGACTGGAATGACCGCTCGGCGCCGGGGACCCGTTCCTGGCCGAAGCGCGTAGTGACTCCAGCGGCTTCCAGCTTGGTATTGATGTGATTGATCACATTGGGCAGCGTCCGGGTCTGGCCGCCCATCTCGGCCAGATCGATCTGAATGGTATGGCTGGAACTGATCTTCTGGATGCCGATATTGAACCGCACGTCCCCTTGGAAAGCCGGTAAGGCGGTATCCGCCACCCCGGTAACCAGGGGCGCGGTGACATATTCGTTCTTGCCCCGGGCGATGCCGATCGTCGCGCGCGCCGTGTCGGACACTTCGGCAAAGCCCAGGCGGGCATTATCCAGACGGGCGGTGTCCACATAGTTCGACACCTCGGCCATGCCCTTGGTGAAGGCCGAGAGAATCCGGGAAGACTCGAAGCTGGACAAATTCTTGGTGTTGGCGCGTTCGGCCAGGGCGATCAGGGCGCCGATCCCTTGATAGAGGGCAAACAGCTTCCTGTAGTCAGAACTGGCGCCGGCCAGGTCGAGGGTCGCGGCCCGCTCATCGATCAGCTTCCCCCCCTGCAAGGCCGTTTTGAGCAAGGCGGAGGCGTCTGTAGGCTTGGCCTGGGGCGACCAGGGCGCCGTCGGCGCATAGCGGGTCGGCGCCCCGCCAGCCGCCCCGCTCGACGCACCGCCGAGCCGGGTCAACTTTGCCTGGTAGTAGTTCACAAGCAGGCTGGAATCGAAGCCGATCAATCGCTGTCCTCTTGGGCGGACGCCCGCGTCTGCATGATCGGCTACCACTGCTTACAGGGGGTTAAGCCCCGACAAGGCGAAGGTCCCGGACCATGTCAGGATCCGGGACCGTTCAGTCGGCTCAACCGGGGATCGCGCCCCTATCGGAAGAGCGACAGGATGACCTGAGGCGCTTCATTGGCGATGGACAGGGCCTGGGCGCCCAGCTGCTGCTGAACCTGGAGAGCCTGGAGCCTGGCGCTCTCCTTGGCCAGATCGGCATCCACCAGATTACCGACACCGGAGGTCAACACGTCGGTCAGCTTGGTGACAAACTTGTTGTGGGCCTCAATCTGCTTGGCCTGGGCGCCGAGGCTGCCCAGCGACTGGTTCACATTGGCGATCGAGGCGTTCAACTGGGTCAGAATGCCGGTGGCCAGGGTCACCGTGGTGATCGAGGCGGTGGCGGCCATGGTGATGATGGCGCCGCCCAGGGACATGTTCTGGGTCGAGAGGGTGATATAGGCGTTGGCGTCGGCATTGGCGAGGAAGCGGATCGACCCTGCCACTGAGCCATCCAGGATGTTGGCGCCGTCAAACTCTGAGTTTTCAACTACTTGAGTAATCTGGCGAAGGATCGACTTGAAGTCGGAGTCCAGCGCCGTGCGGGAGGATGCGTCCAGCGACGTATCCATCGCCGCGACCACCTTCTCCTTCAGCTGGACGAGCAGGTCGGACACCGACTCGCCCGCCGCCATGGCTACCTCGGAGACGGACTGGGCCCGGTTCAGGCTCATCTTCACCGCGCCAAGGGCGCCGATGTCGGCTCTCTGCCCCTGGGCGATGGCCCACACCGAGGCATTGTCCTTGGCATTGCCGATCTTCAGGCCGGTGCTGATGCGATTCTGAACGCCGGAGAGTTCTTCATTGGTCCGGTTCAGATTCTGCAGTGCGACCAACGCAGACTTGTTGGTGTGAACACTGGTCGTCATGGCCCGGACCTCCTTCATCGTCCGCAGCCCGCCTCACCTCCCTGGACGAGTCGCGGGTTGCTGTTCGAGAGAGGCTAGGGAATCATGGTGTCTAGATGGTTAACGCCCAATGGGCGGCGGCCGCCTCGGGCTGCCGAGACGGCTGAAAGGACCCATGTTCTTCGAACCCGGAGACCGAGGCCGGAGACCGAGGCCGGGATCAGGCCTGGGTCTTCACCACGTCGCCGACTTCGTACTCGGCGCGGTCTCGCATCTTGAGCACCTCCTCCCGGGGGAACTGCGAAATGACCTCGCCCGTATGGCGGTCGACGGTCTTGTAGACATAGACGCCGACGGAGGCGTCTTCCTCGATGATCAACCTCAGATCGGCGCGTTCTGTCTTTGCGGCACGTCGCGGAGCGACTTCCGGAACGGGCCTGACCACCGGGGTCGGGGTCCGCTCGAGGCCGGCTCTGTTCGTGGCCGCCACAGCCGCCACTCTGTTATCCATCTGGCTATGACCGGCACGTTTCTGTCACCGGCCCCTCTGATTGAGAGCCGCAGCCGGCCCCAGACACGCAAGCGTCCAGGGCCGGAGACGGGTTAGCGGAACAGACCCAGCAGCGAAGAGCTGGAGCTGTTGGCGATGGACAGGGCCTGAATGCCCAGCTGCTGCTTGGTCTGCAGCGACTGGAGACGGGCGCTTTCCTTCGCCAGGTCGGCGTCGACGAGGTTGCCCACCCCGGCGTCGATCGTGTCCTGCAGCTTGCCCACGAAGGTCAGGTGCGTGGACAGCGCCTTCGAGCCGGTGCCGAGCTTGGACAGGGCCGAAGACACGTTGGCGATCGAGGTGTTGACCGTAGCGATCATGCTGGCGGCAAGGGTCTGGGTGCCGATCGAAGCGGTGGCCGCGACCGTCACATTGGCGCCGCCAAGCGCCAGGTTCTGCGCCGCTACGGTGATCTTGTTCACCCCATCGGCGCTGGCCAGGGCCGCGACCGTGGTCGGGGTGCTGGCCTTGATCATGTTGGCGCCGTTGAAGTCGGCGTTGTTGACCACCTTGGCCAGCTGATCGCGCAGGGCCTTGAAGTCGTCGTTCAGGGCCGTCCGGCTGGCGGCGTCCAGAGTGGTGTCGGAAGCGGCCAGGGCCTTTTCCTTCATCTGGAGCAGGGTGTCGGAGATGCTCTCACCGGCCGAAAGAGCCACATCCACGGTCGAAATCGAGCGCTGGAGGGAATCCTTGACCGCGTTCAGAGCGCCGGAGTTCGAGCGCTGGTTCTGGGCGATGGCCCAGATGGCCCCATTGTCCTTGGCGCTGGCGACTTTCAGACCCGTATTGATACGGCTCTGGACAGTGCTCAGGTCGCTGCTGGTCTTGTTGAGGTTCTGCAGGGCGATCATCGCCCCGATGTTGGTGTTAACGCTATTCATGCGCCTAGGTCCTTGTTCTTAAGGAAACCGGCCGTCGTTTTGACCGCCG
Source organism: uncultured Caulobacteraceae bacterium (assembly GCA_947085575.1). Classification (GTDB taxonomy): domain Bacteria; phylum Pseudomonadota; class Alphaproteobacteria; order Caulobacterales; family Caulobacteraceae; genus Phenylobacterium. Next base: position 29,912 of record CAMTXB010000022.1, read on the forward strand.
CAGGCGTTTTGCCCAGTCCATAGGGCAGCAACAGACGCGCCAAGTCGCCCTGGCGGCGAACCTGCTCTCAACGGCCTGGATTCGTTGCGTTATAGGTGAATCAGGCCCGCTACGGCTCGGCAGATTCTGCCGGGTTGCGGCTGGATGGGCAATTTCTGCCGGCCATTGCCCGGTAAAAGGCGCCCGGCCACGGGGGTCGGGGGAAAAGTCTGCCGGACGGCGCGGGTGCGCCGCCCGGCTTCAAGACGTTAACGGAACAGCGACAGGAGTGAGCCTGTCGACTGATTGGCGATGGACAGGGCCTGAATGCCCAGCTGCTGCTTGGTCTGCAGCGACTGAAGCTTGGCGCTTTCCTTCGCCAGATCGGCGTCCACCAGATTGCCCACACCGGCGTCGATCGTGTCCTGCAGCTTGCCGACGAACGACAGGTGCGAGGTCAATGCCTTCGAGCCGGTGCCCAGCTTGGACAGAGCCGCCGAGACATTGCCGATCGAGGTGTTGATCGTTGCGATCATCGCCGCCGCCGTCGTCTGGGTCGCAATGGAAGCTGTCGCCGTGATCGTCACATTGGCGCCGCCAAGCGCCAGGTTCTGCGCCGCCACCGTGATCTTGTTCACGCCATCGGCGCTGGCCAGGGCCGCGACCGTGGTCGGGGTGCTGGCCTTGATCATGTTGGCGCCGTTGAACTCGGCGTTGGTGACCACCTTGGTGATCTGGTCGCGCAGGGCCTTGAAGTCATCGTTCAGGGCCGTGCGGCTGGCCGCGTCCAGGGTGGTGTCGGAAGCCGCAAGCGCCTTCTCCTTCATCTGCAGGAGCAGATCGGAGACGCCCTCACCCGCCGAGAGAGCCACATCCACGGTCGAGATCGACCGGGAGAGGGACTCCTTGACGGCGTTCAGCGCGCCGGAGTTGGACCGCTGGTTCTGGGCGATGGCCCAGATGGCCCCATTGTCCTTGGCGCTGGCGACCTTCAGGCCCGTATTGATCCTGTTCTGAGTGGTGCCGAGATCCGCGTTGGTCTTGTTGAGGTTTTGCAGCGCCACCATGGCGCCGACATTGGTGTTGACCGAATTCATGGCTTTGATTTCCGTTCTGGAAGGGAGCCCGGCGATTTTTCACCGGCAGGCCGTTTTCGACCCGTGGCAGGCCTCGCAATGGCCGGGCCAACCTCAACACCCCGACAGGACTTATTAGCCATCTGTTTTAGCTGGATATTTTCCATAAGCACGGCGAGTCAATCCGCCGCACGGCAGGATTGACCACGTTAAATTCTGCCGGGCGGGCGCCGTTGGCGCGGAAACGAAAAAGGCCCGGCGATATCGCCGGGCCGCACTATGACTCAAAAAAGGGGCGCCGGGCGTCAGGCGGCTTCGGCCGCGTTCGGGGCCAGCCCCTGCATGATGATGCGGTTCACATCGATCAGGGCATCGAATTCGTCCTCCCGCCGGATCACGGCGCTGGTGTGCTTCTGAACCCAGATGCTGAGCGAGATGATCTGGGCCCGGAGGGCCTCAGGCAGACTGTTGTCGGCATGGGCGCAGTCATCTCCAAGCGCCATCCACAGGCGCCGGTTCCAATCCAGGGCGTCAGCGCGGGTCCCGAAGTCCAACGGGTCGGCCTTGGACGCTTCAATGAGGGCGCGAGTCACCTGGGCGAAGAGGCGGTACTCCGCCGCACGCGGGGACTCAGCTCTCTGCGCCGCCTGCTGGTAGGCTCGTAGGGACATTGCCGAACACCTCGTCCTCATAGTCGATAAGTTTACGGCACAGCATGAGGGCTCTGTAGTATTCCCGGGTCATGGCGTGCTTGGAGATAGAGACGCACTCGGCAAGGATCACGGGATTACGGACTGCTCCCATGAACTCCGAAAGGCGTCGAACGAATTCATCATAGTAGCGCTCGGCATTGCCCTCATCGAGGTACATCATCATGACTGGGAAGTAGACGCGCCGCGCCGGCGTCGTCACCTCGTCCTGCTGCATGATGTCCTTCTCCCGAAGAACAGACGCCTTGTTCTGGAGCACCAGGGTGGAGCGGCGGTCGCCATTCTGGACGACGGCTCCATTGAGAACAAACTTCTCACCCGGCTTCAACGACAGCTTGAGCGGCAATGCCCGACCCCCATTTGCGCGCCCCGACGCGTATTGCCTGACCATGCCCAGATGCAAAGGCGTGACAGACAGACACAGGCTAGGCGGTGACTGTTAACGAGCCCTTGCTCGCCCTGCGGCGGAAAGCCGCGCTTAAGCAAGGGGTAACCATAATCGCGCGAAGCATCCACAGGTTCACGCAGGAATTGGAGTCAGGCATGACGCGTCCAAGCCGGACAGGGGACACCTCGTCCATTGCGCTTACCGCTGGCCAGGCTCAGCCGCTCAATCCCAGCCGCGTGGCCGACGCCATGGGAGCGGCCGGCGCCCACGACGCCCTGGCGCGCCTGAATGCGGCGATTGGCGAACTGAAGACCCTGACGGTGGAACCTCTATTGAACCGTGCGGTCGCCGCCCTGGAGGCGGAGGACTATGTCACCGGGGGCCGTCTGGCGCTCCAGGCCCTCGAACATGACGAGCGCAGCGGCTTTGCCTGGTACCTGCTGGCCATCGCCCGGGAGCGGGCCGGCGACTTCATGAGCTCCATTACCTGCTACGAGTCGGCCCTGGCCCTGCTGCCCAACCAGGCTGATGTGGCCAATGACCTGGGTCGCCTGGCCTTTCGAATGGGGATGAAGGCGCAGGCCGAAAAGCTGTTCCGGCACTTCCTGGCCGCCAAGCCCAATCACCCCGAGGGCGCCAACAATCTCGCCTGCGCCATCCGCGACCAGGACCGCGCCGACGAAGCCATTGAGGTCCTTCGCCCGGCCATTGAAGCCAATCCGGGGGTGGCCATGCCCTGGAACACCCTTGGCACCATCGTCACCGAACAGGGAGATCTGGAGACCGCGCGCACCTTCTTTGATGAAGCCCTGCGCCTGCAGCCGGCGTTTCCCAAGGCCCAGTATAATCGGGGCAATATCCGCCTGTCCCAGGGTGACCCGGAAGGCGCCCTGAGTGACTGTGACACCGCCCTGGCCGGGACAGCCGCCGATGACGAGCGCCAGATGATGCGCCTGTCCCGCGCCACGATCCTCATGGAACTCGGCCGGACCGGTGAAGGGTGGGACGATTATGAGGCCCGCCTGCACCCTCAGTTTGCCGATTGCACCCAGTTCCAGGCGCCGGGAAAGCCCTGGACGCCTGAGAGCGATCTGACCGGGCGATCCCTGCTGGTGTTCGGGGAACAGGGCCTGGGGGATGAGGTGATGTTCGCCAACCTCATCCATGATCTGATTGAGGCTCTGGGTCCTGACGGTCGACTGATCCTGGCCGTTGAGGCCCGGCTCGTCACCCTCTTCCAGCGGAGTTTCCCCGCCGCCACGGTGGGCGCCCACGCCACCTATGCCGTAGCGGGCCGGGCAGTGCGCCTGGCGCCGTTCCTCGAGGACGGCTCCCCGCCCGAACTCTGGGCGCCCATGGGCTCCCTGCTCCGCCGCTTTCGGCGCTCGATCCACGCCTTTCCGACGACGCCAGGCTATCTGAAGGCCTCGCCCGAACGCATCGTTCACTGGCGCAAGGCGCTGGAGGCTGCGCCAGCCGGACTCAAGGTGGGCCTGCTCTGGAAGAGCGGCCTGATGAACGGGGCCCGCCGGCGCTACTTCTCGGCGTTCGACGCCTGGCGGGGGGTCCTGACCGTGCCGGGAATCAGCTTCATCAACCTCCAGTATGGGGACTGCGCGGCAGAACTGGACCAGGCGCGCCGCGACATGGGCGTAGAGGTCTGGTCGCCCCCCGGCATCGACCTGAAACAGGATCTGGACGACATCGCCGCCCTCACCTGCGCCCTTGACCTGGTGGTCGGATTTCCCAACGCCACCGTAAACCTGGCGGGCGCCTGCGGCGCCAATGCCTGGATCACCTCCGCCCCCGGCGCCTGGCCGCGCCTGGGCTGCGACCATTATCCCTGGTATCCTCAGATGCGGGTGTTCACCGCCGAGGCCCTGGGGGACTGGGCGCCGATGCTGTCGGAAATGGCCGAGGCCCTGGGACGCCCCGGCGGCCCTGCCCTGCGCCGCTCAGATCTCCCCTGAAGAACTCGCAGACACCCTCGTCCGAGAGCCGGTGAAGGCCTCAAGGACGCCCTGAACGCTCAAGCCGCTTGAATGTCCCGCGCCGCCCTTTAGGTTGGCCTCAGTTGAAACATTTGTTCGAACGCGGGTCCCATTGAACCTGCGGATATTGGGAGCTCATATGGCCGAGCGTTTCGAGGGCACAGACGATTACGTCGCTACCGAGGATTTGAAGGTCGCCGTCAATGCGGCGGTCGCCCTGGAGCGGCCCCTGCTGATCAAGGGTGAACCTGGCACCGGCAAGACGGTGCTGGCCTATGAGATCGCCAAGGCGCTCGATGCCGAGCTGATCACCTGGCACATCAAGTCGACCACCAAGGCCCACCAGGGTCTCTACGAGTACGACGCGGTGACCCGCCTGCGCGACAGCCAGCTCGGCGAAGAGCGGGTCAAGGACGTGAAAAACTACATCAAGAAGGGCAAGCTCTGGGAAGCCTTTGACTCACCCAAGCGCCCGGTTCTGCTGATCGATGAAATCGACAAGGCCGACATCGAATTCCCCAACGACCTCCTGCAGGAGCTCGATCGGATGGAATTCTACGTCTACGAGACCAATGAGACGATCAAGGCGGCGATCCGGCCCATCGTGATCATCACCTCCAACAACGAGAAGGAACTGCCTGACGCCTTCCTGCGCCGCTGCTTCTTCCACTACATCCGCTTCCCCGACGCCGACACGATGAATCAGATCATCGACGTGCATTACCCTGGGATCAAGCAGAAGCTGGTCGCCGAGGCCCTGCGCATTTTCTACGACATGCGCAAGGTGCCGGGCCTGAAGAAGAAACCGTCGACCTCCGAACTGCTCGACTGGCTCAAGCTGCTGATGGTTGAGGACATTGACGCCGACGCCCTGAAGGAACGGGACCCCACCAGGCTGATCCCGCCCCTGCACGGGGCCCTCCTGAAGAACGAACAGGATGTTCACCTGTTTGAACGGCTGGCCTTCCTGGCCCGGCGAGAAGCCGCTGGCTCCCGCCCAGGGCAGTAGGCGAAACTTACCGCGATTTCACTCGACCTTCCGGTCGCTCCCGTACACCGTCGCCAGACGAGATACGGGAGCGACCGGATGAAGACTCTGATGATGGTGGGCGCTGCTGGCACGGTGTTGCTTCTGGCGGGCTGCGCCCAGAAGCCGCAATCAGCGGCGACGACGGGACGCTTGAACTGCCCTGAGTCTCAGGGCCAACTCACCCGGATCAGCCAGTCGGACGATGGCCAGACCTGCCGTTATCGCATCGCCGATGGCGGCGAGGTGGACTTGCGCCTGGTGCCCGTAGAGGGCGACCCAAAGGCGGTGCTGGCCCGCCTGCAGGCGGAGCTGGGGGCCATGGCGCCGCCGGCCGGGCGGGCTGCGCCGGCCAGTGAGGCCAGGGGCGATCCAGAGGTGACGGTCGCCATCAATCTCGCAAACCAGGCTATCGCCCAGGCCAAGACCGACGCTGGCGATGCGGATGCCAGCCTTGAAATGACCCATCCCCTTGGGAAGATCGACGCCAGGGACGAGTCGGTCAGCATCGCCCTGCCCGGGGTCAAGATCGATGCCCGGGACGATCAGGCCCAGATCCGGATCGGCCCGATCAATATCGACGCCTCCGACGATGGCGCCACCGTCAAGGTGTACCGGGAGGTGCGCCTGCGCGGAGAAGCCCTGTCTCGGCAACGCCGGGGCGTTCGCGCCACCTATATTCTGGCCGGCGGCCGTCAACCCGCGGGAGCCACCTATGTCGGCCTGGAGGCCGGCGGACCCAAGTCGGGACCCTTGACCGTGGCCCTGGTCACCTCGGCGACCAAGAATGAAGACGCCGAGATCCTCGAAGACATCCAGAACCTGGTGCGCGACAATGGTGGGGTCTGATCACGCCCGCCCCCAGATTCAGGCCGCAACAACCTCCATCACCTTGTAGGTCAGCGGCCGCCCGTCCTCGTCAGTGACGGTCACGTATTCCCCGATGATGAAGCGATGCTCTCCCAGGCGGTGGACCGGCTCATCATCGTCAGTGTCGAATGCGTCATAGTCGAAAAACCAATGCCGACCGCGCCGGGCGAGACGGCCATCAGCGGCCGCCTCGTCCGGGGCGAAGCGGCGAACCACGCACTCGGCCTTCCGGGCGCCATAGGCGGCCTCATCCAGATAGCCCTCGGCGGTCAGCGGCGCAGTCAGGCTGTAGCCCCGACGGTCATCTCCGCCAGCGAACTCGGTGCCAGGATTGCGGGCCAGCCGCATGACGATGCGTGAAAGGGTCATGATCGAACTCATACTCAGTGTGACAGGAAGAGTGACGGAGAATCCGCCGCCAGAAGCGATCGCGTGGTGCCGCCGAAGATGAATTCCTGCAGTCGCGGGTGGCCGAAGGCGCCCGCGACCAGAATGTCGGCGCCGGCCTTCCGGGCGGCATAGAGCAGCATCGGTGCGGCCTCTCCAGAGTCGGGCAGCAGCTCGAACTCCGCCGTCACGCCACGAGCGGCGTAATAGGCCTGTAGACGGGCAGGATCGAGGGCCCGGGTGGTGGCCCGAGGCGCCGTCAGGATCACCACCTTGCTGGCCTTCTGCAGCAGGGGCACCGCCTGACGGGCGGCTCTCGACGCCTCCTTGCCCCCATCCCAGGCCACGGCGACGACGCCGCCGATCTTCAGCCCGGGCCGGGCGATGATCACCGGACGCTGCTCATCAGCCAGGACTTCCTGGAAGGCTTCGGCCAGAGGCCCCCGACCGCGGCCGGGCTCATCGGAGAATACCACGACGTCTGAAAGGCGGCTTTCAGCCGACAGATTGGCCCAGACCGGAGTCTGCAGCGCCATAAAGGCCTTGGCCGCATAGTCCAGGGCCTCCACCGAGGCCCTGGCCTTGGTCTCCCCCACAGCGGCGGCCTGCTTGAGGGACTCCAGCGCCGTGGCCTGGACCCCGCCCATGAAGCCCTCGCCCATCCAGGGCATGACATCAGCGACGTCGGCAGGGGTATAGATGGCAGAAAGCTGCGCACCGAAGGCGCCGGCCACTATGGCCCCCGCCTGGAGCACGGCCTTGTCTCCCCCGCCCCCAGATAGCGGGGCCATGATTCTCGCCCAGGTCATTTGCTTTCCCTTTTCACATGCCAGGATGATGCGCCTGGCCATCGAACCGTGCATTGATCTGTGCCAATGCCCAAGCCCGACGGGCTTGAACTTACCAGTGTGGAAGGAACGCCTTGATGACGAAAGGGCTGCGTCGCAAGTCACCGGAACCTCGCGCCTGGCAGCGCATGCTCTCGGGGCGGCGCCTGGACCTGCTGGACCCCTCGCCCATGGATATTGAAGTCGAGGACATCGCCCATGGCCTGGCGCGGGTAGCCCGGTGGAACGGCCAGACGGTAGGGGAACACGCCTTCTCGGTGGCGCAGCATTCGGTGGTTGTTGAGGAGATCCTGGCCCATCTACAACCCGATATCGAACCGCGCTGGCGGCTGGCCGCCCTGCTGCACGACGCGGCCGAGTATGTGATCGGGGACATGATCTCCCCGTTCAAACAGGCCCTTGGCCTTGACTACAGGCAGTTCGAAGAACGTCTGGGGGGGGCGATCCATGTGCGCTTCGGCTTGCCCGCCAAGGCCCCCGCTTCGGTCAGGACACTCATCAAACGGGCCGACCGTGCCTGCGCCTATTTCGAGGCCACGCAACTGGCGGGATTTTCCCCCAAGGAATCCGCCGCGTTGTTCGGGCCGCCGCCGAGGGATTACGTTCTGCACATCGAGCCCCTGACCGCCTCACTGGCCCAGGCACGCTATATTCAGCGCTATCATGTGCTCTCCCTGGCAGCGGGATTCTCCACGGCCGATGCGGCCTTCAACACGGAGTAGCCAGAGATGACGATGATCGTCTGCGGCCTCGCTGACCTGCCCCGGGTGATTACCCACCGTCGCCCCTCGCATCTGGTCACCCTGCTTGACCCCACGACCATGATCCCGACCCCGGACGGCGTTACCCCTGACCGGCACCTCCAGCTGGGGGTCAATGACATCAGCCAGCCGACCGAGGGCATGACGGCGCCTCAGGAAGACCTGGTCCACCGGCTCCTGGCCTTTGCGGAGACCTGGGACGAGCACGCGCCCATGGTGGTCCATTGCTGGGCCGGGATCAGCCGGTCCACGGCCGGCGCCTTCACCCTGGCCTGCGCCAGAAGCCCCGAGGCCGATGAGGCCGCAATCGCCTGGACCCTGCGCAGCCTCGCCCCCCACGCCTATCCCAATCGTCGGATCGTCGCCCTGGCCGATGACATGCTGGGGCGCGGTGGCCGGATGGTGGACGCGATCACCGCCATCGGCGGCAACGGCTATACCAGCCTCGGCTCTCCCTTTGACTTTTCGCCTCGACACTGATGGTCCGCAGCCCGGTCCCCTCCCCGGTCGTCATCGGTCTCTCGGCCGTGGTCGTGGCTGTACGCGACAATGAGGCCATGGTCCTGACCGTTCGGCCTCGGGGGGTGGCCGATGACCTGTCCAGCGCGCCAGTCGGCCTGCCCTTCGGTCCCTTCGACCCGGACGAACACCGCACCTTTGAGCTCGCCCTGCGGGCCTTCGTCACCGCCCAGACCCGCTTTGACCTGGGCTATGTGGAGCAGCTCTACACCTTCGGCGATCGGGGGCGAGACGCCCCCCTGGCTGACATGGGGGCTGGCGCAGAGCCTGCCCCCGGCCTCCCTCCCAGCCGAGTGATCTCGGTGGGCTATCTGGCCCTTACCCCGCAGGACGTGGAGACCGAGGCCCCGGACACGGCCTGGGCGTCCTGGACCAGGTTCTTCCCCTGGGAGGACTGGCGCCAGGGCCGGCCGGCGGCCGTGGTCCTGATCGAAGGCGCCCTGCGGCGCTGGGCCGACCCGGCGCCGCCCGCTCAGCGGGACCTGCGCCTGGCCCGCGCCCGGCTAGCCTTCGCCCTCGACGGCGCCCCGTGGAACGAGGAGCGGGTGCTCGAACGCTATGAGCTGCTCTATGGCGCGGGCCTGGCGCCGGAAGCCGCCCGGGACCGGGGCGAAGCCTCGGGGGAGCAGTCGGACGCCCTGCGCGCGGCGCTGGGGGTTCCCATGATCTCCGACCACCGGAGGATCCTGGCCACGGCGCTCAGCCGCCTGAGAGGCAAGATCAAATATCGCCCCGTGGTCTTTGAGCTGATGCCCGAAGCCTTCACCCTCCTGGGCCTGCAGCGGGCGGTGGAAGCCATCGCCGGCGCGCGCCTGCACAAACAGAATTTCCGGCGCGCCCTGGAGCGCGGCGGTCTCGTGGAGGGACTGGGCCGGATCGACGCCGATACCGGCGGCCGTCCAGCCGAGCTGTTCCGGTTCAGACGGGAGAGCTTGAACGCCCGGCCGGTGTCAGGGCTGTCTCTGCCTCTGCTGCGGGACTGACGGCGCCTTGCCCCAACGCCCATCTGGCGCGGATCTGGCTTGAGGTCTCCCGCGAGCCATCCGGGCTCCACCCTGGCGGCCCGAACAGATAGAGCGCAGCCTCCCGCGGGGATCTGGACGTCAACAGGTCTCGTCCGATAGCGACCCACTCATGGAACGCCACCCGGAAGGGATTGAAGGTGGCCAGGTTTCGCACCACGCCATAGCGGCATGGCTCGGCCTCCAGTTCGCTCTGGAACGTGCCGAACATGCGGTCCCAGATGATCAGGATGCCGGCATAGTTGCGGTCCAGATAGCGGGGATTGCGCGCATGATGCACCCGGTGATGGGAGGGCGTGTTGAACACCGCCTCAAACCAGCGGGGCATCCGCCCGATGGCCTCGGTGTGGATCCAGAACTGATAGACGAGGCTGATTCCCTTCTGGATCGCCACCATGGCCGGGGGAAATCCGATCAGCGACAGGGGCAGCCACAGCAGCCAGGTTCCGGCCACGCCCCCGGTCCAGGTCTGACGAAGGGCGGTCGAGAGATTATAGTGCTGGGAGGTGTGGTGGTTGACGTGGCTGGCCCACCAGAACCGCCGTTCATGGGACAGCCGGTGGAACCAGTAATAGGTCTTGTCCTCCAGTAGAAAGATCAGCACCCAGGCCCAGGCCGCCGTCATGGGGATGTCGAACAGACGATGCTCATAGACCCAGAGGCTGGTGGCGACGATCGCCCCGGCGGTGGCCAGGCCGGCCACCGAACTGCCCAGGCCCATGGCCAGGGAGGCAAAGGTGTCCTTGGGCTCGTAATTGGCCCGCGCCCAGCCCAGGCGGGCCAGGGCGATCTCCAGGACAATGGCCAGGATGAAGAACGGGACGGCCAGACTGACCGGATTGAACTCTTCCATCAGGCGGCGAGATCCTTGGGCGGCCAGTTGTCGAAGGCGAGATCTGCCCGGGGCGCGGCCAATTCATCCAGCCGGATACTGAGCCGTCCATTGCGGAACATGGCCGATGAGGCCTGCCCCCATGACAGCCGGCGCGCGGCGTAGCCATCGCCCACCTGGATCAGCACCAGGGCGCAGGCGCCGGATCTGGCCAAGGCGCCCCGCCCCTCCCGGGCAATCCACAGCTGGTCGATATTGTAGTCGGGGAAGTCCTCGCCCAGGAGGGTGCGGGCGCGGGCCTCATCAAGGCCGGGCGACGGTCGACCGATCCGCGCCAGGGCGGCCAGTCCCACCAGAACGGCGACGGCGGCCATCGAGCCGGCAAATTGAATCAGGAACGCCTTGTCCACAGCGTTTTCCTCCCCGATCAGGCAGGGTCAACCGGGGCGGCGGCCGGGTCAAGCAAAACGGCGCGCCCTTAAAGGACGCGCCGTCGCCTCAGATCCCGAGGGCGGGCCAATCCCGCTTAGAACTTCCGGACATAGCCCACTGACCAGACGTCAGCCGCGCCGCCGTCGTCCTGGAACTCCTGGCGGGTGTAGTCGGCGCGGAAGCCGTTATTGGCGTCCATGAAGTAGCGACCCCCGACTCCGAAGTTCCAGCTCTCGCCGTCCGCCTTGGCCGATACGGCGCCGGTGGAGGCCTTGACCTTGGTGGTCCCGTAGCCTACCCGGGCAAACAGGTCAGCCTTGGGATTGATGGGCAGGAAGCCCACCCCATAGATGGCCGCGCTGTGCTCAAGCTCCACGTCCACTTTGGCGCCGCCGACCCGGATGCTGTCGTCCTTGACCCCAAGGGACAGTTCACCTTCGACACCGAAATATGGGTTGATCTTCGTGCCCAGACGGCCCTGGATGGCCCCCAGATCCACGCCATCAGCACGGCTTTGGGCATATCCCACCGAACCATAGACCTCAGAGCCCACGGGTTGGGCCTGGACGGCGACGGGAACGGCGGCCAGCGCGGCCAGACTGGCGGCGGCGGTGATGAATGACTTCATTTCTGTTACTCCGACATGAGGACGCCTGTCCTCGAACCGGGCCTTGTTGCCCCCCAAACAGGGCGGTTTCCTGTCGCTCATCGGACAATTGCAGGGCAGCCACACTCCGTGGCTTTCGCGCCACATAGCCCCGCCCTGTATTTTCCGGACGCTGTGCTATTTAGGGGCTGCAAGCCCGGAAGAGGCTGCCATCGGAGAAGCCAAGTTGCGCCACGCCGTCATCGCCGCCACCGGTCTCTACACCCCGCCCCATACCCTCACCAATGCCGAGCTGGTGACCGCCTTCAACGCCTATGTGGAGCGGTTCAACGCCCGCAACGCCGAAGCGATCGCAGCCGGCCAGGTCGAGGCCCTGACCCCGTCATCGGAGCCCTTCATCGAAAAGGCCTCCGGGATCAAGTCGCGCTATGTCATCGACAAGTCCGGGCTCATCGATCCCGAGATCATGCGTCCGGTGATCCCCGAGCGGGCCAATGAGGAGATTTCAGTGCTGGCCGAGATCGCCGTCGCCGCCGCCCGCGAAGCCATCGAGGCCTGGGGCAAGCCGGTCAGCGAGATTGGCGCGGTGATCTGTGCGGCCTCCAACATGCAGCGGGCCTATCCGGCCATGGCCATCGAGGTGCAGCAGGCGCTGGGCATCGACGGCTTCGCCTTCGACATGAATGTGGCCTGTTCCTCCGCCACCTTCGGCATCAAGACCGCCGCCGATTACATCGCCACAGGTTCGGCCAAGGCGGTGCTCATGGTCAATCCCGAGATTACCTCAGGGCACCTGAACTTCTGCGACCGCGACAGCCACTTCATCTTCGGCGATGTGGCCACCGCCGTGATTGTCGAGGCGGCGGACGACGCCGCCCCCGACCAGGGCTGGGACATCATCGGCACGCGACTGAAGACCGTCTTCTCCAACAATATCCGCAACAATTTCGGCTTCCTGAACCGGGCGGCGCCGGAAAGCGCCCAGACGCCGGACAAGCTGTTTGTCCAGGAGGGCCGCAAGGTCTTCCGCGAAGTGGTGCCGATGGTCTCCGACATGATCGTCGAGCACGCCGACGATCTGGGGCTCGATCCTACGGCCCTGAAGCGCATGTGGCTGCATCAGGCCAACATCAACATGAACGATATGATCGGCCGCAAGGTTCTGGGCCGCGATCCGACCCCGCAGGAGAACGTCATCATCCTCGACGAATATGCCAACACCTCGTCGGCGGGTTCGATCATCGCCTTTCACAAGGCCAATGACGACTTTTCCCCCGGGGAAACAGGCCTGATCTGCTCCTTCGGCGCCGGCTATTCGGCAGGAACAGTGTTCGTGCGCAAGCGCTGACCAGCGCCTGCGGCCAACGTCAAAGGGTCCGCTGGTCGATCCGGCGGGACCCCGATTTCGGGCTAGCGATCCTTTTCGCGCTCGCCGATGGCCGACTGGGCGGCGGCCAGCCGGGCGATGGGCACCCGGTAGGGCGAGCAGCTCACATAGTCGAGGCCGACCCGCTCGCAGAATTCGATGGAGGCCGGGTCGCCCCCATGCTCACCGCAGATGCCGAGCTTGATCTCCGGACGCCGGGCGCGGCCCCGCTCGGTGGCGATGCGGATGAGATCGCCGACGCCTTCCTGATCGAGGCTGACAAAGGGGTCCTTTTCGAAGATGCCCTTGTCCATATAGGCGGCGAGGAAACGGCCGGAGTCATCGCGGCTGATGCCAAAGGTCGTCTGGGTCAGGTCGTTGGTGCCGAAGGAGAAGAACTCCGCATTCTCGGCCAGATCGTCGGCGCGGATAGCAGCCCGGGGCAGCTCGACCATGGTGCCCACCAGATAGGGGAAGTCGAGCTTGCGCTCGGCCAGCACCTGCTTGGCCACCCGGTCGGTGAGCAGACGGAGGAACTTCATCTCCTCACCCTTGGCCACCAGGGGATGCATGATCTCCGGGCATGGCGGAGTCTTGCCGCTCTCGGCGATCTCGCAGGCGGCCTCAAAGATCGCGCGGACCTGCATCTCATAGATCTCAGGATAGGAAACGCCCAGGCGACATCCCCGATGGCCGAGCATCGGATTGGTCTCATGCAGTTCCTTCACCCGGCGCTCCAGCACCGCCAGCTCCACCCCTGCCGTCTGGGCCAGGGCTGTCAGGTCTTCCTCGGTGTGGGGCAGAAACTCATGCAAGGGAGGATCCAGCAGGCGGATGGTGACCGGCAGGCCTTCCATGATCGTGAACAGCTCGACAAAGTCGGCGCGCTGCATGGGCAGGATCTTGGCGAGGGCCGTGCGGCGGCCCTTCTCATCGGAGGCCAGGATCATTTCGCGCATGGCGGCGATCCGGTCTTCCTCGAAGAACATGTGCTCGGTACGACAAAGGCCGATGCCCTCGGCCCCGAACTGCCGGGCGGTGCGGGCGTCCAGCGGGGTCTCGGCATTGGCCCTGACCTTCAGCCGGCGCAGGGCGTCGGCCCAGACCATCAGGGTGGCGAAGTCGCCGGTGAGCTCCGGCTCGATCATCTTCACCGCCCCGGCCAGCACCTCGCCAGAGGAGCCGTCGACGGTGATGATGTCCCCGGCCTTGAAGGTGCGGCCCCGCACCCGGAACTCCGCCAGCTTGGGATGGATCTGCACCTCGCCGGCGCCGGAGACACAAGGGCGCCCCATGCCCCGGGCCACCACGGCGGCGTGGCTGGTCATGCCGCCCCGGGCGGTGAGGATCGCCTTGGCCGCATGCATGCCGTGGATGTCTTCCGGGCTGGTCTCATCGCGGACCAGGATCACCGCCTCGTGGATCGCCGCCAGGCGCTCGGCCTCGTCGGCGTCAAACACCACCTTGCCCGTGGCCGCGCCCGGTGAAGCCGGCAGTCCCTGGGCGATCACGTCCCGCTCGCTGGCCGGATCGATGGTGGGATGCAGCAACTGATCGAGGGAGGACGGCTCCACCCGCATCACCGCCTCCTCGTGGGTGATCACACCCTGGGCGGCCAGGTCGACGGCGATCTTCAGGGCCGCCTTGGCGGTGCGCTTGCCGTTGCGGGTCTGCAGCATATAGAGCCGGCCCTGCTCGACCGTGAACTCGATGTCCTGCATGTCGCGATAGTGGTGCTCCAGCCTGGCCACGGCAGCCTTGAACTGTTCGAACACCTCAGGAAGCGCCTCCTCCATGGAGGGCTGCCTGTCCCCCATTTCCTCCCGGGCGATCTTGGTCAGGGCCTGGGGCGTCCGGATGCCGGCCACCACGTCCTCGCCCTGGGCGTTGATCAGGAACTCGCCATAGAGGCGGGCCTCGCCGGTGGACGGATTACGGGTGAAGGCCACCCCGGTGGCTGACGTCTCGCCCATATTGCCAAAGACCATGGACTGGATGTTCACCGCCGTGCCCCAGCTTTCGGGGATGTCGTGCATGCGGCGATAGAACTTGGCCCGTTCATTCATCCAGCTGGCGAACACCGCCCCCACCGCCCCCCACAGCTGTTCCTGCGGATCCTGGGGAAACGCCTTGCCCAGTTCGCTGGCCACAGCCTTCTTGTAGTCGGCGACCACCTTCTCCCAGTCCCCGGCCGACAGGGCGGTATCGACGGTGACGTCGAGGCGCTCCTTATGCTCGTCGAGAATCTCCTCGAACATGTGATGGTCCAGGTCCAGGACCACGTTGGAGTACATCTGGATGAAACGGCGATAGGAATCGAAGGCGAAGCGCCGATCCCCCGACAGCTTGGCCAGCCCCTCCACCGTCTGGTCGTTCAGGC
Organism: uncultured Caulobacteraceae bacterium; assembly: GCA_947085575.1. Taxonomy (GTDB): domain Bacteria; phylum Pseudomonadota; class Alphaproteobacteria; order Caulobacterales; family Caulobacteraceae; genus Phenylobacterium. Next base: position 45,107 of record CAMTXB010000022.1, read on the forward strand.
CAAGGTTCAGCACCGTGTCCATCATCCCGGGCATGGACGCCCGGGCGCCCGAGCGCACCGAGACGAGAAGGGGATTGGACGCCTCGCCGAACCGCTTGCCCGTCAGGGCCTCGATCTGCCCCAGGGCCTCGGCGACCTGGGCCTTCATGTCGTCGGGATAGCGCTGTTCGTTGGCGTAGTAGTGCGTGCAGCACTCGGTGGTGATGGTGAAGCCCGGGGGCACGGGCAGGCCCAGGGACGACATCTCGGCGAGGTTGGCGCCCTTGCCCCCCAGCAGGTTCTTCATCGAGGAGTCCCCGTCGGCCGCGCCGCCGCCGAAGGCGTAGACCCAGCGCGTCTTGGTCAGGCTCGTCATCGTCCTACTCATCCCGTCACTTGACTGAAATCCGCCACGCGCCCCATGGCGTCGCGGACCTGGATCAGAAGCCGCAGACGGTTGTCCCGTTCTGCGGGGTCTTCTGCATTCACCAGCACTTGCTCGAAAAAGGCGTCAACCGGTCCGCGTAGACCCGCGAGCGCCTGCATGGCGGCCACGAAATCCTCGGCCGCCAAGGCGTCAGCCACGGCCGGCTCCACGCCGGCGAGGGCCTGAACCAGGGCGACTTCGGCCGCAGGCGCGCCTTCCATGGCGCGCGCCGGACCCGCCGGCATGTCGCCCTTCTTTTCCTCGGCCTTGAGAATGTTGGTCGCCCGCCTGTAGCCGGCCAACAGATTGCCCCCGTCCTCGGTGGTCAGGAAGCCGTCCAAGGCCTCGACCCGCGCAACGATCCGCACCAGATCATCATCCCCAAGGGCGAAGACCGCATCCACGAGGTCGTGGCGCCTGCCCTGGTCGCGCAGCAAAACCTTCAGGCGGTCGGCGAAGAACGCCAGAAGATCATCCCCGGCCAGATCGCGCAGGGGCAGACGGATCCCGCCCTCCAGTAAGATGCGGATCACGCCCAGGGCTGAGCGGCGCAGGGCATAGGGGTCGCGGGAGCCAGTAGGCTTCTCGTCAATTCCAAAGAAGCCGGTCAGGCTGTCGAACTTGTCGGCCAGGGCCAGGGCGGCGCCGAGGGGCCCTGCCGGCACGGTGTCGCCGGGACCCTGCGGCTTGTACTGGTCTCGGATGGCTGCCGCCACCTCGGCCGGCAAGCCTTCGGCCTCGGCGTAATAGCCGCCCATCAGGCCCTGAAGCTCCGGAAACTCGCCGACCATGCCGGTGACCAGGTCAGCCTTGGCCAGCCGCGCGGCCTGGGCGGCGGCCTCGGGATCGGCGCCCACCCGGGGCGCCAGACGCCGGGCCAGTTCCGTGATCCGCCCCACCCGGTCCGAAAGGGTTCCCAGCCTGGCGTGGAAGGTCACGCCCTTCAGCTTCTCCAACCGGTCTTCCAGCCGCAGCTTGCGGTCTTCGTCCCAGAAGAAGCGGGCGTCCGACAGCCGCGCCGAGAGCACCTTGGCGTTGCCGGCCGCAATGGCCGCGCCGCCGTCGGCGGCCTGGATGTTGGCCACGGTGATAAAATGAGGCGCCAGGCCCCCCGTGGCCGGGTCACGGACGGCGAAGTACTTCTGATGGGTGCGCATGGAGGTGCGGATGACCTCAGGCGGCAGATCCAGAAAGGCTGGATCCATGTCGCCCAGCACCGGGGTCGGCCATTCGGCCAGGCCAGAGACCTCGGCCAACAGCCCCTCGTCCTCCACCAGCTCCAGATTGCGGGCAAAGCACAGGGTGCGGGCGGCCTCGATGATGCGCGCCTTGCGCTCCTCAGGGTCGAGGACGACGAAATGGGCGGCAAGCCCGTCCTGGTAGCTGTCGAAGTCCTTCACCCGGAAGGGCCTGGCGGCCCCCATGAAGCGGTGACCCTCGGTGACATCGCCGCTCTCGATCCCATCGATGGCGACCGGCGCCACCGCCCCGTCGAACAGGCAGACGATCCGCTTGAGCGGCCGCACCCAGCGCAGGGTCCCCGATCCCCAGGTCATGGACTTGGGCCAGGGGAAGTTGCGGACGATGGCCTCGACCATCTCGGCGATGATCTCCGGCGTCGGGCGGCCCCTGCGTTCGATCCGGGCGAACCAGACGCCGTCCCGGTCCACCAGCTGCTCCAGGGTCAGGCCGGTGGAGCGGAGGAAGCCCTCCATGGCCTTTTCCGGCGCGCCGACCCGGGGACCCTTTCGCTCTTCGGTGCGATCGGCCTGGGCCTCGGGCAGGCCCTCGACCACCAGGGTCAGGCGGCGCGGGCCGGCGAACGCGGTCATGGCCTCGGGCAGGAAGCCCTGCTCGGCCAGGCGCTCACGGGCCATGCGTTCCAGGTCGCGGGCGGCCTGGGCCTGCATGCGGGCCGGAATCTCTTCGGAGAAGAGTTCGAGAAGCAGTTGAGGCATGGGCTAGCCGTTGCCCCCTTCATTGGCCACCCAGGCCTCCGCGCACATCTTGGTCAGATCGCGGATGCGGCCGATATAGCTCTGACGCTCGGCCACCGCGATGGCGCCGCGGGCGTCCATCAGATTGAACAGATGGCTGGCCTTCAGCACATGGTCATAGGCCGGCAGGACGATGGCCTGGCCTTGCGGCCCCGTCATCTTCAGCAGGCGGGGAACCTGGACCTCCATGTCCTCGAACTGGCGCTTCAGGGTCGCCACGTCATAGCCGTCGAAATTGGCGGTCGACTGCTGACGCTCGTTCTCCAGGAACACCTCCCCATAGGTCATGGGCGCAGGCCCGTCGGGGTCGTTGAAGGCGAGGTCAGTGAAGTGGTCGACGCCCTGCAGATACATGGCCAGCCGCTCGAGGCCATAGGTCAGTTCCCCGGCCACGGGCCACACATCCACCCCGCCGACCTGCTGGAAGTAGGTGTACTGGGTGACTTCCATGCCATCGCACCAGACTTCCCAGCCCAGGCCCCAGGCGCCCACGGTGGGATTTTCCCAGTCGTCCTCGACAAAGCGGATGTCGTGCAGACGGGTGTCAAGGCCGATGGCCTCCAGGCTGCCCAGATAGAGCTCCTGCAGGTCGTCCGGATTCGGCTTCAGGATCACCTGATACTGATAATAGTGCTGCAGCCGGTTGGGGTTCTCCCCGTAGCGCCCGTCGGCCGGGCGGCGGGAGGGTTGCACATAGGCCGCACGCCAGGGCTTCGGCCCCAGCGCACGCAGCACCGTAGCCGGGTGCAGGGTGCCGGCCCCCACCTCCACATCATGCGGCTGCAGGATCACGCAACCCTGGCGGCTCCAATAGTCATGGAGTTTCAGGATCAGGCCCTGAAACGAGAGCGGTTTTTCTGATGACATCTGGGCTGATTTGCAGGCGCAAAAAAAGTCGGCGGACCATAGGGCCCGCCGACCTGTGCATCAAGCGCGCGACGAAGATCAGTTGCCCCTGCCGAGCCTGGCGGAGAACTGAGCCGCCCACAGGCGCCGCATTTGGTCCTCTTTGACCTCTGCCTGGACCTGGGCTGTGGGGTCAAAGGCGCCAGTGCGCCTCGGTGTGAGCACATTTTTTCAGCGTCCAGCTTCATCAGGCGCCTTCATTCCGCGCAGCGCGAGGCTTTCCTCCACCGGGCATGACCAGAGCCGCCCCCCGACGCGGCCTCGTCGATAGCGTCACAGTCGCCGTCGGAATGGGGCCATGGGGCTTGGTGACGGCTCGAACAACAAGGGGACGCGCGGCGTAAAAGCCCGTGCGGTTGCAAGCGGATGAAACTGATCATTGCGATCATCAAACCGTTCAAACTGGACGAAGTGCGCGAAGCGCTCGTTTCGGCCGGGGTGGAAGGCCTGACGGTCTCCGAAGTCAAAGGCTACGGTCGGCAGAAGGGACAGACTGAGATCTACCGGGGCGCGGAGTACCAGGTGAATTTCGTGCCCAAGGTCAAGCTGGAGGCCGTCGTGGATGACGCGGCCGCCGCCAAGGCCGTCGAGGCCATCAAGGCCGCAGCCGCCACCGGCAAGATCGGCGACGGGAAGATCTTCATCGTCAATGTCGAGGACGCGGTGCGCATTCGCACCGGCGAGACCGGGGCCGCCGCCCTCTAAGGGCGCAACTCAACGGGACAAGGGGATAGCTGAAATGATATCGTTGAAATTCAAGGGGCTGGCCGGGCTGATGCTCGCCGCCGCCATCGTCGGGGCGCCGGTCGCCTCGGCCTGGGCTTCACCACCGCCGGCCGGGGCCGCCGCCGAAGCCCCCGCCGAAGAGGCCGCGCCCGCAGCGGAAGGCGCTGCCGTGGACGCCGCCGCCATTCAGGCGCCGGCTGAGGAAGCCTTCCCTGACGAAGCCTTGCCTGAGGAAGCCGCGCCGGCCGATCTGCTCGCCCATCAGGTCCCCCTGGAACTCAATGAAGCCTCCACGGCCTGGATCATCGTCGCCAGCGCCCTCGTGCTGATGATGACCATTCCTGGCCTGGCCCTGTTCTATGGCGGCATGGTTCGCCAGAAGAATGTCATCAATACGGTGGCGACCATCTTTGCGGTCACCGCCCTGGTGACCGTCCTCTGGATGGCTGTGGGCTACACCATCGCCTTCGGTACAAATGCCGATGAGGGCCTGAATGCCTATATGGGCAGCTTCGACGCGCTGTTCCTCAGCGGCGTGACCATCGAGACCTCCCACGCCCTGACCTCGGGCCTGCCGGAGTTCCTCTGGATCATGTTCCAGCTGACCTTCGCCATCATTACCCCGGCCCTGATCGCCGGCGCCTTTGCTGAGCGGATGAAGTTCTCCGCCATGCTGCTGTTCATGGGCCTGTGGACCGTGTTCGTCTATGCGCCGGTCTGCCATTGGGTCTGGGGCGGCGGCTTCCTCGGCGGCGCGGGCGTGCTCGACTTCGCCGGCGGCACCGTGGTGCACATCAATGCCGGCGTCGCCGGTCTGGTCTGCGCCATCGTGCTGGGCCGTCGCAAGGGCTTTGGCGTCGAGAACATGGCGCCGCACAACCTAGTCTATACCATGATCGGCGCGAGCCTCCTGTGGGTGGGCTGGTTCGGCTTCAACGCCGGTTCCCAATGGGCCGCTGACGGCCTGGCTTCGGTCGCCATGCTGAACACCCAGGTCGCCGCTGCTGGCGCGGCCCTGACCTGGATGATCATCGAGTGGGTTGAGCGCAAGAAGCCCGGCATGCTGGGCCTGGCTACCGGCGCCATTGCCGGCCTGGTGGCGGTCACCCCGGCCGCGGGCTTCGTCAACCCCCAGGGCGCGCTGATCATCGGCATCGTCGGCAGCGCAGCAGCCTATGTGGGCGCGGTTTGGCTGAAGAAGCTGCTCAGGTACGACGACAGCCTTGACGCCTTCGGCGTGCACGGGGTCGCTGGCATCGCCGGCGCCCTGCTCACCGGCGCCCTGGCTGACCCGGCGATCAACGGCCTCGGTGAAGGCGCCAGCGTCATCACCCAGGGCTATGGCATCATCGCCACCATCGCCTGGTCCGGCATCGTCACCTTCATCATCCTGATGATCTGCAAGTTCACCGTCGGACTGCGGGTCTCCGAGGAAGACGAAGTCGAAGGCCTGGATGTGTCCCAGCATGGGGAGGCCATCCACCGCTGAGCTCAGCCCCCGGGCTGATCACGGAACGGGGGTCCTTCGGGGCCCCCGTTTTCGTTCGGAGCCCACCTTGAGCCAGGGGCGGGGTCAAGCAGTCCTACGGGGCCAGGTTGCCCTGAGCCTATCGATGATCCGCGATCAGCCCGGGTCGGCCCAGGGTCCGCCCAGGCGGCAGCGACGCACCCACCAGTCAGGACGCATGCGCTCCAGCGACCCGGCCAGCTGTTCGGCCTCGATGTCGCTGCCGCAAAGGGCAAAGCAGGTGGCGCCGGACCCCGACATCCGCGCCAGCAGCGTCTCCGGCCCGCTGCGCAGGGCGGCCAGGGCATGGCCGATCTCAGGGGCGAGCGCCTCGGCGGCGGCCTCCAGATCATTGCGCTGCAGGCTCAGCCAGCCGGCCAGTTCCTCGACGCTCTCAAACGCATCAGGCATCGGCGGGGGCGCCGCATCTCCAAACCGGCGCAGCGCGTCGAAGCCGCCATAGACCGCGCCGGTGGGGGCCTTCACCCGGGGATTGACCAGCACCGCCGGTATGACCGGCAGTTGCGGCGCGGCGCTGAGGACCTCCCCGCGCCCAGAGGCCATCACCGGCGCGCCCCACAGACAGGCGGCGCCATCGGCCCCAAGTGCGCCGGCCAGGGCCTGAAGGGCCTCATCGGAGAGGTCGGGCGCCCAGGCGCCCCGCAACAGTCTCAAGGCTGCGCCGGCGTCGCTTGAGCCGCCGCCCAGGCCGGCGGCGACGGGCAGGCGCTTCTCCAGGGCCAGAAGCAGAGGCGGTCTTGGCCCTCGAACCTGTTCCAGCATGACATTGGCGGCCCGCTGAACAAGGTTCTCCCCCTGCCCCGCCAGATCCCGGGCAAAAGGGCCGGTGACGGCAAAGCTCAGGGCCTCAGCCGGGGCCAGGGACACCTGGTCGCCAACATCGGCAAACACCATCAGGGAGCACAGGGGATGATAGCCGTCAGCGCCTGGCGCGCCCACGTGCAGGAAAAGGTTCACCTTGGCCGGAGCAAAGGCCTGGCGAAGCATGGCCGGCCCTAGCGGGCGAGAACGGGGGGGGCGGCTTCAGCCGCCGCCTGGGCGGCCGCGCCGTCGGCCCCTGGCCCAAGGCCCGAGGCGAGCTTGGCCTCCGCGTCGGCCCGGGTGCGGGCATCCGGCTCCAGGGTCAGGACCCGTCGCCACTGGAACACCGCCTCATCCCTGCGGCCCACCTGCCAGTAGGCGTCACCGAGGTGATTGTTGATTTCCGGGTCTCCGGCCTCGAGGCTGACAGCCTGCTCGAGGATTTCCACAGCCTTGTCGAACTGGCCGAGGCGGTAATAGCCCCAGCCCAGGCTGTCGACCATGGCGCCCGACTTCGGATTGGCGGCCACCGCCTGCTGGACCATGGCCAGGGCCTCTTCCAGGCGTTCCCCCCGGTCGATCCACCCATAGGCCAGGTAATTCAGGATATCCGGCTCGTCGGGATTGAGCGCCAGGGCCGCCGAGAGGTCGGCCTCGGCCCGGGGCCAATCGCCCATTCGCTCATAGGCCGCGCCCCGGGCGAACAGCAGCCGCCAGTCCGGCGTGGGACTGGACGCGATCAGCTGGTTCAAGGGGGCGATCGCCTCGCCATAGCGCTCATTGGTCCGCAGCAGATCGGCCAGGGTCAGCAGACCCAGGGGATCGCCGCCAGCCGCCGCCGCCCGGGCGGTCTGCAGGGCCGCCTCGACCTCGTCGGCCCCCTGCAGGCTCCAGGCCAGCTTGCTCTGCGCCCCGGCATGGTCGGGATGGCCCTGGGGCACACGGCCATAGGCGGCGCGAGCGGCCTCGAGGTCGCCGGCCGCGCCCATCAGATCGCCGACCATCACCCAGGCGTCCATCCGCTCCGGATCCAGATGCAGGGCCAGCCTGACATAGGCCAGGGCAAACTGGGTCTGCCGGGCCGCCAGCATGGCTGCCGCAGGGGTGAGAATGGCCTGAGCGGCCCCCTGGCGCACCGTGGGGGGCGATGGCGGCGTCTGACGGGCAAGCGCCCGTTCCCGCGCCCGGGCCAATCCCGCATCATGCTGGTAGGTGGCCAGGGCCTGGTCATAGAGGGCGATGGCGTCAGCCCGGCGGCCCCGACGCTCGAGGAACTCCCCATGGGCCATGACCAGTAGGGGCGGCGTGTCGGTCCCCTCGGTGAGGGCCTTGAAGGCGGTCTCGGCCTCGTCGAAGCGGCGCACCCGCTCAAACTGATGGGCCTGGCCGAGCAGGCCGAAATACTCCACCAGCTTGTCCCCTGGAACGTCGGGGCGGCGGGTGGCCAGCTCCCGGTCCCCGGCCTGGGCGACCGCCCACGGGATCAGCAGCGCCGTGGCGGTCCGGTGGGGAAAGCCGATCTCCTCGGCGGTGAGCAGGTCATAGGCCCCCTGGCCCTGCCCCGAGGCCAGGGCGTCGACGGCCATCACCAGTCGGCCCAGGCGCCTGACCCCCTCCGACGCCCCCTCGCCCACAGGCGCCATGGCGGCGGCCTTCTCGATCTCGCCACTCAGGACCGCGGCGGTGAAGGCCCGCTCGGTGATCAGATGAGGGGTGTCGCCGGCCCGTGTGGCCCGTTCAAAATAGGCGGCCGCCCGACGGCTCTCCCCGTCATTCAAGGCCGCCTGCCCGGCCAGGAACAGGCCGTAAGAGGAGCCGCCCTCCAGCGCCCCGGACGAGGTTGAAGGGCTGACGCAGGCCGCCAGAAGCAGAACGGGGACCGTCAAGGTCAGAGAACGAAGGCGCATCCCGCCACGGTTTCCTTTTCCGGCCCCCGCCGCAAGCGCGATTTCGGCCTACAGGTTGGGATAGTTGGGTCCGTCGCCCCCCTGCGGGGTCGTCCAGACGATGTTCTGGGACGGATCCTTGATATCGCAGGTCTTGCAGTGGACGCAGTTCTGGAAGTTGATCTGGAACTTCGGGTTCTGCCCGGCCTCATCGTACAGCACCTCATAGACCCCGGCGGGGCAGTAGAGGCGGGCGGGCTCTCCGAACCGGGGCAGGTTCACCGAGATCGGGATCGACGGGTCCTTCAGCCGCAGGTGGGCGGGCTGGTTCTCGTCATGGTTGGTCGCCGACAGGAAGACCGAGGACAGCTTGTCGAAGCTGATCTCATTGTCGGGCTTGGGATAGACGATGGGCTTGTAGTCCTTGGCCAGGCCCGTGGACTCCGCGTCGGTCTTGCCGTGCTTAAGGGTGCCGAACACCGAGAAGCCCCCGGTCATATTGCTGATCGTCATGTCCATGCCGCTGAGCAGGGTGCCCAGCGCCGTGCCGTACCTGGAGATGATCGGCTTGGCGTTGCGGACGATCTTGAGTTCCTTGTGAACCCAGGAGGTCTTGTAGGCGGCCTCGTACTCGGCCAGCCCATCCCCCCGGCGGCCGCCCTGGATGGCGGCAAAGGCGGCCTCGGCGGCCAGCATGCCGGTCTTCATGGCGTTATGGCTGCCCTTGATCCGGGGCACGTTCACAAAGCCCGCCGAGCAGCCCACCAGGACGCCGCCGGGGAAGAACAGCTTGGGCACCGACTGCAACCCGCCCTCGGTGATGGCCCGGGCGCCATAGGCGATGCGCTTGCCACCCTCCAGGTGCGGGCGCACCGACGGATGCTGCTTGAAGCGCTGGAACTCATCAAAGGGCGAGAGCCAGGGGTTCCTGTAGTTCAGGTGAACCACGAAGCCGATGGCCACGTAGTTGTCCCCGAAGTGGTACATGAAGCTGCCGCCGCCGGTCTTGTTGTCCAGCGGCCAGCCCAGGGTGTGCTGCACCAGGCCCGGCTGGAACTTGTCGTCGGGGACCTGCCAGAGCTCCTTCAGGCCGATGCCGAACTTCTGCGGCTCGCTGGTCTCGTCGAGGCCGAACTTGCCAATCAGCTGCTTGGCGAGCGACCCGCGGACGCCTTCGCCGATGAAGGTGTACTTGGCCAGCAGCTCGACGCCGGGCTGATAGTCAGGACCCTGATTGCCGTCCCTGTCGATGCCGAACATCCCGGCGACGACACCCTTCACTGCGCCATTCTCGTCGAACAGCACCTCTGAGGCGGCCATGCCGGGATAGATCTCGACCCCCAGCGCCTCGGCCTGCTGACCCAGCCAACGGGCCACATTGGCCAGGGAGGCGATATAGTTGCCGTGATTCAGCATGAACTTCGGCATGGGCAGCCAGGTGATGTCCAGCTCGCCCTGCGGACCCAGATAGAGGAACTTGTCCTTCTTGACCGGGGTTTCCAGGGGCGCGCCCCGGGCCTTCCAGTCGGGGATCAGCTCGCTCAGGGCGATCGGATCGATCACCGCGCCCGACAGGATATGGGCGCCGACCTCGGAGCCTTTTTCCAGCACCGCGACGCTGATCTCAGCGCCAGCCTCAGCGGCCAGCTGCTTGAGACGGATCGCCGCCGAGAGCCCCGCAGGACCTGCGCCGACGATGACGACGTCGTATTCCATGGCCTCGCGTTCGACGTCCTGGCTCATGATCCCCTCTGAACTCCAATTTTCGACAGTCAGGGCGACTGACCATGTCGACAATGTTGATCCTTTGGCCGTCTTATCGGAAGGTCGGCCCTAGGCGGTCAAGGACAAACCCCGCGAAACTCAAGGATTTCGACCCTCCGGTATGGACCAGACCAATCCGTCCGCCCCCGAATTTCTGGCTCAAAGCCTCCTGGCCTTCTGGGCCGACGCCGGCGTGGACTGTCTTTACCTGGACGAGCCGGTTGACCGTATCGCTGCGGGGTTGAGCCCGCCGCCCCGTCGGATGGAAACTGTGGCGACGCCCTTGCGCGCAGCCCCGGGTCCGACCGGGACGAATTCCGAGGCCCTGGCCACCGCCAGGGCGCTGGCGGCGCAGGCCCGGGATCTGAACGCCCTGGCCGCCGCCATCTCGGAATTTGAGGGATGTGCCCTGCGCTATGCGGGCGCGGCTACCCGCGCGGTGGTGTCCCGGGGTCCTGCGGACGCGCCGGTCATGATCATCGGCGAGGGTCCCGGCGCCGAGGAAGACGCCCGGGGCGAGCCCTTTGTGGGACGGGCCGGCCAGTTGCTCGACAGAATGCTCGGCGCAGCCGGGCTCACCGACCGGGTATTCATCACCAATACGGTCTTCTGGCGTCCCCCCGGGAACCGCACCCCCACCCCGGCTGAGCAGGCCGTCTGCGCGCCCTTCGTGGCCCGGGCCGTCGCCCTGGTCCGGCCGAAGATGCTGCTGCTGGTCGGCGGCGCTTCGGCCAAGGCGATGCTGCAGCGCGATGAGGGGATTCTCGCCCTGCGCGGGCGCTGGTTCGAGTGGCGTTCTGGGGAAGAAGACCTCGAACTGCCCGCCATGCCGACATTGCACCCGGCCTTTCTGCTCCGTCAGCCGGCAGCCAAGAAGAAAGCCTGGAGCGATCTCGTGTCCCTGGTGCAGAGGCTTGATCGCCCTGACCGTCCCCACTAAAGCTTTGGTCGAGCCTCGGGAAAAAGGGCCACGAAAGCGCTGCGGCATGCGGGCGGACGTGGAAGGTCGCATGACGACGTCGACGCGAAGGCAGGTGTTTGGCCTTACCCTGGGGGCCCTGAGCGCGGCTGTGACCGCCGGCGCCGCCACCCGCGCCTGGGCGGCGCCTCAGGTGCTCGATCCTTGGGACATCGCCCGTTACCGGGCCGCCTTCGCCGCCGTCGACCGGGGCGACTTCATCGACGCCCAGATGCACCTGGTGGAGCTCAAGGACCGCAGCCTGGCGGGCCATATCGCCCTGCGCCAACTGATGCATCCCACCGCCCATGTCGCCTCGTTCCAGGAACTGAGCGCCTGGCTGACCGCCCATGCCGACCTGCCGGGCGCCGAGCGGGTCCATGCCCTGGCGCTGAGGCGCCGTCCCACCGGGGCGCCCACCCCCAGGACCCCCGTGGTCACCGGCCTCGGCTGGGGCCGGGTGGAAGGCGCGGCCCAGCGTGTCGGCGGTCGGATCAATGCCGACCGGGGCCGGGCCGCCCGCGAGGCCTTCTACGGCGGCGATGTCACGCGCGGCTATGAGCTGGCCAAGGACTCCGGCGAACGCTGGGTGGCTGGCCTGGCGGCCTATCGCCTGGGACACTACGAAGAGGCCGAGGGCTTCTTTAGTGCCGTGGCCCGTGATCCGGAGGAAGGTGATTGGCTGCAGGCCGGGGCCGGATTCTGGGCCGCCCGCGCCGCCGGCCTTGATGAAGACGCCGACCGCGCCGCCGCACACCTGCGTGTGGCTGCCCGCCACCCTGAGACCTTTTACGGCAAGATCGCCGAGCGGCGCCTGGCCTTGGCTGGAGAGGCGCCGAGGCGGCTCTCCCAAGCCTATCCCGAGGCCCAGGTCTTCCGCGCGGCAAGCCGGGGGGGCGACAGTATTGACCTGCTGCGCTTTGCCAAGACCGACGCCCGCGCCCACCGCGCCGTGGCCCTCTCTCAGCTCGGCCTGACCCTGGAAGCTGGCCTGGAGCTGCGGGCTGGCCTCATGCTGGCCAAATCAGAACCCGAGCGCAGCCGCTGGACGACCCTGGCCCTGGCGCTCAACGCCCCCCTGACCTCGGAGGCCGACACAGCCGGCGGCCGCCTGCGGGCGGCCTTCGCCTATCCGACCCCGGCCCTGGAGCCCAAGTGGGGCTTCACCATTGACCGGGCCCTGGTCTATGCGATCGTTCATCAGGAGAGCCGCTTCGACCCGGCGGCGGTGTCTCCGGCTGGCGCTGTCGGCCTGATGCAGCTGATGCCCGAGGCCGCCGCCCGGGCGGCCGGCGATGACAAGCTGCGCCAGGACATGAGCCCCCTGTTCGACCCGGCCTTCAACCTGCGGGTCGGGCAGGACTATCTGACCTGGCTGATGGAGCGCGGCGTCGGCTACGATCTCCTGCGGGTGGTGGCGGCCTATAATGGCGGCCCGGGCACGCTGCAGCGAACCGTCGCCATGGTCGGCGATCAGGCCGACAGCCTGCTGGTCATCGAGTGCCTGCCCGCCGTCGAGACCCGCAACTATGTGGAACGGGTCGTGGCCGCCTACTGGGCCTACCGCGACCATTTCGGCAAGACCTCCGCCACCCTGGATGCCGCCGCGCGGGGATCAAGGATCATCGACGCGCGCCTGGACTTCAATGTCGCCAGGACCCTTTAGCGCCAGTTAGCGCCTGAGGGCCTCAGCCCAGGCGGACGGCGCCGCGGCCGAACTGGGCGCGCAGAAGCTTCAGGTCCCCCTGGGTTCCGCCAAAGTCCCGCGCCCGGATCAGCAGACCTGCGCCGGCGGTCTGCCGGCGGCCGGCGAACCAGCCGCTGGCCATGGGCGGCAGCAAGAGGGCCGGCCGCGTGGCCCGGGCGCTGTGGTCAGCGACAATCTCGATCCAGCGGCTGGGAAACTGCATGTCCGGCGCCAGGATCAGCAGCCAGGCGCCCTTGGCCACGGCGGCGGCGGCGGCGATCGACCCCCGCAACAGGGTGGCGCCGGCGTCCTCGCACAGGGCCGTGGTGGCGCAATCGGCATCCCCATCGGCGACGATGACCTCCCGCACCAAACCCCCGACGGCGGCAGGCACCAGGGCGGCGAGAAGGCCCGCCAGGGGCTCAGCGGAATCACGGGACGGCACGATGACGGTGATCATGGCGCCAAAGGGGCCGCTTTCGGGACGGGGTCAAGACTGTTCTTGTTTTGTTCGCTGCGTGAGCATAGTCTTGGTTCGTGCCTCCCCTCTCCCACCAGCCCCGCGGCCGTGGCGCGCGAAGCAATGCCAGCAGCCGCTTCGAGGCGCGCAAGCTGGAGGCCTTCGACGACGGCTGGACCCTGGAGGACGACGTCCCGTCCCCGCTGCGGACCCAGGTCCTGCCGGACAGGGCCAAGACCATCATCGCCCGAAACACCAGCCCCGATGTCGGTTTCGACCGCTCGATCAATCCCTACCGGGGCTGCGAGCATGGCTGCATCTACTGCTATGCCCGCCCCGCCCACGCCTTTCTGGGCCTGTCGCCGGGCCTGGATTTCGAAAGTCGCCTGTTCTTCAAGCCAGGCGCCGCAGCCTTGCTGGAGCGGGAGCTGTCGGCGCCCCGCTATGCGCCCAAAGTCATCCATATCGGCGGCGACACCGACCCATATCAGCCCATTGAGAGACAGCACCAGGTCACCCGCCACGTGCTGGAGGTGTTGCAGCGGTTTGGCCACCCCTTCACCATCATCACCAAATCGGCCCTGATCCTGCGGGACGCCGACATACTGGGGGAGATGGCGTCCAGGGGGCTGACCCGGGTGGCGATCTCCATCACCACCCTCGACCGCAGACTGGCCCGCAGCATGGAGCCCCGCGCCGCGACGCCGGAGCGGCGGCTCGCGGCGGTCAAGGGCCTTGCCCAGGCGGGCGTGCCGGTGGTGGTCATGTTTGCGCCGGCCATCCCCAGCCTGAACGACCACGAAATGGAGGCCGTGCTGGAGCAAGGCGCCAGGGCCGGGGCGGTTGGCGCGGGCTATGTCACCCTGCGCCTGCCCCTGGAGATCAAGGACCTGTTCGAAGAGTGGCTGGCCACCGACCACCCCGACCGGGCCGCCCGGGTCATGTCCCTGGTCCGGCAGATGCGGGGCGGCAAGGCCTATGACGCCACCTTCGGCGCCCGCATGAAGGGCCAGGGACCGGTGGCCCAGATCATGGCGCAGCGGTTCCGCGCCGCAAGGCGGCGCTATGGCCTCGATCGCCCCCTGCCCGACCTCGACCTCTCAGCCTTCAAGATTCCGCCGAAGCCGGGCGATCAGGCCGATCTGTTTGGCTGATCAGCGGGAAAAGACGCCGACCAGCTCCACATGCGGCGACCACAGGAACTGGTCGACAGGCAGGACGCGCTCAAGCCGGAAGCCGGCATCGATCAGGGTCCGCGCATCCCTTGCGAAGGTGGCCGGGGCGCAGGAGACCCCGATCACGCGCCCGACCTTGGAGCGGGCGATCTCCCCGGCCTGTTCGGCGGCCCCGGCCCGGGGCGGGTCGAACACCACAAGATCGAGTTTCTTCATCTCCTGGGCCAGCAGGGGCCGCCGGGTCAGGTCCCGGGCCTCGGCGGTGACGCCCTTCAGCCCCGGCGCATTGGCCACAGCGGCATTGAGCGCCGCAATGGCCGCGGCCGCCCCATCGGCGGCATAGACCGGCGCAATGCCGGCCAGGGGGAAGGTGAAGGCGCCGACCCCGCAGAACAGGTCAGCGATCCGTTCGGCGCCGGCTGCGCCCTGCACGACGAAGTCGACCATCGCGGTCTCGGCGGCGGGGACGGCCTGGAGAAATCCCCCCGGCGGCAGGATCACCCGAACCCCGCTCAAACGCACCCCCGGCGCAGTCTGGTCCATATAGGCGATCTCTCCGTCCATGGAGACCCGGGCGAAGCCGCCGCCGGCGGCCTGTTCGGCCAGGCGCATGCGGGCGTCAGCCGACAGGCCGCCGCTTTTGCGCTCGACCCCGGTGATGTCGATATCAATCCCGTCGTCGGTCAGGGTCACATGCAGGGTCGGGGCGGACTTGGGATGCTCAAACAGCGGCGCGGCCAGGCGGCGCATGGCCGGCAGGGCGGCGGTGATCTTCGGATCGGCGATCATGCAGACGGTGACGTCCACCAGGTCCCAGGAGTTGCGGATCTTGTAGCCCAGTCGCGCCTCGCCCTTGCGGCCCTGGCGGGCGTGCAGCGCCACTCGACGCCGGCTGAACGGCGGCGAGGCGATGATCGGCAGCACCTCGGTCTCGATATGCTGGCGGGCCAGGGTGCCGATCAGGCGGTCGCGCTTCCAGGTCAGGTAAGGCTCCATGGCCCAGTGTTGCAGGGCGCAGCCGCCGCACTGACCAAAGTGCGGGCATGGCGGATCGACGCGCTCGGCGCTGGCCTCAAGCACCTCCAGGGTCCGGCGGCGCTCGCCGGTCCCAGACACCCGCACCCGTTCACCCGGCAGGGTGAAGCTGGCGAAGATGGGTCCCGGCGCCATGCCGTCGCCCTCTCCGCCCATCTCGGTGATGATCACCTCGGACTCCGGCGCAGGGCCGGCGGGTTTTGGGGTCGAGACGCGGCGGATGGGTCTGGAACTGCGCATGGAGAGGGCCATTCCACATTTTGGCGGCTGACGCCACGATTGGGGCCTCGCCGTCCAGATGAACGAAGATGAACGACCCGCTCAACGACCGTTCAGGAAACCCCCGCCATAGTCAGCGTTGAAAAGGACAAGCCTCGGTCTCGTCCACGGTTTCCGCTCAAGGGAGAGCCTCGATGTCCACCCGTTCCACCATCGCCAAGGGCGCCGTCGCCGCGGTTGCGGGCGTCGCCAGTCTCGCCGCCGCCGCCATGGCCCCAACCCTGGCCTCGGCCCAGTCCTATGGCTATTACGGCCAGACACAGGGCCAGACCTATTATGACCCCTGCCGCCGCGACCAGACCAATCGCAGCACGGCAGGCGCCCTGATCGGCGGCGCCATCGGGGCGGTGATCGGCTCCAACACCGCCGCCGGGGGCGTGCGCACCGAAGGCGCCCTGCTGGGTGGAGCCCTGGGCGCCGCCGCCGGCGCCGCCATTGGCAACCGGGCCGCCGCCTGTGCGCCGGGCTTCGACACCCACACGCCGCAGACCCGCCATAGCGGCGGCCATTTTGATCAGAACCGCTTCGGCCAGGGCTACAGCGCGCCTTGGGGCGGTCGTCACTGGGGCGGGGCCGCGCCGGGCTATTACGGCTCGTCCTATGACCACAATCCCTATGGCTATGGGGCGTCGGGATCCTTCGGCCAGGCCCATGACCGCCACGGCCGCGCCTATTCCGTAGCCCAGCGCCCGGGGGCTGACGGCTGCAGCATCGCCGAGAGCCCGATCTATATGCCGGACGGCTCGATCCAGAAGCGCTTCGTGCGGGTCTGCCGCGACCGCGCGGGGCGCTATCAGGTCGTCGACTGACCTCTGAGCGCCGTCTCAACAGCGGGGTCGTCCACCGCCGGGTGGGCGGCCCTCTGTCCTATCCGGGCCGGTTGGTCGCCCAGACCAGATACTCCAGATTGCCATCGCCGCCTGTGATCGGGCTTTGGCTGGAGCCGTTCACGGTCCAGCCGCTCTGGTCCAGGAACGATATGGCGTCCGCAAGGGCGCGGGTCTGGGCGGCGGAATCCCTGACCACGCCCCCCATTCCCACCGCCGAGGGTCCAACCTCGAACTGAGGCTTGACCAGGACCACCAGATCAGCCCCCGGCGCGGCCAAGGCCAGGACCCTTGGCAAGGCCTTGGCCAGGCCGATAAAGCTCACATCACAGACGATCAGCTCAGGGGCAAAGCCCACCTGGTCGAGGTCGAGATTCCGGGCGTCGGTGGCTTCCAGGCTGAAGACCCGGGGATCAGCGGCGATCTTCGGATGCAGCTGGCCCCGGCCGACGTCCACCGCACAGATAAGGACCGCGCCACGGCTGAGACACACCTCGGTGAAGCCCCCCGTGGAGGCGCCAACGTCCAGGACCAGCCGCCCCTCAACCCGGATGGGCCAGAGCGCCAGGGCATGGGCAAGTTTCAGGGCCGCCCGGCCGACCCACGGATGGGCCGCCTGCGCCTGGATATCGGCGTCCTCATCCAGGAGATCGGCGGGTCGACCGACCGTCTGGCCGCCGGCCAGGACCCGGCCCGCCTCGATGGCGGCCCGGGCCTTGGCGCGGCTGTCGAACAGGCCGCGCTCGACCAGCAGCAGGTCGGCGCGCTTTCTGCCCATGCCTCAGGCGTCGGCCTTGTCCTCGAACAGCTTCTTGAGCTCGTTCTTCAGGATCTTGCCATTGGCGTTCCGCGGCAGGGTCTCGTGCCAGAACTTGACGGCGATCGGCACCTTGAAGGCCGCCAGGTGCTGGGCCACATGGGCGCGCAACTCCTGTTCGGTGGCCGCGGCGCCGGGCTTCAGGGTGACGACGGCGGCCGGCTCCTCGCCCAGGGTGCGATGGGGTACGCCGACGACGGCGGCGTCCATGATCGCCGGGTGGTCATAGAGCACGTTCTCCACCTCGACGCAGTAGATGTTCTCGCCGCCGCGGATCAGCATGTCCTTGGCCCGGTCAATGATGTAGCAGAAGCCCTCCTCATCCAGGCGCGCCAGGTCGCCGGTGCGGACCCAGCCGTCCACGAAGGTCTGGGCGGTGGCCTCGGGCTTGTTCCAGTAGCCCTTCACCACCATCGGTCCCTTGGCCCACAGCTCCCCCACCGCCCCGATGGGCAGCTCGGTCTTGCCGTCGGCGGGATCGACGATCTTCAGCTCAGCCACCGGGGCGGCCGGGCCGCAGCTGTCGGGGCGGTTGGTATAGTCCTCCGCGCCGTTGCTGGTCACCGTGGCGCAGGTTTCGGTCATGCCCCAGCCCTGGCCCGGCTGCGACTTGGGGAAGGTCTCGCTCAGGCGACGGACCAGCTCAGGGGCCGAGGGCGCCCCGCCATAGGCCACCGACTCCAGGGACGAGAGGTCATAATTGGCCCGGGCCGGATGCTCGATCAGCTGCCAGGCGATAGTGGGCACGCCGCCGGCCGACTGGATCTTCTCCCGCTCGATCAGCTCAAAGGCGCGGACGACATCCCACTTGTGCATCATCACCAGCTTGGCGCCGACAAACAGGCTGGGGTTCAGCACCGCAAAGCAGCCGGTGACGTGGAAGAAGGGCACCGAGATCAGGGAGGAGCGCTGCGGCCCATTGGGATCGGGCGCCGGGGGCATCTCTCCGCGGCGCAGGAACCGCCGGGCGCCGGCGCAGGCCGCCGTCAGAATATTGGAATTGACTCCCCGGTGGGTGCCGAGCGCCCCCTTGGGCTTACCCGTGGTGCCCGAGGTGTAGAAGATGGTGGCGTCATCATCCCGGTCGATGGCCACCTCGGGAAGCGGCAGATCCGGCAGGCTCGCCCAGCTGTTGGGCTCCCCCAGGATGGATTCGAGCTTGGTGACGCCGGGATGGGCGATCTCGTCGGATTCCCGCGACACATAGACCCGCACCAGGTCCGGGCAGTTGGGCAGATGCTCGGTGAGGCGCTCATAGCGCTCGGCGTCCAGGACGACGATCTTGGCCCCGGAATCGGTCAGGCCATATTCCAGCTCAGATCCGGTCCACCAGGCGTTCAGCGGGGTGACGACGGCGCCCAGGGAGGCGCCGGCATAGAAGGCCACCACCCACTCCGGCAGGTTGCGCATGACGATGGCGACGCGGTCGCCCTTGACCACGCCCTGGGCGGCGAACGCCTTGGCCAGGGTCGCCACCGCCCGGTAGAACGCCTCGAAGGAGACCCGCTCGTCCTCATAGACCAGGAAGATCCGCTCCCCGTGGGCGCGGCCGGCCTCGACCACTGAGCGCAGGGACGGGGGGGAGTTCTTCCAGGCCCTCATGGTCACCCCCCGGACGGTGACCTCTTCCATCTCGAACGGAACACCCGGCGCCGTCAGCAGGGCGTGGGCGTCGGCGATGGACATGGCAGGCCATCCGGGAGGCAGGGCGGCCTCGGACATAAGCGTTCTCCTAATGCTGCGCGGGGGTCAGGTAGCCCCCGCATCGTCAATGTGAACAAGCATAAGCTGCGTGCTGAGGCAAACATGTGTTCGGCGAGGCCGGACACAATCCCATCAGGCCTCACAGATGCGAAAACGCCCGCCCCGGCGCCTAGCCAATGCCGGCCAGCCGCTGCAGCGCAGCTTCGAGCTTGCCCTTGGCGGCCTGCGCCTCGGCCAGGCGTTCTCGGTTCTCCTCGACCACCTCCTCCGGCGCCCGGGCGACGAAGTCGGCATTGTCGAGTTTCCGGGCCGTGCGCTCCACGTCTGCAGCCAGGGCGGCGATCTCCTTGCTGAGCCGCGCCCGTTCCGCCGCCAGATCGATGAAGGCGGCCACCGGCAGGGCCAGAGTCGCGCCCTCGACCACAAAGGGAATAGCCCCATCCGGCGCCCGATCCACCGGCTGGACGCTGGCCACCCGCAGGGTCTGGCAGATCACCGGCGCCGAGCGGGCAAGGACGTCGCGCTGTTCGACGCTAGCCTCAATGATCAAGAGATCAGGCCGGGCCCCGGGCGGCACGTTCAGTTCGGCCCGCACGGAGCGGCCCTCGCTGACGGCGGCGATGATCAGGCCGATCTCGGCTTCGGCCGCCCGGTCGATCAGCGCCTCGCCCAGGTCGGGCCAGGGCGCGGTCATCAGGAAGCCCGGATGGGACCGAGGGGCGCCCTCCCCGGCCGTCTCGGCCCACAGCTCCTCGGTGAGGAAGGGCATGATCGGATGCAGCAGGGTCAGGATCACGTCGCGGGTCCAGGCGGCGGTCGCCTGGGTCTCGGCCCTGGCCGCAGCGTCCTCTCCGTTCAGGATCGGCTTGGCCAGTTCCACATACCAGTCGCAATAGACGTTCCAGATGAACCGGTAGAGCAGGCCTGCGGACTCATCGAAGCCACAGTTATCCAGGGCCTTGGTCACCGCCTGGCTGGTGCGGGCGGCCTCGCCCACGATCCAGCGGTTGAGGGGAAGCTTGAGGTTCGCCGGATCAAAGCCCTCGGCGCGGGCGCAGCCGTTCATCTGGCAGAACCGGGTGGCGTTCCACAGCTTGGTGCCGAAGTTGCGATAGCCTTCGATCCGCTGGCGCGAGAGCTTGATGTCCCGGGCCTGGCCCGACATGGCCGTCAGCGTAAAGCGCAGGGCGTCGGCGCCGAACTCGTCCACCAGCTCCAGCGGGTCCAGGACATTGCCCTTGGACTTGGACATCTTCTGGCCCTCGGCGTCGCGCACCAGGGCGTTGATGAAGACCCGCTTGAAGGGCGCTTCGCCAGTGAAGTGAATGGCCTGCATCATCATCCGGGCGACCCAGAAGAAGATGATGTCGAAACCGGTGATCAGGGTGTGGGTGGGATAGAACCGCGCCAGGTCGTCGGTCTTTTCCGGCCAGCCCATGGTGGAGAACGGCCAAAGGCCTGAGGAGAACCAGGTGTCCAGAACATCCTCGTCCTGCTTCAGGGGTTCGTCACGGCCATAGTATTCGCGGGCCTCGGCCTGGGCCTCGGCCTCGGTCTCGGCCACGAAAGCCTTGCCGTCCGGACCATACCAGGCCGGGATACGGTGCCCCCACCAGAGCTGGCGGGAGATGCACCAGGGCTGGATGTTCCGCATCCATTCGAAATAGGTCTTGTCCCAGTTGCGGGGCTCAAAGACCGTGCGACCCTCCTCCACCGCCCGGATGGCCGGCGCCGCCAGGGTCCTGGCGTCCACATACCACTGGTCGGTGAGATAGGGCTCGACCACCGCGCCGGAGCGATCCCCATGGGGGACGACATGGCGGGTCTTCTCGATCTCCCGCAGCAGACCCAGCGCCTCGAAGGCTTCGACCACCTTCTTGCGGGCGGCAAGCCGATCCAGGCCGCGATATTCCGGCGGCCCGTTCTCATTGATCCGCGCGAAGTCATCAAGGACATTGATGACCGGCAGGTTGTGGCGCTTGCCCACCTGGAAGTCGTTGAAGTCGTGGGCCGGGGTGATCTTCACTGCCCCCGAGCCCTTTTCAGGATCGGGATATTCGTCGGCGATGATGGGGATCGACCGGTTCACGATGGGCAGGCGCACGGCCCTGCCCACCATGTGCCTGTAGCGCGCGTCGTCGGGATGGACCGCCACGGCGGTGTCGCCGAGCATGGTCTCAGGCCGGGTAGTGGCCACGACGATCTCGCCGGAGCCATCCTCCAGGGGATAGGCAAAGTGCCAGTAGGCGCCGTCGACCTCCCGCTGTTCGACCTCGATGTCGGAGATGGCGGTCTGGAAGTGCGGATCCCAGTTCACCAGCCGCTTGTCGCGGTAGATCAGGCCTTCCTTATGGAGCTGGACGAACACCTTGCGCACGGCGTCCGAGAGGCCTTCATCCAGGGTGAAGCGCTCGCGGCTCCAGTCACAGGAGGCGCCCAGGCGCCGCAGCTGGTTGACGATGGTCCCGCCGGACTTGGCCTTCCATTCCCAGACTTTCTCGACAAAGGCCTCCCGGCCCATG
Organism: uncultured Caulobacteraceae bacterium; assembly: GCA_947085575.1. Lineage (GTDB taxonomy): Bacteria > Pseudomonadota > Alphaproteobacteria > Caulobacterales > Caulobacteraceae > Phenylobacterium. Next base: position 66,585 of record CAMTXB010000022.1, read on the forward strand.
TCCCGGCGGCTGATATTGCCCGCCTCGGCCAACTGGCGTTCGACGATGTTCTGGGTGGCGATGCCGGCATGGTCGGTGCCCGGCAGCCACAGGGCCGCCTTGCCCCGCATCCGCTCGAACCGGATCAGCACATCCTGCAGGGTGTTATTCAGGGCATGGCCGATATGCAGCGACCCCGTCACATTGGGCGGAGGAATGACGATCGAGAACGGCTCCGCGTTCGGGTCATCTGTGGGCGCGAACGCCCCGGACTGCTCCCAGGCCTTGTAGAGACGAGGCTCGGCGGTCCTGGGATCGAAGGTCTTCTCAAGCATGGCGGATCAAGGGGTCCAGACAGGCCTTGGCGGAGGCGGGAAAACCGTTGCGGCGTCGAAACGAACGAACCCGCCCGGGCGGGGCGGGTTCGGCGACTCACACGCCCCGGAGGGCGTGAGAGACAGAGGGCCTAGCGTACCCGCCCGCGGGCGATGCGTTCGACTTCCTCACGGACCGAGGCCTCGACGATCTGCGGCAGATGGTCATCAAGCCACTGCTTAAGCAGGGGGCGCAGCATCTCACGGACGACATCCTCCAGGGTGCGGTCGGTGCGCGGCATGCCAATGGCCGCCGACAGCTGGCCAAAGGCCGAGGCCGCCGCCGTGGCCGCCGTCTGGCTCAGCAGGCCTTCGTCACCCGCCGGCCTGACCGGCTCGCTGATCGGCTCATTTCTGGAAGGCGGCGGGGAATAAACCGCCGACTCAGGCTCCGAAGACGCCGGCGCGACCGTCGGGCTGTAGACATCGAGGTCGCCCACCTGGTCGACCCGCTCGGTGAGCTCCAGGGCGTCGTCCTCCGGCGCAGCGACCGGCGGCTCATAGGCCGGCGCCCGTTCGGGCTCGGATTCAAAGCTCACGACCGGGCCCGGCGCGGCGGAGCCCGTAACGGCCTCCTCGGCCTTCGGCTCGCCCGCAGGCGCGTCGTCCTCCGAAATGATGCGGCGAATGGAGGCGAGAATCTCCTCCATCGTCGGTTCTTGGGACGTCTGATCGGACATGAGGCGCGCCGTGTTGAATGCGGTAGGGAATCCGAGCGCCAGCCTAGGCGCGATAAGACGATCCTGCAATTTCCGCTTTGCGACGCAAGGCCGTTATCGCGGTGAAGGCCACCTATTGCGGGTCGCTGCCTGTGGTCATCGGCGCGTCCCGGTCCAGTTTTCTCGCCTGAGGCACGAACACCGAGTCCACCAGACCGATCGGCTCCTCCCAGGGGGTCCAGCCCCAGGTGAAGCGCAGAGACCGGCCATTGGCCTGGGGGTCATAGGCGGCAAGCTCCGGCGCCAGATGGGCTGCATCCAGCCGGCCAACGGCCGACAGCACCGCAGTGGCGGCGACATATTCATCCCGGCGGGCCGTGATCTGGGCCAGTTCGGCCGCCCGAAGCTCCTGCTCAGCGTTCAGGACGTCGATGGTGGTGCGCAAGCCCACCTGCTGCTCCTGGCGCACGCCCTCGGCGGCGATTCGGGCCGCGCGGACCTGAACATCGGTGGAGCCGATATTGGCGCGGGCCGCCAGCAGCTGGCTCCAGGCGCGGGTGACGTTCTGCTGGGCGGCCCGGCGGGCCTGCTCGACAGACTGCTCGCTGGCGGTCTCACGCTCCCGCGCAGCCCGGACCCGGGAATTGGTCAGGCCGCCGGTGAAGATCGGCACGGTCAGGGTCGCCCGTCCGGTCACATTGCGCGAATAGTCTGACGGCTCGAAGGGGTCGGCCAGACCGCTCCAGCCCACCGTGCCGCTCAGGGACAGGTTGGGCATCCGCTCGGCGCGGGCCGCAGCCACACGGGCGGCGGCGGCCTGAGCGGCGTAAATCGCCTGACGCACCTGCGGGTTGTTCCGCTCGGCCGCCTCATAGGCCTGATCGACCGTGGGCGGCAGGATCGCCGCGAGGGGGGGTTCGGGGTCGAGATCGCCGGGATTCTGCCCGACGAGGGCGGCATATTCAGCACGGCTGATGGCCAGTTCGGCCTCGGCCAGCCGCATCTGGGCCTCTGCGGCCGCCAGGCGCGCCTGAGCCTGGGCCACGTCTGTACGGGTGATCTCGCCCACCTCGAAGCGGGCGTCGGTTTCCTCAAGCTGGCGGGTCAGCACCTGGACATTGTCCTGCCGGATCCGCAGGGCCTCCTGGTCTCGGCGCACATCCACATAGGCGACAATGACGTTCCCCAGCACCTCAGCCTCGATCCGGCGCAGGTTCTCCTGCCCGGCCAGGATATCGGCCTGGGCGGCGGACACCGCCGACCCGACCCGGCCGCCCGTCCACACCGGCTGGTTCAGCGCAAGGCCGCCATTGGCCGAATTCCGTTCTACAATTCCGCCGGCGGCGATTCCATCAGGGATGCCGTCCCCATTGACGTCGATCACCCCCCCGGCGCCGGGGGTGCGGGTTTCGTTATAGGCGCCCGACGCCGATGCGCTGATCGAGGGGCGCCATCCGGCCCGGGCCTGGACGACGCTTTCGTCCAGGGCGCGGAGGGAAGCCCGCTGGGCCTGAAGCACCGGATTGGACTCGTAGGCCAGCGCCAGGGCATCAGCCAGGGACTCGGCCGCTGCGGGGCCTCCAAGGGACAGGCCCGCACTGAACACGGCGGCGAGCAAGGCGCCGCGACGGCTGATGAACATAGATGGTCCCCGACGAAGGCGATGTGACTCTGCGCCCTATATGGCCCTCTGTTCTCAACTCGGCCAGGGGGCGTAACCTTAAGCTTTATTCACGCGCGAGTTTTCCAGCGTGCCGCAGCACACCTTAGAAGGCAAATCCTTGCACTGGCTCAAAGCCGCCAAGGAAGCTTGGGGTGGCGTCGAAAATCTCCCGCCGCGCCAGGCCCGTGGGGCTCTGGGCATAGACGACGGCCTTGCCCACCGGACCCGTCCGCTCGATCACCGCAAGGCGGCCGCCCGGCGCCAGGGCTGAGGTCCAGGCCTCCGGGGTCCGCGCCACGGCGCCTTCGCAGATGATGACATCATAGGCGCCAGCCTTGGGCGAACCGAGGTCTTCGCCGTCAAGACGCTCTACATCGAGTCCTGCGTGCTCAAATACGGCCGCGCCATAGGGGGCGGCGATCGCCAGAGCCTTCTGACCCGGCGCAATGGCCAGGGCATGCAGCAGCTTGGCCACATCCCGCGGCGCCAGCAGGGCGCGCCCGGGGGCATAGGGGACCTCGGCGTCGGCATAGGCCAGGAAGGCCCGGCCCGGCGCCAGCAGGCGTTCCCGGGCGATGGCGCGCATGGCGTCCTGCACCCGGAGGTCGGTCACATCATTGGTCCGGACCTGGCTGTCGACCATGTTCAGACGGGCGGCGGAGAAGTCGACCATGTGACCTCGGGACGGTGCAGGTGAAGCGCGCTTATAGGTCCCGCCCGGACCGTAGCGCAATCACCCGCCGCAAGAGAGATTGCCGCGAGCCGGCGGTTCTGTTAGCGATCCGCCTCCGCACAAGACGGCGCGCCCGAATAGGACGCGTCGACCGGATGGCCTGGTGGCGGAGTGGTTACGCAGCGGATTGCAAATCCGTGCACCCCGGTTCGATTCCGGGCCAGGCCTCCAAACCTTACGCTCTCCGAGACGCCCCCGAGTGCGCGCCAGCCGCATGACGGCCACGCCCCGCCGGTCCTGTACGCCGGGGCCAGAGCCCTCGGCGCCAATGGACCGGCTGGGGCCCCGCTCAGGCTCAGCTCGTCTTCTTGCTGGGATTGATCAGGTACTTCTCCCCGGTCGCCCGGCGGTTATAGGCCGCCAGGATGTCCAGCTGCAGGGCTTCGGCCAGGGAGATCTCGGCGGTGTAGTGGCTGGCGAAGGTGGTCTTGAGCTCTGACGCCACCCGCTGGCGCAAGCCCTGAGCGGCCTCGGCGCCGATCTTCATGAGGAACGGCGTCAGCAACCATCCGCCGACTCCCCAGGACATGCCAAAGCCCCGGTTCAGTTCGGTCGGTCGGGTGTCGAGACCGCCATAGATGTAGGCCTGCTTATAGGTCGCCGAGCCATAACGGCTGTATTCGGTCGCCTTACGGTTGGCCGCCACCTCCATGGCGGTGAGGATCTGGCCCACCAGCCGGCCGCCGCCGATGGCGTCAAAGGCCAGGGTCGCCCCGGTGGCGACCAGGGCCTCGACGAGGTCTTCACCGAAGGTCGGCGAGGTGCTGTCCAGGACATGGACGGCCCCCTGGCCCCTGAGCAGTTCAGCCTGCGCCGGGCTGCGGACGATATTGACCAGCGCCACCCCGTCCTTGAGGCAGAGACGGTTCAGCATCTGACCGAGGTTCGAGGCTGCGGCCGTATGGACCAGGGCGGCATGGCCCTCCCGGCGCATGGTCTCGACCATTCCCAGGGCCGTGAGCGGGTTGACAAAGCAAGACGCGCCTTCGGCCGGCGTCACATCGTCGGGCAGCAGCAGGCAGTCGGCGGCCCGCAGGGTGCGGTACTCGGCATACATGGCCCCGCCCAGCATGGCCACGGTCTTGCCCAGCAGGGCCTCGGCCCCCGCCCCGGCCGCCACCACCACGCCCGCGCCCTCATTGCCCACGGGCATGGACTCGTCCAGCCGCGCGGCCATGGCCTTCAGATAGGCCGGCGGAATCGGCGCGGTGATCACCGGGCTCTCGGCCGTGCCGCTGGCCTTGGCCTGGCTCATATCGGCCGCGCTCACCAGCAGGCCCAGATCGGAAGGGTTGATGGGAGAGGCTTTGATCCGCACCAGGACCTCCCCATCCGCCGGGGGCTGGACCGGCACGCGAGCCAGGGACAGCTCCAGCTCACCGCTGGACTTGACCAGGGATCGCAGCTGAAGGCCGGTGGTGTTCATGTCGAAGGTCATCTGGGGTCTCCCAAGGATTTCAGTGTGTTGTTCATTCCGGACTGAAGGCCCGGCAACAGGTTGCCGCCGGTCCGGACCGGCCTAATCCGCATTATGGATGAGCATCTTGCCGCTGTTGACGCCGGAGAACAGCCCGATCAGGCCCTCGGGGGCGCGCTCAAACCCCGCCAGTATGGTCTCCTGATACTTCACCCGTCCGTCCTTCAGCCAGCCGGCCATATCGGCCAGGAAGGCTGGGTTGAGATGGCCAAAGTCGCTGGCCACGAAGCCCTCCATGCGGATGCGGCCATAGATGAGATTGAACAGGTTCTTCACCCCCTCGCCGCCCCCGTTATAGGTGGAGATCATGCCGCAGACCGGAGTGCGGCCGCGGACATTCATGCGCGGCAGGACAGCGTCCAGGTGGGCGCCGCCGACATTCTCGAAATAGACATCGATCCCCCGGGGCGTGGCGTCCTTCAGGGCCTGGGCCAGGTCCTGGGTCCTGTAATTGATCACCGCGTCCAGGCCGACCTCGTCCCGCAGCCAGGCGGCCTTGTCATCGGCGCCGGTGGAGCCGACCACATAGCACCCTCTGATCTTGGCGATCTGGGCGGCGACCGAACCCACAGCGCCGGCGGCGGTGGAGATGAACACCTGCTCGCCCTCCTTGAGAGCCCCGGTTTCCAGAAGGCCGCCATAGGCGGTGATGCCCGTCGCGCCGAGGGCATGCAGATAGACGCTGAGGGGCAGAGCCGGATCGCGCTTCAGCACCGACAGTCCCTTGCCCTCGGACAGGAACCGCGCCTGGAAACCGGCGCCATGGCGCACCAGGTCGCCTTGTGCAAACCGGGGATGGCGAGACTGGACGATCCGGCCGATGCCGCCGCCCAGCAGAGGCGCGTTCAGCGGCTGATCGGCGTCCAGGCGGGGGCGCATATAGGGATCCACCGACATCATCAGGGCTTCGACCTGCACCTGGCCCTCCCCGGCGTCGGCCACCTGAGCCTCCACCAGGGCAAAGTCGTCCAGGGTGGGGACTCCCTGCGGGCGGCGCACGAGATGGATCTGACGGGTGAGGGTCATGGAAAATGTCCTTGAGCCGGCGCGGCCACGGCGATGTCTCGATCGAAAGCCGGAAAAATGACCGGATTGGTCTATACAGTCATTTTGTGCAGCAGCTGGCTTGCTGTCAATCGCGGCTTGCGCCAAGGAAGTCCCATGCCTGAACCCGTCCCAGAGGCCCGCGACCTCGCCGAGGCCCGCGGCAAGACCGCCGCCATTCTGGACGCCGCCCAGCAGCTGTTCGCCGCCTTCGGGTTTCGCCGCACCGCCATGGACGATATCGCCCGGGCCGCCGGCGTGGCCAAGGGCACCCTCTATCTCTACTTCGACGGCAAGGAGGCGGTGTTCCGGGCCATGCACGCCCGCACCCTGGCCGAGCTCGGCTGCAGCTGCGACCATGCCGAGGCCGCCGACCTGCCCTTCGCCGACCGGCTGTACCTGCTGCTCGACGCCCAATGTGGCAAGGCCCATGAGCGCTATGCCCGGTCGGAACATCTGCTGGAGCTTGACGCCACCCGCACCCGGATCGGCGCTGACCTGGGCCGGGCCGCCGACGCGGCCTATGCCGAGCGGCTCCTGCGGGTGTTCCGGACGGCCGATGAGCGGGGAGAGATCGATCTTTCAGCCGCAGGCCTCAGCGCTCAGCCCGTGGTCGACACCCTGCTCGCCGCCGCCCGGGGCGCCAAGCAGGGCCCCGATGGCCCCCTGGAGCTCGCAGATTATCGCCAGAGGCTGCGGCAGATCGCAGACCTGACCGCCGCAGCCGTCCGGCCAAACCGGCCCTGAAGCGGACTACCAGGCGGCCTTGTAGAGGGCCTCGATGGCGGCAGCGTCCACCGGACGGGGATTGCTCAGATTCACTCCGTCGGCCAGGGCGTCGCCCACCAGCAGCGCCAGCAGGTCATCTGTGCCCCCCAGGTCGCGGATCGACCGGTTGATGCCGATGTCCTCGCGCAGGCAGACCACGGCGTCGATGGCGGCCTGGGCCTGAGCGTCCACCGAAGCCCCGGGCTTGGCCGCCCCAAGGGCCTCAGCCACCTTGGCGTACTTGGCCGCACAGACATCCAGATTATAGGCCATCACATGGGGCAGCATGGTGGCCAGGGTCTGGCCGTGGGCGGCGTTCAGCCGGGCCGACAGGGCATGGCCGGTTCCATGGGCGGCGCCCAGCCCCGACACGTTGAAGGCGATGGCCGCCATGCTGGAGGCCAGCAGCATCTGCGAGCGGGCCTCCAGGTCCGAACCGTCCTCCACCACCTGGCGCACATGACGGGCGACCAGCTCGATGGCCCCCAGGGCCACGGCGTCCGAATAGGGGGTGGTGCGGTTCGAGGTGAAGGCTTCGATGGCGTGGGTCAGAACATCAAAGCCGCAGGTGGCGGTGGGATAGCGGGGCAGGCCCAGGGTCAGCTTGGGGTCCAGCACCGACACCACCGGCACGATGCTCGGATGCATGACATAGGTCTTGCGCCCCAGGGCGGTGTTGGTGATCACGCAGGCCGAATTGGTCTCAGACCCGGTGCCGGCCGTGGTCGCCACGGCGATCACCGGCACGCCGGGTTGCTTGGGCCCGCGGGTCTGCAGATCGGTGACCTTGTCGCCATTGGTGGCGAGAAGCGCGATCGCCTTGCCGCAGTCCATGGACGATCCACCCCCCAGGGCGACCACAGCCGCATGGCCCAGGGCCCGCAGCCGATGGGCTCCGGCCTCGACATTTTCGTCGGTGGGATTGGCCGACACCCCGTCGAACACCTCCACCTGGACGCCGTCCGCCGCCAGCTTATCCAGCAGGGCGACAGCCGCGCCGCTGGCCATCAGCCCCTTGTCAGTGACGATCAGAGCCGCGGTCCGGCCCAGGGCCTTCACATGGCTGGCGAGATCGAGGCTCGAATCGACCCCGAAAACCAGGGTCGGCAGCGGGCGAATCTGGAAGGTCTGGCTGGAAAGCATGCGGTGTCCCCTAGAATATGCTGACGGTAATGGTCGTTTGACTCAATGTGGCCCCGGTTCCCGGGGTCCGGCGCGGAGCCGAGCAGCGGCCTCTTCCAGGGCGACGGCCAGGTCAGCCGCGCGTCCGCCCCGGCCGCTAAGATCCCCCAGAGCGAACGCCAGGGCCTTGGCCGTGGCGCTGAGGGGAATCCACTGCCGCTCAGCTTCGGCCACGGCGCCCTCGATGACCCGCCGCGCCCGGTCGAAATCCTCACGCTCCGCGAACTCCATGAGCCGCCGGGACTCGTGGGCGCAAAGCGATCCAGCGCCAGACCTGCCATTGCGGTTGGTGGCCATACCCATCTCCATCACATATGGAGCCATTTGAATGCTATGATATAACATTGCAAGCCAGCGCCCGGTCCCCCACCCCTTCGCAGGGCCGTCATGCTCCCTGTACCCAGAGGCTTGGCTAAGCAGTCATTCGGTTTCGGCCCAGGTCCGACCTGTGGCGCGGTTGTAAAAGATCGACACGGTCGAGATTGCGCAGAGGTTCAGGCGCGACCAGGTCGCTTCTTCGCCATCGTCATAGACCACCTTGAGGTCGAAGTCGCATTCGCCCTCGGCGGCGTCGAACAGGATGTAGACCTCCTCGCCATTGGCCAGGACATCGGCGCCCAGGACGTCTTCTTCCCAGTTGTCCGAGCGGCTGGCGGCCACATAGACCTGTTCAATGGTGTAGCCGGTGCCGTTGGCCAGGGTGAAGTCCTGGTCCCCCGCCATGGCGGGCGCTGCGGCCAGGACAGCCAGGGCGGCGAGTCCTGCAGAAAGCGCTTTCATGATGTTCACCCTGTCTGAATCGAGCCTGACCGTTAGCATCAGAAGCCCGCCACAGACAGGTCTTTTACCTTCGCCGGCCGCTCAGCGGACAGCCAGAATTCCGACCTCGGCGCCCTGGGAGCCGTGGTCTTCCTCGCCGATGACGGCGACGCTCATCCTGAGGGTTCAGGGGCTCCACGCCCCCGATGCATAGCTTCCGGTTCAGGGCGTCAGCCGCCGCCGCCAGATCCGAACCGCCAGGAACAGGGCCAGCATCAGGGCGAGCGCCAAGCCCAAGGCGGCCCAGGCGCCGGGGTCTCCGGTCCTCAGGGCTTCAATCGCCGCCGCTCCGCCGAACACCATCAGCGCCATCTTGGGCAGACTGCCCACGCCGGCTCCGGCGATAAACGGCCAATAGCCCATCGGCGTCGCCCCGGCGGCGATGTTGACCATCACCGACGGCACGGTGGGCGCCAGCCGGATTCCCGCGCTGACCCAGAAGCCCCGTCTGGCCAGCCCCATCATCAGGGCGGCGATGGACTGGGACTGGTGCTGCACCAGCAGGCGGGCGCCAAACCGCCGCCCGACGAGAAAGCCCAAGGTGCAGGCGATCATCTTGCCGATCCAGCTATAGGCAAATCCGGCCCAGGGGCCGAACACCAGCACCAGGGCGGTGATCAGCACGAACTGCGGCGCCCCAAGGCTGGCCAGGGCGGCGTAGGCGACGATGCCCATCAAGGGGGCCATAGGTCCCTCGCCCAGGGTGTCTACCGTCCGGGCCAGGGTTTCCGCATCCCCCAGCGGCAGGAAGGGCGCTGTGAATCCCAGCAGGGTCACCAGGGACAGGGCGCCGACGGCGACCATCGCCCCCAGACGCCCTGGCTTGGGTTCAGGGGGCAAGGGGTCCCTCCGCCGTGGCGGGAAGAGTCACGAACAGGGTCAGATCCAGGTCCTCGCCGTCGGAGTAGTTCTGACCGACCACGGCGCCGACCTTCTGTGGGGAGAGCCCCAGCTCAGCGGCCCGGCGAAGGAACCCCTCCCGCTGGCGCGCGCCGATGACGGCGACGCCACAGGTCCCCGATGCCTGCAAGGCCTCCGCCGCCAGTTCCGGCGTTGGGGTGAGGCGGGTGAAGGTCGGACCGTTCAGGAACACCAGGCTGGGCTCATGATAGGGGGCGCTGACGATAATGGGCTGCTCGCAGGCCGGGACCACGCTGCGGGCGGCCTGGGCGATCTGAGGACTGAGCCACAGGGCCTCCAGGCGCGGCAAGGTCAGGCCATAGGTGTTGAGCGCCACCAGGGCCGAGGCTGCGGCGCCAGCCAGGACCGCCTGATCCGGGCGCCCGGAGAAGACCCGCCAGGTCATCACCCCCACCGCTCCGAGGGCCGCGACGCTCAACAGGATGGCCACGGGCTCCAGCCGGTTCTCGAAATACCAGACCCCGCCCGGGGCCAGCAGGCTGACCAAAAGACTGACCGCCAGCCAGAGGACAAAATACGCCCCGAACAGCGCCTTCAGCCACCGGGACGGCGCAGGCCCGGACGCCGAGGTGATGGCCGCGGCGGTCAAGGCCGCCACTGCGGGGAAGGCCGGCATCACATAGTGCGGCAGTTTGGTGGAGACGAACTCAAACACCAGCCAGGCCGGAATGATCCAGCAGATCAGGAACCGGATCTCAGGGCGCCTCCGCTCCCGCCAGGCGAAGGGGACCGCAAGCGCCGCCAGCAGGGCGCCGGGCCAGAAGGTCAAGGCGAACCCCATCAGGTGGTAGCCCACCGGTCCCCCGTGGGACTGCTGACTGACTCCAACCTTGTGCAGAAGATTGCCGCCAATCGCTACGCGGAAAAAGTCGCCGTCCGTGGCCAGGCCAATGGCCACATACCAGGGGGCGGCGATCAACAGGGCCAGGGGCAGACCCCAAAGGGGCTTCAAGGGCGTCAGCCGGGCAAGGCTGCGATCCCAGGCCGCCAGGGCCACGGCCGCCAGTCCGACCACCAGCAGAATGATCGGACCCTTGAGCATTCCGCCAACCCCCAGCGCGGTCCAGAACACCAGGGCCGGCCAGCGGGTCCTGGCGGCGCCCGTATAGACCCGCATGAAGGCGAACTGGGCGATCGTCACCGCGGCCAGCAGGGCGGCGTCGGTCTTGGCGATCCGCGCCTCAAAGCCCAGGGCCATGCACGAGGCCAGCAGCAGGCCCGCCAGCAGCCCGGCCCAGGCGCCGAACCACAGGCTGGTCATCACCCCCGTCACCAGGACGGCCGCCAGGGCTGCGGTCAGGGACGGGAGCCTGAAGGCCCAGATCTGCCGCGCCTCGGGGTCGCTGAAGGTGGCCACGCTCAGGGCCTGCAGCCAATAGACCCCAGCCGGTTGCAGATAGCGGGGCTGGTCCTGGAAGCGGATGTCGATGTAGTCCCCGCTGGTCAGCATCTGGGTGGTCGCCACCGCATAGCGGGACTCGTCGCGGTCGACCGGCGGCAGGCCCGAGATGCCCGGGGCCAGGATCACCAGGGCAGCCGCCAGCAGGAGCAGCGCCCCCTTCAGGCTCAACCGGTCGTCACCCAGCAGGCTCATGGACGGGTTTCCGTAATGTGCGGCGGGCGGATCCGGCTTTTCAGCCAGATCACCCCCAGCAGATCGCCGACCCCCACCAGGGCCCGGCCGAGATTGGTGTACTTCGACACCCCGTGCAGCCGTGCATGGTGTGTCACGGGGTGGTTGATGAGCGGATGGCCATAGGCCTGGAACAGGGCCGGCAGGAACCGGTGCATGCCCTCGAAACAGGGCAACTTCAGAAAGTCTTCCCGGGCGAAGAGCTTCACCCCGCAACCGGTGTCCGGGCAGTGGTCATTGAGCACCCGGGCGCGAAACCCATTGGCCAGGCGTGTGGCCACCAGTCGCGGCCACGGATCGTCCCGGCGCACCCGGACCCCCGCCACCAGGGGGCGACGCCCCTCTGCGGCCAGGGCCAGGGCCAGCATGTCGCCCAAGTCGCCGGGAGTATTCTGACCATCCCCGTCCAGGGTGCCCACCCAGGGCGCCCGGGCGGCCATGACCCCGGTGCGCACCGCCTGCGACTTGCCGCAGCAGCGATCATGGGAGACCAGGCGAACCTCGGGATGCCGGGCGGCCAGGTCCCGGATCACCTCGGCTGTGCCGTCCGTGGAGCCATCGTCCACATAGACAATCTCGAGGGGACCGATGCCGGCCAGCTGGGCCAGACAGTCGGCCGTGACCGCGGCGACATTCTCGGCCTCGTTGAGGACGGCGATCACCAGCGACAGGCCTGGCGCCTGGCCAGACCGCAGATCACCACGGCCAAGCTCTGCGGTGTCAGGCGCGACTGGGTGCTCCACGCCCCCTCCTCGGTTGGTCGAAGCCCCGCATTGCAGCCAAGGGCCCAGGCTGGCTGGGACTCCACCCGCCGCCCCCTGGCGGAACAGGCCACGTCTCAGATCGATTCGTCATAACGGCCCGCGAGCGGCCTGGAAACCGATTCCCGCTTGGGCCACAGGCCCCGCACTCCAGCCTTGGGCCTATGGTCAGGCTTGAGGGTGGGGCCTGCGGGTCTAGGGGCGGGTGAAGCAGGCGGTCTGGGTGGGCGCACCGAACCGGGGATGGCTCCAGCCGATGCCCCCGAGGCTGACGGCGTACCCCTGGCGTGCGCCGACCCCCTGAGCCCAGGCGGCGAAACGGGCCCTTGGCCACTCGAAGCGATGGTCGGGGTGGCGGAACCGGTGCGGCGGCACGCCCAGAAGCCCATTGCACTCCGCATTGGGCGTGGTCATCACCACCAGCCGAGGCCTGGCGGCGACAAACACCGCCCGCTCCACCAGCGACAGGTGTTCAGGGTCCACATGCTCCAGGGTCTCCATCATCACCGCAGCGTCCAGGCCCGCCAGCCGCGGATCGGGAACCGTGAATGCGCCATGCAGGAGCCGAAGGCGCGGCGGCGCAGCTCGAGCGCCCAGGCGGCCCTGAAGCCGCTCCAAGGCCGGCAGGGACTGCTCGACCCCGATCAGGCGCTCGACCTGCGGCTCATCGATCAGGCGTTCCAGAAGCGCGCCGGTACCGCATCCCAGGTCACAGACGCTGCGGGCGCCATGGGCCAGGAGCAGGCCCGTCACTGTCTCCAGGCGCTCACGGTGCAGCTCACTGACCTCAGAGGCGTCCGGGGCGATCAATCGGCCCATCCCCGGTAGATGGTGCAGGTCTCCTCAGACTCCCGCAGGGGATTGTCAAAAGCCACCACCTCGGCCTCCCCCCTTGCGAACACCTGCCTCATCCGCGCCAGAAACTCCGCGTCAGGGGCGGCGTCCGACCAGAGGGCGAACACGCCGCCTTCGTGCAGCCATGACTTCAGGCTGCGCAGTCCGGCCTCGGTATAGAGGTCCCCATTGGCGGCGGTCAGCCAGGCTTCTGTGGAGTGGTCGATGTCCACGGCCACCACATGAAAGCGCCCTGGGGCCGGCGCTTCCCCGCTGCGGGCCATGGCGAAGAAGTCCCCTTCCTGCAGGCGGCAGCGGCGATCGGCCACCAGCCTTGGACCAAGATCCGCCAGACCAGCCTCATGCCAGCCGATCACTTCTGGCAGAAGGTCAACCACCAGCAGGCTGCGCACCCGGGCATGATCGAGGGCCGCCGCCGCCGTATAGCCAAGGCCAAGGCCGCCCACCAGGACGTCCAACGGCCCCTCTGGCGCGGCGGCGACCGCCAGGTTCGCCAGGGCCCGCTCGCCGGCCGTGAACAGGCTGGACATCAGAAACGCCTCCCCGAGCTTCACCTCCAGCACGTCGATATCCAGTTCCAGCATCCGTCGACGGCGCAGGCTCAGCGCCCCCAGGGGGGTCACATGGTAGGCGAGTTCGGCGAACTGGCGCATGGGGATCGACTCTGTTCGGCTGGGGTTCGCTTGGCCGGGCCGAGCGAAGAATGGGAGCGGATATCGGCGGAAATCGCCTTCAGGACGCGCGGCTTCCGCTATGGACCAGACCAGTTGCGCAAGAATTCCCTTTGTCCCGCAATCAGCTGTCGTCACGGGCGGTGTTTCTTTGTAACATTCCCCCAGGTCGTTGGGAGAAAATTGCATGCGCGCCGCCCTTCTGCTCGGTCTCTGCATGGCCTTCGGCGCCGGGGCGGCCCAGGCCTGTGACCAGCACGGCTTCGACTACGGCCCCATGTCGGCCTATTTCAACTATCGGGACATGGCCCCCGACGAACCTCGCAAGGCCGATGCCGCGGCCCGCGACGCCATGCGGGAAAAGGATATCATGGCCGGCGGGGCGGCGCTCATCACCCGCTTCGCCATCAAGGTTGACCCGGGTCCGGATGACATCCGGCTGGCCCGGGCCAGCAGCCGCCAGACGGTCGCCTCGCGCTAACAGTTTCCCCCTCTCACATCTGGACATCGACGCGCCGATCGCATGACGACGACCGCCGAACCGCTGATCGAGGTCCGCGACCTCCGCCATGACATCGCCGGACGCTGTGTCATGGCCGCGCCGGCCTTCACCGCCCTTCGGGGCGAGCACACCTTGCTGCTGGGACCCTCGGGCAGCGGCAAGACCACGTTGATCAACATAATCACCGGCCTGATCACCCCCTCGGCGGGAGATGTGAAGATCGATGGCAAGCCCATGTCCGCCCTGCCCGCCGCCCAGCGGGACCAGCTGAGGCGCAGGACCATCGGCGTGGTGTTCCAGACCCTGCGGCTGATCGGGGCGCTCAGCGTCCGCCAGAACCTCGCCCTGGCCCAGACCCTGGCCTTGGGGCGCAGCGACCCCGCGCTCATTGACAGGCTGATCGCCCAGGTCGGACTGACCCATCGGGCCGATGCAAGGCCCCGGGAGCTGAGCCAGGGTGAGGGCCAGCGCGCCGCCATCGCCCGCGCCCTGTGCGCCCAGCCGGCCCTGGTGGTGGCCGACGAGCCGACCTCGGCCCTGGACGACGCCAATGCCGTGGCCATGGCCGACCTGCTGCTGGAGACGGCCGACGCCACCGGCGCAACCCTGCTGATCGCCACCCACGACAACCGCCTGAGGGAACGGTTCTCCCGCACCATCACCCTGGCCGCCCCCGGAGTGAGCGCATGACCCTGGCTGGCCTTTCCCTCGCCTATCTCCGGGACCGGGCGCTGAATACGGCGCTGAACATTCTTCTGCTGACCCTCAGTGTCGCCACCCTGGTGATCCTGGTGCTGTTCTCCAGCCAGCTCAGTGAGCGGTTCGAGCGCGACGCCCGGGGCATCGACCTGGTGGTCGGCGCCAAGGGCTCTCCCCTGCAGCTGATCCTGTCCAGCATCTACCAGGTCGACGTGCCCACCGGGAACATCCCCCTGGCCACGGTCGACATGCTGCGGTCGGATCCAACGGTGGCGGAGGTCATTCCCCTCGCCCTGGGGGATTCCTTCCGCGGCTACCGAATTGTTGGAACCGAGGCGGCCTATATAGACCACTTCGGAGGAATCATCGCCCAGGGCCGGGTTTTCACGGGGAACCATCAGGCCGTGCTGGGCGCCCAGGTGGCGCGGCAGACCGGAGCCGGCCTCGGCCAGAAGTTCGTCGGCTCCCACGGCCTGTCCGGCGATGGCCACGAGCACGCGGAGACCCCCTATGAGGTGGTGGGCATTCTGGCGCCCACCGGCACGGTGCTCGACCGCCTGATCATCACCCCGGTCGGCAGTATCTGGGCCGCCCATGGCTTTACCCCGCCTGCGGCTGAAGGCGCCGCCGAGGCCCCCGCTCACACGGGCCATGATCACAACGACCATGATCATGACGGGGACCGGCATCAGGATCACGCGGCCGAGGACCACGATCATGGGGCTGAGGGCGAACATGCGGCCCACGGCGGCGGCGAACTCGAGGTCACCGCCCTCCTGATCAAGTACCGTTCGTCCATGGCGGCGGTCCGCCTGCCCAGCTTCATCAACAAACAGACCCAGCTCCAGGCCGCTGCTCCGGCGGTGGAGATGACTCGCCTGCTGTCCCTCCTGGGGGTGGGTATCGACGCGGTCCGGGCCTTCGCCGTGCTCCTCATGGCCACCAGCGGCCTGTCGATCTTCGTCGCCCTCTATTCAGCCCTGCGGCAGCGGGAGGGGGACATGGCCATGCTGCGGGTCATGGGCGCTCGCCCCCCTGCCATCTTCGGCCACATCATCCTGGAGGGCGTGCTGCTCGCCGCCGCCGGCGCCCTGCTTGGGGTGGCGGTCGGCCACGGGGTGGTGGCGGCGGCGGCGGCAACCTTCCCTCAGTTGCAGGACATGGGGCTGACCGGCGCGCGCTTCGAGCCGGCTGAACTGGCCATAGTGCTGGCCGCCATCGGCATGGGCGCCCTGGCGGCCCTGATCCCCGCCCTCAAGGTCTTCCGGGTCGATATCGCCAGGACCCTTGCCGACACCCGATAAGGAGCTGCCTTGATGTTCGTCCGGCTGTTGCTGGCCCTCGCCCTGTCCCTGACGCTCCAGACTGCCCCCGCCGGGGCGGCGCTTCAAACCCGTCCTGCGGCGCCTACCGAGAGCGTCTGGCAGCCGGCCCCGACGCCCCGCGGCGGCATTTCCTGGGCCCTGCTGGAATCCACCAAGGAGATCAGCCGCATCGACTCCCGCGGCTATCTGATGTCCAAGCCGGACTTCCCTCCCGGGGTGCTGGCCCTCGACGGCAAGCGGATCAAGGTCTCGGGCTATATGATGCCCCTGCAGAACGGCAGGACCCAGACCCATTTCGTCCTGCTGGCCTATCCGCCAGACTGCCCGTTCCACCTCAATCCAAGCCCGATGCAGTTCATTGAGGTGAGGACCGAAAGAGGTGTCGAATTCGACTACGGTGTGAAGACCATCGAGGGCGTTCTCGAACTCTCCGGCGAGGATGAAGGCGGCGTGTTCTACAAGATCCACCGGGGGCGCGCCCGCTAGTTTTGGGCGCTCAGATCACCCCTCTACTATAATCTCGGCCACATGAGCCGCCCCGTTTCCCCCTGGCCCGGCAGATCGTGCTGATCGATGTGCGCGAGCCCGCCGAGTTCGCTGCCGAGCGCATCCACGGCGCCCTGAACTTCCCACTCTCGGCTTTTGATCCCGGGACTCTGCCGCCTGGCGATCTCCCTGCTGTTTGGCCTGGCCTCATCCACCCTGCTGACGGTGCTGGTCATACCGGCCATCTATGTGGTTCTGAGGGACGACGGACGACCGGCCACCGGCCCGGGCGTACGGTCGCCCCACTAGCGCGCCTGGAAAACTTGAGAGCATGAGCAAGGCCACCCGCACCGCCCCCCCCCTCCCAGATGCCGGATCCGGCCGAACTCGCGGCCCTGGAGGCCAGCGCCGCCGCCGCCGCCCGGCTGATGAAGCTGATGTCCAGCGAGCAGCGGCTCATCATCCTGTGCCGGCTCGGCGACGGGGAGTGCTCGGTGGGGGAACTCGCCCAGCATGTGGGGCTCGCCCAATCGGCGGCCTCCCAGCACCTGGCCAAGCTGCGGGCCGAGGGCGTGGTGGGCACAAGACGAGAGGGCCAGACCATCTATTATCGCCTGACCGACCCCGCCGCCGCGCGGATCATCGATACGCTCTGCGACATCTTTCGCGGCCAGCCCATCCCTTAGGAGGTCTGACGCTTGCCTCTAGGCTGGCCTGCGGGCGACGAGGGCAATGAGGTCCGCCGGCGCCATAGGCGATCTGTTCGGGCCGATAGCCTTCCAGCAGCGTGCTCCTCGCCATGTTCATGGCAGCGATTGCTATATTAGTAACTATGCATATATAAGGGGCGGAAAAGGAGAACCCGATGTCCGTTCAGCAGTTGAGCTTCTTCCACGAGGCGACCTCGACCGTCACCTATCTGGTCTGGGACGAGGCGACCGGCCAGGCGGCCGTGATCGACCCGGTCCTGGACTATGAGCCCAAGGGCGCGAAGGTCTCCCGCGAGCAGATGGCGGACGTGCTCCGCGCCCTGGAGGCCCGGGGTCTGACTCTGACCTACATCCTGGAGACCCACGCCCATGCCGACCATCTGTCGGCGGCCGCGCACCTGCGCCAGGTCACCGGCGCCCAGGTGGTGATCGGGGTCCACATCACTGAAGTTCAGGGCCATTTCGCCAAGGTGTTTGGGGCCGACGATGTGCGCCCCGACGGGGCGGTCTTCGACCGGCTGGTTCGGGAGGGGGACACCCTGATGCTGGGCGGGACGGAAATCCGCGTCCTGCACACCCCTGGCCACACCCCGGCCTGCGTCACCTATCTCATCGATGGGGCGGCCTATGTGGGGGACACCCTGTTCATGCCCGACTACGGCACCGCCCGGGCCGACTTCCCCGGCGGGGACGCCGCCACCCTCTATCGGTCCATCCAGAAGATCCTGGCCCTGCCCCCGGAAACCAGGATCTTTGTCGGCCACGACTATCTCAGCGACAGCCGCAGGACCCATGTCTGGGAAACCACCGTAGCGGCCCAGCGGGCGGAGAACATCCACCTGCGCGGGGGTGTGACCGAGGCCGACTTCGTCGCCCGCCGGCAAGCCCGGGACGCCACCCTGGCCCCGCCGAACCTGATCCTGCCCTCCTTGCAGGTGAACATCCGGGCCGGCGAGATGCCCCCGCCCGAGCGGGATGGTCGGGTCTATCTGCGCCTGCCGGTCACCGAGATCTGAGGGGCGGGGTCAGAGGCGCCCGGGGGTTCAGAACACCCCCAGCGCCAGCCCCGCCGCCAGGGCCGCCCCCAGGTCTGCGCAGGGCGCCAGCTCCGCAGCGCTCAGCTGCTTTGGGGCCAGGATCGCCTCAGGCGTCTGGGCCCTGGTGCAGACGATGATCGGGTCGGCCACAGGCCTGAGCCGCCAGCCAGTGGCGATGCGGGCCATCTGCCGCACGGCATTCTCCCCGTCGCTGCCGGCGCAGACCAGCAGGGCATAGGGACGGCCCTCGATCCGCCCCAGCGCCGGATAATAGGCCTGGTCGAAAAAGGCCTTCATCTCACCGGATATGGCCGCCAGGTTTTCCGGGCAGGCGAAGATGTAGCCCTCAGCTTCGAGCAGGTCGCTGGCCTCAGCCGCACCCGCCGCCAGGAGCCGGACCCTGATCCCGTCGGTGTCCCGCGCCGCCTGCGCCGCCGCCTCGGCCATCTGCCGCGCCCCGCCCGTGCGGGAGTGATAGATGATCAGCAGAGTCTTCATGGCCCGAGACTAGCCCAGTTTCACGGCATGTCAGGGGCCGCCCACACACGAAATTCCTGACAGTCCCGCCACCCCCGGCGTCAGGCGCCGGGCGAGGTCCGTTCCTCGGTCAGGGATGGCGGCTCGGGCGCATCATTCAGCGGCGGCAGATGGGCGGCCACCAGATCGTCCCGTTCGGCCAGCCGCACGGCGCGGCGCACGTTCAGCCGCAGCAGCAGTTCAGCCAACGGCCAGCGCCGCCGGACATCCCGGAGGCGAGCGATCAGGTCGTCGCCCATGACGTTCTCCGTCTCTCCGGCGAACAGAAGCCGGATCTCGGCCTCGGGGCCGGTATCGGAAATGACATAATTCGCCCCCGCCATCGGCGGAATGCGGTCATTCTCCAGGGCGGTGTAACGATAGGCGGCGCCGGTCTTGCCGACGAAATCCAGTTGGCGGGCCAACACAACGCTCCCAACCTAGTCTACGCATTTGCAAAGATTCGGCGGGTCAGCCGACATCGCCTCCTCTCTACACGGTCAAATCGGGCGAAAGCGAGACGCCATTCGCGGCCAAGCTCGGGAAATGCCGCAAATTCACGCGCTCCGGAACTTCAGCCACCATAAGGCGTTCCGACCACACCCTGGGCTCTGCTAAGACTCGGTGGGGCGGCCCGATGAAGACCGCCATGAGCTTGGAGCCGCGCCATTTCCAGGGTTTCCCCCAACGGTGACCTTCCCGCTGCGTTTGAACTCGTCGGCGACGGGGACGCGCGCGGGGTGAAGCTGACCGGTGACTGGACCCTGACCGCCTTGGACCGGGAGGGCAGACGTCTCTTTGCCGCCCTGCGGAGCGCTCCGGTCCAGCACTATGATCTCAACGATGTGGGCCGGATGGACACCGCCGGGGCCTTTGCGCTGATCCGGGCCGCCGGCGGCGCCCCGGAACTCGCCCGTATCGAGGCCCGTCCGGAAACCCTGC
Source organism: uncultured Caulobacteraceae bacterium (assembly GCA_947085575.1). GTDB lineage: Bacteria > Pseudomonadota > Alphaproteobacteria > Caulobacterales > Caulobacteraceae > Phenylobacterium. The sequence goes on from CAMTXB010000022.1 coordinate 86,341, forward strand.
GGCTGATCGAACTGGTGGCCACGGCGGCGGCCAAGCGACAGGCGCCGAAGGACGAGCCCCGCGGCTGGCATGAGATGACCGTGCGAATCGGCAAGGGGGTGGTCGGCACGGGCTATGACGCCTTCGACACCCTGGTCTTTGCAGGTCATCTGCTGATTGTCTTGGCCAAGAGCCTGATCAATCCCTTCAGGATCCGCTGGGCCTCGGTGTTCTCCCTGGCCGAGCGGGCCGGGCTGGACGCCCTACCGATCGTGGCCCTGACCTCGTTCTTCATCGGCGCTGTCGTGGGCCTGCTGGGCGCCAACATGCTTCGGGAGTTCGGGGCCCAGGTGTTTGCCGTCGAGCTGATTGGCGTCGCCGTCCTGCGGGAGTTCAACATCCTGATCACCGCCATCCTCCTGGCCGGACGCTCCGCCTCATCCTTCGCCGCCGAAATCGGCTCGATGAAGATGAACCAGGAGGTGGACGCCATGAAGGTCATGGGCGTCGATCCCTTCGAAGCCCTGGTCCTCCCTAGGTTCATGGCCCTGCTGATCACCATTCCCCTGCTGACCTTTGTCGCCACCCTGGCCGGGCTCTGCGGCGGCCTGGCCGTCACCTGGAGCGTGCTGGACATCGGTCCGAGCTTCTTCTTCCAGCGGATCCTTGAATATGTCGGCCCGGCCCACTTCTGGGTGGGCATGTCCAAGGCCCCGATCATGGCCATTGTGATCGCCGGGATCGGCTGCCGGCAGGGCCTGGAGGTCGGGGGCGACGTGGAGTCCCTGGGCCGGCGGGTGACGGCGGCGGTGGTGCATGCCATCTTCGCCATCATCATGATCGATGCGGCCTTCGCCCTGCTCTATATGGAGCTGGACATTTGACGTCGCTCGCCCCCGCCAGCCCAACAGCCCCCGACCCGGCGGCAGACTGGGTGATCGAGGTCCAGGGCCTGAGATCGCAGTTCGGCGATCATGTGGTCCACCAGGACCTGAACCTGAACGTGCGCAGGGGGCAGATCGTCGCGGTGGTCGGCGGATCGGGGTCAGGCAAGTCGGTGCTGCTGAACTCCATTATCGGCCTGAAGACCCCTGAGGCCGGCGTGGTCAAGGTCTATGGCCAGGATGTGGCCAGGGCCCGCGAGACCGGGGGGCTTGAACGCCGCTGGGGGGTTCTGTTTCAGCATGGCGCCCTGTTCTCCAACCTGACCGTGCGGGAAAACATCGAGGCGCCCATGCGCGAGCACACCCGACTGTCGCCGCAGGAAATGGAGGAACTGGCCGATCTCAAAATCGCCCTGGTTGGCCTGCGTCCTGATGCGGGGGTCCTCAAGCCCTCCGATCTCTCCGGGGGCATGCGCAAGCGGGTCGCCCTGGCCCGGGCCCTGGCGCTGGATCCGGATCTGCTCTTCCTGGACGAGCCGACCGCAGGCCTCGACCCTATCGGCGCCGGCGCATTCGACGAACTGATCCACGACCTGTCCGATAGCCTTCGCCTGACGGTGTTCATGATCACCCACGACCTCGACAGCCTCTATAGGATTACTGATCGGGTGGCGGTGATCGCCGACCGCCAGGTGGTGGCGGAGGCCCCGGTCGCCGAACTGGAAACATCCGATCACCCGTGGATCCGGGAGTATTTCCTGGGTCCTCGGGGCCGCGCCGCGGCGAAAGCCAGCGCTCAGGGGAGCCGCGCCTGACCATGGAAAAGAACGCCAACTACGCCCTGGTGGGTCTGTCGACCCTGATCCTGACCGTCGGACTGGTGATCTTCAGCATCTGGCTGGCCCGCGTGGCCTTTGTCCAGGACTATGACCTCTATGACATCCTGTTCCAGGGACCGGTTCGGGGCCTGAACGAGGGCGGCGAGGTGCATTTCAACGGCATCAAGGTCGGTGAGGTCACCGACATCTCCCTGGACCGGACCAATCCTAGCCGTGTGATCTCGAGGGTCCGGGTAAATTCCGACGTCCCGATCCGGGTGGACTCCTTCGCCACCCTGGAGCCCCAGGGGATCACCGGCCTGAACTATGTGCAGATTTCGGCCGGCACCTCGACAAGACCCCTGCTGAAAGAGGTTTCACCGCAGGACAAGGTCCCGGTCATCCAGAGCCAGCGCAGCGCCCTGGCCGACCTCCTGGAAGGCGGCGGTACGGTGCTGTCGCGCACGGTGGAGGCCCTGGACCGGGTCAATCGGGTCCTCTCCGACGAGAACATCCTGACGCTCGGGGCGGCCATCTCCGACGCCCAGGCGGTGACGGCCGAACTGCGCGAACGTAAGGCGATAATCGCCGATGCCCAGCTCGCCCTGCAGAACATCGGCGAGGCCGCCGAGGAAGCCAGAGCCCTGGCCGCCTCCACCCGCGATATTGTCGATACCGACGGCCGGGCGGCCATGGCGAGCCTGAGCGAGGCCGCCACGGAGACCGAGGCCGCCGCCGCCGATCTTCGGCGGATGCTGGCGGCCCTCGAAGGCCCCGCCTCGGACTTCGCGACCTATGGCCTGCCCCAGGTGGCCCGCGCGGCCGAGAGCCTGGAGAAGGCTGCGGAATCGCTGTCGCGCCTGACCAATGAGGTCAACGCCAATCCCCGCGGCCTGGTGGGGAAGGCGCCGGCCGAGGAAATGGAAATCCAGCCATGATCACCCTGTTGCGCCCCCTGATCATCACCGGTCTCGCCCTTGGCCTGTCGGCCTGCGTCACCCTGATCCCAGAAGCCGATCCGTCGCAGCTCTATCGCTTCGGCGCGGGCATGGGCCAGGCCTCGGAGGTCCCCCGGCCCGCAGGAGCCGTTGGCGTGGTCCTGTCCGGCTCCAGCTTCCCCAGGGCCTCCAGCGGTGATCAGATCCTGACCCTGACCGGGAGCAGGGCCGCCTATGTGGCCCGCGCCCGGTGGGTAGCGCCGGCCAGCGTCCTGTTCGATGAGGCGCTTGCCCAGGCCTTTGATCGCAATGCGGGTCCGGCCCGACTGATCCATCGGGGGGAGGTCCGCCCTGCGTCAATGTTCCTGCGCCTGGACGTACGCCGGTTCGAGACTGTCTATGACCTTGATGAGGACGCTGCGCCGGTGATCATCGTGCAGGTGCGGGCGACCCTGACCCCCCGGGATGATCGCACCCAGGTGACCGAGGAGATGTTCGAGGCCCGCGTTCGCGCAGCCGACAACCGGGTTCACCAGATCGTCTCAGCCTATGACGCAGCGGTCGGCGAGGTCCTTGAGGACGTGGTGGACTGGTCCAACCGCGCGGCGCGGCCCATGCCTTGAGGGGGCTCGCGCCCGCCGCCTGGCGCGTCGGCCTGGTACTCGGCAGTCATTCCACTGGCTGGCTATCCGGCTGGCGCCTTTCACCAGGCATGGGCCAGTCCACGCTCGACTGCCTTACTTCAGGAGCTGGCCTCACGGCTCCAGCCCTTGCTGGCGCCGGGCGGCGGTAACGGTGTTCTGCAGCAGGCAGGCCACCGTCATCAGCCCCACGCCGCCGGGCACGGGGGTTATCCAGCCGGCGACCTCGCGCGCAGACTTGAAGTCCACATCCCCCACCAGCTTGGTCCTGCCCGCTGCGGCCTTTTCCGGGTTGTCGAAGGGCACCCGGTTGATCCCCACATCGATCACCGTGGCGCCCGGCTTGATCCAGTCGCCCTTGATCATCCGTGGGCGGCCGACGGCGGCCACCAGGATCTCGGCCTGCCGGCAGACCGCAGCCAGGTCCCGGGTCCGGGAGTGGGCGATGGTCACCGTGCAGTCGGCCTGCAGCAGCAGCTGGGCCACAGGTCGGCCCACCAGGACCGAGCGCCCCACCACCACGGCGGTCTTGCCCGTCAGGTCCCCCAGGGTCTCCCGCAGCATGATCATGCAGCCGAGTGGCGTACAGGGTGTCAGGGCGGGCTCCCCGCTGGCCAGGCGTCCGGCATTGACCACATGCAGGCCGTCCACATCCTTGTCCGGATGGATGACCGCGAGCGCCGTGCGGGTGTCCAGATGGCCGGGCAGCGGCAGCTGCAGGAGGATGCCGTGCACCCGGGGGTCGGTGTTCAGCGCCTCGATCAGCTCCAGCAGCGCCTCAAGTCGCGAGTCCCCGGCCAGGCGATGGGTCACCGAATACATGCCCACGGCGAGGGACTGTTCCCCCTTGGACTTCACATAGACCTGGCTGGCCGGATCATCGCCGACGACGATCACCGCCAGACCCGGCTGCAGGCTATGGTCACGGCGCAGCTGGGCGACATCCTCGGCCACGCTCAGGCGGACCCGCTCGGCATAGACCTTACCGTCGATGATCTGGGCCTGAGGCATGACGACTCCTGGGAGGGGATGGACGGGCCTGCCACTAAGGCCTGTCGCAGGCCAACGCAAACCCCACGCCTGATCAAGGCGCCGTCGGGCTCAATCCACCGAGAACAGGGCGTTGAAGGGATCCACCTGGCCGGCGACCACATCGGCCACCTTGACCGGACGCCAGCCCACCTGGGAGTCGGCGCTGTCGCGCCAGGCCTCGACCACCAGGTCCCGAAGCTCAGAGGCGCCGGCCCCGGTGCGGGGGATGACGAAGGCGATCCCGCGAGGGTCGGCCGCGGCGAAGCCGCCGGCCTTTTCCAGGGCATAGAAGGGCTCCACCAGGGAGAAGGTGGACAGAATGAAATCGACGGTCCGAGCCTCGACGGGGCAGTCGCAGACCCGAAGCGGGGCCATCGCTCCCCTTACCTCGGCGAGGTTCACATGGGCGCGGGTGAACTCCCCTTCGACCAGGCTGTGGATCTTCTCCGTGGTATAGCCCTTGGGATTGGTCTCGCCGGCCCAGCCGTTGAAGTGGATGGTGGTGTGCAGGGGCTGGGCGCCGTCGGCCACATAGTGCGACAGCGCGCCAATGGTGGTCTTCAGCAGGGCCTCGCGCAGGCCCCGATCGGTGGCGTACCAGGCCCGACGGCCGGGGTCGGTCTCCCGGGCCTCGGCCGCCGCCAGAACCCGCCAATAGGCGAAGTCCAGGGTCAGCTGCTGATACTGATCGATGATGGCATAGTGCAGATAGCCCGCCTTCCAGCTGTCGGAACCGGCCGCCTGCAGCTGCGCCTCGTAGTCGGCGCGGGTGGGCGCGATGGGCATTGCGAAGCGCGGACCGCCCATCACCAGCCCGGCATCATCAATGTTCACATAGTGGGCCGGATCACGATTGGAGCCGTGGATTTGGCCGGCCCCCTTGGAGCGGTCCGGCTCGCGGCTCAGCTCGCCGATCCGGGCGATGGTGGTCGGGTCGCGGAGGAAGGCCGGAACCTCCTCAGGCAGGGCCTCCATGGCCGCGACCCCGATGATCCGGTGGCCATGGCCGCCCCAGGCCAGGGCGGGACCGGGCGCGAACATGGCCAGCGCCGCCAGGACCAGGGGAACCGTCGCAATCCGCATGGGGGAATCTCCTAGGACCTGATCGGCAGGGTCTCCTCGACCCGCGCTATCCAGGCCTGAACCTGCGGATAGAGCGACAGGTCGAAACCGCCCTCGCCAGCCAGCCGGGTATAGGCCACCAGGGCGACATCGGCGAGACAGAGCTGATCGCCGACGAGGAACTGACGGCCGGTCAGGCCATCTTCGAGGCGTTGCAGGGCGCCCGCCCCCCGCGCCACCAGCTTGGGATCCAGATCTTCCACCGCCTGGCCCTCATAGCGCATCCGAAACCGGGCCACGGCCACATAGGGCTCATGGCTGTACTGCTCCCAGAACAGCCACTCCAGCATCCGGGCGCGGTCATAGGGATCGGCGGGGATCAGATCCGTCCCTTCCGCCAGATGCAGCAGGATGGCGTTGGACTGGGCCAGGGGCCGGCCATCCTCCAGAACCACCACGGGAACCTGGCCGGCGGGATTGATCGCCAGAAAGGCCGGCGTCCGGGTCTCGCCCTTCATCAGGTCAATCTCGATCCAGTCGTAGTCTAGTCCCAGCCGCTCGATGGTCCATTTGACCTTCAGACAATTGCCCGAGGCGGAATCCCCATAAATCTTCAAGCTCATCTGGACTCACTCCCTAAGCCAAGCTGTCATAAGTATCTCAGGCTTGCTCGGCGCCAGGCCAGCGAGACTCATGGCGCCACAAGAAGACCTCAATTGCCCGGCTTGCACGACGCCGTTCAGACGGCTAGGCACAGGCCACCAGATTCACGACCCAGGATGACGCCGCCATGCGACGCCGCCTCGCCGCCCTGGCGGCTCTCCCCTGCCTGGCCCTGGCCACCGCCGCCCAGGCCTCGTCGGACGACGCGATCAGCGATCCGATTGGTGACCTGATTGTCGGGGCCATGACCGGGGGACTGCCGGGCACGCCGGCCTACCGGCTGCGCGCCACCCTCTATCACGCCGGGGCCGTGGGCGTCGGCGCCCTGGACTCCCTGGGCTGCAAGGTGGTCGCCATGCGCACCGCCGCCATCGACAAGACCCTGATCCCCCGCCGAACGGTGCTGTTCATAACGGAAACTGTCGGCCTGCCGATGCCCGACGGCGGCGTCCACGACGGCTACTGGTACGCCTCCGACGTGGGGGGCGCGATCAAGGGCGAGAAGATCGACCTCTATACCGGCCATGGACGCGCCTCCATGAAGCCATTGATGCCACTCAACCTGTCAGAGCTGACCGTCACCAAGGTCGGCCAGTTCAAGGGCTGCCCCCCGGCGAAGTAGAGCTCCGGCTCCACAGGATTTCAGGTCTCGACGAAGGCCTTTTCCAGGACGAAGTCGCCGGGCTTGGCGATGGAGCCCTCCTCGAAGCCGCGCTCGAGCAGCAGGGTCTTGAGATCGGCCAGCACCGAGGGACCGCCGCAAAGCATCAGCCGGTCCACGGCCGGATCCAGGGGCGGCACGCCCAGATCCTCGAACAGCTTTCCCGAGGCGATCAACTGGGTGATCCGCCCCTGCGTCTTGAACGGCTCCCGGGTCACCGTGGGGTAGTAGCGCAGCTTGCCACCGATCACTTCGGACAGGATCTCGTCCCTGGCCAGCTCGGTCTCGAACATCTCGCGATAGTTCAGATCGGCGACATTGCGCACCGTGTGGGTGACGATGGCCTCGTCGAAGCGCTCATAGACCTCGGGGTCACGGGCGAGGGACAGCCAGGGCGCCAGACCTGTGCCAGTGCCCAGCATATAGAGCCGCTTACCGGGCTTCAGGCCGTCCAGAACCAGGGTGCCGGTGGGCTTGCGGCCGATCATCACCTGGTCGCCGACCTTGATCTTCTGCAGACGCGAGGTCAGCGGGCCGTCGGGCACCTTGATGGAATAGAATTCCAGCTCCTCGTGCCAGGCGGGGCTGGCGATGGAATAGGCCCGCAGCAGCGGCTTGCCGTCCACCTCAAGGCCGACCATCACGAACTGGCCGCTGGAGAACCGCAGGGACGGATCCCGGGTGGTGCGGAACGAGAACAGGCTGTCGGTCCAGTGCTGGACCCAGGTCACGGTCTCCAGGTGGAAGGCGCCGGCCTTCTTGAGGGCCGGAGCGGCCACGGTCGTGTCAGTCATCACTAGGTCTTCTTTGTTCAGGCGACGATCAGATGTCGCCGCCGACATTGGCCGAGCCGCCGCCGATCACCGACACGCCGGGCGCGCGGGCGACATGTATGCCGCATTCGCTCCTTTGCGAACCCTGCCAGCGGCCGGCGCGGACATCCTGGCCGTCCTCCACGGGCGAGGTGCAGGGCCAGCAGCCGATGGAGGGGAAGCCTTGCGCCACAAGCGGGTGAGGCGGCAGGTCGTGGAGCGCCACATAGGCGTCCAGGTCCTCCTTGCCCCAGTTGGCCAGGGGATTGAACTTGGTCTGGCCGTCTGCGGCCTCCACCACTCGAAGGGCCAGCCGGTCGCCCCCATGGAAACGCTTGCGCCCGGTCATCCAGGCGTCGAAGTCCCCCAGGGCCCGGTCCAGCGGCAGGACCTTGCGGACATGGCAGCAGCCGTCCACGTCGGTCTCCCACAGCTTGGCCTGCGGGTCCGACACGGCCAGGTCCTGATAGTGGGGGCGCAGGTCGCGGACATCGGTCAGCCCCAGGCGGGCGGCCAGACTTCGCCGATAGTCCAGGGTCTGCCCAAACAGCATGCCTGTGTCCAGGAACAGCACCGGGATGTCCCTGTTCACCTGGGCCGCCAGATGCAGCAGCACCGCCGATTCCGCTCCAAACGAGGAAACCAGGGCCAGTCTGTCGCCGAATTCCCGATAGGCCGCGGCGATGACGGCGGCGGGGGCAGCGTGCCGCAGCTCCCCATCGAGCCGATCAGCGAGGGAGCGCTCGTCAATCTGGTCATAGGCCATGGTCACCCTCTCTCGCGCTCCAGATAGGCCGGAACACGCAGATCAGCGGCCCGCTGATAGACGTGACGATGGCGATGAACAGCATGGGCCCAGTCCTCGGGGCTGGCGCCGTCGGCCGGGGCAAAGGCGTCAAAGCCGCAGCGGGCCATGAAGCCGGCCTGATCGCGCAGCACCTCGCCAACGGCGCGCACCTCGCCGGCATAGCCCAGCCGCCGGCGCAGCAGGTAGGCGGCCGTATAGGCCCGACCGTCCCGGTACCTGGGGAAGGCCAGGGCCACCACCGCGATCCTGGGCAGGTCATAGGCCAGGGCCTCGACCTCTTCGGCGGGCTCCAGGCGCACGCCCACGGCGCGGCCCGCAGCCAGCAGGCGGTCGCCCTCGGCCTGGAAGCGGGTGAAGGAGATGATCACATCGCCAGGGGGCAGGCCCTCGTCATCGGCCACGGCCGTGAACGGATCGTCCGCCAGAATGAACTGGTCGTCCTCCTGTCGCCTAATGAGCGTCGGCATAGACGGCCTCCTTGAAGGGTTCGACGCCGGTGCGGCGATAGGTGTCGAGGAAGCGCTCGCCGTCCCGGCGCTCGCGGAGATAGACCTCTACCAGGGTGTCAATGGCGCCGGCCACCTTGTCGTAAGGCAGGGCCGGGCCGAGCATCTTGCCGACGGCGGCGTCTTCGGCGCCGGAGCCCCCCAGGGTCAGCTGGTAGAACTCCTCGCCCTTCTTATCGACGCCCAGGATGCCGATGTGGCCCACATGGTGGTGGCCGCAGGCATTGATGCAGCCGCTGATCTTGATCTTCAGCTCGCCGATCGCCTCGGCCCGATCGGGATCAGCAAAGGTCCGGGCGATCTGCTGGGCCACCGGAATGGCCCGGGCATTGGCCAGGGCGCAGTAGTCCAGCCCGGGGCAGGCGATGATGTCGGAGATCAGGTTCACATTGGCGCTGGCCAGTCCGGTCGCCGCAAGCCCGGCGAACACAGCGGGCACATCGTCCAGGCGCACATGGGGCAGGACCAGATTCTGCTCGTGGGTCACCCGGATATCGTCCTGGCCATAGCGCTCGGCCAGGTCGGCGATCACCTCCATCTGGTCGGAGGTGGCGTCGCCTGGGGTCTCACCAATGGCCTTCAGCGACACCTCGACAATGGCATAGCCGGGCTTCTTGTGCGGCCGCAGATTGTTGCGGGCGAACCGGGCCAGGGCCGGGTCGGCCGCCCTGGCCGCCTCGAAACTCGCCGACACCGCCGGCAGGGGATCAGAGGCGGTCCTGGCGAAGGCGCCCCGGATGCGGGCGAGCTCGGTGTCGGGCAGATCGCCCTCGGGGCCGATCTTGGCCCATTCCTCGGCCACCTGACGGGCGAACTCCTCCGCCCCCAGGGCCGCGACCAGGATCTTGATGCGGGCCTTATAGATATTGTCCCGGCGGCCATGGCGGTTATAGACCCGAAGGATCGCCTCCAGGTACGAGAACAGCCGGTTGGCCGGCAGGAACTCGGTGATGGTCGGCCCCACATAGGGCGTGCGGCCCAGCCCGCCGCCGACGATCACCTCAAAGCCCAGCTGGCCGTCGCGGCCCCGGCGGATCATCAGGCCGATATCATGCACCTTGGCGGCGGTGCGATCCTTGGGCGCAGCGGTGACGGCGATCTTGAACTTGCGCGGCAGGAACGAGAATTCCGGGTGCAGGCTCGACCACTGGCGGATGGCCTCGGACCAGACGCGGGGATCATCCAGCTCCTCGGCGGTGGCGCCGGCATAGGGGTCGGACGTCACGTTGCGGATGCAGTTGCCGCTGGTCTGGATGGCATGCATGTCCACCTCCGCCAGCTGGTCGAGAATATCCGGCGCATCCCGCAGCTTGATCCAATGGAACTGCAGGTTCTGGCGGGTGGTGAAGTGGCCATAGCCCCGGTCATAGACCCGGCCGATATGGGCCAGTCGGCGCATCTGGCGCGAATTCAGCGCGCCATAGGGAATGGCGATCCGCAGCATATAGGCGTGCAGCTGCAGATAGAGGCCGTTCATCAGCCGCAGGGCCTTGAACTGATCCTCGCTCAGCTCGCCTGAGAGGCGCCGCGCCACCTGCTCGCGGAACTCCCGGGAGCGGTCGGCGACGAATTCCCTGTCGACAGCGTCGTACTGGTACACCGCGCGCCTCCTTACTTACGCTTGATCAGATTGACGCGACCGCTGGAGCGGGCGGCGCCGTCGGCGTGCAGCAGAGCTTGAATCACCTGGCCGCCCTGCGCCTGCTTGCCATGGGTCGGGTGATTGGTGGGGCCGAGCGCGCGGATACGCTCGCGGTAGCTGAGCGGCGCCCAGAGGCCATCGGATTGCATCAGATCGATGAGATAGGGGTCGATGACCACGGTAGGCTGAGACTTGGCCTGGCCCTCGGCGGCCTCGGCGGCGACCGGATCATCGAACAGGTCGGCGTCGCCGAAACCCTCGACCCATCGGCCGGACTTCCAGAACACGACATCGCCATCGATCAGGCGGTTGGCGGTCAGGGCCTTCATTTCACTTGCCTCCCAGCTCGACGGCGCGCGCCTCAATCTGCCCCGTCTGCCAAGGTTCCCCAGCCACGGCCAGGGCCATGGCTTCGCCGACGATCAGCAGAGCCGGACCCTTCACCGACGCGGCGGCGTCGGCAAGGCCGGCCAGGGTGGTGACCACGCGGCGCTCATCGGCCCGGCTGGCGTTCTCGACAATCAGCGCCGGCGTGGACGGCGTCCGGCCAGCCTCCGTCAGCCTCTGGGCGATGCCCGCCGCCGTGGAGACGCCCATATAGATGACGACCGTCTGGTTGGGCCGCGCCAGGCTCCCCCAGTCCAGGTCCGGCGCCCTATCCTGGGCCGCATGGCCGGTGACGAAGGTTACGGCCTGGGCGACGCCGCGATGGGTCAGTGGCGCACCCGCACTCGCCCCAGCCGCCAGGGCCGCCGTCACACCCGGCACCACCACGCAGGTGACGCCGGCGGCGCGGCAGGCCTCAAGCTCCTCCCCCCCCCGACCAAAGATGAACGGATCGCCGCCCTTCAGCCGCACGACCCTCAGGCCCTGCAGGGCGAAGGCCACCAGCATCCGGTTGATCTCGTCCTGGGGGTAGGCGTGGCGGGACTTGCGCTTGGCGACGCTGATTCTCCGGGCGCTGGCGGGGGCCAGGTCGAGGATTTCCGCCGAGACCAGCCCGTCGTGAACCACCACCTCTGCGCCCTGGAGAGCCTTCAAGGCCTTCAGGGTCAGAAGTTCCGGATCCCCAGGCCCCGCGCCCACCAGCCAGACCGTCCCCACAGCCCGCGCACCAGCACCATCCAGAAGGACAAGGCCGCCGTTTCGCCGGGTGGATCGCTCGCTCCGCGCCATGGGTTTAGTTTCTCTAATACTCTTGAGCCTGGAAGGCCGACGGGGCAGAACCTGGGTTCGCCCCGTCGAAAATCCGCCGACGAAAGGGCTGCTACATCACCGGACGCTTGCAAACTGGCGGCAACTCACCCACTTCGCAACCCAAGGAGTTCTGCCCGGGGGTTCAGGAAAACTCATGGAACGACAGGCCGAACGCAGCGGCGACCGCCGCCGGCTCCCCCCGCTGAACGCCCTGAGGGCCTTCGAGGCCGCCGCACGCCACCTCAATTTCAGCCGGGCGGCCGATGAGCTCTCGGTGACCCCCGGGGCGGTCAGCCAGCAGATTCAGAACCTGGAAGACTATGTGGGCGCAGCCCTGTTCAAGCGCACCCCCAAGGGGTTGCTGCTCACCGATGCCGCCCAGACCGCCCTGCCCGCCCTGCGCGAGGCCTTCGACCGTCTGGCCGAGGCCGCCTCGCTGCTGACCGCCGCCGTGGATGGTCGTCGCCTGAGCATCACGGCGGCGCCATCCTTCGCCGCCAAGTGGCTGGTTCCACGCCTGGGCAAGTTCGAGGAGGCCCATCCTCAGGTGGATGTCTGGCTGTCGGCGGGCATGGAGCTGGTGGATCTCACCGCCGGCGAGGTGGACCTGGCCATCCGCTATGGCTCGGGCCGCTATCCCGGCCTGGAGGTGACCCGTCTGATGAGCGAGACGGTGCTGGCCGTGGCCAGTCCCGAGCTGATGGCCCGGGTTCCGCTCAACGCGCCTGCCGATCTCGTCAATCACATCCTGCTGCATGACGGTTCGGCCGAGCTGGACGCTTCCTGCCCCGATTGGGCCATGTGGCTGGCGGCCCGGGGGCTGAGGACCGTGGATGGATCCCGCGGCCCCAGGTTCAACCAGTCGAGCCTGGTGATCGAGGCCGCCGCAAACGGTCGGGGCGTGGCGCTGGCCAAGCGCACCCTGGCCCAGGCCGATCTGGAGGCCGGGCGATTGGCGGCGCCGTTACAGATCGCCACGGCGGTGGACTTCGCCTATTACCTCGTCCATCCCAAGGCCAAGGGTCGGCTGCCACAGGTCAAGGCGTTCACCGCCTGGATCACCGCCGAGGCCGAGGCCCATGAGGCCGCCCTGCGGGCCATAGACAACGGCGCCGGTATCTAGGACCGCCGCATCCCGAAGCGACCAGAGTGCTGCATGCTGATTGAGATCGACGACCACAAGGCCCCCGCGGATTGCCGGACCATGGCCGAGGTCCGTCAGGGGGTCGACGCCCTGGACCGGGCGCTGGTCAGGCTGCTGGCCGAGCGCCAGGGGTTCATGGACGCCGCCGCGCGGATCAAGCTCCATCGGGGTGTCGTACGCGATGAGGCCCGCATAGAGGAGGTTGTGGCCAAGGTCCGGGCCGCCGCCCGGGATGTGGGCCTGTCCGAAGCCATAGCCGAGCCGGTGTGGCGGACCCTGATCGACCGCTGCATCGCCTATGAGTTCGGCGCCTGGGACAAGACCCGGACCGGTGAGGGCGATTCCCGCCCCTGACCCGAACGTCTCACCGCTTAGGCCAGGGCGACGCCCGACGGGGACGGCTTCGTCCATCGGCTCAGACAGGCCTGCAGGTTTTCAATTTTCACCGGCTTTTCAACACTGTCGACCATGCCCGCCTCCCGCATTCTGGCGACCTGTTCGGGCAGCACGTCGGCGGTGCAGCCCAGGATCTGCAGCATCAGAACGCCAAGCTCGCGGTTCATCGGATGATCGTCCACGAGCAGCACATGGGCTTGCAGAGCCTCCTCCCCGTGCGCCGCGTCGATCGCCTGCCCTGGCTCTCCCGCCCGCTCAAGCCTCAGCTCCAGCCAGAAGGTCGAACCGGCGCCGGGGACGGACTCCACCCCAACCGTCCCGCCCATGGCCTCGATGAGACCTTTGCAGATCGCCAGACCCAGCCCGGAGCCCCCATGGGTGCGGCTGACCGAGGAATCCACCTGGCTGAACCGCTGGAAGAGTCCTGCCAGGGCCGGCTTGGCGATGCCGACGCCGCTGTCGGCCACCGATATCCGCACGCGGTCCCGGTCACCGTCCGGCGTCACAGCCAGGGTGAGGGTGACTTGCCCTGCATCGGTGAACTTCACCGCATTGTTCAGATAGTTGAGCAGCGCAGGGCGTTAGTCAGCCAGAGATTGGCCAGGTAGCCGACGCAGAGCACGACGGCGATCAGGAGTTGGCGGCTTCCGCGAGAGATGGGCTAAACTCCGGAAGGCGGGCGGATTGCCGGCGCCAGTCGCCAGAATAGCGCCCATGGCCTCGACTAATGCTTAAGTCTGCCCCAATTCAGCGCTCCGCGAGACGTCCACTCAAGGCGCCGATCTCCTGACGCAGGGCTGCGAGCTCCCGACGCAGAGCCGCAAGATCGGCGGCTTCTTCGGCATGGGCCTGCTGGCGCTCCAGGCTCGCCTGTCGGAGGCCTTCCTCGATCTGCTGGCGCTCGGCCTTGGCCTCCTCCTCATGCTCGCTCTGCATGGCGTTGACCACGATGCCGATGAACAGGTTCAGCATGGTGAAGGTGGTGCAGAGGATGAAGGGCACGAAGAAGGCCCAGGCATAGGGATAGACCTCCATCACCGGCCGCACGATGCCCATGGACCAGCTCTCCAGGGTCATGATCTGGAACAGGGAATAGGCCGAGGCGGGGATCGAGCCGAACCACTCCGGGAAACTGGCGGCGAACAGCTTGGTCGCCATCACCGAGGCGACATAGAAGATCAGGGTCATCAGCAGGATGATCGAGCCCATCCCCGGCAGGGCGCTGATCAGGGCCCCCACCACCCGGCGCAGGGACGGCACCAGGGTGATCATCCGCAGCACCCGAAGGATCCGCAGAGCCCGCAGAACCGAGAGGGTCCCGGTGGCAGGCACCAGGGCGATCGCCACGATGGCGAAGTCGAACAGGCTCCAGGGGTCCCTGAAGAAGGCAAGCCGATGAACAGCGATCCGCACAACGATCTCCACGACAAAGATCGCCAGGATCGCGCGGTCCAGCGTCAGCAGAACGCTGCCGAAATTGGCCATGGCCCAGGGGCTGGTCTCCAGCCCAAGGGTGATCGCATTGAGCACGATCAGGGCGGTGATGATCTTCTCGGTGCGCGGCGAGGTGATCAGCGCCTTGAGCTTATCCAAAGGGGTGACTCCACGGGAAAGGGTTCGACGCCGCCATCTGCCGCATCCAGCGACCAAGCGCCAGCCGGGCGTTGGGGCGCGGGCAGAAAGTCTCGCGCCTTGACCCTGGGGCCTGGTTTCCTGCGGCGTCAGCCTGATCTAAGGGCTTCTAAGCACACCGTCCCGCTCGGAGATGATCATGGGCCAGAGCACTGAGCACGACGCAATTCTCGAAACCGTGCGCAGGCTCTGCGCCGGCTTCCCCGGCGAGTACTGGCGCGCGCGGGACCGGGAGCGGACCTACCCCACCGAATTCGTCCAGGCCCTGACCGAGGCGGGGCTCCTGGGCGTGCTGATCCCCGAGGCCTATGGGGGCAGCGGCCTTGGCCTGCCGGTGGCCGCCGCCATCCTGGAGGAGATCCACGCCACCGGCTGCAACGCAGCGGCCGTGCATGCGCAGATGTACACCATGGGGACGGTGCTGCGGCACGGCAGCGCGGCGCAAAAGGCCCAATGGCTGCCCAGGATCGCCTCTGGCGACGTGCGGCTGCAGGCCTTTGGCGTCACGGAGCCCGGCGCGGGCGCCGACACCACCGCCATCACCACCCAGGCGGTGCGCCGGGGTGAGTCCTATGTGATC
The DNA here is from genome assembly GCA_947085575.1 of uncultured Caulobacteraceae bacterium. Classification (GTDB taxonomy): domain Bacteria; phylum Pseudomonadota; class Alphaproteobacteria; order Caulobacterales; family Caulobacteraceae; genus Phenylobacterium. The sequence continues at coordinate 101,736 of CAMTXB010000022.1, forward strand.
AACGGCCAGAAGGTGTGGATCAGCCGGGCCGAACACTCCGACCTGATGATCCTGCTGGCCCGGACCACGCCACGGGACCAGACCAGCAGGAAGACCGAGGGGCTGTCGGTCTTCCTGCTGGACATGCGCGAGGCCCTCGGCCGGGGCCTGACGATCAAGCCGATCCGCACCATGGTCAACCACGCCACCACCGAACTGTTCTTCAATGATCTGGAAATCCCGGCCGCCTGCCTGATCGGCGAGGAGGGCAAGGGCTTTCGTTACATTCTCGACGGCATGAACGCCGAACGCATCCTGATCGCGGCCGAATGCATCGGCGACGGGCGTTGGTTCGTGGACAGGGCGCGGGCCTACGCCGCCAGCCGTGTGGTCTTTGGCCGCCCGATCGGCCAGAACCAGGGCGTGCAGTTCCCCATTGCCCGGGCCTATGCCCAGGTCCGCGCCGCCAGGCTCATGACCTATGAGGCCGCGGCGCGCTACGAGGCCGGCGACCCGGCCGGTGAGGAAGCCAATATGGCCAAGCTGCTGGCGTCGGAGGCCTCCTGGGCGGCGGCCGACATGTGCATCCAGACCCATGGGGGCTTCGGATTCGCCGAGGAATATGATGTGGAGCGCAAGTTCCGCGAGACCCGCCTCTACCAGGTGGCGCCCATCTCCACGAACCTGATCCTGGCCTATCTGGCGGAGCACGTGCTGGGCCTGCCGCGCTCCTACTGAGTCTCGGCCTCAGTCGGTGAAGACCACGGTCTTGGCGCCATTGAGCAGCACCCGGTCCTCCAGGTGCCAGCGCACCGCCCGGGCCAGAACCCGGCGCTCAATGTCGCGGCCCTTGCGGATCAGGGCCGCAGGGGTGTCGCGGTGGCTGATCCGCTCCACGTCCTGTTCGATGATCGGACCCTCGTCGAGGTCGGCGGTGACATAGTGGGCGGTGGCCCCGATCACCTTCACGCCGCGGGCATGGGCCTGATGGTAAGGCCGCGCGCCCTTGAAGCCCGGCAGAAACGAATGATGGATGTTGATGCACCGCCCTTCCAGCTTGGCGGCCAGACCATCCGACAGGATCTGCATGTAGCGGGCGAGCACCACCAGCTCGGCGCCGGTGGCCCGGATCAGCGCCCAGAGGGCGGCTTCCTGCTCCAGCTTGGTGTCCCGTCCCACCGGCAGGTGGTGAAACGGCAGACCGCTGAGATCGATGCTCGAATAGGTCTCAGCCGGGTGGTTTGAGACCACGGCGCAGATATCCATGGGCAGCTCGCCCCGGCGCCAGCGCCAGATCAGATCCGAAAGGCAGTGGTCGGCCTGGGACGCCAGGATCATGACCTTTCGGCGCACCTTGGGATCACGGATCGTCCAGGTCATGGCGAACTCTGTGCCAATGGGCGCAAAGGCCTCACGCAGGGTGTCTACGGGTCGGGCGTCCGCCTCGAACACCACGCGCATGAAGAACCGGCCGGTCTCCACATCGCCGAACTGCTGGGCGTCGAGAATGTTGCCGCCGCGCTCGAACAGGAAGCTCGCCACACGGCTGACGATGCCGGGCCGGTCAGCACAGGAGAGGGTCAGGATCATGGGCCGGCTGACTAGAGCATTTCCCCGCAGGTGGGAAACGCTCAAACATGCGGCCCTGCGCCCGGTATCGGGCGGCTATCCCGCGCGGGCGACCAGCGCCGCCGCCAGCACGGCCAAGGCCACGCCCACCGCCAGCCGCCAGAGCGGCGCGGGCTGCAGCTCGCCCTGTAGGCCAGGAGCCGCGTCCCGGCCCGTGATCATGCGGGTGATGAGGTTGCGCCGCTTGCCAAACAGATAGGCGGCGATGGCCAGCAGATGCAGGACGATGGCGGCCTGAAGGAACCGGAAGTTCAGGTCATGCAGCTCCGAGGCCCTGCGTCCCGCCTCATAGGTGATGTGCTGGGCGAGGGGGCCGGACTCCAGCCCATTCACATCGATGGCGAAAAGGCCCAGTCCCACCTGGACGATCAGCAGACCAAGCATCAGCAGCACGCTGAACGCGCCCAGGGGATTATGTCCGGCGACGAGGGGCGCCGTGCGCCAGTTGCGCACATAGGTCAGCACCGCACCCGGGCCTCGCACGAAACCGGAGAACCGCGCCGTGGAGCTCCCGAACACCCCCCAGTAGAGCCGGAACACCAGCAGGCCAATGATACCGTAACCGCTATAGCGGTGGATGTTCATCTGCTCCCCCGCCGTCACCCAGGCCACCACCACCAGGACGGCCAACAGCCAGTGGAACAGCCGGGTGGGCAGATCCCAGACCCTGACCGGCGCGGTCTCAGGCCTCACCTTGATCTACTCGGCCTTGAACTTGTCATGGCAACCGCCGCAGCTGGCGCCCACCACCTTCACATGCTCGCGCAGGCCCGCAGCATCCCCGGCCGCCGCCAGTTGCTGCAAAGTGACCGTCGCGCTCGCCAGGGTCACCTGGGCCGCAGCAAAGCCCTCGGGGTCGCTCCAGATGGTGGCCAGGGCATCGGTCTTGACCCCGTCATCGGGGCCGGAGCCGGCCGGGAACCAGTTGGGAATTTCGCCTGCCAGGCCGTTCATCCTATCGGCCGCCTGGGCGATGGCCGCCATGTCCGGGGCCTCGGTCTTGAGCTGGTCGTTGACCACCTTGAAGGCGGCGCCCATGGCCTTGAGGCCGGCCTGGCGCTCGGCCACCGACGGTGGCGGCGGCACGACGGCCGCCTCCTCGCTCGCCGGCCGGCCGCAGCCCGCGATCAGGAGAACGACGGCGGCGCCTGCCAGGCCCCGGCGGGCGTGGGACAGGAGGTCGGAAGACGGCGGGAAGGTCATGGAACTGAGGTCCTCAGGCGTAATGCGCGTCAAGGCGCAATGAGTCTCTTCCCGTAACTATGGCGCAGGTTTCTCGTCCGGTGAAAAGGGGGTGGGCCGCCGGGCGCCTGGGCCTCATGCAGGTTTTACGAAGCCTGGACCCCCGGGCCTCAGGGCGGCGCCGGCTGTCGGGTCAGGCCGTGGCGAAGAAGCCGTGTTCGCCGCTGACCCGGACCAGACAGGGCTGGCCCTTGTCCTGGGCGGCGCGGGCGCGCTTGTTGGCTGCGGCCTTGGCCTCTTCCTTGTCCAGGCTATGATCCGAGAAGGCGCCATCCTGCTCCACCGCCCAGTAGCCGTCATGGCGGGCCACGGTGAAGACGATCCGATCTCGAATTTCTCGCATAGCAGACTCCTGTAGGCGCAGGCCGCAGCCTCCACAGAGCGATGACCGCAACGAGGGCTGACAGCCAGAGAGATATCGTCCGAATTATATAGGAACTTTTGCCGAAAGTCTGGCCATTCTCGAAAATTATTATTGAAATTCCACGCCGTTCATGTCATAATCGTTCATCGAATATCGTTTTGGATCGCCTGTAATCCACGGCTGCGCACGTTGTACGACGACTGGACTCCTCGACCCTCTCCGAAGATTTGATCACGCGACCAAAATTGGCGACGTGAATATTTAGACCCGGAAAGGGATCAACATGAGCACGGGAACCGTGAAGTGGTTCAACGGCCAAAAGGGCTTCGGCTTCATTCAGCCTGATGATGGCGGCGCCGACGTTTTCGTTCACATTTCAGCCGTGGAGCGCGCCGGCATGGCCTCTCTGCATGAGGGCCAGAAGCTCGGCTTTGAAATGCAGCGCGACGCCCGCAATGGCAAGATGTCCGCGGCCAATCTGCAAGCGGCCTGATCTGCTTCAGAGCGCCGAAACGGCGAAGACGAGAGGAGGCCGGCGTTCTCGCCGGCCTCTTTTTCGTGCCCGATCAGCCTGGCCCGCGCCAGCCTGGACGATGATGGGCAAGACGACATATCCGCAGAGGCGGAGGCCGCGACCGGCCTCCTGAACAGCATGTCGGTGCGGGGCGCCTGGTGGCCGACAGGCGCCGTAGGACAGGCGCCGTAGGACAGGCGGGGAGTGCTCCAGGTCACTCGCCGGCAGGTGTGAAACGGACATCGGGTCGAAGTTGCTATAAGATTTTGATTTACAGCCTTTTTTATCTGATCTGATTGACCCGGTCAGATCGGAAGGGGCGCCTGGCTCACAGGCGCCAGGGACTCGATATAGGCGACGATGTCCTGCACCTCGGCTGCGGTCATGTAGATCGGCGGCATCTCCCCATGACCGTCCCGGGCGATCTGGACCAGAGACCGTTCCAGGCCAATGGCGGTATGACGCATCCTCACACTGGCGAAGGGAGGCGCCGCAGCGTTGGCGCCATGTCCCCCATGGCCGACGGCGTGACAGCCGGCGCAGGATCGGGTGACGAACTGCAGTCCCCGCTCGGCAGCAGGACTTGAGGTTTCGGGAGGCTCCGGCCCTATCGACGCACAGCCCGCCAGAATTCCCGCCAGGCCGAGAACCCTCAGGGCATTGCGCATCGTCAGTCTCCACAGGCCAGGATAGATGATCCTAGTCCACGGGTCCCCGCCTTGCGGCCTCCGTAGCGCTACCTAGGCGTCGCTCCGGAATGGTCTCGAGACGACGCCGGATCGATGCTGGATCCTCCCGAGAGAGGAGCGCCTCCATGACTGTTCAAGACCTATATCTGGGCCTGGTTCTGGCCACGTTCGCGGCCTTCGCCGTCACATTGTTCTGCGTGGCGCTCTGGTCGAACAGCGGCAAGCCCTAAGCCGGTTCATCCCCGCCTCGCCGGAGCGCTCAGCCTCCCCGGGTGCTCCAGGCGACCCAGGCCGCCACAGCCACCAGACCCAGGGCGAAGGCGGCCCGGACGGGGGGTGACTGATCAGCTCTGGCCCCCCAGCGGTAGGCCCTGGCGCCCAGGGCGACGATGGCGAGGTGGATAACTACCGAGACCCCCAGGTGAGTGATCCCCAGAGTCAGGAAGGTCCGCAGGGGCATTTCCGTGTCGACCGGGGCGAAACTCGGCAGCACCGCGACATAGAAGATCAGGGCCTTGGGATTCAGCAGGTTGGTGATCACGCCCCGGCGGACGTCGCGCCAGTCCCCTGGCCCGCGATCGTCAAGCTCGGCAGGGCCGTCCTGACGGCGCCAACCGTCCCATGCCAGCCAGAGCAGATAGAATACCCCAGCCCAGCGCAGCCCCTGATAGAGCACCGGCTGGGCGACAGCCAGCTGTGAGAGCCCGAAGGCGGCGGCCAGCATGTGCGCGCCAAGGCCGAGGGTCACGCCGGCCACCGTCAGCAGACCCGCGCCCCAGCCACGCCTTGCACTGACCAGGGCGAGGTAGCCCATGTTCGGTCCGGGGGTGAGCTCGATCAACACCGCCGCCATGAGAAACGGCGCCCAATCGAACCCGTCCATTCCCTCATGCCTCCTCGTGCTGCCGGGCGGCCCGCATCCGTTCGCCAGCTGACCTGGGGGAGCGCCGCAAGTCAGTCCGACCGCTTGCCAAGCGCCTCGCGCCCTTCTACCGCATCTCCTCATGCACTGGCTCACTTGGCAAAGCGTCGCAAGTCGCCGGCCCGCCTGGACAGCCTATCTCTGGGCGTCGGTGGCCACAGCCCTGTCTGGCGGGCTCTATCTGGCGCTTCTTCCCCTGGTGGGGGAGCGAACGGTTTATCTGCTGTTCCTGCCCGCTGCGGTGGTTGGCGGTCTTCTGGGTGGCGCAGGTCCCGCCCTCCTGGCCACCTTTGGCGGCATGGTCTGTATCTGGGCTCTGGGGGGGGGCGCCATCTTCACCGGGGCGCCCAACCGGGTGGACAGCCTGTTGTTCGTCATCAGTGGACTGGCCATCGCTGCGGCCGGCGCCCACCTCCAGAAGCGAACCGCCGCAGGCTCCGAGGCGCTGCTGCATCTGGCGGAAAGCGAAGCCCGGCTCCGCTCGATCCTGGAGACCGTTCCCGACGCCATGATCGTCATCGACGAGCATGGGGTGATGCGGTCCTTCAGTGTCGCCGCCGAGCGGCTGTTTGGCATGACCGCCGAGGAGGCGATCGGAAACAACGTCTCAGCTCTGATGCCCAGTCCCTATCGGGAACTACATGACGGCTATCTGCAACGTTACATGCAGACCGGCGAGCGGCGGATCATCGGGATCGGCCGGGTGGTCGTGGGCGCCCGCCGGGACGGATCAACCTTCCCCATGGAACTGTCGGTGGGTGAAATGGAAACCTCGGGCAAGCGGTTCTTCACGGGCTTTGTCCGCGACCTCACCGAGCGCCAGAGCACCGAGCGCCGGGTGCAGGATCTGCAGTCTGAACTGGTCCATGTCTCCCGCCTGACGGCGCTGGGGGAAATGGCTTCAGCCCTGGCCCACGAGCTGAACCAGCCCCTGTCGGCCATCGCCAACTATCTGAAAGGCTCCGAGCGCCTGCTGGACGCCCCCAAGCTTGACCGGGACAAGATCAAGGGCGCCCTCTCCAGCGCCACCGAACAGGCCCTGCGGGCGGGACACATCATCCGTCGACTGCGGAACTTCGTCTCCAAAGACGAGTCTGACCGACGCATCGAGAACCTGCCCCAACTGCTGGAGGAGGCCGGCGCCCTGGCCATGATCGGCGCCAAGGAGCGCGGGGTCGGCCTGCGCTTCGATCTGGATCACCACCTTGCCCTGGTGCTGGCCGACAAGGTGCAGATCCAGCAGGTGCTGCTGAACCTGATGCGCAACGCCATCGACGCCATGGAAACCTCCTCACAGCGGGAACTGACCGTCCTGTCGCGCCTGGCAGCCGAGGGCATGGTCGAGGTGAGCGTCCAGGACACCGGACCCGGCATCGCCCCCCAGATGATCGATCAGCTGTTCCAGCCTTTCGTCACCACCAAGCCACAAGGTATGGGAGTGGGGCTGTCGATCTCGAGAACCATAGTAGAAGCACACGGGGGTCGGATCTGGGCCGAGCCCAATCCGGCCGGAGGGACGATCTTCCGCTTCACCCTTCGGGCGGTAAGCCGTGAGGATTTGGAGTCCGATGACTGAGACTGTGGTCCACGTAATCGACGACGATGAAGCGATGCGCAACTCCCTCGCCTTCCTGCTGGACACCGCAGGGCTGGAGGCGCGGACCTATGAATCGGCCCTTCAGTTCCTCGACGCCCTTGAGATGGCCCCGGGCGGGGTCATTGTCACCGACATCCGCATGCCCGAAATGTCCGGCCTGGAGCTGGTGCGCCGCCTGAAGACCAGGCGCTGCGCCTATCCGGTCATCATGATCACCGGTCACGGGGACGTGCCCCTGGCGGTGGAGGCCATGAAGGCCGGCGTCGTGGACTTCCTGGAGAAGCCCTTCGAGGAGGACTCTCTCCTGGAGGCCATCCGTGCGGCCCAGGCTCCGCCGGACACGGTGGGCAAGGACCCTGAGCGCGAGCGGATTCGCAACGTACTCGACAGCCTGTCCCCCCGGGAACATGAGGTCCTCAATGGGGTCGTTGAAGGCAAGCTGAACAAGACCATCGCCCACGAGCTGGGTATCAGCCCCAGGACGGTGGAGGTCTACCGCGCCAATGTGATGTCCAAGACGGGCGCCCGGGGACTCTCGGAACTCATTCGAATGGTGCTGCTGGTTCGGCCGTAGGGGCCTATGGGAGACGCCGGCCTAGCGTCTGTCTGTGGCCTTTTGCGTTGGATCAAGGCCGGGGGCCGCCCCATCCGTAAATCTCCCTGTCTGCCCTCCGACCGCGTAGCCTATGATTCCTGAGTCGATGACCCTGATCCGCCCCGCGCCTGTGGTCGTTCTTTTGGACGACGATGCGGCCTTGCGCCAGGCCCTGACCTTCTCCCTGGAGATCGAAGGTTATCGGGTGGAGTCCTGCGCCACGGGCGAGGAACTGGTGGAGCAGACCCTGCCTGAGGATGAGGCCTGTCTGGTACTTGACTACCGCCTGGGCGGCATGTCGGGTCTGGATGCGTTGCAGAGCCTCCGCGAGCGGGGTGTGCGCCTGCCGGCCATTCTGATTACCAGCAATCCGACGCCCAGCGTGCGTTCCCGGGCTGCGCGGCTACAGGCCCAGGTGGTCGAGAAGCCCCTGCTCGGCGACCTCCTGCTGGGCCACATCCACAGGGTCCTGCCCATCGGAGGCCGGAGATCTGGGGCTTGACCGGAGTCAAGGACAGCGGCCCGCCGGCCGGGCACGGTAGCAGCCAAGGATTCCAGCTATAGGCTGCGGGACACCAAGGTCTCACATCCGGAAGACTACTTAGGTAGCAGACCCGAATGTCGGGCGAAGGAGGCCCGCGCCAGGATGAGGTCATCGGCTCAAGGACCTCAGCCATGACCCTCGCCTACGCCTCCGGCGCCCCCCTCGCCACCCCCGCCATCGCCCCGGTGATGGAACGGCTTGGACTGCGGATGAACTTCGCCAAGGACGAGGAGATCTTCTGCCAGGATGAGGAGGCCGATCTTCTCTACATCGTCGTCGCCGGCGCCGTTCGGACCACCCGCCTGTTGAGCGACGGTCGCCGCCAGGTGGGCAGCTTCTACTATCCCGGCGATCTGGTCGGACTGGAGACCGGCGACCTGCATCGCTTCTCCGCCGAAGCCCTCTGCGACTCCACCCTGCTGGTGGTTAAGCGCACGGCGGTGAAGACCTGCGCCGGCGATGAGGACCTGGACCGCGCCCTGTGGCAGGCCACCCGCCGGGAGCTCGAGCGGACCCAGGAGCACCTGCTGGTGCTGGGCCGCAAGACCGCCTGCGAGAAGGTCGCCTCCTTCCTGATGGACCTGGCCCAGCGGGAGCGGTCCGAACAGATCGCGCTGCCCATGGGCCGCCAGGACATGGCCGACTATCTGGGCCTGACCATTGAAACGGTCTCGCGGATGCTGACCCAGCTCCAGGGCGCCTCGGTCGTCGAGTTCGACGGCTGCCGGCGGTTCCGCGTGACCCGTTGGGATGCGCTGGAACGTCTCGCCGAATAGGCCATCGAGCGCACGGCCTGCGCCCGGACCTGACGACACAGACACTCCCGTCGCACCCGCCCCGTGTGGCAGGAGACTCAGCGCTCGCCGGCGTAGCGCCTGGTCCGGCCCAGACGGATCCAGGACCGCTGCGCCGGCGTCTCCATTAGCCGGCCGGGATCTCCCTCGTGGTGGGACACCACACTGGGGTAGGGGCAAGACATTGCTGGCCCAGGGCATTGGCCTGGCGGTGTCCTGCGGCATTCTCCATGGCCTCTGGCACGAACTGAGCCGCCCCATCGACGATGACGGGGATCAGGCCCTGATCGCCTGGACCTTCGTTTGGAGCTTGAGACATCGGGAGGCCGCGACGCCCTGGCGTGGCGGCCTCTTGGCGTTTTGATCTGCGTCACGGCGGGGCGCCACAGCCTGGGGATGATGCGGCATGACCGTGCTCTATGATCCCGACGCCCCCGCCGACGCGCAGCTGATCGCCAAGTACGATGGCCGGGTCCCGCGCTACACCAGTTACCCCACGGCTGTTCAGTTCACCCCAGAGGTGACCGACGCCACTTATCGCGCCTGGCTGGCCCGTCTGCCGGTGACGACCCCGGTCTCAGTCTATCTGCACATCCCCTTCTGCGCCCGGCTCTGCTGGTACTGCGGCTGCAATACCCGCGCCGTCAGCCGCCATGAGCCGGTGGGCGACTATGTGACCCTGCTGATGGCCGAACTCGCCCTCCTGGAGCAGGCCCTGCCCGGCACGATGACTGTGGACGACATCCACCTGGGGGGTGGCACCCCCAACATGCTCAATGTCGAGGACTTGGCCACGATCTTCGGCAGCCTGCGGCACGTCTTCAGGGTCGCCCTGGACGCCGAGATCGCTGCTGAGCTGGATCCGGCCGTTCTGTCCCGGGACTGGATCAAGGCCGCAGCCTATCATGGGCTGTCGCGGGCGAGCCTCGGGGTTCAGAACCTGGCCCCCGAAGTCCAGAGCGCCGTCAATCGACAGGAGCGGTTCGAGGACATCGCCGAGTGCGTCAACGACCTGCGTCAGGCCGGCGTCGGCTCGATCAATCTCGACCTGATGTATGGCCTGCCTCACCAGACCACCCGCAACACCCTGGCCACCCTGGATGCGGTGCTGACCCTGCAGCCCGAGCGTCTGGCCCTGTTCGGCTATGCCCATGTGCCCTGGATGAAGGCCCATCAGCAGCTGATCGACGAGGCCGTCCTGCCCGGTCCCGCCGAGCGCCTGGAGCAGAGCCAGGCCGCCGCCGAGCGTCTCAGGGTCGAGGGCTATGTTCAGATTGGCCTGGACCATTTCGCCCTGCCTGAGGACTCCTTGGCCAGGGCCGCCGTCGGCGGCGCCCTGCATCGGAACTTCCAGGGCTACACCACCGACGCCGCCGGCACGCTGCTTGGCCTCGGCGCCTCGGCCATCGGCACGACGCCGGGGGGCTATGTGCAGAACATCACCCAGGAACTGGGATGGCGCCATGCCGTGGCCGAGGGCAGGCTGCCCATCGCCCGGGGCGTGGCCGTAACGGACGAGGACCGCTTCCGGGCCGACATCATTGAGCGGCTGATGTGTGACTTCGAAGTCGACCTGGCCGCAGCCTGTGAACGACACGGCCGCACGCTTGCCGATGTGCAAGACGCCATCGCCCGGCTGCTGGAGTTCCGGCAGGACGGCCTGGCGGCCTGGGACGGACAGCGGCTAACGGTGACTGCCCGGGGCCGGATGCTGGTGCGCTCAATCTGCGCCCTGTTTGACGCCTATCTGGCGCCCGACGCCCAGCGTCACGCCAAGGCGATCTGAGATCTGCGCGGGACGGGAGATCACCTGTCGTCGCCACCTGCGCTCAGGAACTTGCCCTGACTGTAGATCAGGGGCTCTCCCGGGATCACCTGCATCTGCATGCCGAGGCCGATCAGGAGCTCATGATCGCCCGCCACATGCAGGGCGTGAAGGTGGCAGTCGATGCTGGCCAGCACCCCGGAGAGCCGGGGCGCGCCTGTGGCGCCAGAGGTGAACGGCACGTCCCTGAACCGGTCCGTGGCGAGGGGATTGGCGAACAGTCGGGCCAGCTCGCCCTGCCCGGCTGACAGGATATTGACGCAGAAGACTCCGGAGCAGCGGACCGCCGCGAGCGTACGGCTCCTCTGATCCAGGCAGACCAGCAGCAGGGGGGGCGCCAGGGAGACCGATGAGAAGGCGCTGACGGTCGTGCCTACCGGACGGCCGGAATCGTCGGATGTGGTGACAATGACAACGCCGCTTGCAAAGCTCCCCAAGGCCAGCCGCCAGGCCTGGGGATCGAGGCCGATGGCGAACTGAGGCCCGATGGGTGAGGCAGGTTCGTTCATCACCTGGTCCAAAGCCTGGTTAACCCCCGAAAACCCTGGCGTCGAAGTCGAGGGGCCGACCGGCAGACCGCCCTGTAATCGCCGCCGGGTGGGTTGAGCAAGGTCATACTGGCTTCTGAACCTCCCCGCCGGCAAATGAATGGCATGTGGGTAAGCCCCCGGCGTGATCCCTGACAAGGCAGGTCTGTGACAGTGCCTTCAGGACCACCCCCAAGGAAGAGAAGGTCGCCGCCGAGATCATGAACAGCAGCAGGCTGGAGACGCCCAAAAGCCCCCAGGGGCGCCATTCGCTCAGGGGCATGTCTGATATCCTGGCCCAGACCGGTCTCGTCCGCGCCCCACCGCCGGGACAAGACCGTGGCAAGCCGACCGTGTCATAGGGCGCGTGCGATGCTGACCGGGCCGAGGTCCAGCTCATCTTGAATGTCGGTTCTCGCGGGTCTCGCCACCTGATCGCCAGGCTGCTGACGCCGTTGCCGACTGGGAACCCCCGATGGAGAGCCTCGTCCGGCCTCTGTCGCAAGGGGCGGTGACCTCGCCCGCCCGCCTTACCCCAGGCCCCGGGTCCTGGAGGTCGGGGCCGGGTGGTGAACTCGACTCTAGTGCAGCGTGGCGCCCTCGGGGCGGCGACAGGGAGGCGGGGCGCCGCCTTCAAGCCGGACCGGGAGGCAAAGTCCCTCGTGGCCCAGCACCATGTTCAAGGCCCGGGCGAAGATCGCCACGGGTTCGGGCTGCTTGACCAGCGGCGCCAGCAGGGCGCGGGCCACGCCCATATCGACCCGCGACACCCCGCAGGCCACGATCAGGCGCTGTTCATCCTCACCATAGCTTGCACAGGCGCCGCAGGCGATCTGCAGGGGCCGCCGAGTCTGGCGCTCCAGGGCCTCCATCAGGGCCACGAAGATCGCCCCGGCCCGGTCGCTCACCTGTTCGGCCATGAGTTGCCGGACGCAGGCCTGTGGCGCCTCCCCCGACAGACGCAGCCCGGCCCACAGCCTTAGTCCGGCCAGGATGACCTGTTCACCGCTGGACAGATCGGAAGGCGCCGGGACGCTGTCGATCTCAATCCGGCGCCCTGCATCATCGGCCATGACCTCTGCTCCAATTATGCGACTAGTTCTTAATAGCGTTACCCTGCTCTGGCCGCAGCGTCAAACCGCCTTTGAGGTAATCTCCCTCCCCGCCCGTTCTTGCGCTATCCTGGTGAGGCGCCAAGGGATGATCGAACATGAAGCTGACCGCCCGCAGACCCAAACGCCCGCTGACAACCCTAGCCCTGGCGGCTGCCCTTTCGGCGCCCGTGGGTCTCACGGCCTGCTCCTACAGTGAGGAACTGGGCCGCCAGCAGATGCTTCTGGTGGATCCTGCGGCCCTCTCCCAGCAAGGCGCGCAGGCCTGGTCGCAGATGAAGCGGACCTCGAAGCTGTCCAGTGACGCGGCCGTCAACGCCCGGCTGCGGCGGATTGGCGGCCAGATCGTCGCGGCGACTAATCTGAGAGGGCAGGCCTGGGAATATGCGGTGTTCGAGGACAAGTCGGTCAACGCCTTCGTCCTGCCGGGGGGTAAGGTGGGGGTGACCACCGGGATGATGGCCTTCGTCGCCAATGATGATGAACTGGCCGCCGTTCTGGGGCATGAGGTGGCCCATGTGATGGCCAATCACGCCGCCGAGCGTTACTCCCAGTCCACCCTGGCCCAGGTGGGCGCCGGCCTCGTCGGCGCGGTGACCCAGAACGCCGAAAGCGAGCTGGCCCAGACCCTCGGTCGCTATGCCGCCCCGGCCCTCCAGGTCGCTGTCCTGATGCCCTATTCCCGTCAGCACGAACTCGAGGCCGATCGGATCGGCATCGATCTCATGGTGCGGGCCGGGTTCAGCGCCCGCCGCGGGGCGGAGCTCTGGCGTCGCATGGCCAGCCGGGGGGGATCGGCCAGGCCGGCTATCCTGTCGACCCATCCCTCCGACGCCACGCGGATCCAGCAGCTGGACGCCTACATCGCCGCGCGCGGCTATTCCTGAGGCGAGCGCGCGCGTTCCGAGAGGTATGACGCGGCTGTGGGGTCGAAAAGGGCCCTGGAACTCGGCTGAGCCGCCGCCACAGGGCGATGCAGCGCCAGCCCTACAGGCCGACGCCCCGGCTGCCGCCGGTGATGAGGACGACCTTGCCCTCGACGCTGAACAGAGTCTTCCAGGCCAAAACTCCCGGATAAGTTCGGTTGAAACAGAGGGTCAGCCAATGCGGCTGGACATGCCGCCGTCCACCGGCAGCAGGATGCCGGTGACGAAGGCGCTCTCATCGCTGGCCAGGAACAGGGCGGCATAGGCGGTGTCCCAGGCCGTGCCCATCCTGGCCCCCAGGGGCACCCGGGCGCCCCGGGCCGCACGGACGGCCTCCTCATCCTGGCCCGTGGCCTGGGCGATGCCGGCCACAGCCATGGGTGTGTCCATGAGACCCGGCAGGATGGCGTTGCAGCGGACCCTGTACTTGGCATTGGACTGGGCGATGCTGGTGGTCAGGCGGTTCATGGCCGCCTTGGAGACCTCATAGGCCACCTGGGTCCCCCCGGCGATCGAGGCCAGGGACGAGATATTGATGATGGTCCCGCCACCCTGGGCCCGCATCCCCGGAAGGGCGGCCTTGCTGGTCAGCCAGGCGCTCTTGAGGTTGACCGCCAGAATGCGGTCAAAGGCGTCCTCGTCCACCAGATGAGCCGGCCCATCCCCGCCGCCGATCCCCACATTGTTCACCAGGATATCGAGGCGACCCAGGCGCGCCTGGGCTTCGGTGATCACGGCGGCCGCGCCATCGGCCCGGGCGACATTGGCGGCAAGGGCATAGGCCTGTCCGCCCTCGCCGGCGATCATGTCCGCGGTCTCCTGAGCGCGCTCGGCAACCTTGTCGACGCAGAGCACGCGGCCCCCTTCCCGGGCGAACAGCAGCGCCATGGCGCGGCCATTGCCCATGGTCTGCCCCGGCGTCTGGCCCGCCCCGCAGACCAGGGCGGTCTTCCCCTCCAGCCGTCCCATCAGAAGCCCTTGAGGTCGGGATCGAGGGTCTGACCCTCATCCAGCTGCACCCCGAAGGTGTTCAGCATCATGGAGACCTGGGTGTACTGACCGGCGGAGAACACCACGTCCATCTTCTGCTTGTCGCTGAAATGGGCGTCCAGCGCCTTCCAGGTCGGATCGGTGATGAACTGATCATGATGGAGTTCGTCGGCGGCGCGGATCAGGGCGGCGTCAGCCGCGCTCCAGCCGGGCGCGTCGGGACCAAGTTTGATCCGGGCGACCTCGTCGTCGGTGAGACCGGCCTGCTTGCCGATGGGCACATGCTGGGTCCACTCATAGCCCGAACGGCAGAGGTAGCCGATACGCAGGATGACAATTTCGCGCTCCCGGGCAGGCAGGCCGTTTCTGCGCGACAGGACGTAGTTGCCCCACCCCATGAAGCCCTTCATGGCCTTGGGCTCTCGCACCAGGGTCCGGAAGATGTTCAGCACCCGTCCGCGCTCGGCCATGGGGGCCAGCAGCTCCCGCTGGTCAGCATCCATGTCCTTGTCGGCAAGGGGGTCTATTCTGGGTTTGGCCAGGCGCATGGTTATCCTCCGCTTGTCTGATCGGCCGCCTCCATCACCCGCGTCAGCCCGAATTCTAGAGTCGAGTCTGGTACGGCGATCAGCGAAGGCGCCGGTATGCCCCCGTCTCATGGGCCAGACCCGACGGCGCCGTCAATCTCAAGTCGCTCCGGTACAACCGACCGCAGGCCCCTGGAGTCGGGTTGTGGCGCGAGCCGCCCTGAAGCCGCCTTGCGTGGAAAGCCATGTGGTCGGCGATGAAGCTCGCCATGAAGACGTAGCAGTGGTCCTCGCCGGACCAGACGCCCGGAATGAGGAGGCCCCCTTAGGACAAGAAGGATGGTATGACTTGCGCCGCCATAGCGGGTGGAGCCTGTGCCCGCCGTCGCCGAGGGAGACAACCATGTCCGGCACGGCGCCGAACATCAGAGGCTTTTGGAGTCGAACGGGGCTGCTGCTCGCCGGCCTGATGCTGGGGCTCGCCAGCGCCCATGGCGCTTTGGCCCAGTCACCCACGACGCCTCAGCCGGGGCAGGCGGAGGCGCCCCTGGTGCTGGTGTTCGACCTGGATGGCGCGGTGGGTCCGGCCACGGCGGAGTATCTGCAGCGCGGGCTCGGTCAGGCCGCTACCCGTGAGGCTAGCCTGGCGGTGATCCGCATGAACACGCCGGGCGGGCTGGATTCCTCCACCCGCGAGATCGTCGCCGACATCCTGGCCTCGCCGGTTCCGGTGGCGGTGTTTGTCACCCCGGCTGGCGCAAGGGCGGCGAGCGCGGGCGCCTATATCCTCTATGCCAGCCATCTGGCGGCCATGACGCCGGGCGCCCATCTGGGCGCCGCCACGCCGGTGCAGATGGGCGGCTCCAGTCCGCTGATGCCTGAGCGCGAGCGGACGCCAGGTCCAGAAGGCCCTGAGGCTGGCGGGGGCGCTGGTGCGCCCCAGCCCGACGCCACGACCGCCAAGGTCACCAATGATGCGGCGGCCTATATGCGCAGCCTGGCCGGGCTGCAGGGCCGCGATCCTGGTTTTGCCGAGCGCGCCGTCCGGCAGGCCGAGACTCTCACGGCCACCGAGGCCCTCGATCAGGGCGTCATCGAGATTCTGACCCGGGACATGGATGGGCTGCTCGCCGCCGCCCACGGGCGCACCGTCATGCTCGATGGGCGTCCCGTGGTCCTCAACACCGCCAACGCCCAGGTGGAGACCCTGTCGCCGGACTGGCGGGCCAAGATCCTGGCGGTGATCACCAATCCCAACATCGCCTATCTGCTGATGCTGGTGGGCATCTATGGGCTGATCTTCGAGTTCACCTCGCCCGGCGCCGTGGGGCCAGGGGCAGTGGGGGCGGTGTCCCTGCTGCTGGGTCTGTTCGCCCTGAACATGCTGCCGGTGGACTATGCCGGCGCCGCCCTGATCGCCCTGGGCATAGCCCTGTTGCTGGTGGAGGTGTTCATCCCCGGCTTCGGCCTGTTCGGGGCGGCCGGAGCCATCGCCCTGGCCCTGGGGTCCCTGATGCTGTTCCGGGAGGCGCCGGGCTTCAAGCTGTCGCCCTATGTGATCCTGGCCTCCGTAGGGCTCAGCGTCGGCTTCTTCGTCATCGCCCTGCGGGCGGCGGTCCGGGCCGCCCGGCTCGGCGTCGCCACCGGCCAGGCCGCCCTGCTGAACGCCAGGGCCGTGGTCAAGAGCTGGGAGGGCGATCAGGGCTATGTCCACGCCCAGGGCGAGGACTGGCACGCCACCTCACAGACTCCGCTCGCCCCCGGCCAGCCCGTGCGCATCGCCGCCCGGGACGGCCTCACCCTCACCGTCGAACCCGACAGACCCGCCTGAGGCGGGAGAAGGATCAAGCCCATGTTCGATATCGCCAGCTATGGCGCACTACTCGTCCTGCTCATCATCATCCTGCTCCAGGCCGTCAAGGTGATGCGGGAATATGAGCGGGCCGTGGTCTTCACCCTGGGCCGCTTCACCGGCGTCAAGGGTCCCGGTCTGATCCTGCTGATCCCCGTGGTCCAGCAGATGGTCAAGGTGGACCTGCGCACCATCGTCCTGGATGTCCCCAGCCAGGATGTGATCAGCCGGGACAACGTCTCGGTGAAGGTCTCCGCCGTGCTGTATTTCCGGGTCATCGACGCCGACCGGGCGGTGATCCAGGTGGAGAATTACATGGAGGCCACCAGCCAGCTGGCCCAGACCACCCTGCGCTCGGTGCTGGGAAAGCATGACCTCGACGAGATGCTGGCCGAGCGGGACAAGCTCAACAGCGACATCCGGGAGATTCTCGACAGCCAGACGGAGGAATGGGGCATCAAGGTCGCCAATGTGGAGATCAAGCATGTGGACATCGACGAGAGCATGATCCGCGCCATCGCCCGGCAGGCCGAGGCGGAGCGGAACCGCCGCGCCCGGGTCATCAATGCCGACGGCGAAAAGCAGGCCGCCCACGCCATGCTGGAGGCGGCCCAGACCCTGTCCACCATCCCCGAAGCCATGCAGCTGCGCTATCTGAACACCCTGGCCGATATCGGAGCTGACCAGAACACCACCATCGTCTTCCCCATGCCCATGGATCTGAGCACGCTGCTGGGCAATCTGACCAAGCCCAAGGCCTGAGGACGATCTGGCCTCAGGCGCTGGCGACGATGCCCGCATCGTGCAGGCGGGCGATCTCGGCGGCCGGCAGGCCCAACACCTCGGCCAGCACCTGCTCGGTGTGCTGGCCGAGCCGGGCCGCCGGCTGTGCCGGCGCCCGCGCATCCTGCGGCAGGGTCGCGGCATAGCCCGGCACGGGATAGGTCGCTCCGCTCGGTTGGGCGAGGTCGGTGAACAGCGGGCTGTCCTTGAACAGGCGCGGGTCCTCCAGGGCCTCCTCCAGGCTCTGATAGGGCCCCCAGCAGACCCCGAGCTCATCGAACCTCGGCAGCAGGTCGGCGGCGGAGCGGGTGGCGAAGGCGGCCTCAAAGATCGGGATCAGGGCGTCGGAATGGGCGAAGCGGACGCCCTCGTCCCTGCGGAAATCGACGCCCCTGGCCTGCTCGACCGCTGCGACGGCGCCCCCGACCCCCAGGACCTCCATGAGGCCGGTCCACTGGCGGGGGGTGATGGCCACGACCATCAGGCGCCGGCTGTCCTTGGTCAGGAAGTCTTGGCCAAAGGCGCCATAGAGGCCGTTGCCCATGCGGCCTCGGCTCCCGGTCCCGGCGAGGATCTCAGCGGTCATGCCCATATTGGCGAGGCTGGCGGCGGCCACATCGGACAGGGGGATGCGGATCTCCCGGCCCTGCCCGGTGCGCATCCGCGACAGCAGGGCGGCCACCAGACTATAGGCGGCAAAGGCGCCGGTGAGCAGGTCCCAGGCGGGCAGCACATGGTTCACCGGCCGGGGATCGTCGGGATGGCCGGTCATCAGGGGCAGGCCGATGGCGCTGTTGATCGTGTAGTCGACGCCCGGCCCCCCATCGGCCCAACCCATGACCCGCACACAGATCAGGTCCTCCCGCAGGGCCTTGAGCCGGTCATAGGACAGGAACCCGTCGACGGGGAAGTTGGTGACGAACAGGCCGGCGTCAGGACCCGGCGAGGCGGCCAGCCGCTGGGCAAGCTCCCGCCCCTCCGGGTGGGCGAGGTCCAGGGCCACCGACTTCTTGCCCTTGTTGAGACCCTCCCAATAGAGGCTCGACCCATTGGGGGCGAGCGGCCAGCGGCGGAAGTCCGGCCCCCCGCCGATATTGTCGAAGCAGATCACCTCGGCGCCCAGCTGGGCGAGGTAAAGGCCGCAGGTCGGACCGGCGATGAAGGCCGAGCCCTCGACCACCGTGAGGCCTTTCAGCAGATCATACATGGCGCACTCCCCTCCCGGCTGACGCTTGCGATGCGCCAGACATGGCCCATAGCATAGGGGCCGGCTGACGCTGAGGACGCCCTGGCCCTGACCCTTGAGGCAGTGTCATATCCTTGCCTGCCGACTCGCAAAGGTCCGTCAGGAGGATGCTTGGCCCAGTTCCGTTCCCTGCTGTTCACCCCGGCCAATCGCCCCGATCGCTTCGAGCGCGCCCTGGCCAGCGGCGCCGACGCCGTCTGCCTGGACCTGGAGGACGCCGTCGCGCCCGCCGACAAGGCCCGGGCCCGCGCCAGCGCTATCGACTTCCTGGCCAGCCGCCCGGCCGGCGGGGTCCAGGTCGGGCTGCGCCTCAATGGCCGCACCACCCCCTGGTTCACCGACGACCTGCGGGCCGCCGCCAACGCCCGGGCCGATTTCTTCATGGCGCCCAAGGCCGCCGGGGCCCATGAACTGGCCATGTTGCAGCGGGCCCTGGGCGATGCCCGTCCCCTCTGGCCCCTGGTGGAGACTCCCGAGGGCCTGATGCGCTGCTGGGAGATCGCCGGCGCGCCGGGGGTGGCCGGCGTCCTGTTCGGCGCCTTCGACTTCAGCGCCGAGGTCGGCTGCGACATGGGCTGGGAGCCCCTGCTGTTCGCCCGCAGCCAGATCGCGGCGGCCTGCGCCCGGGCCGGCGTCCAGGCCCTGGACGCCCCTCCGGCCCTGGTGGGGGAACCCGAGGTCCTGGCGGTGGAGACCGACCGCGCCCGACGGCTGGGCTTCACGGGCCGGGCCGCCATCCATCCGGACCAGATCGCGGCGATCCATGACGCCTACACCCCGAGCCCTGAGGACCTGGCCCGGGCACAGGCGGTGATTGCGGCCTTCGACGCCGCCGACGGGGGGGTGGCCCTGCTCGACGGACGACTGATCGAGCTGCCGGTGGCCCGCGCCGCCCGCAGGATTGTGGATCGCGCGCGAGGATGAGCCGATGAAGACCGTCAAGGAGATCGCGCCGGGGCGCTACCGGGAGACCTTTGGCCGCTATTATGACGACTTCGTGGTCGGCGATGTCTATGAGCACCGCCCCGGCAAGACGGTGACCGAGGCGGACAACCACTTCTTCACCCTGCTGACCCTCAATACCCATCCGCTGCACTTTGACGCCGAATACGGCAGGCACACCGAGTTTGGCCGCAACCTGGTGGTCTCGACCTATACCCTGGCCCTGCTGATCGGGATGAGCGTCAGCGACTGCTCCCAGAAGGCCATCGCCAATCTCGGCATGGACGAGGTCAAATTCCCCGCCCCGGTCTTCGCCGGCGACACCCTCTACGGAGAGAGCGAGGTTCTGGCCAAGCGCGAGAGCAAGTCCCGTCCCGGCCAGGGGATCGTCACCATCCGCACGCTCGGCAGGAACCAGGCCGGCGTGGTGATCGCCACCTTCCGCCGCGACATGCTGATCCCGGCCCGGGGCCAGGCCGTCGAGGACAAGCCCGGCAGCGGCTACTAGACGCCACACAACAAGAAGACCGGTCCGGGAGAACGGGACGATGACCA
Source organism: uncultured Caulobacteraceae bacterium (assembly GCA_947085575.1). Lineage (GTDB taxonomy): Bacteria > Pseudomonadota > Alphaproteobacteria > Caulobacterales > Caulobacteraceae > Phenylobacterium. The sequence continues at coordinate 121,890 of CAMTXB010000022.1, forward strand.
CACCCAAGGACGCCACGGACGCCACCTTGCAGGCCCACGCCGCCCTGCGGCGGCGGCTGCCTGCGGATGATGGCCAGGACTGGGTCGACGCCCAGCGGGGCTATCTGGGCTCCATCCCCGACGCCCGGATCGAGAACGCCACCGGCGGCGTGGTCTGGAATATGGGCGCCTTTGACTTCGAGGCGCCGGAGGAGGCCCCGCCCACCGTCAATCCCAGCCTGTGGCGCCAGGCCAGACTCAACGCCCTGCACGGTCTGTTTGAGGTGACCCCAGGCGTCTATCAGGTCCGCGGCTTTGACCTGTCCAACATCACCTTCATCGAGGGTGAGCGCGGCTACCTGGTCATCGACCCCCTGATTTCGGCCGAGCCGGCGGCTGCGGCCCTGGCCCTGATGCGCCAGCATCGCGGGGACAGGCCGGTCACCGGCGTCATCTACACCCACTCCCATGTGGACCATTATGGCGGCGTGCGCGGGGTGATCTCTGACGCCGACATCGCCGCGGGCATGCGGATCATCGCGCCGGAGGGGTTCCTGGAGGAAGCGGTCAGCGAGAATGTGCTGGCGGGCAACGCCATGGGTCGCCGGGCGACCTACATGTACGGCGCCCTGCTGCCCCGGAACGCCAAGGGCCATGTGGACTCAGGCCTCGGCAAGACCACCTCCATGGGTTCGGTCAGTCTCATCCCCCCCACGGAGAGCATCAGCAGAACCGGCACAAGGCTGACCATCGACGGCATCGAGATCGAGTTCCAGGTGACCCCGGACACCGAGGCGCCGGCCGAGATGAACTTCTTTTTCCCGCAGTTCGGCGCCCTCTGCATGGCCGAGAACTGCTCCTGCCATCTGCACAACATCTATACCCCCCGGGGCGCCCAGGTCCGCGACGCCAAGCGTTGGGCCTTCTATATCGACGAGGCCGCCGACCTGTTCGGGGATCGGACCAAGGTGCTGTTCGCCAGCCACCACTGGCCCCGCTGGGGTCAGGACCGGGCGCGGGCCTTCCTGCAGAAGCAGCGCGACCTCTACAAGTTCATCCACGACCAGACCCTGCGGATGGCCAATCACGGCCTGACGCCCCTGGAGATCGGCGAGGCGCTGAGGCTGCCGCCCAGCCTGGAGTCCGAGTGGTTCACACGGGGCTATTACGGGACGCTGAACCACAACGCCAAGGCGGTCTATCAGCGCTATCTCGGCTGGTTTGACGGCAATCCCGCCAATCTCCACCCCCACCCGCCGGTGGAAGCCGGCAAGCGCTATGTGGACCTGGCCGGAGGCCCTGAGCCGCTCCTGGCCAAGGCCCGCGAAGCGTTCGAAGCTGGCGATTATCGCTGGAGCGCCCAGCTGGTGAACCATCTGGTGTTCGCCCAGCCCGACAATGCCGAGGCCCGCGAACTGCAGGCCGACGCCCTGGAACAGATGGGCTACCAGGCCGAGTCCGGTCCCTGGCGCGCCTTCTACCTGACCGGCGCCCAGGAACTGCGGCATGTCCGCGCGCCCTCCCCGACCCCTCGCCAGGGGGCCGCCGGCCAGATCCGCAATCTGCCGGCCGAGCAGTTGCTGGACTCGCTTTCCGTGCGGCTGAACGGGGAGCGGGCCGGCGACCTGACGGTGGCCCTCGACATCACCTTCACCGACACGGGCGAGCGGTTTGGCCTGAGGATCGAGAACGCCGTCCTGCATCATGGCCGCGATCGCGTCGCGCCGGGCGCAACGCCCGTTCGCCTGAGCCGCGGCGCCCTTGTGGCCCTGGTGCTTGGTGAAACCGCACTGCCTGACGCCCTGGCCAAGGGGGAGGTGGAATCCCCCCGTCCCGATGACCTCTCCCTCCTGCTCAGCTGCCTCGACCGCTTCGACTTCTGGTTCGAGATCGTGCTTCCCTAGGGGCGCGCCGATCGTGACCCGGCCGCCGCGCTGACCGCTCAAGCCGAGGGGCGAGGGATGGTCGCACCTGGCCGATGGCCTATCCCTGGAAGTGGCCTGAAGACCCCGGCAGACATTTGTCTTTGATTTGGCTCCCTTGGCATCTCAGTTTGGATGGACAGGTCCTGACCTTCAGGCCGAGCTTAAGCCCCGGGCAAGTTTTCGGGCTTAGCTCACGTCGGACCGTCGTCGTCCGAACAGAGAGACATCCGAACACCATGACCCTGACGACCTCGCGCGCGCTCGGCGCCTCCCTGTTCGTCCTGGCCAGCGCTGTCGCCGCCAGCCCCGCCGCGGCGCAGTCCGCGCCCTGGACCCTGCATGACGCCGTCGGCGCGCCGGAGAATCTGACGCTGTCGGGCACGGTCCGGGCGCGTTATGAGAGCCTGGAGGGTCAGTACCGGCCGGCCCTGGGAGGCGGATCTGACCAGGGGCTTTTCCTCCGTTCGACCCTGTTCGCGGAGCTTGATCTGTCGCCGATCCGGATCGGCGGCGAGCTCATCGACGCCCGCGCCTATCTCAACGACAGCGGCTCACCGACAAGCGTCGCCGATGTCAACGCCCTGGAGCTGATCCAGGTCTATGTAGCCGCCGACGTGAGCGACCTGTTTGTCGAGGGCGCCAAGGGTTCGCTCACCCTTGGCCGCTTCACCATGGACCTGGGGTCCCGGCGCCTGGTGGGTCGTTCCGCTTATGGCAACTCCACCAACGCCATGGCCGGTATGCGGGCCGAGTGGAGCGCCAGGTCAGCCGGGTCTGCGACCCTGTTCTACAGCTATCTGTCCCAGCGCCGCCCCTCGGACCGGGCCAGCATTCTGGACAATGAGATCGAGGCCGACCGTCACACCGATGACCTGGTCCTGGCCGGCGCCTTCTACACCGCGCCCAAGCTGGCCGACGGCAGCCAGCTTGAGCTCTATGGAATCCGCCTGGAGGAGAACGACTCCCCGACCATGGCCACCCGCAATCGACAGCTGACCACCCTGGGGGGCCGGTTCCTGCGCAATCCCGCCCCTGGGACGTGGGACTACGAGGTCGAGGGCGCCTGGCAGACCGGCACGGCGCGCAACTCCGCCAGCGCCGCCGACCGCCGCGATCTGGATGTGGACGCCCAGTTCCTGCACCTGGAGGTCGGTCGAACCTTCAAGGCCCGGTGGTCGCCGCGGGTTGCCCTGGAGTACGACTTCGCCAGCGGCGATGAGCGCAGCACCGATGGGGCGTTCAGTCGCTTTGACGGTCTGATCGGCCCCCGGCGCACCGACTTTGGCCCCACCAGCGCCTATGGCCCCCTTGGCCGGTCCAACATCAACTCGCCGGGCGTACGGGTCGAGGTGGTTCCCAACAGGCGCTGGGACGCCATGGTCTTCTACCGCGCCCTCTGGCTGGACGAGGCCGGGGACTCCTTCGCCAATACCGGGGTGCGGGACCCCACGGGTCGATCCGGCGACTTTGCCGGCCATCAGGTCGAGGCCCGCGCCCGCTACTGGATCGTGCCCAAGGCCACCCGCCTGGAGTTCGGCTTCGCCAAGCTGGTGAACGGCGAGTTCCTGGACGACGCCCCCAACGCCACCGGCGCCGAGCCCCTGTTCGGCTATTTCGAGATCACCCAGACCTTCTAAGGCCTCCTCCCCCGGATGTCCCTGAACGGGCGGGGTCGGACGGTTCTGCGGAGCCGCCTGACCCTGCCCGCCTTTCGTTGCGGGATCGGCTTAAGGTGTGGATGAACCGCCCAGGACCATGGCGCGGGGGGCGGCGGGGCCCCATCTGGGGTCAAGCTTAAGCCCTTAGGAGACGCTCCCTTGGCCCTGACCCTCTATGACGCCTCGATCCCGGTCTATGTGCAGATGCTGCGCAACCTCGCCGCCCTGCTGGACAAGGCCGAGACCCACGCCAAGGCCGGTGGCCAGCCCCTCTCCGACCTGCTCGAGGCGCGTCTGGCGCCGGACATGCACTCCCTGATCGGCCAGATCCAACTGGCCACGGACGCAGCCAAGGGCGGCGCAGCCCGTCTCGCCGGCGTCGCCCCGCCGGTCATGCCCGACACCGAGACCACCTATGACGAGGTGAAGGCGCGAGTCGCCAAGACCCTCACCTTCGTCGAATCCATCACCCGCGATCAGGTGAGCGACGACCTGGGGCGGATCATCGAACTGCCCCTGCCCCGCGGCGCCATGACCTTCACGGCCAAGGACTTCGTCCTGACCTTCTCCCTGCCCAACTTCCTCTTCCATGTCTCCATGGCCTACGCCCTGCTCCGGCACAAAGGCGTCCCTATCGGCAAGATGGACTATCTGGCCGGCGGACGCGCGCCGGCGGCCTGAACAGGTCTCCAACGCAAATGGCGGCCAGGGATCCCTGGCCGCCTGTCAGATCAGATAGCGCAAGCATGCCTCCCGCCTCAGCGGGGCAGCTTGCTCGCGCCCATCAGATAGGCGTCCACCGCCTGGGCCGCCTGACGGCCTTCACGGATGGCCCAGACCACCAGGGACTGGCCCCGGCGCATGTCGCCACAGGCGAAAATGCGCGGTTCGGACGTGCGATAGTCCTCCACCGAGGCCTTCACATTGCCCCGGGAATCGATATCGACCTTGGCCTGATCGACAAAGCCCTCGCGCCGGGGGCTGACAAAGCCCATGGCCAGCAGCACCAGATCGGCCTTGAGCTGGAAGGTGCTGCCCTCGATCTCTTTCATGACCATGCGGCCGTCATCGCCCTTGGCCCACTCCAGGCGGGCGCATTCCAGGGCCTCGATCTTGCCGTCCCGCCCGATCGCGCGTTTGGTGGCCACGGCGAAGTCGCGCTCGCAGCCCTCCTCATGGCTGGATGAGGTGCGCAGCTTCAGGGGCCAGTCGGGCCAGGTCATCAGCTTGTTCTCCCGCGCCGGCGGCTGGGGCATGATCTCCAGCTGAGTGACCGAGGCTGCGCCGTGGCGGTTCGAGGTGCCGATGCAGTCCGAACCGGTGTCGCCGCCGCCGATGACCACCACATGCTTGCCCTTGGCCGACAGGGTCCCCTGGGGTGCAGCGCGCTCCTCCGGATCACCGGCCACGCGGCGGTTCTGCTGGGTCAGGAAGTCCATGGCAAAGTGGATGCCGTCCAGATCGCGGTTCTCGATCTCCAGGTCCCGGGGCTGCTCGGCGCCGCCGGCCATGACCAGCACGTCATAGTCGTCCAGCAGGCGCTGGACCGAGACATTCACCCCGACCTCGAAATTGGCGCGGAAAATAACGCCCTCAGTCTCCATCTGGCGCACCCGACGGTCGATCAGGTGCTTCTCCATCTTGAAGTCGGGTATGCCATAGCGCAGCAGCCCGCCGATCCGGTCGCTCTTTTCAAACACGGTGGGCGCATGGCCCGCCCGCGCCAGCTGCTGGGCGCAGGCCAGGCCCGCAGGTCCGGACCCCACCACCGCCACGCGCTTGCCGGTGCCCCGCAGGGACGGCTGCGGCGTGATCCAGCCCTCCTCCCAGCCCTTGTCGACGATCTGGCACTCGATCGTCTTGATGGTCACCGGATTGTCGACGATGTTCAGGGTGCAGGCCGCCTCGCAGGGCGCGGGGCAGACCCGACCGGTGAACTCCGGAAAGTTGTTGGTCGATTGCAGGTTCTCCAGCGCCGACTGCCACTGCTCCCGGTAGACCAGGTTGTTGAAGTCCGGGATCTGGTTGTTCACCGGACAGCCGTTGTGACAGTACGGAATCCCGCAATCCATGCAGCGGGACGCCTGTTTGGTCAGGTCCGGCTGGGCGAGGGGCTTGACGAACTCGTTCCAGGTCTTCAGGCGGGACTCGGGCTTTTCGTAGCCACGATCCTGACGTTCGATCTCAAGGAAGCCAGTGGGCTTTCCCATGATGATACTCCGATCTTCAGACTTATTCGGCGGCGACGGCGGCGGCGGCCCTGCGTTCCCGAACCAGATCCAGCAGGGCGCGCCGATAGTCGGTGGGCATGACCTTGCGGAAATTGGCCAGCTCGGCGTCCCAGTTCTTCAGGATCATCCGGGCGCGGGCGCTGCCGGTATAGAGCTGGTGACGCGCGATGAGGATGCGCAGGCGTTCGGCGTCGAACCCGAGAACATCCCCCATGCCATTGTCCTCAACCGACACCGACTTCTGCCTGGGACGCAGGGTGTCGTCGGCGGCGTCAGCCGCTGAGGCCGGGGCGATGGCCTCGATCTCCACCATGGCCTTGTTGCACAGGGCCTCGAACCGGCTGGTCGGATCATAGACATAGGCCACGCCCCCGGACATGCCTGCGGCGAAGTTGCGGCCCGTGTCCCCAAGCACCACCACGACCCCGCCGGTCATATACTCGCAGCCGTGGTCGCCTACCCCTTCGACCACCGCCACGGCGCCGGAATTGCGGACGGCGAAACGCTCGCCGGCCACCCCTTCGAAATAGGCCTCCCCGGCGATGGCGCCGTAGAGAACCGTATTGCCGATGATGATGTTCTGGGTCGGCTCGCGCTTGGAGTTCGGCGGCTGGCGGACGATGACGCGACCGCCGGACAGGCCCTTGCCCACATAGTCGTTGGAGTCGCCGATCAGCTCCAGGGTCACGCCCCGGGCGGCGAACGCCCCGAAACTCTGACCGCCGGTCCCCCGGAAGGTGAAGGAGATCGTGCCGTCAGCCAGGCCTGCATGGCCGTAGGCCACGGCCACCTTGCCCGAGAGCATGGCGCCCACCGTGCGGTTGATGTTGCGGATCTCGAACTCCCCACGGACCGCCTCGCCCCTGTCGATCGCCGGTCTGGCCGCGGCCAGGAGCTGGTGATCCAGGGCCAATTCAAGACCGTGGTCCTGCTGCTCGGTATTGCGCAGCCCCTTCGGGTGCTCCATGGGCGCCTGATAGAGCAGGCGCGACAGATCCACCCCGCGGGCCTTCCAGTGATCCACCGCCGGGGCGGTATCCAGCAGATCCACCCGGCCGACCATCTCATCGAGGGTGCGCAGCCCCAGCAGGGCCATGATCTCCCGCAGCTCCTCGGCGACGAAGAAGAAATAGTTGATCACATGCTCTGGCTGGCCGTTGAAGCGCGCCCGCAGCACGGGATCCTGGGTCGCCACCCCCACCGGACAGGTGTTCAGGTGACATTTGCGCATCATGATGCAGCCGGCGGCGATGAGCGGCGCGGTGGCGAAGCCGAACTCCTCGGCGCCCAGCAGGGCTCCGATGGCGACGTCGCGGCCCGTCCGCAGTCCCCCATCGACCTGGACGGCGATACGCGAGCGCAGGCCGTTCAGCAGCAGGGTCTGCTGGGTCTCGGCCAGGCCGATCTCCCAGGGGGATCCCGCATGGGTCAGGGAGGTGAGCGGCGAGGCGCCGGTGCCGCCCTCGAAGCCCGAAATGGTCACATGGTCAGCCCGGGCCTTGGATACGCCGGCCGCCACGGTGCCCACGCCGACCTCGGAGACCAGCTTCACAGAGATGCGGGCCTTGGGATTGACGTTCTTCAGGTCGTGGATCAGCTGGGCCAGATCCTCGATCGAATAGATATCGTGGTGCGGCGGCGGGCTGATCAGGCCCACGCCCGGCGTCGAGTGGCGGACGCGGGCGATGTTCTTGTCGACCTTGTGGCCGGGCAGCTGGCCGCCCTCGCCGGGCTTGGCGCCCTGGGCCATCTTGATCTGGATATCGTCGGCGTTGACCAGGTAT
>CAMTXB010000023.1:0-55985 GCA_947085575.1 uncultured Caulobacteraceae bacterium
GGCAGCTGGTCCAGGAGCTGGGCCGCGAGCCCACCCCCGAGGAGATCGCGGTCAAGATGGACGTGCTGGTGGAGAAAGTGCGCAAGGTGCTCAAGATCGCCCAGGAGCCTATCTCCCTGGAGACGCCCATCGGCGAAGAGGAGGACTCCCACCTGGGCGACTTCATCGAGGACAAGAACGCTGTCCTGCCCATCGATGCGGCGATCCAGTCCAACCTGCGCGAGACCACCACCAGGGTGCTGGCCTCACTGACCCCGCGGGAAGAGCGCGTGCTGCGCATGCGGTTCGGCATCGGCATGAACACCGACCACACCCTCGAAGAGGTCGGTCAGCAGTTCAGCGTCACCCGCGAACGGATCCGCCAGATCGAGGCCAAGGCCCTGCGCAAGCTCAAGCACCCGAGCCGCTCGCGGAAGCTGCGCAGCTTCCTGGACAGCTAGGACCTCAGAAACCCCGCCGGAATCGGTGGGGCTTTTCCTTGACCTTAAGCCTCCGGCCGGGCTCCTGCCTTGCAGCCTAGCGGCGTTCCTGCAGGCGGAGCAGGGCGTCCCACATGGACTGGGCCGCGCCGAGGGTGGCGAGGTTGGCGGTGAACTGGTGCTTGGCCGTGATCTGCTCCACGGCCTCACGTTCATAGCTGGCGGTCGAGCCCTCGACCCCCAGGGTCGCGGTGCGCTGGGCGGAGGCGTCGAAGCGGCGGCTGGCGGCGAGCATGCCGTAGCTGGCGGTGGCGATGGGGTCCATGGGCGGTTCTCCTGCGCCCTTAGCCTTGCGCCCCATGCGGTTAAGCGCCTGCTTGCAAGCATGGTGAACGCCGGTCTTTCAACGCCAGCCGTAGTTGAAGCTGATGCTGATGCGCGGGGTCCTGGCGGCGTTGGCCGGCACCTCGTGGCGCAGCCAGCTCTCCCACATCAGGATCGTGCCCGGCTGCGGCTGCAGATAGACGAAGCTGCGTTCGGCCTCCGGCGCATCGGCCAGCCGGGGCGGGGCGGCCATCATCAGCGGCAGCCGGGGATCCTCCAGCTTCAGCGCGCTGGCGCCGGGCGGGGTGCGGACATAGACCGTGCCCGAGATCACGCTGTGGGGGTGAATATGGCCGCTGTGGCCGGCGCCGGGCTTCAGCAGGTTGACCCACAGGCTGTCGAGCTTGAGCCGCCGGGCGCCGAGATCGAGGTTCAGGGCCTGGGCGTAGGCCTTGGCGTGGCGGTCCAGCCTGGTCTTCAGCATCGAGAACACCGTCGCCCGCTGGGGCAGGTCGTCCAGGGAGGCGTAGGAGGTGTAGCCCCCATAGCCATTGGCCTTGCACCAGGCCCGGCCGGCGGCGTCCTCGGCCGCCAGCATCTCGACGGCCTCTTCCAGCTCGGCGTTCAGGTCGGCAAAGCCTGGCTCGCCCGCGAGGCTGGATTCATAGACCTGGGTGACGAACAGGCGGCGCAGGGTCATATTGGGGCCATAGCCCAGCCAGGAGTGCAGGGGAAGGCGCGCCCGAAACAGGCCGCATTCCCAAGGCCTATTGGGGGGCAGGAGGACAAAGCGCCATGACACGACTGCCCCTTCTCGCCGCCCTGGCGGCCCTGTTCCTCACCGCCGGCGCCGCCCAGGCGCAGGATCGCGCCCAGAGCAGTCTGACCCCGGCCACCACCGATATCTGCCTCGATGTCAGTGGCGGGACCCTGCCGGTGGTCTGCAATGTCCCCGCCAGCCGGCTGGATAGGCGCGAGGACATCTGCGTCTGCCCCGAAGGCATGCGCGCCACCGTCCCGGTCTGCGGCCCTGGTGAGTCGGCCCCGGGCGAGACCTTGGCCCTGAACGCCGCCCGCCGCACCGCCGCCAAGGATGGCAGCCTGATCGGCGATCTGTTCCAGGGAAAGCCGATCTGCGTCGCTCCCCGGGGTTGATCCGGACGCCTCAGCCCAGGGCGCCGTAGACCATCTTCTGGAAGATAGGCGGGGCCGCGCGGCCGCCCATGCACTGGCCCGTGGCCAGCTGGGCGGCGACCTCAGGGCCCAGCGGCATGGAGTTCCGGAACAGATAGATCAGCACCATGTCGGCCTGGGGATCAGCCCCCCGCCGCCTGCCGCAAAGGCCGGCGGCATCGGATGATAGGGAAGGGCGTCCTCCTCCATGGCGCCGAGGCGGTCGGGCGGCGTCACGCCAAGTGCCGAGGTCCCTGCCGATGCTGTCCCCCGCCCTTCGGGTCCCGGGGGTGAGGATGGAGGCCACAGCGGTTGCAGCGCGCCAGCGCCCCTGATCCCTTGCGGCGTAGAGGATTGAGGGCAGTTTCCCTAGGGACAGCCTATTGCAACGCGGCAATTGAACCGCAACCCCGGAACGCATATATACCCAGTCCTCATCAGCCCCCGGGCTGGCGGGTCAGTCAGTTCTCGTGAACGCAAGGACGCCTCCGCCCATGCTGGTCACCCTCATGAAGGCTAAGCTGCACCGGGCTACGGTGACGCAGGCCGACCTGGACTATGAAGGCTCCATCGCCATCGACCGCGACCTGCTGGACGCCTCGGGCATCCTGCCGCACGAGCAGGTGGATGTGCTGAACATCACCACCGGCGCGCGCTTCACCACCTATGCCATAGAGGCGCCCCGGGGCTCCCGGGTGATCGGGGTCAATGGCGCCGCGGCCCGCCTGGTCCAGAAGGGCGACAAGGTCATCGTGGTGACCTATGGCCTGCTGCCGGCCGAGGAGGCCCGCAACTACGCCCCTACCGTCGTGCTGCTGGGCGATGGCAACGAGATGAAGCAGGCCGCATGATGGGCCGCTGGGCCGCCGTCCTTGGCCTGACCGCCGCCGCCCTCAGTTTCGCCTGCACGCCGGCGGCGCCCGAAGGTCTCGACATCACGGTCCTCGATCGGGAGATCGGCCAGCGGATCGGCGGTCCCTCGACCTGCGTCCTGGTGGCGGAGCAGGCTTCGGGGAGGATCGTCTATCGCTACGGCCTCAGCACGGCCTGTGAGCGGACCCTGCCGACCTGCCAGGGTTCGTCCACGGAGACCGTGCAGGACCTGCTGGGGCGCATGGGAACCCCGGCGGTGGCCGTCGTGGCAAGCTGTCCGACCACGTCGGACGGGTCACGGAGCGTCGGCTGGTCCGCCGGTCCGGTGGCCGGCCGCGATCTTGTCTTTGCGGCGGTCATGGAGGGTCCGCGCGCCCTGCCCGGCAGGGTCATGGCCGAGCGCCTTGCAGGCGCCTTCGCCGCCGCCAGCGCGGATTAGGGCCTCCGCCCTCTGCGGGGACGAAGGCCCCGGGTCCCTTAGCGGGTCAGTTCATAGAGGGCGGTGAGATCGACCCGCACCGTCATCTCCCCCGCCGAGACCGGGGTGGAGTCCTTCATGCCCTCGGCCCGGGCCATGGCGAGGTAGGGCATGGGCGGCATGGGCGCCGAATGGCCGGCCCCTTCGCTCAGGGTCACCAGGCGCCCCACCCGGTAGCCGGTGGCCTGGGCATAGAGCTGGGCCTTGGCCTGGAGGTTGCGCACGGCCGCCAGGCGAGCCTCGTTCTCCGCCCGGCTGGGGTCGCTCAGGCCAAAGCTGATGCTGTTGATCTGGTTGGCGCCGGCATTGACCGTGGCGTCCACCGCGGCCCCCAGACGGGCGAGATCACGTACCTTCACGGTCACCTGGTTGCTGGCCTGATAGCCCCGCAGCCGCGGCGGCTCATTCTGCACATAGTCGTACTGGGCGCTCAGATTGAGGTTCGAGGTCTGAATGTCGCGGCCCTCGATGCCGGCCCGGTTCAGGGCGGTCATCACCGCGCTCATCTGCCGGGCATTGGCCTGCATGGCGGCTTGGGCCGTGGGGGCTTCAGTCTGGACGCCCAGGCTGATGGTCGCCATGTCCGGCGCCACATCCACCTCGCCCATGGCCGACAGGTTCAAGGTGGTGGCGCGGAACATGGTGTCCGCTGCCGAGGTCGCCGGACCTGGGGTCGGCTGGGCCAGGGCGACGGGGGCAAGGGCCGCGAGGCTCAGGCCGAGCACGCCCGCGCGCAACAGGGTCTTCATGGGGATCTCCAGTCCGGTTGAAACTTGACCTTAGGCCACAGCCTTAAGCGCGGCGATGGCCTTCGCGTTCCACCCTGACAGGCTGAACCTGAACCGGAGCTTTAAGCGCCGTGCAGCCCATGCTAACCGCATGCTCTCCGCTGATGGGGCCTGTAGCTCAATGGTTAGAGCCGGCCGCTCATAACGGTCTGGTTGCAGGTTCGAGTCCTGCCGGGCCCACCAGCGGAAGTATTATAAAACTATTGAAGCAATATAGATTTGCAGATTTTACCTCTGACCGTGTTCATAGGTAAACTTTGACAAATGCGGTGGCCTGCGTCGCATTGTATAGGACGCCAAGCGCAAACATTTTCTGGCGTGTGTTATTGTGTTCATATGCGGGGCCTTATGCCGTAGCGGCCTGGAGTTTTCTCCCGGCCAGGCGCATAGGGGAAAATTGTTGGCCGCCTTGGTCCTTGGCCTCACCGTTGGCTGGCCCCCCGGTCTTGAGGAAGAGATCAGCGGCAAGGCGTCCGGCGGCGGGCGCGGTTTGGACACCAAATCCGCCAAGTCCGGCGAACCAGAAGAGATTTGGCGCCCGTAAGTCCCAACCCATCACCGGCAAGCGGTCTGGGGCAAAGCTGCGCAGTCCAGCCCAGCGGTGCTTAATCTGTCTCGGCTCGTAGCCGGTGGCGCGTTTCAGCCGGGCGACCGCCAGGGCGACATCACGGGTCTCAGGCTGGGCGTCGGTTGGAGCCGACAGAGTCTCGTCACAGGGCGAGACCAGCAAATCCTGGCCGAAGGGGCGGAAGTAGTAGCGGTCCTCCATGTCCTTGACGATCGGACCGGCCAACACCTGAGGACGGGGCTCGGGTGGGTCCACAAGCACGACCGTGCGGCGATAGGCGGCCAGTCCGAGTGGTGTGAGGCCGAGCGCCGCCGCCGTTTCGTCGGCCCAGGCCCCCGTGGCGTTGACCAGGGCTGAACAGCGAAGATCCTCGCCCTCGACGCGCAGGCGCCAGGTCTCGCCGTCATGCCCAAGAATTTGCGGCCTGACGCCCAGTCTAACCGCCGCGCCCTGGCGGATCGCGGTGGCGATCAGCTGCTGGTGAATCCTGGCGGCGTCGAGCTCTCCGGTCCCCGGCTCCAGCCAGGCCGACTTGTGGCCGTGTGTCTTGAGGACCGGGCTTAGCGCGTGGATTTTCGCCGGGCTTACCCGAACGGCCCCGGCGCTGGGCGCAGCGCGTTCGCGGCCGCAGACGTGCAGAACGTCACGCGGGATGAGCAGGGGGCGCGCCCCCCCTGGCGGCGCCTCGAAATAGGGCCGGCTGGCCTCGGCCAGAGCCGCGATGATCGGCCCGCCATAGGACGGGATGAACATGCCCGTCGAGCGTCCGCTGGCGTGGTGGCCGAGGGGCGCCTCCCGCTCCAGGATCAATAGGCTCACCCGAGGAGCCAGTTCGCTGGCGAGGGCGGCGCCGGCCAGGCCGCCGCCCAGTATGATGGCTCCATAGGCCTGGGCGCTCACAGGGCGGCGGCCAGACGCATGCCTGGCGCGCCGTCCAGATAGCCATCGACCAGGGGGCCTGGAAGATCGCAGGCGCGAAGCTGCGCCAGGAGACGGCCGCGATCGCCCGTTTCGAAATACCGCCCATAGGCTGCGATCACCGCCGACATGTCGCAGACGTGCGGGGAGAGTCGAAGCGCGCGGACGCCGGCGGCCCGCAGATCGTCGGGTGAGGCCGCGACAGTGTGGACGCCGTGGGAGAGGGTCTGAATGCCGTTGATGCTGAAGATGGACGCGCCCTCAAGGGTCTGGACCGCCTGGCCGTCGGGGTCGCGATCGCAGACGAATCGGCAGGTGTCCTTGGACAGACCGGCCTGCCGCGCATGATGGCAGCGCGCCGAGAGCGCCAGGGGGAGTCTGCCAAAGCCGAATAACTCGATCTCGAGATCAGGACAGGCGCGGTGAATTTCCCCGATGGCGGCCAGGGACAGCTCGACATTGGCGCAGAGGCGCTCACAGCCGCGGTCCACCAGGATCTGGGCGGCCGAGCCGTTATATATGTTGAGCAGCGGGCCAGCGATGAAGGTCCGACCCGGGGGCAGCAGGCTCAAGGCGGCGATGTCGTTGAGTTCCAGCAGGCGCGGTCCGTCCTGCTGGGCCACACCCTGGAGCAGGCGTCTATCCCGGGGAGAGGAGATCAGACCGAGGGTTGACCAGACCACCTCCTTGCCGGCGTCGCGCAGCCGATCGGCCGCCTCCGGCAGGGTTGCGGCGGCCAGGGGCTCGCGCTTCCCGCACACGACTTCGCCGAGATAGATGCGGCGCACCAGAGGCTCACCTGCCATGCGCTCATAGAAGCCAGCTATGTCTTCGGCTGCCCAGTTGAACAACAGGGGGCCGAGGGTGATCTCAAGCGTCATGTCACCGCCACCGCCTATTGTAGGCGCCTTCGGTTTCTCGACCGCCCTCGGCCAGGTCGGTCAGCATGTGCTCATAGGGCGCCGTGCTGCCGCCGCGATCCAGGGCGTCGATCGCCTTGCGGAAGGCGCCGGTGACTCGAGCGACATAGGCCTTGCCGCGTTGACGCCCTTCGATCTTGACGGCGGTGACCCCGGCGTCCCGCAGACGGGCCAGAAGGCCCATGGCATTGAGGCTTGTGGGCTCTTCGAACAGATAGGCAGCCTCGCCGTCTGTAGCAAAGCGCCCCTTGCAGAGAGTCGGATAGCCGGCCGTGGCGCCGGCAGGGGTCTTGTCGAGGGCCAGGCCGGCCAGACGCGACACCATGCCCTCGGCGGTGCGCTCGAAACTCACCGCCTCCGGAGGGGAGCACACACCTGAGAGGTTGGGGGACTGGCCGCTGACATAGGATGAGAGGGCGCAGCGCCCCTCGGTCATGACGCAGAGCCCGCCAAAGACGAAGGCCTCGATCTCGGCCGGCGATTCCTTGATCAGTTCGGCGATCTCCGGGGCGGACATGACGCGGGGCACGACCACCCGACGGACGCCGAACGTCTCCACATAGAACCGGATCGCCTCAGGGGTATTGGCCGCCGCCTGCACCGAGAGGTGCAATCGCACGGTGGGGCTGAGCTCACGGACATGGGCCAGGACGGCGAGGTCGGCGGCGATGATTGCATCGGCGCCGGCGGTGATCGCGGCTCCTACTGAGCTTCGCCAGCGATCCTCTCCGCCAGCGCGGGCGAAGGTGTTGATGGCCACCAGCACCTTGGCGCCCTTCCGGTGGGCGAAGTCCACGGCGCGCGTCAGTTCGCTGGCGTCGAAGTTGAGGCCTGGGAAGTTCCGCGCATTTGTCTCGTCGCGCAGGCCGCAATAGACACTGTCGGCGCCGGCCTCGATGGCCGCCTCCAGCATGGCTGGCGAACCGGCCGGGCAGACGAGTTCAATAGACCCCATGGGGCTCGCCTCCTGCGCGCCGGGTGGCGCGGCGCCAGTCGACAATTCGCTGCAGAATCGGATCGAGACCGGGAGCAAGGGCGGCCGGAACCAACAGGTCGGCGAGGCGCAGGTTCGCCGCCTCCAGCGCGTTGTGGAGGGCCAGGACCGCCCCGGTATCACCGTAGATGGTGAGTCCGCCGGCGAAGAAGGTCGCATCCGCATCTGCCGAGCCGTCGAAGAGCGCGAGCAGATCGATGAGCCCGCCTGAAATCTCGGCCACATAGCCATTGGGTCGAGGCACGCGGCGAACCACCTTCACTGCGCCGCCATCCTCAGACAGGGTCAGTTCAAAGGCGACGGGCAGATCGGCGGGATCGATCAGATAGGGACGGTGCTGAAAACGACCAAGGCGTCCGAAGGCGTTCGCCGAGCGCCGCCAGGCTCGTCTGACGGCGAGATTGAGCAGCATCTCCACGGGAGGTCGGAGGGCAAGCGCCAGGTCGGTCAGAATGCGTGCAGGCAGGCGCTCCCCTGAGAACCGCATTTCGACTTCTCCGCGCGAGAACTGGCGTCCGGAGGAGGTCTAAGGCGAGGGGGATTGGCGGCGAATGTCGTCCATCAACGCGCCGCCCGGCTTTGGTCAGCCTGAGGACTTCAAACCATCATCCGCTCAGCTTGGTTTGGCCAGGCTTCGAGCAGGGCCTTGCCCTGGCCACGCATCCCCTCCGGCGCATGATTGTCGATCAGCGCATCAGGCTTCGCCAGGCGTGTCAGGACAACCGGCCGGCCGATGGTCACGAGTGGGCCATTCACCACCACCCCATAGTCGGCGAGGCTGGCGAAGGCGCGGGACAGGTTCTCAGGGGTCATGCCCAGCAATGAAGCCAGCACGCGCTTCTCCTGGGGGAGCGTGATCGTCTCCACATTGCCCTGTCGCACCCGCTGGGTGATCAGATAGTTGGCCAGCCGCTCGATACCACCGCGGAGCTTCTGGCTCTTCATGGCTCGCACCAGGCCGCGGTAGCAGCCGGCCAATTCCTGGGAAACGGCGAATCCGAAGGCGGCGTCCTCGTGCATCACCCGGCGAAGGGTCTCACCAGAGATCATCAGGATGTCGGACCGATCGCGAGTCGTGGCGCCCATCAGGGCGCTGGCATCCAGGACGACTGCGGCGAGGATGAAGGTCGACAGGGGGCCCAGGAGGGCGAGAATGGTCTCCTTGTCATTCCAGGTGCCCGAGAGTTCGACCGTCCCGTCTAGAAGAATATAAAGAAAATCAACACTATCACCTTCGGTCAGCAAGGTTGTTCCGGCCGGAAAGCGCTGAAGGAAGGCGCCCTGGATCAGGCGACGAAACGTATCGTCATTGGCCGCCTTCAGAAACGGCAACTGCCGGACCCGTGCGAGATCTGCCTCTTTGATCGGCATCCAAGTTCCTCCCCAGGGCGAAACCATGGCGCCCTCGCATGTTCCATCCTTGATCTATGTCAAGGCGGCCTTGGCGGATGCACGGCGATCTGGCCTCTCTAGCCAGCCAGGTCTTCCGGCGTGTTCAGGTTGAGGAAGACCTTGCCGCGCGAATCCTCCCACACGACCTGACGGCCGTTGAGCTCTGCAAGCAGGCCGCCGAGCGACCTTCTGCCTGACCGGGCATAGCGCAGCAGGGGTTCAAGGGCCTCTATGCGCCACAGTGTGCAGGTGGGATGGCCCTGGCGGCTGTCGCTTGCCGACGCGGCGAGGGCCACGGGGTCCTGCACAAGCGCCTTCTCCAGCCGTGTGTACAGGTCACCTGGGAGATGGGGCGCATCGCATGGGATCGTCAGAACATTGGCGACTCCGATCCCTACGCCATGGGCCAGGCCGCTGGCCACTCCGGCGAGGGGGCCTTCGATCCCCGGTGGGTCAAATAGAAGCTGAACTGGCGGGAGTTCGTCGGCCTGCCGCCGCTCGCGAACCGACAGGGCCACGTGATTGGCAAAGCTGGCGGCCAACGACAGGGCGTGTTCGCCGAGGGCGCGGGTCCGATAGATGCGCTGAGGCTTATTGCCGCCCATGCGGCGACCAGCCCCGCCGGCCAGCACCACGCAGAGTCTCATCGACGTCTGCCGGTGACGGCGCCACGGGTAGTGGTGGTCTGCGTCTCCCAAAGGGCGCGCGCCCGCTCTATGCGCCCGACCGATACTTCCAGATCCCGCAGCAATCCATCTTGCATGGAGTAGATCCAGCCATGAATCTCCAGGGGCTGCTTCTTGCGCCAGGCGTCCCTCACAACGGGATTGGCGGAAATCTGCCGCACCTGTTCGATCACATTGCGCTCGCAGAGATCGTTCACCCGGGCCTCAGGGTCGGTGATGATTGAGAGCTCGTGCGCGCAGCGCCACGAGAGGCTTCTGACGGGGGTCAGCCAGTGGTCGATCAAGCCCTGGCGCTCGTCGGAGAGGGCGGCGCGGACGCCGCCACATCCATAGTGGCCGCATACGATGATGTGGCGGACTCTCAGGACGTCCACGGCAAACTGGAGAACCGAGAGGAAGTTCGCGTCCTGAGGCGGCGCGAGATTGGCGATACTCCGGTGAACGAACAACTCCCCGGGGTCGAGGCCGACGATCTCGTTGGCGGGCGCCCAACTGTCTGAGCACCCTAGCCAGAAATACGACGGGGCACGCTGGCTCGTCAGACGCCGGAAATATTCCGGATCGACGCGAGCGCGGGTCGCCGCCCAGCGGATGTTGTTGTCGAACAGGCCGGAGATCATGGCTGGGCGTCGAGGACCAAGCCTCGCCTTGCGGCCAGTCGCCGGCTCAAGGCCGTCAGGTCGGCGGCCGTGAGCCTCAGGCGCGCGATCGGCAGCACCACGGCGTTCTCCAGGGCCAGGTGGCGAAGTTCGTGCCTGGCGAAGGCGAGAAGCACCGATCTGGCCTCCGGATCGAGGCCCGGCGCCCTCTCGGACTTCAGCGCGGACTCCAGTCGATCTCGAACGACTTGCGACTGGGTGACATCGGCGCGGTGCTCTGCGGAGAGCCGACCCAGGACATTCTCGATTTCGTCCTCAGGCCGGGCCCGACGGCGGAGCAGCGGGAAGAGGTCCTCCTCTTCGTCAATGATGTGCAAGACAAGATCGTAGCTGATGAAGTCGATGATCTCCCTGATGGGGCCGGGATTGAATACCGGGCTGGCGGCCACCTCCTCAATCATCCGACAGAGCTGCCTGTGGCGATAGTGCTCGGCGAAGAACCAGTCGAGGGGCTCGCGGAGCAACGCCTGGGGGATGTCCTCAATGTCCGCAGGTGGGGCGCTGGGCATGGCCGGCTCTCCAAGGACGCTCAGTAGCGGTAGTCGAGGCTGAGCCAGACCTTGCTGCGGTCGCTATAGCCAGGATGGTCGCTCTCGAACCAGGCCAGCTTGGCTTCAAACGACAGGTTTGGCGTAAGGGGCGCGGCGGCCAGGAGGTTAAGCTCCGTACCATAGTCGTCGCCGCCTTCAGGAGCGGTGAACCTATGGAGGGCGGCCGCCAGGCGGACAGGTGGCAGGCCGTCGGGGCGCACGGTGGCGCCAGCCTTGACGTTGAGGTCCTGGACGCCTTGTGGCGGGGTCGTCAGGAAGACGTCAGCCCATCCCTGAAACGCATGGAGCGTCGCCAACGGCGTTGCAAACCCACGGGATCCATCCCCGTCCAGACGCTCAAGCCCAAGGCTCGCCCAGCCATCCTGTTGACGAAGACCAAGGCTGAGGGCGGCGTAGTCCAGCTCGAAGTCGGCCGGATTACCGCCGTAGTCGGCCTGCCGGGCATAGGCGACGACCAGGCTCCCCTTCAATCCGCCTTCTGAGAGCGGCCGTTCCAACCGCAGGCTCGCGCCCAATGTGGCGCTGGACTGGCCGGGCGCATTGGCAAAGTCGAGCCAATTCCCATGGACCATGAGGTGGCCCCAGGCCGGCTTCCAGTCGGCCTGGGCCAGATGACTGTCTGAGCGCCAGTCGCCCTGCGGATGATCATCGCCGAAAATTCGCTGGACGCGGTCAACATAGACGTAGGTGACCGCCAGGTCCGGTCTTGGTTTGAGGTCCAAGCGTGCGGCGTCAAAGGTCTGCTCATTCTGCCGGAAGCCGACATTACCCACGAAGCGGGCCGAATCGAGGATGATCCGCTGGCGACCGATGACGGCGGCGGCCTTGTCGCCTTTCCAGGCTATCTGCAGCCGATTGAGCTCGGTCGTCTCCGGATCGGGAACGATGGGATAGGTGATCTTGCCATTGGTGGTGGAGTTGTACTCCTCGCCAAGGGCCACGACGTTCTCGCCTTCGATGAGCAGTTGAACGCCATCCCATGGGGCGGTCTCGAAGCCAAGCCGAGTGCGAAGGGTCAGCGCCGATGCGGCATTGGGGAGACCAGTTTGATCAACCGCCTCATACCGGAGGCGACTTTCCAGGATGAGCTTGGAGTCCTGCGCGGCCGCCTCGCTGGCGACCGTGGCGCCAGCGAGGATTGCGGCGAGGCAGATGGCGGACTTGGGCATGGGCTCAGACTCTCCGAATGATTGTAAAGCGGGGCTTGTTGGACGCCAACGTCTGTCGAAGCAGGGCGGCAAGGCCTGCCAGGGCCGGGTCAGCACCGCTGCGGGCGGCGGAGATCAGCTTCGTCCAGTCCTCGTCGGACGCCTCCGCCAGGAACCTTGCCACAGTGTCCTGAACGAACATGACAAGCGGTAGGCCTGCAGCCTCGGCCGCCGCTGTCACCTGCTGAAGGAACTCGGGGTCGGCGGCGCGCAGCCAGGGTTCAATCCGCGCGCCGGCCATGGCCGGTTCCAGGATCTCGCCGAGGGTGAGGGAGCCTTCCCGGATGCGCCCGTCCTCACAGAGGCTAACGGCGACGCCCTGCGCGCGGGCCTCCGCAGCGAGGTCCGCGACATATCGCGTGGCCGCTGCGGTCCAGGCGCGGCTCTCCAGGTGCAGGCGAATTCGGTCCTCAACGAGGTCAAAGGGCAGTGTTCGGCCTTCAATTCGCCGGTCGAGGCGAAGGACATGCCAGCCGAAGCGGGAGCGTACGGGCTCCGGCGCCACGTCCCCGGGCTGGAGCATGGCAAGGACCGACTCGATTTCCCGAACCAGGTCCCCAGGGCGCAGCTGACCGAGCGAACCCCCTGCGGTGGCGCCGGATGGACAGACTGAGTGGGCCTTGGCCAGTTCGATAAAGCGCGCGCGACCGTCTTGAAGCTGGGCGATCAGGTCCTTGGCCAGCCCCCTGACGGCAGCGTCGTCGATCGGATCGTCGGCTGTGACGTCCAGCAGGATATGCGAGGCCTCGGTAAGCGGCGGCGTGCGAAACTTTTCCGGTTGGCGCTCATAGAGACGCAGGCACTCGTTGCGTTCTGGCGTCGCGACGGAGAGTTCAACCTCCAGCACGGCCCTCGCCAGGGCTTCTTCAGGGGTTTCCTCCCGACCCAGCGCGTCGATTTCCGGCTCTGGCGTCAGCTCAAGCTGCTGGCCGCGGCGGATGAGCAAGGCGCGGATCGCCAGGGCGTGAGTTGCGGCCGACCGGGCCTCCGCCGCAGTGCGGCTGGGATGGTGCTGTATTTCCTGAGCGATGAGCGCCTCGGGCAGCTCAACCCCATCGACGACGACAGAGGTCATAGGTCGGATCCAGTCTAGCGGTCAGCGTTGGGGCCGAGCCGCGCGCACCGGATAGACCGGCGCCCCCGGGATCGGCTTGCGCGGCATGGCGTGCTTGGTGCGGACCAGCTGCCACCCCCGGCGATTCAGGTACCAGACAGGGGCGGAGAGCATGTGCACCAGCCGGGTGAAGGGGAAGACCAGCAGGATGGTCAGGCCCAGGAGGAGGTGGGCCTTGAAGATCCAGTGGACGTCAGCCACGTAGTCCGCAACCCCACCACGGAAGGTGAAGATACCCTGCGCCCAGCTCATGAACTTGATCATCTCCTGCCCGTCGCGGTGGCCGAGCGACAGGGGAATGGTCGCAAGGCCCAGGGCGAGCTGGAGCACCAGAATCGTCAGAATGGCGGTGTCGCCAAAACTGGAATTGGCCCTGATCCGCGGGTCAAAGACCCGGCGGTGGAGCAGGATCAGCCCGCCAAGAATAGCGACTAGGCCAGCGCCGCCGCCCGCGACAATGGCGAGCATCTGTTTGAAGCCGTGGCTGATACCCAGGGCGTCGAAGACGATGATCGGCGTCAGCAGGCCGACGAAGTGGCCGCCAAAGATCACAAGGACACCGAGGTGGAAGAGGATTGAGCCGGTCACCAACTGCTTGCGGCGCAGGAGCTGGGAAGACCCCGTTCTCCAGGTGTAGGGCTCGCGGTCGAACCGGATGACAGAGCCGAGCACCAGGACGGAGAGGGCGACATACGGGTAGATCCCGAAAGCAATCTGATTCAGATCCATGACTTCATTTCCTCAGGCGCTGGCCCGCGCCGGCCTGGCGGCCGGGGGGCTCTGCATGGCTTGCACAAGGGCTTCGGCCTTGGGACAGCCCATGTCCGAAGGGCCGAAGGTGACGGCAGTCTCCTCCCAGAGCTTGTCCAGGGCCTCCAGGTCGTCGGGATTGTCGTCCGGCTCCTGCAGCAGGGCGGCCAAGGCCTCCTCGTCCGCAGGGTGGGCAGCGAGGGCCACCAGGGCGCCCAGAGCCGCCCTGTAGGTGCTCGCCCTTCGATGAAGTCGCTCGCCGAGGGCGGCGATCACATGTGAGGCCTCGCCAAGGAAGGCAGCGGCTTCGGCGTCGGGCAGGGTGGACAGGAATTCCAGGAAGACCGGGAGATGGTCGGGCAACTCGTTCGACGTCAGCTCCAGACCCTTACTGCGATAGAGCTCGAGAAGGGCGACCATGGCCTCGCCGCGGTCGCGGCTTTCCCCATGGATGTGTTCGTAGAGGTTCAGCGACAGGGAGCGGCTGCGGTCAAAGAGCCAGACGTACCGCTCCTGTGCGTCATAGACATCGCCTGCGCAAATCTCGTCGCAGAGACGCGACAGGGCCCGTTTGATCGGGTCAGGCAGGCTCTCGTCGCCCTGAAGAACCTCAAGGGCTTCAGGCGCAGCCTCACGGACCGCCTCGGTAGGGTAACGCAGCAGCAGCGCCAGGGCGCGATAGGATACCGACATGTTCAGAGCTCCATCGGAGTCTGCGCGCGCCGGCGCCGGTCAGGGCCAAACAGGCCCAGTTCCGTGCGACCACCCGAGCAGTCATTGCCAAAGGTGAAGCCGCAGGAGCCGCGCATGTCGTAGGCGTCCTCAGCGGTTTCGCGGTGGTTGGTGGGGATGACGAACCGGTCTTCGTAGTTGGCGATCGCCATGTAACGGTACATCTCCTCGATCTGGGCCGCGGCAAGCCCGACCTGTGAGGCGACAGCATGGTCGATGCGACCGTCCACCGTCTTGGCGCGCATGTAGCTACGCATGGCCATCATCCGCTCCAGGGCTAAGACGACCGGCTCTTCAGCGCCGGCGGTCAGCAGGTTCGCCAGGTAGCGGACCGGTATGCGCAGCGAGGAGACGTCGGGCATCTCGCCGTCCATCTCCAGGGCTCCCGCAGCGGCGGCCGACTGGATCGGCGACAGCGGCGGCACATACCAGACCATGGGCAGGGTCCGGTATTCCGGGTGCAGCGGGAAGGCCACCTTCCAGTCGATCGCCATCTTGTAGACGGGGCTGATGCGCGCAGCCTCAAGCCAGGCTTCGGGGACGCCATCGGCTCGGGCCTGGGCGATCACGGTCGGGTCGTTGGGGTCGAGGAAGATGTCGCACTGGGCCTGGTAGAGGTCCTTCTCGCTGGACGTGGCGGCTGCAGCCTGGATCCCGTCGGCGTCATAGAGAAGGACGCCCAGATATCGGATGCGTCCAACGCAGGTTTCCGAGCATACGGTCGGCTGACCGACCTCAAGGCGCGGGAAGCAGAACGTACACTTCTCGGACTTCCCGGATTCCCAGTTGTAGTAGATCTTCTTGTAGGGGCAGGCGGAGACGCACATCCGCCAGCCGCGGCACTTGTCCTGATCGACGAGGACGATGCCGTCCTCGTCGCGCTTGTAGATGGCGCCTGATGGACAGGCCGCCACACAGGCGGGGTTCAGGCAGTGCTCGCAGAGCCTGGGCAGATACATCATGAAGGTGTTTTCGAAGACCCCGTAGATCTCCTTCTCGACACCCTCGAAATTGTAGTCCGCCGAGCGCTTGGCGAACTCGCCCCCCAGAATTTCCTCCCAGTTCGGGCCCCATTCGATCTTCTCCATCCTCTGCCCGGTGATCTGCGACCGTGGGCGGGCGGTGGGGAAGGTCTTCATCTCGGGCGCGGTCTGGAGATGCTCATAGTCGAAATCGAAGGGCTCGTAGTAGTCGTCAATCTCAGGAAGATCGGGATTGGCGAAGATCTTGGCCAGGATACGCCACTTTGAGCCCATCTTTGGCTCGATCTTGCCGTTGGCCTTTCGGACCCAGCCGCCATTCCAGCGTTTCTGATTTTCCCAGTCCTTGGGATAGCCAATGCCCGGCTTAGTCTCGACATTGTTGAACCAGGCGTATTCAACCCCTTGGCGAGTGGTCCAGACATTCTTGCAGGTGACTGAACAGGTGTGACAGCCAATGCACTTGTCGAGATTCAGGACCATCCCGATCTGAGCGCGAACTTTCATCAGACGGTCTCCTTGGCCGAAGCTGGTTGGTCGAGCCAGTCGACCTTGTTCATCTTTCGAATAATCACGAATTCATCTCGGTTTGAGCCTACGGTTCCGTAGTAGTTGAAGCCATAGGCCAGCTGGGCGTAGCCGCCGATCATGTGGGTGGGCTTGAGGACCGCGCGGGTAACCGAGTTGTGGATGCCGCCACGCTGTCCGGTGATCTCCGATCCTGGGGTGTTCACGATCTTTTCCTGAGCGTGATACATGAAGGTTGTGCCTTCACGCATGCGCTGGGAAACCACCGCCCGGGCCGCGATTGCACCATTGACGTTGAAGACCTCGATCCAGTCATTGTCGACGATGCCGGCGCGCTGGGCGTCGACCTCCGACATCCACACCACCGGGCCACCACGGTTGAGCGTCAGCATCAGCAGGTTGTCGCTATAGGTGGAGTGGATGCCCCACTTCTGGTGTGGCGTAATGAAGTTCAGCACGATCTCGGTGTTGCCGTTGGGCTTGGCGCCCTTCACGTGCGTGGTCTTCAGGTCGATCGGCGGACGATAGACGCAGAGCGCCTCGCCGAAGGCCCGCATCCACAGGTGATCCTGATAGAGCTGCTGGCGTCCGGTGAGGGTCCGCCAGGGGATCAGCTCGTGCACATTGGTGTAGCCCGCCGTGTAGCAGATGTGCTCGCTTTCCAGGCCCGACCAGATCGGCGAGGAAATGATCTTGCGCGGCTGAGCGACAATGTCGCGGAACCGGATCTTTTCATCTTCCCTAGACCGGGCGAGATGGGCGTGCTCACGGCCGGTTTTCTTGCTCAGAGCCTCCCAGGCCCTTACCGCGACTTCGCCGTTGGTTTCAGGCGCCAGCATCAGGACCGCCTCGCAGGCGTCGATGTCGCTGAGCATGCGCGGCTGGCCTTCGTTAGGGCCGCTGTTGACCCGCCCGTTCAGGTCGCCGAGCAGCTTGATCTCGTGCTCGGTGTTCCAGGCCAGACCCTTGCCGCCATTGCCGACCTTGGTCATCAGCGGGCCGATCATGGTGAACTGTTCGTAGAGCGCCGGATAGTCGCGGGTGACGACCGAGATCTGCGGCATGGTCTTGCCGGGGATCGGGTCGCACTCGCCCAGGTACCAGTCCTGGACGCCGAGGGCTTGGGCCAGTTCGCCGGGGCTGTCGTGCTGAATCGGCGTCAGGACGACATCCTGTTCGACGCCGAGAACCTCTGGAGCGACCCTGGAGAAGGTCTTGGCGATGGCCTTGAAGATTTCCCAGTCGGACTTCGATTCCCACGCCGGATCCACGGCAGCGCCGAGCGGGTGGATGAAGGGGTGCATGTCCGAAGTGTTGAGGTCGTTCTTCTCGTACCAGGTGGCCGTCGGCAGAACGATGTCGGAGTAAACGGCCGTGGTCGACATACGGAAGTCGAGGGTGACCAGCAGATCGAGCTTTCCTTCCGGCGCCTTATCATGCCATGCGACGTCCACTGGCTTCTGCCGACCCTCCTCGCCCAGGTCCTTGCCCTGCACGCCATGGGCGGCGCCGAGAAGGTGCTTGAGGAAGTACTCGTGGCCCTTGCCTGACGAACCAAGCAGGTTCGAACGCCAGACGAACATGTTGCGCGGCCAGTTG
The DNA here is from genome assembly GCA_947085575.1 of uncultured Caulobacteraceae bacterium. Lineage (GTDB taxonomy): Bacteria > Pseudomonadota > Alphaproteobacteria > Caulobacterales > Caulobacteraceae > Phenylobacterium. Next base: position 17,655 of record CAMTXB010000023.1, read on the forward strand.
GCCGGATCGTCTGGGTCCATGCAGGACATCTGCAGGTTCTTCGACTGGAGCTCACGAACCGTATAGGCCTTGGGGTCCATCCCCTCAGCCGCTGCCGCGCGCGCGACCTCCAGCGGATTGGTCTTCAGCGCCGGCGCCGACGGGAGCCAGCCCATGCGTTCGGCCCGGGCGTTGAAGTCGATGAGCGAGGCGTCCCAGGGACCGACCGGCGCGGTGGGCGAGAGGATCTCGCCGACGGTGACCGTCTCGTAGCGCCACTGATCGGTGTGGGCGTAGAAGAACGAGGTCGAGTTCTGCTGCCGGGGCGGTCGGATCCAGTCGAGGGCGAAGGCGACAGGCGCCCAGCCGCTTTGTGGCCGTAGCTTCTCCTGGCCCACATAGTGTGACCAGCCGCCCCCGGACTGGCCAACGCAACCGCACATCACCAGCATGTTGATGACGCCGCGGTAGTTCATGTCCATGTGGTACCAGTGGTTCATCGCCGCGCCGATAATCACCATGGACTTGCCGTTGGTCTTCGCGGCATTGGTGGCGAATCCGCGGGCCACGGCGATGATCTGATCGCGCGGCACCGTGGTGATCGCTTCAGCCCACCCCGGCGAGTAGGGTTCGAGGTCGTCATAGTCACGGGGCATGTGGTCGCCGCCGAAGCCCTGATCGACGCCGTAGTTGGCGAGGAAGAGGTCGTAGACGGAGGTCACCAGGGCCTCACCGTCGGCCAGGGCTAGACGCTTCACCGGCACATTGCGCACCAGAACGTCCGGGTGGTCGGTGGCGGCGAAGCCATTGGAGGCCTTGTTGGCGAAATAGGGGAAGGCGACGCCGGCGACGTCGTCATGCGCTCCCTTCAGCCCGACGCGCAGGCGGATCTCCTGGCCCTGGGAACTCTTTTCCTCAAGGTTCCACTTCCCGTCCTCGCCCCAGCGGAAGCCAAGCGAGCCGGTGGGGGTGACGATCTGGCCGGAGATCTCGTCCAGGCCCACCGTCTTCCATTCGGGATTGTTGGTCTCGCCCATCTGATCGGCGAAGTCTGCCGCGCGCAGCAGGCGGTCGGGCACGAGCCTGCCGTCCTGTTGGACCAGTCGGACCAACAGAGGCAGGTCCGAATACTGCCGCACATAGTCCCGGAAATAGGGGACCTCGCGATCGACGTGATATTCCTTAAGGATGACGTGGCCGAAGGCCATGGCCAGCGCGGCGTCCGTACCCTGCTTCACCGCCAGCCACAGGTCGCCGAACTTCGAGGCTTCCGAATAGTCAGGGCAGATCACCACCGACTTGGCGCCGCGATAGCGGGCCTCGGTATAGAAGTGGGCGTCGGGCGTGCGCGTCTGCGGGACGTTGGACCCCCAGAGCAAAAGGAAGCCCGAATTGTACCAGTCGGCGCTTTCGGCCACGTCGGTCTGCTCGCCCCAGGTCTGGGGCGAGGCCGGCGGCAGGTCGCAATACCAGTCGTAGAAGGATCCGCAGGCCCCGCCGAGGAGTTGCAGATAGCGGGCCCCGGCGGCGTAGGAAATCATCGACATGGCCGGGATTGGAGAGAAGCCGAACACCCGGTCTGGCCCCCAGGTCTTGACTGTATAGGCGTTGGCGGCGGCGATGATCTCGGTGACCTCGTCCCATGTGGCCCGTACAAAGCCGCCCGAGCCGCGCATGGAGACGTACTGGGCGCGCTTGGCCGCGTCGTTCTGGATGGACGCCCAGGCCGCGACCGGCGCCTGCGTCGCCCGAGCCGCACGATAGAGCTTGAGCAGGCGTGCGCGGACGAGCGGGTACTTCACGCGATTGGCCGAGTAGAGGTACCAGCTGTAGCTGGCGCCCCGCGCGCATCCGCGCGGCTCGTGGTTCGGCAACTCCGGACGGGTGCGCGGATAGTCGGTCTGCTGGGTCTCCCAGGTGACGATCCCGCCCTTGACGTAAATCTTCCAGGAGCAGGAGCCGGTGCAGTTCACCCCATGGGTGGAGCGGACTATCTTGTCGTGGCGCCACCGCGACCGATAGGCCTCCTCCCAGCTGCGATCGTCGTCGTTGAGCACCCCATGGCCATCGGAGAACAGTTCAGTCCGGCGCGTGAAGAACGCCAGGCGGTCGAGCGTATGGCTCATTGGGCGGCTCCGAGGGTTGAGGGTTTTTGGGGGCTGTGCAGCATGGAGGTCTTGCGGCCATAGAAGGCCCAGTTCACTGCGACGCAGCTCAGATAGAAGGCGAGGAAGATCAGGAGTGCGGTCTCCGGGCCGCCGGTCGCCTTGAGCGACTCGCCGAAGAGCCTGGGGATAACCGAGCCGCCATAGGCGCCGATGGCCGATGAGAAGCCGACGATTGCGGCCGCTTCCATTTCCGCAGCCTTCTGTCGGGTGGCGGTGTCAGCGAGCGGCATGAGGCGCGGCATGTCGCTGCGCATGATGGCCGGGATCATCTGGAAGGTCGACGCGTTGCCGATGCCGGTCCACGCGAACAGCCAGATGAAGCTGGCAAAGAAGAGCGTGAATGAAGGTTCCGCACCCCAGACGCCAACGCTGTACAGCACCGCGACGACGCCCGCAGCCATGGCCAGGAACACCCAGTGGGTGACGTGCTCGCCGCCAACCCTGTCGGAGACCCACCCTGTCATGGCGCGCGCGGCGGCGCTGACCAGGGGGCCGAGGAAGGCGTACTGAAGGCTGTTCACCTCGGGGAACAGGGTGCTCATGAGCAGCGGGAACGCCGCAGAGAACCCGATGAACGAGCCGAAGGTGCCGATATAGAGGTAGCACATGATCCAGTTGTGCTTGCGCTTGAAGATCACGGCCTGGCTTGAGAAGGAGGCCTTGGCCGAGGCGATGTCGTTCATCCCGACCCAGGCTGCGACAGCGGCGGCGATGATGAACGGGATCCAGACGAAGCCGGCGTTCTGGAGCCACAGCTCGCTACGGACTTCGCCGTCCAGGGCGACCTGAGGGGCGCCGACCACGGGGGCGAAGGCGCCGGCTACGATCACGACAGGCACCAGAAACTGCATGACGCTGACGCCGAGATTGCCGAACCCGGCGTTGAGTGCGAGCGCATTGCCCTTCTCGGCCCTTGGATAGAAGAACGAGATGTTGGACATGGAGGAGGCGAAGTTGCCGCCGCCCAGGCCGCAGGCCAGGGCCAGGGCGACGAACACCCAGTAGGGAGTCTCGGGCTGCTGGACGGCCAAGCCGATGCCGATGGCGGGAACCAGCAGCGAAAGGGTGGATATCGTGGTCCAGAGCCGTCCGCCCAGGATCGGCACGAGGAAGCTGTAGAAGATCCTCAAGGTCGCGCCGGAGAGCGCCGGCAGGGCCGTCAGCCAGAAGAGCTGGTCGATGGTGAAGGCGAAGCCGATGAGCTTCAACTTGGCCACGACCATCGACCACACCATCCAGATGGCGAAAGCCAGGAGCAGATTCGGAACGCTGATCCAGAGGTTGCGGCTGGCGATCGCCTTGCCAGAGGACTTCCAGAACTCGGGGTCTTCAGGACGCCAGTCTGTCAGGACATGGCGAGCGGGTGTGGTCGAAGACATGGGGTCTTGCCCTTTCGAGTGTCAGCGTGCGGTCGGCGCGACGGCGCCAGGCGCGGAGGGGGGATTGGGGATCATGCCGGCCATCTCCGGCAGAGCCGGCAGATCGCGCAGCTGCGGGGCGGACCTCTGTTCCATCCGGCGGATGGCGAAGTGCATCCAGGTCAGCGCGGTCGCCACCAGGACGAAGAGCAGCATGAAGCAGCTGGTCCAGATGCCGGTGAGATCATTCAGCACGCCGAAGACGATAGGCAGGATGAAGCCGCCCAGACCGCCGACCATGCCCACCAGGCCGCCGACGGCGCCGACGTGGCCGGAATAGTAGATGGGGATGTGCTTGTAGACGGCGGCCTTGCCCAGGCTCATGGCGAAGCCGAGGACGAAGATCAGGACGACGAAGGGAACAAGGCCGATCGACAGGCTGAAGCTGATCGGGCCGTTGACTCCGGCTATGACATACTGTGTCGCCGGGTAGGAGAGCAGGAAGGTGCAGATCACACTGACGCCAAAGGTGATGTACATCACGCGCCGGGCGCCGATTTTGTCCGACAGCCAGCCGCCGAACACCCGGAAGAGGGAGCCTGGGATCGAATAGGCTGCGGCCAGCATGCCAGCGGCCTTGATGTTCAGGCCGTAGACGCCAACCAGATAGCTGGGAAGCCACAGGGCGAGAGCGACGAAAGCGCCAAAAGCAAAGAAGTAGTAGAGGGCGAAGCGCCAGACCTGCAGCTTCCGGAGCGGCGTCAGTTGGGCGCTGGCGCGTGCAGGCTTCTCGCCAGACGCCTTTCGCGCGATCCGCTCGGGGTCATCGGGGCTCACCAGGTAGGTCAGGATCGCAATGGCTGCCAGGGCCGCAGCCCAGATCTGGGCGACAGCTTCCCAGCCCAGGGCGACCATGACGAAAGGCGCGGCGAACTTGGTGACAGCCGAGCCGACATTGCCGGCGCCAAAGATTCCCAGGGCGGTGCCCTGGCGTTCCTTGGGGAAGAACTTGGCCACATAGGTCACGCCGACCGAGAAGGCGCCCCCTGCGATGCCGACCCCAAGTGCGGCGATCAGAAACTGCAGATAGGTCTCGGCATAGGACAGCAGAAAGGTGGCGACGGCCGCGGCCAGCATGACGGCGAGGTTGACGATGCGGCCGCCGTACTGTTCGGCCCAGATTCCAAGGATTAGTCGGATCAGCGATCCGGTCAGGATGGGTGTGCCGATCAGCAGGCCAAACTGCGCGCCAGACAGGCCGAGGTCTGTCCGGATCTGCACGCCAATGATCGAAAAGATGGTCCAGACGGCGAAGCAGGCCGTGAACGAGAACGTGCTCATCCACAATGCTGTCTGGGCGCCTTGCTGATGGTCTGTCGGTGCGCTCACCAATCTTCCCCCTGTCTTGGCCGAGATAAATCTCGGCGGAGCAGGGATAGGATGATCTAAGGTCTAGGCTGATTGATGCGGATCAATTGCTGCGGTGCGCAACAGCAATTCAGGCAGAATGTCGCGTCAATACATGCTGATAGGAGAGTAATTTCAAGATCATGATTGATAGGCAGGGCGCTGCCGCCTGATGTTTATCAAGCCGTAACGAGGGAGGCGGCTAACCGCCCGACTGGGAGAGATTTCGAGTGCCGCCCGAACGCCCTTCGGCCAGCCTGTGGCCAGGAGGCTTGATCCTCAGCGCTGATTCGATGAGCGCCTCGAGGGGCGCAGCCTCATCGCTGTCGAGAAGGTGACGCAGGTCTACGCCGTCGTCTCCAAAGAGACAGAGCCGGAGCCTGCCGGAAGCGGTGATCCGGAGGCGGTTGCAACTGTCGCAGAACCCCGGTGCATAGGGCGCGATGAGCCCCAGGCGTCCCAGATAGTCGGGATGACTGTATTCGATTGCAGGCCCGTCGTCCGCGATGCGTGGGCGGCAGGTCCAGCCCTGGGTGGTCAGCCACGCTCGCAGGTCGCTGCCGGGCACATGCTGGTCTTTGAAGAAGGCGACGTTGTCGACCGTCCGCATCAGCTCGATGAACCGCAAGGTTACCGGGCGCGTCCGGACATAGTCCGCGAAGCGATCAAAGCCATCGCCAACCGCGTCACGCTGCAGGACAGCATTGAGTTTTACGCGGGGCACGGCGAGATCCAGGGCGCGGTCCACACCCTCCAGCACCGAACTCAGGCGGTTGTGTCCGGTGATGCGATGGAAGACCTCGGGCTCCAGGCTGTCGATACTGACATTCAGGTTGGTCAGGCCCGCGGCCGCCCAGTCATCGATGTGCCGGACGAGGTTCCACCCGTTGGTGGTCAGGGCGACCTTGCTGACGCCCGGAAGAGCGCTGAGACGGCCTATGATCTCACCCAGGTCGCGACGCACAGTGGGCTCGCCCCCTGTCAGTCGAAATTTGGTGACCCCGCGTTGGCTGAACACGCGGCCCAGACGCTCGATCTCGAGCGGGGTCATCAGGGCGGGGCCTGCGACCTTCTCATAGCCATTCGGGAGGCAGTAGACGCAACGGAAGTTGCACACCTCGGTGACGGAAATGCGCAGATAGCGGAATCGACGGCCGAAGCTGTCGGCGAAGGTTTCCACGTGAGCCCCTTTCCAAGCACGGGAGACGAGGCCGTTTCCAGCCTCACCCTTGCCGCCATGAGCGGCTCGGCGGGGCGCCCATGACCAAAGGCCGTAGGGCGACGCGCTCGGAGCGTAGCGGCGGACGGGAAGCGCCGCCGGTCGAGCCAGCCTTAGCGCAGGCGGACCCCTTTTGAATTGACCCCTGTCAAGCCTGACTCGCGACGATCGGGCGCGGCCGGGTCAGCATTGGGACGTGAGTTAAGGCGAACAGTCCAAAGGCCAGCGACCAGGCGAAGACCGAGGCGCTGAGCAGGACCGGATTGAGCGATCCTGCCGCCGCGCTGATGCGCAGGAGCGCCGCCAGATTGATCAGCAGGTAGATCACTTGCACGCTGCGGTCGGCGGCGAGGGTGCGCCCCGTATGTCCCCGGCAGGCCCGCGTCATCACCGCGAGGGTCATCACGCCTACCGCGCCGACCGTGAGCGCGTGGACGCCAAGAGTCGGGGGCACGCTGGGCATGAGCACACCCAGGCCGAGCAGGCCAAGAGCCAGGGCCAGCCACCCATAGCCGACATGCAAGATCCAGACGAGGGGCTCCTTCAGGGTTCGCCATCCGCCCCAGCGGGCCAGGCGCGCCAGGTTGAGCACACCGGCCGCCGCCATGGCGCTTCCGGTCACCAGGCTCGCAGGCGAGGCCAGCCAGGCCGCGAGCGCTCCGGCGGTCGCCAGCAGGACCAGATGATCAACCCGCGACTCCGGGCGCGCTGCGGGCGCCTGACCCTGGGCCTTCAGCCAGTTGTTGGTGAAGCTCGGAACGATGCGGCCGCCGATCAGGGCGATGAGCAGGGCAATAGCCGCGATTCCCATCCGCCAGGCGATATCGGCATCCCAGAAGGGCGGGCGCAAATGGAACGCGACATTGCCTGCGGCCATCAGGCTGACCAGCAGGCAGACGGGGACATTGCGCCAATTGCGGCCCGCGGTCACCTCGCGCCAGATCAAGGTGGCGAAGACGACGAGGAACGCGCTGTCAATGACTCCCGTAACCATGGCCGACAGACCTGGGGCGAGCATGACGACCCGACCCGCCGCCCACAGGCCAAACAGGCCGGCGAGGGGGGCGCCAACGACCGGCATGCGGCCGGTCCAGTTCGGAACCGCCGTGGTGAGGAAGCCGGCGACGATGGCCGCCAGGGCGCCGAACAGCATCTCATGGATGTGCCACTCCCGGCTCAGCCAGCCGTCTCCCGCCAGAAAGCTCCAGACCCAGAGCGGAGCGGTGATCGCCGCCCAGATGGCGCCGCCCAGGAAGAAGGGCCTAAAACCGTAGCTGAAGAGAACTGGGCCGGTATAGGCGCGGCGGCGCGATGCAGTGCTCATAGGGTGAGAATGCGCCGCATCTGCGTGGGGCGCCTTGACCCCCGTCAAGCAGGGGGCGCCTCATCCGCACTTCGAATAGCCGCAATCCACGCAGATCTCGCAGCCGTCGCGCTTGACCAGTTCGAAACCGCCGCATCTGGGGCAGGCGCAGGCTTGCCCCGCATGGGCGTGAGAGGACTCTGCGGGCGCCGGCTCGGCCACCCGGGCGCCTGCGGGATCGGCGACGCCTTGCCGCCGCACCAGGTGCTGTTCAATGACTCCGCCAATGGCGGCGAGCAGTGAAGGCACATAGCGACCCTCCATCCACGCCCCGCCACGGGGGTCGAACACCGCCTTCAGTTCCTCCACAACAAAGGCGATGTCGCCGCCTCGACGGAACACGGCCGATATCATTCGCGTCAGACCCAGGGTCCAGGCGTAGTGCTCCATGTTCTTGGAGTTGATGAAGATCTCGAATGGGCGACGCCCGGCTTCGTCGACGACATCATTGATCGTCACATAGACCGCGTGGGCGCTCTCCGGCCATTTGAGCTTGTAGGTCGCCCCCTCCAGGGCGCGCGGGCGGACGGGAAGGTCGAGGGCGACGGCGGTTGGCGCCTCCGGATCGGTCGAGGAGGCGGGGGAAGAGACTGACAGCACCGAGCCTGTGACCGCGTTGGGTCGATAGGTCGTCAGGCCTTTGCAGCCCAGCCTATAGCCCTCGAGATAGACGTCCCCAAAGGCGTCAAAATCGATGGCCTGAGGGCAGTTCACCGTCTTCGAGATGGAGGAGTCGATCTGCGCCTGTGCCGCGGCCTGCATGCGCAGATGATCAGCAGGGGTCAGCGTCTGGGCTGTGACAAAGTTTTCGGCTGGAGGCACTGCGTCCCCGTGCATGCGCTTCCACAGGGCCAAGGCATAGTCCTCGACCGCCTCCTCCCGCGTACCGCCGTCGGGTTGGCGGACCTTGCGCGTATAGGCGAAGGCGAACACGGGCTCGATGCCGGAGGAGACATTGCCGGCTAACAGCGATGTGGTGCCGGTGGGAGCGATCGAGGTCAGGCATCCATTGCGCAGACCATGACGGGCGATGCGCGCGCGGGTGTCCTCATCCAGGTCGCGAAGGTTCGGACGATCCAAGATGGCGGGATCATAGAGCGGGAAGACGCCTTTCTCGGCCGCCAGATCGGCCGAGGCGCGATAGGCTTCGCGCTTGATGTGGCCCAGCCACTGGCTCGTCAGGGCGACCGCCTCGTCCGCCCCGTAGGCTGCGCCGCAGAACACCAGCGCATCGGCCAGGCCGGTGACCCCGAGCCCGATGCGGCGCTTGGCCTTGGCCTCGGTTTCCTGGGCCTCGAGGGGGAAGCGCGAAATGTCGATGACATTGTCGAGCATCCGCACCGCTGTATAGGTCAGCTCGCTGAGTTGACACAGGTCCAGCCGCGCGCTGGCGCTGAAGGGCGCCTCAATGAGACGGGCCAGATTGATCGAGCCCAGCAGGCATGCGCCATAGGGCGGGAGCATCTGCTCGCCGCAGGGATTGCTGGCCAGGATGGTTTCGCAATAGCTCAGATTGTTCTGGGCGTTCACCCGGTCGATGAAGATGACGCCGGGCTCGGCGGCGTCATAGGTCGCCTGCATCAGACGCCGCCAGATGTCCTTGGCGGCGACGGTCCGGACGACCTGCCCCTGATAGATCAGCGGCCAGGCCGCATCCGCCTCCAAGGCGGTCATGAAGGCGTCTGTGACGAGAACAGAGAGATTGAAGTTGCGAAACCGCAGCGGGTCGCGCTTGGCGTCGATGAAGCCCTCAATGTCAGGGTGATCGATGCGCAGGCACCCCATCATCGCGCCACGCCGCTGCCCCGCTGACATGATCGTGCGGCACATGGAGTCCCAGACATCCATGAAGCTGAGCGGGCCGGAGGCGTCGGCGGCTACGCCTCGGACGGGGGATCCGGACGGGCGGATGGAGGAGAAGTCCATGCCGACCCCACCGCCCTGCTGCAAGGTGATCGCCGCCTCGCGTACCTGACCGAAGATAGCCTCAAGGCTGTCGGGAATCTTGCCCATGACGAAGCAGTTGAAGAGCGTAACCGTCCGCCCTGAGCCCGCCCCGGCCAGGATCCGGCCAGCGGGAATGAACTTGTAGTCCTCCATGGCCGACCGGAACCGCTCGGCTGCTGCCGCGCGCATATCGGGCGCCTCACCCTCGGCCAGGGCGACAGCGACGCGTCGCCAGGTGGCCTCAATGGAGTCGTCGGCCTCGGCGCCCGAGGCCGGCGCGAACCGATACTTGCTGGACCAGATTTCCTGGGCGAGAGGATTGTCGAACGCCATCAGCCTGCCTCCTGGGTGGGTTTCCGAGGCTGTTCGATTCGCTGCGGCGTGCGACAGGGGCCATACGGTGTCGCAGGGCGCCAAAGTTCTGCGCTCAGCCAGGTGACGAACATCAAGGCCGGGGGGCGGGCGCTTCAATGCGCCCCATGGCGCACAGGCCCATGGTGATCTCTCACTGAGGAGATCGCCCAAATGCTGTCCGAGATGCAGATTGTCGAGCGGGAGTTCGCCCGCCGCCCGCCACAGTCCGACGACGCCGGTCTGGCGCAGGCCCCGTTAGCATCCTCGCCCACTTCGACGCCGAGCTCACCCGTGCGGTGGCTCCATGCGATGGCCTGGGTGCTAGGTACGCCGTCCGCCGCTGTCCTCCTGGGGCGCCGCTGAACGCTATAGAGCCAGAACCCTGACCAAGCCTCCGGTCGGCAGGCCCGGCGAGGCGGCGTCCCGGCGCGCCAGCAGGGTCCACTCCCCCATCACCGCCTGGGCGCTCGAATCCTGATTCTCGCAAGGATGTGCGCCGGACGCCTCCATGCGGGCTCGAACGAACACCTCTCGCTCACCGGTAGGCGCGAAGGGCTGGCCGGCCGTCACCTCGCGCCAGGCCCAGGCCTCAGACGGTGATCGACCGCTCAGCGCGGCCAGCAGCGGCGCGAGGAACAGGCGCGCGGTGACCATGGCGGCGGTGGGATTACCTGGGAGACCGACCACCAGCCCTCCCCTCGACCGGCCAACCCAGACCGGCTTTCCCGGCTTCATGGCCACTTTGTCGATGATGAGCTCAAGCGGCTCGAAGGCGGTTCGCGCATAGTCCCTCTCACCGACCGAGGCCCCTCCAGTCATCACTATGAGATCGGCGGTCGCCTGCTCCTCGGACACGGCGCGGCGCAATATGGCCAGATCGTCGGGTGCGTGACGGCGTCTGACGACGCCCGCGCCCCATTGGCGGGCCAGGCTGGCCACCCCAAAGGACACGCTGTCAGGAACCCGCCCGGGACGATCCAGCGCCGTGCCGGGCGCGACGAGTTCATCGCCGGACGAGATGATGGATAGCCGCGGACGGCGGCCCACTGAGACCCGCGGCCTGTCGGCTGCCGCCGCGAGCAGGAGAGCGCCAGGATCCATGACGCGCCCCCGCCTCAGCAGTAGCTGATGAGCCCGAAAGTCCGACCCCGCCTGCCGGATGTGAGAGCTGGAGAGCCGATGAGGATCCAGTTTGACGCCCTCAGCCGTCGTTCGCACCAGCTCCTGCGGCACAACCCGGTCGAAACCGGCAGGCAAGGGCGCACCAGTGAAGATCCGCGCGCAGACCGCCGCCGGCAGGGCGCCAGGAGGCGCGTCGCCAGCGTAGAGTTCGCCGCCCACAGGCCAGATGGTCCGCCCCGCCTTTAACTCGGAGTCACGGATCGCATAGCCGTCCATGGCCGAAACCGCATGGGCCGGGCTATCACAGGCGGCCATGATGTCCTCCGCCAGCACGCGGCCATCGGCCTCCTCGAGACTAACCGTCTCGGGGGCCAGGGGGTCAGCCAGATCGGCTAGACGGAGACAGGCGTCGTCAAAGCTGATCACGCACAGACGCCGCGATAGCGAGGGATCTGGCCGACCAGGGAGCAGGGACGGAATCGGCTGTCAAACTCCTGCGCGAGCACCAGGTCCCAGGCGTCGCGGCAGGCGCCGGTGGAGCCTGGCACGCAGAAGATGAAGGTCTCGCCGATCTGCCCCGCGAGGGCCCGCGACTGCAGGGTCGAGACGCCGACCGTTCCATAGCTCGCCTGATGAAAGACGACCGAGAAGCCGTCCATCTCGCGGCCCAGTAGCGGGCGAACCGCCTCGGGCGTCACGTCCCGAGGCGAGAAGCCCGTGCCGCCGGTAGTCAAGATGACGTCCACCTGAGGGTCATCCGCCCACCGGTGGACCTGACGGCCAATGGCCTCGATCTCGTCGGGCACGATGGCGCGACCGGCGAGCTCGTGGCCGGCCTTGGACAACCGGTCGGCGAGTAGGGCGCCGGAGGTGTCGGTGGTTTCGTTGCGGGTGTCGGAGATGGTCAGAACCGCTATGCGAAGAGGATAGAAGGGCAGGCTCTCATCAAGGCCATGATTCATGGGATCAACCTCCAGAAAACGCGGAGAAAAAGGCGACTTCGGCGCCTGGATGAATGTGGGCGTCGTCAATGACGAGCACCTGATTGACAGCCGCCCTGACTCCAGGCGCGGCAAGGGCGCCGCCGCCCTCAGGAAGCTGCGTGGCGACGAGAGCCTTCAGGCCGTCGAGCGATATGCCGCCCGCCGGAACATGAACCCGGTGGCTGCGCCCTAGTCGGTCGCCGACGGCGCCAAAGAAAAGGATCGTGGTGTTGGCGCTGGCCGTTTCGGGCGCCTTCGACATGGAATCTAGCATGGCGGGTCCTCCGGGGGCGCATCCCCACCTCGAGCATTTTCCGATAAGTATGAAACGGTCATCGGGTTATAACGTCCTATAACATTTTGATTTAGAACTCTTTTTTGTCAGACCTGATTGGCTTAATCAGACCGAAAAAACCTCTAGTAGGCGAAATTGAAAGGACCCTTGCGCTGTATCAAACCGATGCGATGGGACCTGATGCTGGGGGCGGCTTCGTCCTTGCCTGCGTCACCGGTTAGCCTGCGACTGCGGAATTGGCATCGTCCAATGTCATTCGCCGCCTAGAACATTATCAATCAGGCGATTGAACCGCAGCAATGTCATCAGGACCAGCCGTCAGTACAGTTGTGGCAAGTCTAAGGAGGACTGTCATGCGTATGAATGTTCGACTTGAGTCTCTTACCACTGCCGCTGCGGTGATCTCGGCGACGCTTGCCCTGGCGTCCGTCGGACTGAGCGCGGGCGCCGCCCAAGCTGAATCGGTTGCCGACCTCGCCGTGATAGGCCGGACCCCGACGACGATGACCGTTCCCTATGCGGGACGGACTCTTCAGGCCGTGCGGCTGGACGTTCGGGAGGCCGCAGGCGTCGTGTGTAACGCGGCGCTGAACAACGGCGAACTGGAGCCCCTGGATCGGCAGTGGTGCCGGGACAAGGCGACGGCGCGGACCCTGCGCACCTATGCAAAGCTGCGAGCCCAGAACCTCGCTGAGGCCGCTCCCCTGCACGTCCGGGTCCTGGCGTCGCGCTGACGGAGGCTGACTGGCCCGGTCGGTGAGCAGAACGGAGAACAGATGACGCTTCGGGCGGGCGCACGCGCGTTCAGGCGCGCTGAAGGTCGCGTAGAGGGAGTCCTGGTCCGGGATCTCCCTCACTCGGTCAAGAGGGTTGGGCGCATCCCATTGCCGATCATGCCAGCCTCCCGGCCTGCCTGATGCCCCCTTGCGCGGCGGAACGCCTTAATGTGGCTCAAGCTGAAAACCCAAAATTCCGACGGAGCCCATCCGCCGGGCCGAACCTGTCCTTGATCCAGTCACGGTGGGCTGGCGCACCGATCAAGTCCTCGATTGAGAACAAGCAATCCGCCTCCGCGCTGTAGGGGCTAGGCTATCCTGGATTGGCGCCTTGGGTGCTATGTCCCAGACGAGAGGAGAAGTCGTGCCGATTGGCTCTCCACACTTCCCACCTGGCCCCCGGCGCCGCCGCGGGGCCGCCTTTGTTTCGGAGCGTGGAGACGCTTGGCGGGCTGTGAAAGTGACGCCCGGATCATCGCGATGCCTGGATTCAGATTGAAGGAGTTTGCGTGTCCGCCACCTGTTCCCTTCCAGACCGCGTCGATTTGCGGTTCTCCGCCCTTCTGGCGGCGAGACTTTCGCGGCGGGGGCTGCCACGCAAAGGACGTCGGCGAAAGATCGCCCTGCGCATCGCCGCAGCACGGCAATTCGAACAACTTGGCTATGATCAGGTTGGGGCGGCCGACATCGCGAACGCGGCAGGCATCTCGCGGGCGGGCTTCTACGTCTACTTCCGTGACAAGGCGCACATCGCAGTCTCCGTGCTTCGCCCCTTCGTCGCCGTGGCCTTCCCGACCGGAGGGACGCCGTCCACCGCAGCCGCCACAGTCAACCTTGAGCAGCTATATGGGATGATCAACGACAACCGCCGTCTCGTTCAGTGCCTGGAGCCTCTCCGGGCGGAGGCGCCAGCCTTTGTGCGGAATGTCGATGCGCGAATTTTGCGCTGGCATGGCGACTTGCTGCAAGGCGCCGGTCTTGACGCGCGGCTCGCGGGGCTGCTCTCGGCGATGAGCATCGGTCTGGCCTGGCGGCCCCCTGCCGAGCAAGACTGGGGCGCCGGGCGGGTCACCGAGCTTCTGTCACCCTTGCTGTCCGAGAAGGGTGATCGCGCGCGCCGGGGACCCCGTCCCCCTGCCTGTCTCGAGCCAGGCCAGGCCGCCGTCAGTTGGCGGGGCCAGACTTCGGCCCGGTCGTGACCTGGATCGCCACGAAAACCTACGGCGCTGAACGCGGCCTGTCCTGCGCCCTCCGGCAGTGGCCGGCGGAAAGCCACTGCGCCCTGATCCACGGCTACTCCCTGGGATTTCGCTTCATATTCGCCGCCGAGCAGCTCGACGGGCGTGGATGGGTGGTGGACTTCGGAACCGGTGGTTTTGGTCAGATCCGGGCTTGGCTGCATCAGGTCTTCGACCACGCCCTGCTCGTAGCCAAGGATGATCCCGCCCTGCCTGACCTGATGCGACTTTCTGACTTGGGTCTCGCGCGGGTGCAGGTTGTGCCCGGCGCCAGTTGCGAGAGGTTGGCGGAGTTTGTCTGGGGGGCGGCCGATCCCATCATTTCCCAGGCCACGAAAGGACGATGCTGGGTGGCCGAGGTGGAGTGCATCGAGCACGGCGCCAACAGTGCGACCTACCGCCACCCTGACAGCATCCTGCGTGGACTGTGCACTGAGGCGCTGACCCGGCAATTGGCCGAGTCATCCTGAGCAGGGCGCCATCGCCATGGTCGGCGCCCGAAATTAGGACGTGATTCAGGCGTGACCTGCTTGTTTTGCGTGCGCATGCGCAGGCCGTCGGCGCGGCGCCGCGCATTGCAGGTGGGCTCTGACGCGGGCTCGCCTAGTCAGGCTGCATGCGCGTGCTCATCATAGATCCGGACCCGGCTCGTGCGGCCCTGGTGGCTGAGGGCCTTGCGGGGATCGACCCATTGCAGGTCCGCCTCGCCGCCGTGTTCCATGAGAGCGAAGCTGCGGCCTTCCAGCCGGACGTGGTGGTCGTCGCGTCTGAGAGTCCGGATCGTGACACCCTGGAGAGCCTGCGCGAGGCCAGCGCCGTGAACCCGCGCCCGGTGGTGATGTTCGTCGACCGGTCCGAGCCAGGGCTGGCGGAGGCGGCGGTGCGCGCTGGCGTGGCGGCCTATGTGGTCGATGGCCTCTCGGCGACTCGGGTCCGACCAGTGCTGGAGGTGGCCATGAGCCGCTTTCATCTCATGCATCAGCTGCGGGCGGACCTCGCCAAGGCCAAGGCCGATCTGGCCTCCCGCAAGACCGTCGAGCGGGCCAAGGCTCTGCTGATGAGGGAACGCAATCTGGATGAGGAGGCGGCCTATCGGCTGCTGCGCAAACTCTCCATGGATACCGGACGACCCCTGGGGGCCGTGGCCGCCGACCTGCTGGCCTTCGCCGGCGTGCTGAAGGGCGGAGACTCCATGTGAGCACATCAGGACCGTTGCAGTTGGGGTTCATTCCCCTGGTGGACGCCGCACCTCTGATCGTGGCGCAGGAGAAGGGCTATTTCGCCGGCGAGGGCCTGACGGTCAGCCTCAGCCGCGAAGGCTCCTGGGCCACCATCCGCGACAAGGTGGCCGCCGGCGCCCTGGACGGCGCCCATATGCTGGCGCCCATCGTCCTGGCCTCCAGCCCGGGGGTCGGCAGCGAGCCCAGGGCGATGATCGCCCCCATCGCCCTGAACTGCGGCGGGGCGGCGGTGACTCTGTCCACCCGTCTGACCGGGGGCGGGGAGGCGGGCGCGCGCCTCAAGCACCTTGTTCGAAGGCGGCAGGAAGCCGGGGCCAGTCCCCTGACCCTGGCGGCGGTCTATCCCGTTTCGATTCACAACTACCTGCTGCGCCACTGGCTGGCGGGCCTTGGCTTGAACCCCGATGTGGACGTCCGCCTGACCGTCGTTCCGCCGCCCCGCACGGCCGCCTTGCTGGAGGATGGGGTGATCGAGGGGTTCTGCGCCGGCGCGCCCTGGAACGCCGTCGCCGAGGCCGCCGGGGTCGGCCAGACGGTTGTGCGTGTGACCGAGGTCTGGCCCGAGGCGCCCGACAAGGTGCTGGGGGTGACGGAGGTCTGGGCGGCGGCCAATCCGGCCATCCTGCAGTCCCTGATCCGCGCCCTGGCGGCGGCCGGCGCCTGGGCCGCTGACCCGCACAACCAGCCTGAGCTGGTGGGGCTGCTGGCCCGGCCGGACTATCTTGCCGCCCCACCAGAGGCGATCGCCGCGGGCCTCGCCGAGATCGTGTTCGCCGGCCCTGGCGTCAATCCCCCGCGCCGCGAGCAGGCGGCCTGGCTGCTGCAGCAGATGGCCCGCTGGGGGCAGATCGGCGACGTTGCGATCGACAAGGTGGCTGAGCGGACCTGGCGTCCAGACCTCTACCTGGCCGCTCAGGGCGGCTGATCGCCCAAGACTTCGACATCCGGTGTTCGCAGGCGCCACATTTCCTTGCCAGTAGGGGGTTCTTAGCCGCCCCGCGCAGCTGTCGCGTGACCGTTTGCGCCGGCTGGCCTCCAATGACTTCAAGCCCAGGACAACGGCGTTCGCGGCTCCTTCGGATCAGGCTCGATGACGAGCCGCCCCCGCACGGCGACGCCGCCATTCATGTCATCTGAACGGGCTCTCCATGATCAGCCGATCCTTCCTCAATGCGGGGCATGCCCCAACTCTGTTCTCAGCCTTCCTGTATTTCGATCTGAGTTTCATGGTCTGGGTGCTGTTGGGTCCCCTCGGCGTGGACATCGCCGAGACCTTCGACCTCGACGCCGCACAGAAGGGCTTCATGGTCGCCGTTCCGGTCCTGGCTGGGGCGCTGATGCGGGTCGTGGCCGGCGTGCTGGTGGACCACATCGGACCCAGGAAGACCGGCATCATCGGCCAGCTCATCGTGATGGCGGGCCTCGGCGTCGCCTGGTTCGTGGGTTTGCACAACTACAGCCAGGTCCTGATGGTCGGCGTTCTTCTGGGCGTGGCTGGCGCCTCCTTCGCCGTCGCCCTGCCGCTCGCGTCGCGCTGGTACCCGCCGGAGCATCAGGGTCTGGCCCTGGGCATCGCTGGCGCCGGCAATTCTGGCACAGCGCTGGCCGCCCTGTTTGCGCCATTCCTGGCCCAGCACTTCGGCTGGATGAACGTCCTGGGCCTGGCCACCATCCCCCTGGCCATCGCCTTTGTCGTCTATATGGTCTTCGCAAAGGACGCGCCCGAACAGCCCCCGCCCAAGTCCCTCACCGAGTACATGGCGGTGCTGAAGACGCCGGACGCCTGGTGGCTGATGCTGCTCTACAGCGTCACCTTCGGCGGCTTTGTCGGCCTGTCCTCCTCGCTCACCATCTACTTCAACAGCGAATACGGCCTGAGCCCGGTGATCGCGGGCTTCTTCACCGCAGCCTGTGTCTTCGCCGGCTCTTTCGCGCGGCCTGTGGGCGGTGGCTTGGCTGATCGCTACGGGGGCGTGCGGACCTTGACGGTCGTCTATCTGCTGGCCGCAGCGGGCCTCGCGGTCGCGAGCTTCCAGATGGCCGACCCCTATGTGGCGCTGGGGGTGATCATGTTCGCCATGATCGCGCTCGGCGCTGGCAACGGGGCGGTCTTCCAGCTCGCCCCGCAGCGCTTCCGCAATGAGATCGGCGTGGTCACAGGCCTGGTCGGTATGACCGGCGGGGTCGGCGGCTTCTATCTGGCCGCCAGCCTCGGCTGGGCCAAGCAGACCACCGGCTCCTATCAGGCCGGCCTGATAGGTTTTGCGCTCATGGCGCTGATGGCCTGTGTCGCCCTCAATCTGGTCAAGGGCCAGTGGCGCAGGACCTGGCATGAGCTGGCCGGCCCCTCTGCCATCCCGATCCGTCTCTAGTCCGGCAGGAGAGTCCCATGACCAAGCAACGTCTTGTCGTCATCGGCAACGGCATGGCCGGCTGCCGCGCGGTGGAGGAAGTGCTCAAGCGCGATCCCGACCGCTACGAGATCACCATCTTCGGGACCGAGCCCCGGGTGAACTATGACCGCATCATGCTCTCACCCGTGCTGGCTGGCGAGAAGGCCTTCGCCGACATCGTCCTGAATGATGAGGCCTGGTACCGCGACCACGCCATCACCCTGCACAAAGGTTGCGAAGTCTCAGAGATCGATCGTGAGGCCAGGGTGGTGGGGGCGAGCAACGGGATGCAGGTGGCCTATGACCGGCTGATCCTGGCCACGGGCTCGGATCCGGTTCGGCTGCCGCTGCCGGGCGCGGACCTGGCCGGGGTCGCCACCTTCCGCGACCTGGACGATGTGGAGGCCATGGTGGCCGCCGCGGACGCGGGCGGTGAGGCTGTGGTGATCGGCGGCGGGCTGCTGGGCCTGGAGGCCGCCTATGGCCTGGCCCGGCGGGGGATGCGGGCCACGGTCATCCACCTGATGGACGTGCTGATGGAGCGCCAGCTCGACGAGTCGGCGGGCTTTCTCCTGCGCAGCGCCCTGACCGACCGGGGTGTGGAAACCGTGCTAGGCGCCCAGTCCGAGGCGATCCTGGGAGAGGGCGGCAAGGTCAGCGGCCTGCAGCTCAAGGATGGCCGGGTCATTCCCTGCAGCCTGCTGGTCATGGCGGTGGGCATCCGTCCCAACACGGCCCTGGCGGCGAACTGCGGCCTCAATGTCCGGCGCGGTGTCGTGGTGGACGACCAGATGCGCACCTCCGACCCGTCCGTCTTCGCCGTCGGCGAATGCGCCGAACATCGCGGGATCGCCTACGGCCTGGTGGCGCCCATCTGGGAGATGTGCCGCACCCTGGCCGATGTGCTGACCGGAGTGGAGGATTGCGCCTATGGCGGCTCGGTCCTGCAGACGCGGCTGAAGGTCTCGGGCGTCGACGTCTTTTCCGCCGGCCGTTTCTCCGGCGGCGAGGGTTGCGAGGACGTGGTGTTCCGCGACGCCGGCCGCGGGGTCTACAAGCGCGTGGTCCTTGAACAGGGGCGCGTGGCCGGCGCGGTGCTGTTCGGCGATGTGATCGACGGCGGCTGGTATTTCGACCTGATGAAGTCGCAGACCGATGTCAGCGACCTGCGTGAAACCCTCATCTTCGGTCAGGCGGTGACGGAGGCGCTGCGCGGCGTGGACCCTAGGAGGGCCGTTGCGGCCATGGCGGACTCTCAGGAGATCTGCGGCTGCAACGGCGTGTGCAAGGGCGTCATCACCACCGCCATCAAGGGTCTTGGCCTGACCACGCTCGAGGATGTCCGCGCCCACACCAAGGCTTCGGCCTCCTGCGGATCCTGCACGCCCCTGGTGGAGAAGCTGCTGGCGGTCACCCTGGGCGACGCCTTCCAGGTTGAGACCGGCCCCAGGCCCGTCTGTGGCTGCACCCGTCACGGCCATGAGGTGGTGCGCCGGCGCATCGTCTCCGAGGGCCTGAAGTCGATCCCGGCGGTCATGCAGGCCCTGGAGTGGACGACGCCGGAGGGCTGCGCCAGCTGCCGGCCGGCGCTCAACTACTATCTGATATGCGCCTGGCCCGGTGACTATCAGGACGACAAGCAGTCGCGCTTCGTCAACGAGCGGGTCCATGCCAACATCCAGAAGGACGGCACCTATTCCGTGGTGCCGCGCATGTGGGGCGGCATGACCTCGCCCCAGGAACTGCGCGCCATCGCCGATGTGGCCGACAAGTTCGCCATCCCCGCGGTCAAGGTCACCGGCGGCCAGCGTATCGACCTGCTCGGCGTCAAGAAGGACGATCTCCCGGCGGTCTGGGCTGATCTGAATGCGGCCGGCATGGTCTCAGGTCATGCCTACGCCAAGGGGCTTCGCACGGTGAAGACCTGCGTCGGAACCGATTGGTGCCGGTTCGGGACCCAGGACTCCACGGGTCTCGGCGTGCGTCTGGAAAAGCTGATGTGGGGCTCATGGGCGCCGGCCAAGGTGAAGCTGGCGGTGTCGGGCTGCCCCCGCAACTGCGCTGAGGCCACCTGCAAGGATATCGGCGTGGTCTGCGTGGACTCAGGCTTCGAGATCCACATCGGTGGCGCGGCGGGGCTTCACATCCAGGGAACCCAGCTGCTGACCAAGGTGGCGAGCGAGGACGAGGCCGTCTGGACCATCTGCGCCATCACCCAGCTCTATCGCGAAGAGGGGTGGTACCTGGAACGCATCTACAAATGGATGGCGAGGGTTGGCCTGGAGACGATCCGCGCTCAGGTCGAGGACCCGCAGGTCCGCAAGGCCCTCTATGACCGTTTCGCCTATTCGCAGCGCTTTTCCCGCACCGACCCCTGGGCCGAGCGCGTCGCGGGCCGTCATGCCGACGAGTTCAATCCGCTCAGCCGCCGCCTGGAGTTCGAGACCGCATGAACGCCCTGGTCAAGGATCCCCCGATCACCTGGATCGATGTCGGCGCCGACACTGACATCCCCCGCCGCGGCGCCCGTCGCCTCAAGGGGCCGCAGGGGGAGATCGCCATCTTCCGCACCGGCGACGGTCAGGTCTTCGCCCTGATGGACGTCTGTCCGCACAAGGGTGGACCGCTCAGCCAGGGTATTGTCCATGGCGCCTCGGTGACCTGTCCGCTGCATGGGCGGGTGATCGACCTGGCCACGGGCGAGTCCCTGGGCGCCGACGCTGGCCAGGGCTGTGCGCCGGTCGTGCCGCTCGAGGTGCGTGATGGACGGCTGTTCATCGGCCTGGCCAGGACCTGAGGCGACCCATGGTCGAGACCCGCACCACCTGTCCCTATTGCGGCGTCGGCTGCGGGATCACGGCCCGCGCCGAGGGCCGCAGCCTGGAGGTCCGAGGCGATGCCGATCATCCCGCCAATCTCGGCCGTCTGTGCTCGAAGGGCGCGGCTCTGGGCGACACGGTCGGGCTGGAGGGGCGGTTGCTGGCTCCGAAGATTGGCGGGCGCGAGGCCTCCTGGGCGGAAGCCACCCGCCTGGTGGCGCGCAGGTTCTCCGAGACCATAGCCAGACACGGCCCGGACTCGGTGGCCTTCTATGTGTCGGGTCAGCTTCTCACCGAGGACTATTACGTCGCCAACAAGCTCATGAAGGGCTTCATCGGCTCGGCCAATATCGACACCAATTCAAGGCTTTGCATGGCCTCGGCTGTGGCGGCGCACAAGGCTGCCTTCGGCGCCGACCTGGCGCCCGGCTGCTATGAGGACCTCGATCTCGCCGACCTCGTGGTCTTCTCCGGCCACAACGCAGCCTGGACCCATCCGGTGCTGTTCCGGCGCATGGAGGCGGCCCGAGACCGGGGCCAGCGGCAGGTGGTCATCGACCCCCGCCGCACCGCCACTGCCGAGATGGCCGACCTGCACCTTCCCCTGGCGCCCCAGACCGACGTGCGGCTCTGGAACGGGCTGCTCGCCGACCTGATGGACCGGGGCGCGGTCGATCGCGCCTATGTGGCGGCCCATGTGAGCGGCTATGGCGCGGTGGTCGAGAGCCTCGCCCGCGACGACCAGTCGCCGGCCGCCGTCGCCGCCGACTGCGGCCTGGGCCTGGCTGACCTGCGCAGCTTCTATGACCTTTTCGCCGCCACGCCGAAGACCGTCAGCCTGTTCTCCATGGGCGCCAACCAGTCGGCCCAAGGGGTGGCCAAGGGGCTGGCGATCATCAACGTCCACCTGGCGACAGGCCGGATCGGCAAGACGGGCGCCTGCCCCTTCTCCATCACGGGCCAGCCCAACGCCATGGGCGGCCGCGAGACGGGTGGGCTGGCCAATATGCTGGCCGCCCATATGGACTTCACCGCCGACGACCGCGCCCGCCTGCAACGCTTCTGGGGGGCGCCGAACCTGGCGACCGCGCCCGGCCTCAAGGCGATCGAGATGTTCGAGGCCGTCGCCGACGGGCGGATCAAGGCGCTGTGGGTCATGGCGACGAACCCGGCGGTCAGCCTGCCCAATGCGTCGGCGGTGCGTGAGGCCCTGGCCCGCTGTCCCTTCGTGGTGGTCTCCGATTGCATGAATTGGACCGACACTATGGCCTTCGCCCATGTGAAGCTGCCGGCCCTGGCCTGGGGGGAGAAGGACGGTACGGTCACCAATTCGGAGCGGCGCATATCGCGTCAGCGCGCTGTCTTTTCGCCCCCGGGGGATGCACGCGCCGACTGGAGGATCATGGCCGACGTGGCGGGCGCCATGGGGTTCGCCGACGCCTTCGCCTGGGGGTCGAGCGCCCAGGTCTTCCGCGAATGGGCGCGCTTGACCGCCTATGAGAATGAGGCTCGCGTCCTGAACCTCGCGCCTCTCGTCGCCCTGACCCCTCAGGCTTACGAGGCGATGGAGCCGATCCAGTGGCCTGTGACCGAGAGGGGCGGGACCCCGCGCCTCTTTGCAGACGGTCGTTTCCAGACTCCCGACGGCCGGGCGCGGATGGTCCCGGTTTCGCCTCGGGGGCCGGCGCGGCCAGTGGACGGCGCATTCCCCTTCTCGCTGAACACCGGCCGCGTCCGTGACCACTGGCACACGCTCACACGCACCGGGCTCTCTGCGGCCCTCTGCCGCCATGCGCCCGAGCCCTATGTCGAAGTCCATCCGGCCGACGCCGCGCCCCTGGGACTTAGGGAAGGCATGCTGGCCCGCGTGCGGACCGCCTATGGCGAGGCGGTGGTCTCGACCAAGCTGAACGAGGGGCAGCGCGCCGGCTCGATCTTCATGCCGATGCATTGGTCCGGCGACTTCGCGCCTTCGGGTCAGGCTAATCTGCTCGTCGCGCCTGACAGAGATCCGATTTCAGGGCAGCCGGAGTTCAAGCACACCCCCGCCCGTATCAGCGCCTACCGGGAGACATGGCGCGGCTTCTTCTTATCCCGCGAGGCCCGGACGCAGCCGGAGGGCGCAGATCTGGTCTGGCGTCGCGTGCCGAAGGACGCCTGCCACCTGCACGAATTCGCCGGCCGAGGCGGCGCTGAGGAACAGGCAGCCGTTCGCCGGGCGCTGACCCGTGGCGCAAGGGGCGAGGTCCTGACGGTGGAAGATCGTCACGGACGGCGCCTCTGCGAGGCCTATCTGGGGGATGGTCGTATCGAGCGCGCCCTGTTCATGACGGCGGAGGCCGGGCGGCTGCCACCCAGGGATTGGCTGGCCGATCTGTTTGCCAAGCCTGTTCTGGACGACCGCGACCGCGCCGCCCTGTTGATCGGCCAGCCGCCCGGCGTTCCCTTGGAGACGGGGCCGCTGGTGTGCGTCTGCCGCGGCGTGCGCGTCAGCCGCATCGCCTCGGCCATTGCTGAGGGCGCGTCCAGCCTGGAGGCGGTGGGCGAGCGCACAGGCGCCGGAACCCAGTGCGGATCCTGCCGGCCGGAGATCGCCCACATGCTGTCCACGCGGGAGACACGCCATGCCGCATGAACCCACAGTCCATCCCGTTCAACTTGTTGGCGCCGGTCCAGGGTCAGCCGACCTGCTGACCCTGCGTGCAGCCCGACTCATCGAAGGCGCCCAGGCCCTGCTCTACGACGCCCTGGTGGGGGAGGAGATCGTCGCCATGGCGCCGAAGGCATGCGTGAAGATCCTCACCGGCAAGCGGGGGGGAGGGCGCTCCATGCCCCAGGACGCGATCAACCGCCTGATGGTCCGCCTGGCTCGCCGGGGTCTTCGCGTGGTGCGGCTGAAAGGCGGAGATCCCTCCGTCTTCGGCCGGGTTGGAGAAGAGGTGGCGGCGCTTCGCCGCCAGGGTCTTGCCGTAGAGATCGTGCCGGGGGTCACTGCGGCCTGCGCGGCAGCGGCTCAGTTCGCATTGCCCCTGACGCACCGGGCGACGGCGCGTCGCCTGGTCATGGCCACGGCGACGACCCGGACCGGCGAGATCGCCGTCGACTGGGCGGCGGCCGCAGACCCTGAGGCCACCGTCGCGCTCTATATGGGCGCGCGGCTTGCGTCCCAGCTTGCGCGCGAATTGATCTCCGCGGGGCGAACCGGGCGGACGCCTGTCGCCGTGATCCAGAACGCCAGCGCCCCCGACGCCCGTCTCTGGACCAGCACGCTCGAGGCGCTCTCGGCCAGCTCGCCCATTCCGACCGGCGCGGGACCCGTCCTCATTCTCGTGGGCGATGCGCTGACGGCGTCTGAAACCGGGCGATCTGGCGTTGCCGTTCCGGCTTCTCAATCTCTACCGCTGGCGTCCTAGCCGTTCAGTCCCGACGTATGCGGGACTGAACGCCTAGGGCATGCTCCAGGGTCAAATGGCCCGGGCTCGGCCCTCCCGGTAGGGGGCGCGGACCCTGTTGCGCTGGACGGTCAGGAATTCCATGTGTGGGCCGGGCGGTTGAACATGTTTAAGCCTTGGCCCTTGTGAACCGCTCGCCGAAGAGGACGGCGAACTGGGCTCGGGCCATGGTCCACGCCTTCGAAACCAGATCGGAACTGCGGGCCGGCCTCACCAGGTGGATCAGCTACTACAGCACCAACCGGCCCCACTCGGCCCTTGCCGGGACCGCCCCGGACGAGGCCTATGGGCAAATCCAGGCGCCGCCCTGTCCGG
Organism: uncultured Caulobacteraceae bacterium; assembly: GCA_947085575.1. Classification (GTDB taxonomy): domain Bacteria; phylum Pseudomonadota; class Alphaproteobacteria; order Caulobacterales; family Caulobacteraceae; genus Phenylobacterium. The sequence continues at coordinate 42,084 of CAMTXB010000023.1, forward strand.
CGCCCGCCCCCGATAGGGCCAACCCTGAGCACAAACTGGCGGCGTGATCTGAACCCGAACCAAACTTGGCCAAGCCGCCAAACTGTACGGAGCACCGGCGCCACCTCAGACATTGCCGCCAATTGGGCAGCGAGATACTGCACCAAGCCAAACCAGGAACAAGCCGAGAGATCGAAATTGAGAATATTATCAAAGTTCTTAACTATCTCTGCGAAGCTTGGATGGGCAGTATTGATTACATCCGGTAGTTGTGTAGCACTATTTTATGTAAATCGCGTTTTTCCCGAACTGCCACTCTATGCTGGCGACGAGGGTGCATACCTTATCAGAGCCCTTCTTGTTGACAATGTTACTGATAATCTGTCAAATCATCCGACGCTTCAGCCCGTAGGGAATTCTGTATACCTCATTATTATCCGGGCCATCGACAAACTGACACTACATGTACTGCCGTGGTTGCGGATAAGCGGCGCACTATTCTACGTCGGCGGGCTTCTCTTGCTGATACGTACGTTCTGTACGGACCTGACTAGGCCGCAGAAAGTCGGACTAGTTGCCGTGGCGCTGCTATTTCCCTACTACAGATTTGCTTTTACGGCGATGCCCGAGGGCATTTATGTGGGGCTCGTATGCTGCATAATCGCCTTAACCGCTTTATTGTACAGACCCCGTCCACTTGCTCATGCCATTATTGCGGGCATCCTTACAGCAGTGTTGGTGTTGGTGAAGCCGCACGGCCTTGTTGTAGCACTCTCCTACGGGTTTCTAGTGGTTCTCGAGGCTTGCCTCCGCAATAGCAATTGGCAGCTATCAGCCCTTCGGATTTTGGTATTTGGAGTGTCGTTTATAGCAGCGGGATCAGCAATTGACTTCCTTGTTCAAGGCCACCCCGAGCAAGCCCTCACATTCTTTTTGGGCAATGCATACTCTGACCACCTCAGCCGAACGGCTCCGGCTGACGGTCTTTGGCTCGGGGTCCTCGGCGTGGGATCTATGATGGCCGTCCTGGCGCTCTTCGCCGCGCCCCCGCTACTGGCAGGGTCGTGGTCGATTGGGCGTGGAGCGCTAAGAGCATGGCGTGAAGGTGATGGCTTGTCGCGAGATGAGGTCGCGCTTCTTTTTACGCTATTGATCGCGCTTGGAACAATATCCATGGTGGGATTTTTCACCTACAAGGTTTCCGCCATTGATGGGGAGCGTTACAGGCTTTGGGGTCGGTACTTTGAGTTTCTCGTTCCAATATTGTGGATAGTTTCGGCCCCTCATCTGCAACGCTGGCTGCACACTTCTCGTGTTTCCCATAGGGTAATTTCGGCGACAGTTACTTTGGGCGCCGCTGGACTCGTCACATCTCTTTTGCTGGGCGTTATGCTTTTCCCTTGGGATGGGACAGCCGTAACTGCCTTCTTCTTCCCCGACACGGGACGGTGGGGTTTCGCACCGGGCTTTCCCTTTGGAATATTGGCGCTTCTGTCGACCGCGGCTCTGCTAACTGCCGTCATCTTTCGATTGGACGTCTTTCGCAGCTGGGCAGCGTATTTCGTTGCCCTAGGCGTCTTGTCGACGGCGTTTGACGACGCTTGGGTCGGAGAAATCGCGTTGCAACGCACTGATATGGAGCACGAACTCCATGTGGCGTTGGGCTTGATGAACACTGATCCCGGCCGCTCCATCGTGGTGGTCGATAATCAGAACGCGGCTCATATTGCATATATGAGGCTCGGTCCGAACGTTCAGATCAAGCTCGCAGCACCCGGCGCCATAGGGCCGGGAGATGTGGAGGGATACGATTGGGTCGTCATCGTGGGCCGTGAAGACCTTCCCCTCCCGTGGCAGAAGCCGTTTGATGGCTTTGAAGTTGACCTGTACGGGCGCAACGACGCTGCTTTGAAATGAGATTGGTCATCCTCCCTCTCTCCGCTTTCTTGGCTATAGGCGCCTGCGACAAGCCCAATGTCCCGCGCGCCAATGCGGCCGCTGAGCTTCCGTCAATCACCTGGGACAGTCAGAACCAGCGCTTTGTGTCAGATGGAACTCCATTGGACGTAGTAAAGCTATGGCACTTCGGTAGCGATGCTGAAGGGTTTACAGGCATGAATGTCAGTATGGCGCCAGTGAATGAGGGTCTGGAAGTCCGTGCTACCGGGGACGACCCGGCCATCCGCACTCCAGCGAACCTGAATGTTAGCGGTCAGAATGCCACCCTTGTTCTGGTGAGGCTTACTCGCGTTGCTAGCGCACAGAGCTGGGATGGCTCGCTGTACTTTTCCACCAGTCGAGTTGGCGAGTCCGCGCGCCGCCGCGCATCGCCGGCGAACAACGACCCGCCACGATTGGGGGAGGATCAGCTGGTTGTGTACGACATGGCCAATCCATCCCCCGCCGCCCGCGCCTGGCGCCGGTCGACGATTGATCAGATCCGCTTCGACCTCGACAACCAAGCTGGAGGGGCCTTCATCATCCACGAAGTCGCAATCATCGATCGATAGCGAACTCCCCCCGCCTTGCCCAAAGGGGAGCGCAAACCCGCAGCACCGCCGGAGGCGGACCCTGAGGCGTCACCCCATGGCGATGTTGTTGATCTAGCGAATCTGGTTGTCGGAGTCGTCGATGAGGATTCGGGCCGCATCGCCGGCAGGATCGTCGTACTGGCCGTTGCGCAGGGTCCACCAGAAGGCGGCCAGACCAGCCAGGCCAATGGCCACCGAGATCGGGGCGAGGATCAGTATGATACCCATCAGCTTTTACCAGCTCCATGCATGCGCAGGGCGTTGAGGGTGACGACCAGGGACGAGCCGGACATGGCCAGGGCCGCAATCAACGGATTGACGAAGCCCAGCATGGCCAGCGGGATGGCGCCGATATTATAGATGGCGGAGAAGCCGAAGTTCTCCAGGGCCCGGCTGCGGGCGGCCCGCGCCACCCGGATCGAGTCGGCCACGGCCCCGAGCGCCTCACCGGAGAACACCAGGTCGGCGGCGTTCTGGCTGGCGTCGAGGGCGCCGCCAGGCGCCATGGCCGCATGGGCCTTGGCCAGGGCGGCGGTGTCATTGAGGCCATCCCCGACCATCAGGACCTTGCGCCCCTGGGCGGTGAGATCATCGACGGCCGCGGCCTTATCCTGCGGGGTCTGACCCGACCGCCAATGGTCCACCTGGAGGGTCCGGGCCGCCCGCGACACGGGACCTTCCAGATCGCCGGACAGGATCTCCACGGAGAGACCGAGGCTTCGCAACTCGGCGATGGTCTGGGCCGCATCGGGGCGCAGCTGGTCGGAAAACCGGAACCGAATCCGGGTGTCGTCCTCATAGGCGAACCAGAGTTCAGTCTCCCCGGCGCGGACACTGTCGAGGCCGACAAAGCTGGCGCGACCCAGGCGAGCCCGCCGCCCGTCGATCAGGCCTTCGACCCCCTGTCCGGCGGTTTCGATCACCTCGGTCGCCCGGGGGCCAGGACCCGCTTCGGTCGCCAGGGCGCGGGCCAGGGGGTGGGCCGAGGCCCGGGCGAGGGGCGCGGCCAGGGCTACGGCCTTGGGGAGCGCCTGGATCAGGCGGGGCCGACCCTCGGTCAGGACGCCGGTCTTGTCGAACACCACATGATCGACCTCAGCCAGCCGCTCCAGGGCTGCGCCGGACTTGACCAGGACGCCCTTGCGGAACAGCCGGGCCGATGCGGTGATCTGCACGGCGGGGACCGCCAGGCCCAGGGCGCAGGGGCAGGTGATGATCAGCAGGGCTGCGGCCCGCAACAGGGACTCCCTGGGGCCAAGCCCATAGGCCAGGCCGCCGAAAAAGGTCAGGGCGGCCACGGAGTGGATCACCGGCACATAGACGGAGGCCGCCTTGTCGGCGAGGCGCACATAGAGCGACTTGGTCTGGGCGCCGGCCTCGACCAGCCGCGCTATGGCCGCCACAGCGGAGTCTTCGGACCGGGCGATGGCGAGGATCCGCAACTGGCCGGTCAGGTTGACCGAGCCGGCCCGGCAGGTGTCGCCCGGTCGCAGGTCAACAGGGGTGGTCTCGCCGGTGAGGAGGGCATTGTCCAGTTCCGAGACCCCATCCTCGACGAAGCCGTCCACGGGGATCCGTTCGCCGGGGCGGACCAGAATGCGGTCGCCGACCGCCACTTCGCTGAGCGGCTTGACCCGCTCCAGTCCATCGGCGCCCAGGACGGTGGCGGCGGGCGCCTGCAGGGCCAGGAGATCGCCCGCGGCGCTGCGGGCCCGGGCCCGCAGGCGGTGATCCAGCCAGCGACCGATCAGCAGCAGGAACAACAGGGAGACTGCGGCGTCGAAATAGGCGTCGCGGCCGTTCAGGAAGGTCTCCACGAAGCTGATGAACAGGGTCAGGATCACGCCGATGGAAATCGGCACGTCCATGTTCGCCCGGCCGGCCTTCAGAGACCGCCAGGCCGATTCAAAGAAGGGCAGGCCGGCATAGATGGCGCAGGGGGTGGCGACGATGGCAGACAGCCAGTGCATCACCCCGCGGGTGGCCGGGCCCAACTCCTGGCCAAACAGGCCCGCCCACACCGGAACGGAGAACATCATGGCGTTCCCGGCCCCGAAGCCCGCCACAGCCAGAGCCAGGATCAGCCGGCGGCTTTCCTTGTCATGGGCCTCCACGGCCTTGGCCGGGTCGAAGGGGGTGGCCGGATAGCCCAGCCGGTGCAGGGTGTCGATCACCCGACCGGCATCGCCTCTGGTCCCGTCGAAACGCACCGATAGCCGGCCCTCGGTGAGGTTCAGCCGGGCGGCGGCCACATCGGGCAGGGCGGCGATGGCGGTTTCAATCTTGGCCATGCAGGCCGCACACCGGGCGCCCTTGACCAGCAGGTCCAGATTGGCCGTCCCATCCTTGTTCCTGCGCAGGAAGGCCGACAGGTCGGGGGCGCGGGCCAGATCGTAGGTCAGGGCCATGTGAGTCGACGCTCGCCTTCAAACAGCCGGCCCTTGGCGTCCTGGGCCTGGAAATCCAGATCCCAGGCGCCCGACACCCCCCCGAGCCGCGCCACATAGAGACCTGGCTCGGTCTCACGGAACCGTGGCGTCAGGGCGCCCGCCGACGTGGCCGGGCGGCGCAATTGTCCATGGAGGGATAGATTCTGGATCGGGGCGCCGGTCGCATCCTGGAAGCGAAGCGTCACGGTGTCCCCCGCCGCGCCGGCTGCCGCCCGCCAGCCCAGTTCGGCCTGGGCGGCCTGGGCGGCCAGTCTGGTATTGTAGGCCAGCCCGTCTTCATAGGGGGTCACCGAGACCTCCCCCGGAAAGGTGCGCAGGGCTGCAGTGATGAATACCGCATTCACCGAGGCGATGACCCCGAAGAAGGCGATCATGGCCACCAGCACATGCCAGCCGCGAATTCGGAATCCGTCTGTGAGGTCGCCGTCAACTTTGTCCATGAGGCTCATCGCGCGTTCGCGTCTCCAGAGAGGAAGGTGGTCTCAACCGCCTGTGTCGCCCCGGCGGCCTTGATGGTGAAGGTGGCCGGCATGTTTGCCTGAGGCAGGGCTTCGCGCGCCGCAGTCACAAAAACCCTGACGGTCCGGACCTGGTTCGGTTCGACAACCAGGGTGGCCGGGCCTTGCGTGACCTGGACCCCAGGCGTCCTGATCCGCACCCCGGTAACGCCGCTGAAGGCGACTTCGGCGGTCATGGGTTCGAACGTCCGGTTGGCGATCTTCAGGGTGTATCCGTTGCGGACGTCTCCATCCTGCATCCGCACAAAGGTCGGATTACGGTCGCGCATGACGTGGACATCGATCGGACTGCGGGTGAACAGACCCCAGAGTGTCAGCCCGCCCACCAGGGCCAGGACCCCGGCATAATAGAGCGTGCGCGACCGCACCAGCCTGTAGGTCGGCCTTTCCCCGCAGGCCCGGGCGGCCACAGCAGAGTCGGTGTCATAGGCGATCAGGGCCTTGGGGCGGCCGATCTTGACCATGATCTCGTCGCAGGCATCGACGCAGAGGCCGCAGTTGATGCACTCCAGCTGTGAGCCATTGCGGATGTCGATGCCCATGGGGCAGACCACCACGCAGGCACTGCAGTCGATGCAGTCGCCGCGCCCGTCCCAGGTGGCGCCCTTCTTGTGCGCCCCCCGGGGCTCGCCCCGGTCAAAGCGGTATGTGACCTGCAGGGAGTGCTGGTCGAGCATGGCCCCCTGAATGCGCGGCCAGGGGCACATATAGATGCACACCTGCTCGCGCATGGTCCCGGCCAGGATGTAGGTGGTGAAGGTCAGCAGGGCGCAGGAGACATAGGCCGTCATCGGCGCCTGGCCGATCCAGAAGCTCTGCAGCAGGCTCGGTGCGTCGTGGAAATAGAAAATCCAGGCCCCCCCCGTGCCAAAGGCCACCGCCAGCCAGGTGGCGTGCTTGCCACCTTTGCGCCAGGCCTTGTTCACCGACATGGGCGAAGCGTCGAGCTTCATGCGGGCGTTGCGGTCGCCCTCGAACAACCGCTCGATATAGATATAGAGGTCGGTCCAGACCGTCTGCGGACAGGCATAGCCACACCACAACCGGCCAAACAGGGCCGAGGTCAGGAACAGCGCCAGGGCCGCGATCACCAGCAGGCCGGTGATGAAATGCACCTCCTCGGGCCACAGCTGGATGAAGAAGAAGTAGAACCGCCGGCCCGCGAAATCGACGAGCACCGCCTGGTCCGGCAGGTCGCCGGGGCGATCCCAGCGGATCCAGGGGGAGACATAGTAGACGGTCAGGGTGAGGACCAGCAGAAGCCACTTGATATTCCGCCAGCGACCCTGGACCAGCTTGGGATAGATCTGCGCCCGGGGCTTGTAGAGCCCGCCGCCGGCGTCACCCTGGCCCCGCGCCCGCGCGGCGGCGGACCTTGGCCCCTTGGGGGCCGGGTCGCCTTCCGGAGGTTTGGTGCGGTCGATGACGACGGTCATGGGGCGGTCTATCGTCCGCCGGCGTTGGCATGGACGTAGACGGCAAGGGCTTTCAGCGTCTCGTCGTCAAATCGTCCCGCCCAGGCGGGCATGACGCCGTTGCGGCCGGACCAGATCTGGGTGCGGATCTCCTCGCGGCCGCCGCCATACAGCCACTCTGCGTCCGTCAGGTTTGGCGACCCCTGGTCCAGGTCGCCGAGGCCGGTGACCCCGTGACAGGAGGCGCACTGCTCAGCGTAGATCGGGCGGACCCGGTCGGCAGCGGCGCGGTCGCCATCCTGACCCGACATGACGAGAACGAGGTCCGTCAGGTCGTTGATCTGGGCCGAGGTCAGCAGCTGGTCGCGGCCATAGGCGGGCATCTGGGAAAAGCGCGTGCCCATCTCGCCGGACCGGATCCCCACCTTCAGGGTGTGATAGATGCCGTCGAGGCTGCCATCCCAGAGCCAGATGTCATCCAGAAGATTGGGATAGCCCTTGGCGCCGGCGCCGCCTACGCCGTGGCAGGTGGCGCAGTTGTCGCCAAACACCGACTGGCCCACGGCCAGGGCGTACTGTTGGAGCGCTGGATCGGTCTCAATCTCCTGCAAGGTGGCATTGGTCAGGCGGGCCGCGCCCTCGCCGCGTATATCACGCAGGGCCTCCAATTGCTGGGCGACCTGGGCGCGGTCGGAGTGACCCCTGAGACCCTTGGTGTAGCCATTGATCCCGGGCCAGGCCGGCATCAGCACCCAATAGACGACGGAGAAGGCCACGGTGGCCCAGAATACCCACAGCCACCAGCGGGGCAGGGGGTTGTCGAGTTCCTTGATGCCATCCCACTCGTGGCCCGTGGTCTCGACGCCAGTGACCTCGTCGGTTTCACGCTTGGACATTGTCGTCCTCATCCTTCTCGAGGGGCAGCATCGCGGCGCGGCGGAACACCTCGCCATTGCGGGGCCAAAGGGCATAGGCCACCGCGACGGCGAACATGGCGAAGAAGTAGATGGTCCCGCCCTGCTGGGCGAACCGCGCCACGGTCTCGTAGGTCAGTGTGCTCATCGCAGGTTCTCCGGGGCTTCGGCCTGATAGGTCGAGAAGTCGACGAGGGTGCCGAGCATCTGCATGTAGGCGATCAGGGCGTCCATTTCGGTCAGTCGGGTGGGGTCGCCGTCGAAGTCACGCTGCAGGACCGCATCGCCATACCGCCCCTTGAAGTCGCGGGCGGGGGCGAAGGGGTCGGCCTGGGTCTGCAGGTCAGCCTTGGCGTTGTCGATCATGTCCTGGGTGTAGGGGACGCCAACCCTGGTCATGGCCCAGAGCTTGGCCTCAATGTCCTTCTGCTCCAGCTGGCGGCCAGCCAGGAAGGCATAGGGCGGCATGACCGACTCCGGCACCACTGAGCGGGGATCGATCAAATGATCCCGGTGCCAGTCGTCGGAGTACTTGCCCCCCACCCGGGCAAGGTCGGGACCCGTGCGCTTGGAGCCCCATTGGAACGGGTGATCGTACATGCTCTCAGCCGCGAGGCTGTAGTGGCCGTAGCGCTCAACCTCGTCCCGGAGAGGCCGGATCATCTGCGAGTGGCAGCTGTAGCAGCCCTCGCGGATGTAGATGTCCCGGCCCGCCAGCTCGAGGGGGGTGTAGGGACGGACACCCTTCACCTTCTCGATGGTGCTCTCCAGGTAGAAGAGCGGAGCGATCTCCACGAGGCCCCCCACCGAGACCACCATCAGGATCACGACGGTCAGGAGGGTGGAGCGGCGCTCAAGAACGCCGTGCTTTTTCCAGATATTTTTCACCAGAGCCCCCTTATTCGGCCGGTATCAGCGCAGGGGCGGGGGTCGCAGCCGCCGAGGCGGGGCTCGGCAGGCGGACCGTTCGCCACAGGTTGTAGGACATGATCAGGGCGCCTGCGAGGTACATGAGGCCGCCCACCATGCGGATGACGTTCTCAACGTGCTTGGCCGCTACGGTTTCGACGAAGGAGTTGGCCAGGAAGCCTTGAGGCGTGTACTCGCGCCACATCAGGCCTTCCATGATGCCCGACACCCACATGGCGCAGATGTAGAGAAGGATACCGGTGGTCGCGATCCAGAAGTGCCACTCGACCAGCTGGTTTGAATACAGCCGGTCTTTCTTCCACAGCCACGGGACGAGGCAGTAGATGGCCCCGAAGCTGATGAAGCCGACCCATCCCAGGGCGCCGGAATGCACGTGTCCGATGGTCCAGTCGGTGTAGTGGGACAGGGCGTTGACCGCCCGGATCGACATGAGCGGCCCCTCGAAGGTCGACATGCCGTAAAAGGCGATGGCCACCACCATCATCCGGATCACCGGGTCGGTGCGCAGCTTGTCCCAGGCGCCTGAGAGCGTCATCAGGCCGTTGATCATCCCGCCCCAGGACGGCATCCACAGCATGATCGAGAAGGTCATGCCCAAAGTCTGTGCCCAATCCGGAAGCGACGTGTAATGAAGGTGGTGCGGTCCGGCCCAGATATAGATGAAAATCAGGGACCAGAAGTGCAGGATCGATAGACGGTAGGAATAAACCGGGCGCTGCGCCTGTTTGGGAATGAAATAATACATCATCCCGAGAAAGCCGGCCGTGAGGAAAAAGCCCACGGCGTTGTGGCCGTACCACCACTGCATCATGGCGTCCTGGACACCGGCATAGACCGAGTAGGAGTGCGTCGCGCTGGTGGGGATCTGAATGTTGTTGAAGATGTGCAGCAACGCCACCGCAATGATGTAGGCACCAAAAAACCAGTTCGCCACGTAAATGTGACGAACCTTGCGGATACCCACCGTGCCAAAGAAGACGACCGCGTAAGAGACCCAGACGACAGCGATCAACAGGTCGATCGGCCAGATCAGTTCGGCGTATTCCTTGCCCTGGGTCAAACCCATGGGCAGGGTGACGACGGCGGCGACGATGACCAGGTTCCAACCCCAAAACGTGAACCAGGCCAGCTTGTTGAGAAAGAGCTTGGTGTGGCAGGTTCGCTGCACCACGTAGTAGCTGCTCGCAAACAGGACGCAACCACCAAACGCAAAAATCACGGCATTGGTGTGCAATGGACGCAAGCGACCATAGCTCAGCCACTCAATACCCATATTGAGCTCGGGCCAGGTTAACTGGGCTGCAATGATCACACCCACCAACATACCCACCACACCATAGATCACGGACATGATGGCAAAACCACGGACAACACCGTCGTCGTAGACCGCCGACTGGCTGGCCTTTGTTATTACGGACATACAGAACTCCTCGTAAATGTCACTTTGAGGAGTGTCCTCACGGACCCCCTCCTCTGCCTTGACTTATATCAATCGCCTCTGAGAATGCGATCGCCCTCCCGCTCGATGTTGTCAAACTGCCCCTTTTGAAGCGCCCACCAGAACACGCCGATGATGGCGAAGACCAGCAGAACGGAGATCGGGATCAACAAATACAAAACATCCATGGCGCACACCCAGAAAATTCAAACTTCAAACACCGGTTGGCTGACCGCTGCATGGTACGCCTTCAGGGTTTACCCGAGACAGTATCAGAGGACCCCGATGGGACTTTAGATGCCAGGCGCAAGGCATTGCCGATGACCAGCAACGAACTGCCAGCCATGCCCAGACCTGCGAGCCAGGGCGGCATGAAACCAAACAAGGCCAGAGGCACGCAGACGAGGTTGTAAGTCGCGGCCCACATGAGGTTTTGCCGCACGATGCGCAAAGTGCAACGCGCCTGCTGAAGCGTCCGGACCACATCCATGACCTCCCCACCCTGAATCACGTAGTCGGACTGTGCCTGTGCCAGCGGTGCTGCATGACCCAGGGCGAAGGAGGTATCGGCACGCGCCAGCACCGGGCCATCATTCAGGCCGTCACCCACCATGGCCAGCTTGATGCCTTGAGCTTGCAACGCCGACACCTCGGCAAGTTTCTGTTCGGGTGATGCTCCCGAAATCACGTGGTCAACGCCCACCGCCTGGCCGACCAACTGCGCGGCAGCGTCGCGGTCCCCCGAGAGCAGCCAGGTGCGCACACCCATGGCCCGCAGTGCGGCCACGGCGGCCTGTGCGTCATCGCGCAGCCCCTCTTGCAAAGTGAATGTGGCGAGCCAGCCTTGCTCGTCCGACAAATACACCCGAGGAGAGTCGCCTGCGTCCGTTGCTGCGGCCTCCGAGACAGAAACCCCGCAAAACGCGGCAGACCCCAAGCGCAGGCGTGAGCCATCGGCGCGCAACGCCTGCATGCCCTGCCCCGCCAACTCGGCCATATCGGTCAACACCTCGGGCCCGATCGCGTCAAGACCCACCGCCGCTGAGGCAAGGGCACGCGAAACCGGGTGCAACGACCCGGCGGCCATCTGGCCTGCCAATTCCAGCGCCTGGTCACGGCTTACCCCGGCGCGTGTGTGCACGTCGTCGAGCACCAGGCGGTCGTGCGTCAGCGTGCCCGTTTTGTCAAAAACCACCGCGTTGATGTTGGCCAGTGACTCAAAGGCCTGCAAGCGACGGAGCAAAATACCGCGCCGCGCCAAGGCGCCAGCAGACGAGAGCATGGCCGCTGGCGTGGCCAGCGACAAAGCACACGGGCAGGTGACAATGAGCACTGCCACCGCCACCGCCAGTGCCTTGTTGGGGTCAATTTGCCACCAGTACCAGGCTGCGAAAGCAGCCGCCACCAGCACCGCCACCAGAAACGGTGCGGCAATGCGATCGACCAAAATAGCCAGCCTCGGTTTTTCGGTAGACGCCTTCTCCATCAACGACACGATCTGTGCAAAGCGCGTATCGCGCCCGAGCTTATCCACCCGCAGCAGCACCGGGCCACCCAGATTGAAACTGCCCGCCACCACGGCGCCACCTCGTTCACGGATCACCGGCCGCGACTCGCCCGTGAGCAGCGCTTCGTCCACGGTGGCGCTTTCGCTGAGCACCGTGCCGTCGCCCGGAAAAGCCTGGCCAGCCTGCAGGCGAACCACATCACCCGTCGCCAAGCGGCGAATGGACACGGCCTCAAAGCTGCCGTCGGGTTTCTGCAGGTCGCATACCTCGGGCAGGCGGTTCATCAGACTGTCCAGCGCACCCGCCGTGCGGTCACGCGCCTTCAGTTCCAGGTAGCGTCCACCGAGCAGGAAAAACACAAACATGGTGAGCGAGTCGAACCAGACCTCGTAGCCCCAAGGACCCGTGGGGTCAAAGGTGGACCCCGAGCTGGCTATAAAAGTGACCAGGATACCGATGGAGACCGGGGTATCCATACCGACGCGGCCGTGCTTCAAATCGCGCCACGCGCTACTGAAAAATGGTCCGCTGGCGAAAAACACCACCGGCAGGCTCAGCACCCAACTGGCCCAGCGCAGCAGCTGGTCGATGTCGGCCGGTATTTCGCCCGGCTCGGTGACGTAAGCAGGCCATGCATACATCATGACCTGCATGCTACAAAAGCCTGCCACGAACAGGCGCCAAAGGGCCTGCCGGGTTTCGCGCAAGCGCTCACTGATGGACAGCGCCTGCTGGATCGGTAACAGGCGGTAGCCGGTGTCACCCACCGCCCGCGCCAGGCTGGACATGCTGGTTAGCGCCGGGTTCCAGTGCAAGGTGAGGCGCCGGGTGGCGGCATGCACATGGGCGCGCTCCACGCCCGGGAGATGCTGCAACGCACTCTCCACCGTATCGGCGCAGGCGGCGCAGTACATGCCCTGCACCATCAGCACCGACACTGCCGTAGGCGTCCCATCAACATCGCTGAAATCGGTGAACTCTCGCAGCTCCACCGGGTCATCAAGCACCCCGAAATTGTCGGTCACATGAAGCGGCCCTCGATGTTCGCCGAGCCACGTGGCGCGTTGCGGCGCACCTGGTTTTTCCTGGGCAAGGGATGAGCCCGAAAAGCGCGGGTCAGCGGTCGGAAGCCCTGCCGGGGGCGCGGAAACGGCTTCATTCATCTGACAAGAATAAGGGAAGTCAGGCCCCACGGGCTTGATTTAGGTCAACCGTAAACCGGCGGTGTTTGCTAGGCTACAGGTTTTAAACCAATATTTGAGGAGATCCTGCATGTACAAACGTATTCTCGTGGCCACCGATGGCTCCAAACTGTCGCAGCAAGCGGTCGAGCATGCGATCAATCTGGCCGATCTGACCGGCGCTGAGGTGGTGGCGCTGAAGGTGGTGCCGCGGTATCCACAAACCTACTTTGAAGGTGGTGTGGCCTTGGCGGCCGCAGAGGTGGCCCGCATCGAGAAGCAGTGGCAGGACGAAGCCATGGCGGCAGTGACCGCGGTGAAGTCCGCGGGGCAGTTGCGCGAGGTCAAGGTCAAGCCCATCACCGTGAAGTCAGATCTGATTGCCGAAGCGATCATTGCGGCTGCCAAGCGCAACAAATGCGATCTGATTGTGATGGCGTCTCACGGTCGTCGAGGTCTCAAGCGCTTGCTACTCGGCAGCGAAACCCAACAAGTTCTCACGCATTCCCACACCCCGGTATTGGTGTTGAGGTGAGCATCTCCACACGGTAAGCAACCCCCAGCGCAACCCTGGCCTCACCCTCGAAGTACGCAGCCATCGCTGACGGGTTCGATAAAAACAAAGACTGACCTTGCCCTCAAAAACCGTATCCCTTGCTGAGTGTTTCAATGCAAGCAAGGAGAACGGAAATGACAACCCCGATGGCCACCCCAAACTGCTCCACTTGTGGCCGGGCAAACTGCTCCAGGCAGGACGACCGAATTATGACGCTTCAGGGCTGATGGCGATGCGCGCGGCGGCCTCCTTGAGCCGGTAGCTCTTGCCCTCAAACTCCAGCATCGTGCAGCGATGCATGAGCCGATCCAGGATGGTTGTGGCCATGGTGGCGTCGCCCAGATATTTCCCCCAGTCCTGCACCACCCGGTTGGAGGTCACCGCGATGGAGCGGCGCAGCTTGTACCGCTGGTGCACGATGGCCTGCAACACTTCGGCGGCGTGCTCGCTGATGCGCCGTGCAAGGAACAGGTCATCCAGGA
>CAMTXB010000024.1:0-13186 GCA_947085575.1 uncultured Caulobacteraceae bacterium
AGCATGCGCAGCACCGGGTCGGTACGAAGCTTGTCCCAGGCGCCCGACAGCGTCATGAGGCCGTTGATCATGCCGCCCCAGGACGGCATCCACAGCATGATCGAGAAGGTCATGCCCAGCGTCTGGGTCCACTGCGGCAGGGCGGTATAGTGCAGGTGGTGCGGACCCGCCCAGATGTAGATGAAGATCAGCGACCAGAAGTGGACGATGGACAGGCGGTAGGAATAGACCGGCCGTTCGGCGCGCTTGGGCACGAAGTAATACATCATCCCCAGGAAGCCGGCGGTCAGGAAGAAGCCCACCGCATTGTGGCCGTACCACCACTGGGTCAGGGCGTCCTGGACGCCGGAGAACAGGGAGTAGCTGCGGTGATGCAGGGCCCCGACCGGCATGGCCAGGTTGTTGATTACATGCAGCAGGGCGACGGTGACGATGAAGGCCAGGTAGAACCAGTTGGCCACATAGATGTGGGGCTCCTTGCGCTTCCACAGCGTCCCCAGGAAGACCAGCAGATAGGCGACCCAGACGATGGTCAGCCACAGATCCACATACCATTCCGGTTCAGCGTATTCGCGGCTCTGGGTGATGCCGGCCAGATAGCCGGTGGCCGCCAGGACGATGAACAGCTGGTAGCCCCAGAATACGAACCAGGGCCAGGCGCCGCCCGCCAGGCGCGCCTTGCTGGTCCGCTGCACCACATAGAAGGAGGTGGCGATCAGGGCGTTGCCGCCGAAGGCGAAAATCACGCCGGAGGTGTGCAGAGGACGAAGACGGCCGAAGTTCAGCCAGCCATGCTCGGGGAAGTACATGAGGCTGGGCCAGGCCAGCTGGGCAGCGATCACCACCCCCACCAGGAGGCCGACAACCCCCCAGAACATGGTGGCGATCACCCCGGCCCGGATCACCCCGTCGGCATAGCGCTCCTGGGCGCTGTGCAGTCGCCCGGAGCTGAGGGCGACGGTCATCAGCGCGAAGGCGACCGTGAAGGCGCCGATCAGCAGATAGCCATGGAAGCGAAACAGCCGATCATCTGAGAACGCCGTCGCGAATATCGCCCCCAGGGCCGCGAGGCCCACGAAGACATAGAGCAGGACGGCGTCGAGGGGCGCTCGATCCGGCTCGGTGATTGAATGATTCATGTTCCCCAGCGACTCGGTGCGAAAGACCGGCCACCTCTGACCCGCTGGAACCCGGGGGGCTTTGATCCATCTCAAGGCCGCCCGGAGCGGGCTTGGCGATCAAGACCCAAAGAAGGAGTTCAGTCCATGCGCGTGTCTTTCCTGCACGACCGGGAATCCCGGATCATTGCGGGCGTTTCGGCCTGGGTCGCTGCGGCGCTCAGCGCTGAATTCGCCTGGTTGCACGCCCGCTCAACCGCAGCGCTGTACGGCGCCATCTGCGGGGAAGGGCCGCTGCTCCACTGCGCAGCCTGCTACGGCGCCCCCCTGCTCGCCCTGGCAGGCGCAGCCCTGCTCGCGCCAGAAGGCCTGCGCAGGCTGAGGGCCAGGACAGGGCGCTAGGTCTGCCCTGATCGGGGCGCAAGTCATCAGCGCATGTTCCTTGTTTGTTCTTGACGATCTCGACCCTGCGTGTGAGCTTGGTTGGGCGGTCGCTGTGCCGCCTGAGCTCGACTCGTCCCTCAACGCGCAAGGAAGATCAGCATGGCGACCATGCCTCGCGGACAACCGAGGTCCGTACCCGACGAAGCCGGTGAACTCTACGATAGGGAGATTGGGAAGCGCCAAGGTGGCGGCCCGCCCTCCGGCCCGCCCTCCGGCCCATGGGCGAGCTTTCAGAACGGCCCGGCCATCCCACGGCCAAACCTGGCCATGTCGCTGATCCCCGTGGTCGGACCGGCCTGGGACGCTGCGGCTGATCTGCAGGAAGGCGACTATGCCGGCGCCGCGCTCAATGGCGCCTTTGCGGTCGCCGACCTGCTGCCCGTGGGCGTCGCCGTTCGCGGCGTCAGGTCAGCCCAGGCGGGCATTGGGATCCTGAAGACCGGCTCGGTATCTGGAAATGCGTCAGCAAAGGCCATGCGGGCGCGGGGTGTGGCCGGCAAGGGTGAGGAGATACACCACACCATTCCCCTGAAAGGTAAGAGCCGCACGGCCCAGGATCCCCGCAATCACTATGCGCTGCTGAAAGTCATGCCGAAGGCCGAACACCGGCGCCTGACCGGAACCTGGCAGGGCCAGCCCCGCTACGATCCTGTCCGACGGGTCTGGTATGGAACGACAGACTGGCAGAAGGTGGCGCCTGCGGCCGTGGTGACGAAAAGCGCGGATGCCGCCGAGGGCCACAGCCAGCGCCGGTCCCCCCGCTAGGGCATTCTGAGGAGGCGTCGCGTGCTCTTCCCACCGCAGAACGACTTCATTCAACGCGCGACCCTGGTCGTCCGAACTGAACCGTAACTCAGCTTGGATTAGGTCTGTGCGATCAACCTGGGTCAGGAGGCCCCATGAACGCTGAACAGGCAAACATTCGTTTCCCCGCTCTGGGGTTCACCCCTGATAAGGAGATCTGGGGCTTTGTCGATCTTAAGACCCTGACCACCTGCGGTCGGGCGACCTTGAAGGAAGACCTTCAGGTCGGGATGGAGTTGATCGACGGCGATGGCAAGCGCTGGCGGGTTCTTGGACTTCGGAAGATCGGACGCGCCAGGCCGCTCTTGCCCTGGCTCTTCTGGGCCCTGCTCGCAGGACCAACCTACCGGATCGAACAGACCCTCGAGGTTCTGGCACCGGTCACCCTGGCCGAGGTCAAGGAGATGACCTTGCGCTCCATGGAAGCGACCGCCCAGGACTGGGGGCCAGAGGATCAGCGGGACCTACACTTCGATCCCCAGGTCAAGCGGGTGAAGGCCGCGACGAGCGTTGAGGAGATCTTCGTCCATCTGGGGCTGGACAGCTTCATTGGCCATTGAGCCCGCACACCGCGGCTAGATGAGCCCCGACATGGTCGAAAGCCGAACCCTTCCGGTGTATACGGGCCGCGGCCCCGCCCGCCCCCAAGCCGGAAACCTTAGCCTCTTGTCTTTGCCGCCCGCCGTCCTACCCCATCGCTTCTCCGTCGCCCCCATGATGGACTGGACGGACCGGCATTGCCGGAGCCTGCACCGGGTGCTGTCCAAGCGCGCCCTGCTCTATACCGAGATGGTGACCACCGGCGCCGTGCTGCACGGGGACCAGGCGCGGCTGCTGGGCTATTACGCCGGCGAGCATCCTGTGGCCCTGCAGTTGGGGGGGTCTGACCCCGCCGACCTGGCGGCGGCGGCCAGGATCGGCGCCGACCTTGGCTATGACGAGATCAATCTCAATGTCGGCTGTCCCTCCGACCGGGTGCAGAGCGGCCGGTTCGGGGCCTGTCTGATGCGCGAGCCGGCCCTGGTGGCCGAGTGCATGGCCGCCATCGGTGCGGCGGTCGCCGTGCCCGCCACGGTGAAGTGCCGGATCGGCGTGGACGATCAGGACCCCGAGGCAAGCCTGTTCACCCTGGTCGATCTCTGCGCCCAGGCCGGGGTGCGCACCTTCGTGGTTCATGCCAGGAAGGCCTGGCTGAAGGGGCTGTCCCCCAAGGAGAACCGGGAGGCGCCGCCCCTGGACTATGATCTGGTCTATCGGCTGAAGCGTGAGCGCCCTGACCTGACCATCGTCCTCAATGGCGGCGTGCCCGATCTGCCGGGGGCGGCGTCACACCTTGAGCAGGTGGACGGGGTGATGCTGGGTCGGGCCGCCTATCATACGCCGGAGATCCTCGGCGCCGTGGACGCCCTGGTGTTCGGCAGTGGCGATATCGTCGACTCCGCCACAGCCGTGGCGCTCTATCGCCCCTATCTCGCCGCCCGGCTGGCGGAGGGGACGCCCCTCGTCGCCATGGGCCGGCATATGCTGGGCCTGTTCCATGGCCGCCCCGGTGCGCGGGCCTGGCGGCGCATTCTCACCGTCGAGGGGGTGAAGCCCGGCGCAGGACTTGAGGTGGTGGACGCCGCCCTGTCGGCGGTGGTCCAGGCCATGGCCGAGCGCGCGGCCAGGGACGCCGCCTGAGATCTGCCCGTCAGACTCAGAGCCTTGAGAGATCGTCCAGGATCATCAAGGCGGCGGCGGGGCCATAGCCGGCCACCTTGGCCCCCAGGTCCGGTGAAATGCCGTTGGGCGTGGCCCAGCCCAGGCGCCGCCAGAACCCTGCCGCCCCCGCCACGGCCACCAGTTCTGAACGGCGCCAGGGCCATGCGGCTCAGAAGGGCGTCTGCGGAGCCGTGAAGCGCCGGGGGTAGCCGTTCGCCTGGAGGGCCAGGACATCGTCAAGATCCCGCGGCGTCATCGGACGCAGGCCGACGGACGCCATCAGGGGCGCAGGATCATGGAGGTGGGGGTCGCCTCAAACTTGCTGAGGCGGCCCAGATAGCTCATGCCCAGCAGGGATGTGTCCAGGCCGGTCTCGATCACCATGGCCTCCACATTGGTCACCTGGGCGCCGGCCACCGAAACGGCGGCAAGCTGAACGACGGCGGCGCGGGCCTCGCCCGAGGCGGTTATCACCTTCTGGCGATACTCCAGCTGGGCCGGGTCAAAACCCAGGCGTCTGGCGTCGTCCAAAGTCAGAGCCACAGCCGTGGCGCCGGTGTCCACCAGAAACCGCACCCGCGCCCCGTTCACCTCCGCATCGGCCCAGTAGTGCCCATCGCTGGCCTTACTGATCGCCGCAGCCCGCCCCAATTCGGCCGGCGGGGGCGTATGACGGAGGGTCGCCACCAGGGCCGAGGCGCCCCGGGAAGGATCCAGCGCCATCACCGTCTGCGCCGCGCCTACGGCGGACACGGCGGCGACAAGGGTCAACATAGCAAACTTGAGCATCTCGAAACCCGCCTCACCAAAGGCATAGCGGCCATTTGCGGCCTTGTTGTGAGACCAGGTTTAAGGCGTGCGGGTTTGCATCCGGTGAATCTGTCCTGGCGCTCCATGACTCAGAACATGGCGAGCTTTTCCGGCGCGATCTTGCTGCGCCGGGCGGGGAGTTCGGCCATCAGGCACTCCCGGGCTTCCGCCGACAGACGCGCCCAGCCGGCGACCTCCGGCAGTGTCCGGAAGCACCCCAGGCACAGGCCACTGGTCCCGTCGATCACACAGAGCTTGATGCAAGGGCTCGTGATCGGCGGCGGGGGCTTATCAGTCATGATCCACAGATTAGGGCGCGGGCGCCTGCCTCGCCAAGAGGGCGCCGCAGCGGGCGGGCTTATCCATCCGAGTTAATGTAAAAGATTCAAGATATACAGATTACATGGGCGTAATGTTTCATTTATTCCTTTCAAAAGGTTCATTTGATAGTATTTTCTGATTACGGCAGTCTTTCCTCACTGAATTCGATGGAGGAAAGCTATGAAGTTTGTCGCAATTGTTGCGAGTGTCGCCGCGGTCGCCGCAGCAGGGCCGGCCGGCGCGCTGGAAATCAGTGATACGGAGTATCTGAATGCAGTTCGCTGCCACGCCCTGGCCGGCTCATCCCTGATCGGGGCCGATACCGCAGCCATTGATGCGCTGCTCCGTGACCAGAGCTTTGGCCGCAGTCCCCACGTCCAGGACCGGGCCAAGTCCGAGCGCAGCCGCGCCGCCCGGCAGGCCCGCTCCGCCGATGGGGCGGTCCAGGCCCAGCTGCGTCAGGAGGTCGTCGATGTCTGCCAGATCTGGCTGGGTGGCGCCGAGAATGTGCAGCGGGCCCGCGCCCAGGCCGCCCCCGCCGGCTGACCCCTTTCCCGACCTGTCGCCAGCCCTACGGGCGCGCTTTGCCTGGCGCGCCCGTCTCTTTCCCGCTGGCTCCGGACGCCAAACTGGCCGCGCGCCGTCTTGCCCTGTCGAGCGCCGCAGTGCATGACCTCAAGGCGATGAGCATCCTGACCCCAGGCGATACCTGCTGGCGGCTCGAACATGCCGCGAGGGCGGCGTTTCTCGTGGACACCGAGGCCTATTTCAACGCCCTGGCGGAAATCCTGCCCAAGGCGCAGAAGTCGATCTATCTGTTGGGATGGAGCTTTGACCCCCGCACCCGCCTGACCCCGGACGGGTTTGACGGCCCTGATGATCCCGACGAGATCGGCAGGGTCCTGGTGGAGCTCTCCCGCAGGCGACCCGGGCTGGATATTCGCCTGCTGATCTGGAAGTCGGCCTTGCCCATCAGCGCCAGCCAGAATTTCTTTCCCCACCGGGGGCGCCGGTGGTTTCGCAACACCACGGTCCAGCTGCGCCTGGACGAATCCGTCCCCCTGGGCGCCTGCCATCATCAGAAGGTGCTGATCGTCGATGACGCCGTGGCGATCTGCGGCGGCGGTGACATCTCGGTGGACCGCTGGGACACGGCTGCGCACCTGGACGATGACGACCGAAGGATCATGCCCGACCAGGACTATCATCCGCCCCGGCACGAGGTGATGATGATGGTGGATGGGGCGGCGGCCAGCGCCCTGGGCGACCTGTTTCGAATCCGCTGGCGCAGGTCTGCCGGCGAGGTGGTGCAAAAGGCGGTCCCCGTCGCCTCCGACCCGTGGCCCACGCGGGTGCCGGCCCACATGCAGAACATCCAGATCGGGATCGCCCGGACCGAGCCGGCCTGGAAGCGCGATGAGATGGTGGAGGAGATCCGCCGCCTGACCCTGTTGTCGATCCTCGAGGCCAGGGACCTGATTTATCTAGAAAATCAGTACTTCACCTCGCCCATCTATACCGAGGCCCTGGCGACCCGGCTGAGCGAGCCCAAGGGGCCTGAGGTGGTGCTCGTTTCAACGGGCTACAGCCCGAGCTGGTTCGACCAGCTGACCATGGACCGGGCGCGCAACAACATGCTGTACCGGCTACAGGCCGCTGATGTGTCTGGTCGGCTGCATACCTATTGGCCGGTCACCCGCTCTGGCCTGGAGGTGATCGTGCACTCCAAGGTCACGATCATCGATGACCGCATCGCCCGGGTGGGATCGGCCAACCTCAATAACCGGTCGGGCGGCTTTGACACCGAATGCGAGCTGGCTGTGGAGGCTAAGACCCCTGTCGACCAGATGGCCGTCAGCGCCCTGCGCGACCGGCTGATCGGCCACTATATCGGCTGCACAGGCGATGCCGTGGCCAAGGCCCGCCAGGAGCGGGGAAGCCTGGGGGCTGCAATCGAAGTCCTTGACCACGATCACCGACTTCGCCGGCTTGGCCCCCGCAAGATGAGCGCGCCGGGCAGGATGATCGCGGCATTCCATATCGGCGATCCGGCGGACGTGGCGGATTCCTGGCGCATCTTCCGCCGGCGAGAGCGTCTCTACCAGGCTTCCCGGCGGCTTCATGAGTCCCTGGCTGGGGACCGTCAGAGCCCCCTTCAGACCAGCTCGAAGTCCATCACCAGCGGCAAGTGATCCGACGCCATGCGGGTCACCCGGTCATGGGGCGCGAACACGTCCAGGACCTTCACCTCATCGCTGACGAACAGGTGATCAATCCTGAGGACCGGCAGGACGGAGGGGAAGGTCGCCGAGGGGGAAGACTTCAGCGCAAGCCGCCGGGCTGGCCTCAGGGTTCGGGCCAGCGTCCGATAGACCGCTGACCTGGACGTGACGTTGAAATCTCCCAACAGGATGGTTGGCCCCCTGCGATCAGGGTGGCCCAGCCATTGGGGACCCACCAGGGTGTCGGCCTGGTTCCGTTGTTCCCGGGGCACCAGGCCCAGGTGGGTGTTGAACACCTGGAGCTCACGGCCCTCGATGTTGATTGAGACCCAGAGGGCGCCCCTGGGCTCCAACTGAGAGACCTGGTCATGTCCGGGCAGGGCGGCGGACTTGACCTTGCGCTCGGAGAACCGGGTCAGAATGGCGTCTCCGTAGAGCTCTTCTTCCACCTTCATGGCCGGGTGAAAGTGGAAGGCCATATCCAGGCGGCGCGCGATTTCATGAGCCTGGTCGACCCCGTTGGTCCGCATCCGCCCCACGTCCAACTCCTGCAGGGCGACGATGTCGGGCTCCAGGGCGGCGATGACATCGGCCACCCGCGCCACGTCCAGGCGTCGATCGACTCCGACACAGCGATGGACATTGTAGGTTAGGATGCGGGGCATGGGTGGGGTGTTCTGCGCGTCGGGGCCGCCGCAGGCAAGGGGGGGGCGACCTCGTGACCAATCCATTTGATTACGTTGACGTTAGCGTCATCTTTTCTCGGGGGTCCTGGACGCCTATTGTCCATGGCGAGCGTCGGCGACAGTCTCGCCGATCCAGGAGCAGCCAGGGAGCGCCCCATGAATCTCGATTTCTCCCCCGAGGACGTCGCCTTCCGAGAGGAAGTGCGGACCTTCATCGCCGAGAATTATCCCAAGGACCTGCGCGCCAAGCAGGACAGCGGCGAACCGCTGAGCAAGGACGACTATCTGGCCTGGCATAAGGCCCTGGCCAGGAAGGGCTGGGTCGCCCCGTCCTGGCCCGTCGAACATGGCGGCGCCGGCTGGACCCCTACCCAGAAATATATCTGGTCGGAGGAACAGGCCCGGGCCGACACCCTGGCCGTGCTGCCCTTCGGCGTGAATATGCTGGCGCCGGTGATCTATACCTTTGGCTCCGAGGAACAGAAGAAGCGGTTCCTGCCGGGCATCTACAACGGCGAGGTCTGGTGGTGTCAGGGCTATTCCGAGCCCGGCGCCGGGTCGGATCTGGCCTCCCTGAAGACCAAGGCCGAGCGCATCACCGGCGACGACGGCAAGGAATATTACATCGTCAACGGCCAGAAGACCTGGACCACCCTGGGCCAGTTCGCCGACTGGGGCTTCTTCCTGGTCCGCACTGATCCTGACGCCAAGCCCCAGGCTGGCATCAGCTTCCTGCTCATCGACATGAAGAGCCCGGGCATTGACGTGCGTCCGATCATCACCCTTGAGGGCGGGCACGAGGTCAATGACGTGTTCCTCGACAATGTGAAGGTGCCGGTCGAGAACCGCATCTTCCATGAAAACCAGGGCTGGACCTGCGCCAAGGCCCTGCTGGCCCACGAACGCTCCGGCATCGCCGGCGTCGCCCGCTCCAAGCGCGGTCTGGAGCGTCTGCGGGAGATGGCGGCCACCGAGGTGGGCGACCTGGGCGGCCCCCTGCTGGCCGACGCCTTCTTCAAGCGCAAGGTGGCCGAGCTGGAGATCGATCTGGCGGCCCTGGAATTCACCGAGCTGCGCACCCTGGCGGGCGAATCCAGCGGCAAGGGGCCTGGCCCTGAATCCTCGATCCTCAAGATCAAGGGCACCGAGATCCAGCAACGCCTGCAGGAACTCGCCCTGGAAGCCGCCGGCCACTATGGCGCGCCTTTCCTGCGTGACCTGGGACACAACGCCAATATCGGACCAAGCTACGCAGAAGGTGTCGCCGGCGACTATTTCAACGGTCGCAAGACCTCGATCTATGGCGGCTCCAACGAGATCCAGCGCAACATCATCGCCAAGATGGTGCTGGGTCTGTGACTTGAGCTTCGGAGACACCCCTCCCCCATGCGGGGAGGGGCCGGGGGTGGGGGTGTCGGCGCGAACGCCGGGCGTCTTGCACAAGTCGGAACGCGCCGAGCGCGCCGCCCGGCGGATGCGCAAGGCGCCGACGGCGGCCGAAGCCAGGCTTTGGCAGGCGCTGCGGCGTCTGGAGCCAAAATCCCATTTCCGGCGCCAAGCGCCGATTGGCGCCTATGTGGCCGACTTTGTCTGCCATCGGGCACGACTGGTGGTTGAGGTCGATGGCGGTGTTCATCGCTTATCTGAAGCGGCGGCGCGAGACGCAGACCGGGAGGCTTGGTTCGCATCCCGCGGCTACCGGACCTTGCGCATCTCCAACGACCAGGTCTTCGGCGATATGTCTTCGGTGCTTGAACAGATCATCTCAGCGCTCGGCGCTGACACCCCCACCCCAACCCCTCCCCGCAAGGGGGAGGGGCTCTGATCAGGAGATCTTTGGATGGACTTCAGCTTTACCGACGAACAGTCGATGC
This sequence comes from uncultured Caulobacteraceae bacterium, assembly GCA_947085575.1. Lineage (GTDB taxonomy): Bacteria > Pseudomonadota > Alphaproteobacteria > Caulobacterales > Caulobacteraceae > Phenylobacterium. The sequence goes on from CAMTXB010000024.1 coordinate 9,981, forward strand.
TGCGCGACACGGTCGCCAGCTATCTGGCTGACCACTACGCCTTCGACGCCCGCCGCGCCGCGATCCGGAGCGAGGCCGGCTGGCGGCCTGAGGTCTGGAAGGCCTTCGCCGAGGAGCTCGGCATCCTCGGCGCCCCGTTCTCCGAAGACCTGGGCGGCCTGGGCGGCGGCCCGGTGGAGAACATGGTCGTCATGGAAGAGTTCGGCAAAGCCCTCGTCATTGAGCCCTATATGGGCACGGTGGTGATCGGCGGCGGCTTCCTCAAGCATTCCGGCCATGCTGCGGCGCCTGACCTGATTGAGAAGATTGTCGGCGGTGAGGCGATCTTCGCCTTCGCCTATGCCGAACCCCAGGCCCGCTATACCTGGCAGGACCTGAAGACCACCGCGACCAAGGACGGCGCAGGCTATGTGATCAATGGCCATAAGGCCGTGGTCATCGGCGCGCCCTTCGCCACCCACCTGATCGTCACCGCCCGCACCGGCGGCGGACAGCGCGATTCCCAGGGGGTCTCGGTGTTCCTGGTGGACAGGAACGCCAAGGGCGTGACCACCCGGGACTATCCCACCGTGGATGGCCAGCGGGCCTCGGAGGTCATCTTCGAGAACGTCTCCGTAGGCGGCGACGCCCTGATCGGCCCCGAAGGCCATGGCCTGCCGCTGGTCGAACGGGTGATGGACGAGGCGATCGCCGCCACCTGCGCCGAGGCCTGCGGCGTGCTGCGCCGGCTGCAGGAAGGCACGGTGGAATACACCCGCACCCGCAAGCAGTTCGGGGTTCCGATCTCGTCGTTCCAGGTTCTGCAGCACCGCATGGTGGACATGTTCATCCAGCTCGAACAGTCCATCTCCATGACCTACATGGCCACCATCCGCCTGTCGGACGAGGCCCCGGCCAGGGCCCAGGCGATCTCGGCCGCCAAGGTGCAGATCGGCAAGGCCTGCCGCTTCGTCGGCCAGAACGCCGTTCAGCTGCATGGCGGCATGGCGATCACTGATGAGATGGCCATTGGCCACTATTTCAAGCGCGCCACCATGATCGAGGGGGTTTTCGGCTCCACCGACCATCACCTGGCCCGCTATGAGGCCCTGTCCTTCGGCAAGGCCGCCTGAAGGTGACCGACGGTGCGCTGCCCGGCTTACCGCCGGGCGGCGTGCATTCGCCTTGCCTTGCGCCCGCGAAGCGCGCTTAAGGCCACGGCATGGCCCTGCGTGACTTCGCTCTGATCGTCCTCATCTGTCTCATCTGGGCGACCAACAATATCGTGTCGAAGTATGTGGTGACCGACCTGGCCGTGCCGCCGCTGTTCTATGCCGCCGTGCGCTTCGCCCTCGTCGGGCTGATCACCCTGCCGTGGCTGTTGCCCATCCCGCGCCCCCGCTGGCGATTGCTGGTGGTGGCCCTGCTGATGGGAGGCGGCAACTTCGCCCTGCTGTTCATCGGCCTGCAGACCGCCACCGCCTCGGCGGCCGCCGTGGTCATCCAGCTGGGGGTGCCGATCACCACCTTGCTCTCCATGCTGATGCTCGGGGAAAAGGTGCGCTGGCGCCGGGGTGTCGGCATTTCCCTGACCCTTTCAGGCGCGCTGCTGGTCATGTGGGATCCCGGCGGCTTTGCGGTCTCCACCGGCCTGCTGTTCGTGGTCGCCGCCGCCTTCCTGGGCTCGCTGGGGGCGGTGATGATGAAGCAGATGGACGGGGTGCGGCCCCTTCAGTTCCAGGCCTGGGTCGGCTTTGCCTCCTTCTGGCCCCTGGCTGGGCTGTCGATCTGGCTGGAGCCCGGGCAGATTCAGGCGGGCCTGGCGGGGGGGTGGCCCTTCGTCATCGCCGTGGTGTTCTCAGCCGTCATCGTCTCGGTGGCCGCCCACACCGCCTATTACGGCCTGATCCAGCGCTATGAGGCCAATCTGATCTCCCCCCTGACCCTGATGACGCCCCTGGCCACCATTGCGCTCGGGGTGCTGATCATGAGCGATCCCTTCGGGCCTCGCATGGCCATCGGCACGGCGGTGGCCCTGGCCGGGGTGCTGATCATCGCGCTCCGGCCCAATCAGGTCGCCCCCCTCTTGCTCGCCTGGCGAAATCGCGCCGAATAGGGCCATGGACATCATCCCGGCGCCTTCCCCCAATTTCAACGAACGGGCCGGGCCGCCGGACATCCTGCTATTGCACTATACGGGGATGGACAGCGGCGAGGCCGCCATCGCCCGCCTGCGCGATCCCGAGGCCAAGGTCAGCTCGCACTACGTTGTCGAGGAGGACGGCCGCATCTTCACCCTGGTGGCCGAGGAGCGGCGGGCCTGGCATGCCGGCGTCGCATTCTGGAAGGGCGAGCGCGACATCAATGGCCGCTCCATCGGCATCGAGATCGTCAATCCCGGCCATGAGTTCGGCTATCGACCGTTCCCGGACGCCCAGATTGCCGCCGTCATCGCGCTAACCACCGACATCCGCAGCCGATGGATGATCGCGGACGGGGACATCATCGGCCATTCCGACGTGGCGCCGGGCCGCAAGATCGATCCGGGCGAACTCTTCCCCTGGAAGACCCTGGCCGAGGCTGGCCATGGCCTCTGGGTGGAGCCCGAGCCCGCCCCGGGCGCTCCCCTCGCCGAAGGCGCCGAGGGAGCAGGGGTGTTCGCCTTGCAGGCCGGCCTCACGCGGCTGGGCTATGAGTGCCCGCCGTCCGGGCTTTTTGATACGGCCACCACCACTGTGGTCAGCGCCTTCCAGCGCCATTGGCGGCCTCGCCAGGTGGATGGAGTCGCCGACGGCGAAACCCGGGCGAGACTGATCGCGCTCCTTCGGGTCCAGAGTTGAGCGCCGTCCCAAGGCCTTGACCCACCCGCCATGCGGCCTCACTGATCAACGCGGATCAGACGGCTGGGCGGCCGCGGCCGCTTCGGCGGTCGAGGAAAGTCCGGGCTCCACGACGACATGGCGGCGGGTAACGCCCGCCGGGGGCGACCCCAGGGATAGCGCCACAGAAAGCAAACCGCCCCTCTCCGGAGGGGTAAGGGTGAAAGGGTGCGGTAAGAGCGCACCGCGTCGGCGGCGACGTCGACGGCACGGCAAGCCCCGCCAGGAGCAAGACCGAATAGGGATTCCGCGCCGGCGCAAGCCGGTAGGGCCGTCGTTGGCCTGAGGCGTCCGGGTTGGTCGCGAGAACCGTCCCGCAAGGGCCGGTCCAGAGGAATGGTCGCCGCA
>CAMTXB010000025.1:0-22979 GCA_947085575.1 uncultured Caulobacteraceae bacterium
GTTGCCGCCGACGATCAGCAGGATCAGATTGCCGAGAAAGTTCTTCGGGTCCATGTCGCGCGTGGCGTCGCTGTGCGCCATCATCGACAGCAGGTCGCTCTTCGGCGGCTGCTCGATGCGCTCCTTCCAGAGCCTTGCGAAATAGGTGGCGCATTCCAGCAGTTCGGCCTGGCGGTCTTCCTCGGTCGCGACCAGGCCGTCGGGGCCGGGAAGCGTGGTGGCGATGTCGGACCAGCGCGTCAGCTTGCGGCGGTCCTCCCAGGGGAAGTCGAACAGCACCGCGAGCATCTGCGTGGTCAGTTCGATCGAGACCCTGTCGACCCAGTCGAACACCTCGTTGACGGGCAGATTGTCGAGGCATTCGGCGGAGCGCTTGCGGATGTTAATGGCGAGCTGGTCGAGATGGGTCGGGGTGAACATCGGTGCCACGGTCTTGCGCTGCGCCGAGTGGCGCGGCTGATCCATGGCGATGAAACTCTCGCGCCGAAAATCAGTGGGGACGTCGCGGATGGTGATGCCGCCGAGCGAAGCCGCCGACGAGAACACCGAATGATTGGTCTCGATGTCCATGATGTCGTTGTATTTGGTGATCGACCAGTAGGGGCCGTATTCGCTCTCGGCGGTGAAGTGGACCGGGTCCTCTTTGCGCAGGCGTTCGAAGATCGGCCACATGGCGTTGGCCTGGAACAGCGCCGGCTGGGCGGGGTTGAGCTGATCAAGGGGGGTGGCGTAGGCCTTGGCCCGCGCATCCTTCAGAACATCGACCGTACCGTCCGCCATGGGGAATCCTCCAGATTTTCGATCACAATAGGCCAAAGATGACGCCGGCGTCAACTTTTCTCGTTCGCTCAGGACGTAAAACTCAGCTTCGATGATGGAGGCGATCCTGCCGGCCCAGATGATCCGCATCACCGACCCCGCCGATCCCCGGGTTGAGCCGTTCCTGGCCGTGCGTGAGCGCGACCTTGTCGGGCGCCGGGGACTGTTCATCGCCGAGGGCGACGTGGTGCTGCGCCACCTCCTGACCTCGTCCCTGTGCGAGCCTGTGGCCCTGCTGGCGGCCGCCAGCCGGATCGAGCGCCTGGGCGACCTGCTGGGAAACCAGGTTCCGAGGGCGCCGGTCTATGTGGCCGAGCAGGGGGTGATGGACGCCATTGTCGGCTTTCCCATTCATCGGGGCCTGCTGGGGCTGGGTCGCCGCCGGACCGTGCCCACGGCGAAGGCCCTGCTGGACGGGCTTGGGGAAAGGACCCTGGTGGCGGCGGTCCACGGAATCGGCAATCACGACAATATGGGCGGGCTGTTCCGCAATGCTGCGGCCTTTGGCGCCGACGCCGTCCTGCTGGACGCCAGCTGCTGTGACCCCCTCTATCGAAAGGCCATCCGGGTCTCGGTGGGGGCGTCCCTGATCACCCCCTTCGCCCGGCTGGAGCCGGAGGACGACTTGCTTGCCGTGCTGCGGGCAGCCGGACTTGACGCCGTCGCCCTGAGCCCCTCGGGGACGCTGGACCTTACGGCCTATGCCCCTGGCGTTCGGACCGCCGTGATCTTCGGCGCCGAGGGACCGGGCCTGCCGCCCGACCTGCTGGACCGTTGCGCGACGGTGCGCATCCCCATGGCCAGCGGCTTTGACAGTCTCAACGTCGCCACCACCAGCGGCATCGTCCTGCACCACCTGGCCAGCAGCCGGGAACGCTGATCCAGGTCGAGGGCCGGCAGGCCTGACCGGGGCAAGGCCGCCCTGGACTCCTTGGCCGTTGTTCGGCTCAATTGATCCAGAGAAACCGGGGTTGGGAGCCTGATGACCTGGTCCGACGCTTCGGCACGCCGGCGCTACCATGTGGGCAATCTGCGGGCGCAGCTCCTCGCGGAGGCCCGGGCCATCGTGGAGGAGGGGGGCGTCGCGCACCTCAATCTGCGCACCCTGGCGGCCCGGGCCGGCATAGCGGCAGGTTCGGTCTATCACCACTATTCGGGCAAGACCGAGCTGATGGCCGAGCTGGCCGCCGCCGGGTTCCAGGACCTGGAGCATCGGCTCAAGGACGCACAGGTCTCCGCCCAGGCTGGGACCAAGATCCGCACCCTGGCCCGGGCCTATTTCGCGTTCTCCAAGACCGACGCGGCCATGTTCGGCCTGATGTTCGATCCCGCCGTCGCCACTCAGCCGGTGGTGGAACAGGCCAGGGTGAACTGTTTTGCCGTCCTGCGGGCGGCGGTCGCCCTGGCCTTGCCCGCCCGCAAGGACGCTGCAGAGATCGACAAGATCGCCTGGGCCGTCTGGGCCTGCGGCCATGGGGCGGCCTCCCTGAGGGCCTCGGACGCGGAGCGGGCCGACGAACTCATGGAGGATGTGATCCAGGGGCTTGAGCTGTTGTTCGGTCGCCGCTGAGGAGCGATCTCCCGGGCTGGGTGGCGCAGTCCTGCGGGTTTGGCTTGATTTTCCCCCGCCGGGCGGCTCGTTAGGCCGATGATCCCCCCTTTGAGAGTCGCCGTGGCCGGCGCCGGCGTGTTCGGCCTGGCCAGCGCCCTGGCCCTGGCCCGGGCCGGGGCCAGGGTGACTCTGCATGATCCGGGGTGTCCGACCGGGAACGCCTCGGCGGTGGCGGCGGGGATGCTGGCGCCGGTGAGCGAGGCCCTGACCGATCCTGCCGCAGGGGGCCATCTGGACCTCCTGCAGGCGGCCCTGGCCCTCTGGCCCGCCTTTGCTGAGCGCCATGGGCTTGATCTGGACCGTTCCGGCGCTCTCCTGTTGGGGGATGAAGCCCGTCTCGCCGCCCTGAGCGCCAGCGCCCAGGCGCTGGGCTTAGCGGCGCCCCGTCGGCTGGTGGGCGCGCTGCCCAGGCTGACCGGCGGTTACGGGGCCGCCATCGCGGGGGGGCTGGAGATCGCCGGCGACTGGCGGATCGATGCGGCGGCCTTGTGGCGCCTGGGGGCCATGGCGGAGGAACTCGGCGTGACTTGCCGAACGGACGCCCCACACCCCGCCGACCATGATCTGCTGGTGGTGGCCACAGGTCCGTCCATGGACTTCCTCCAGGCCGCTCCGGAGCTTGCCGTCCTGACACCCATCCGTGGGCACATTCTGCGCTATCCTGATCTGACCTATGACGGCCCGGTGCTGCGCGGTCCTGGGGCCTATGGCGTCCCCTCGGCCGGGGGCCTGCTGATCGGCGCCACCATGGAACCCGGAGAAGGACAGGCGGTCGTGGACCCCGAGATCGCCGCCCGCCTCGCCGCCCGGGCGCAGGAGATCTTTCCGGGCCTGGCCCATCAGAGCTGGACGGCGGCGGTGGGGGTCCGGGCGGCGACCCCCGATGGTCTGCCTCTGGTGGGTCCCTCGGCAAGGCCCGGTGTGATCCTGGCCTGCGGCGCCCGCCGCAACGGGTGGCTGATGGCGCCCTTGGTGGGGGAGGTGGTCGCGGCCTTCGCCCTGGGCCGTGATCCTGGCCCCCGGGCCGCCCACCTGGCGCCGAGCCGAGAAGCAGGTTAGCGCGCCATTAACCATAGTTGCGCCATTCAGGCCCCATGTCCGTCCAGGGTCTCAGAGGCGTGGTCGAAACCGCCATCCAGCGCGCGTCCAGTGCGACGGGGGTGGACTTCACCTTCCTCATGCGCACGGCGCACCGGGAGAGCGGCTATAATCCAACCGCCAGGGCCACGACCTCCTCGGCGGCGGGTCTCTTTCAATTCATTGAGCAGACCTGGCTGGCGACCCTCAAGGAGCATGGCGCCAAGTACGGCTATGCCCGCTATGCCGACCTGATCCAGAAGGGCGGCGACGGTCGTTATCGGGTCCAGGGCGCCGAGGCCCGCAAGACCGTCATGGATCTGCGCCTTGACCCTCAGGCCGCGTCCCTGATGGCCGGCGAACTGGCCTCCGACCATGCCGCCTATCTCAAGGGCCGGGTTGGCCGCACCCCCACCGCCGGGGAGCTCTATGCCGCCCACTTCCTGGGTCCTCAGGGCTCAGCCCGCCTGATCGAGGCGACCCGCACCCAGCCGGGCGCCAGCGCCGCGGCGATGTTTCCGGAGGCCGCCCGGGCCAATCGCTCCATATTCTACCGGGAGGGTCGCGCCGCCACCGTGGCCGAGGTCTATGCCAACCTGACCCGCACCGGCGGGTCTGGTCAGGCGGTGGGTCCGCGGGAAGCCGGGCCGGCCGATGGCGGGTTCATCCAGTACGCCTCCGCCCGCCGAGCCGAGGCGATGCGCGAGCAGGAGGCGCTGGTGGACTTCATCCTGCGGGGCTCTCAGGCGCCCGAGGGGGCTGGGGAGGGCCAGCGCCTGGGCGGCGCCCTATTCTCCACCGAAATGCTGCGGATGCTGTCCGAGGCCCGGGACAGGGGCTGAGCCGCCGACGGCGCTCAGGTCCTGGCCCATCCGGCCTGAGGTCCACACGCCCCTAATTTTACCGGCCTCAGGGTTCGGCGACCCCGGCCGCGCCGCCGGCGATCATCGCCTCCACCGCCTCTGGGCCATAGCCAAGCTCCATCAGGATGGCGCGGGTATGCTCCCCGAGCCCCGGCGCCGAGGGGCGCCGGCTGAGATCGACTCCCGGAAACTGGGCCGGGGCGGCGGGCGAATCCCCATAGCCGCCTTCGCCGTTCTCCACCTGAACCAGGGCGCCTGAGGCCCTGACCTGGGGGTCGGCGGCCACCTCGGCCGGGGTCTGGACCGGCGCCCAGACCAGGTCTGCGGCGTCGAGCCGGGCCGTGATCTCTTCCCAGCCCAGGGCCGCGAAGGCTTCATCAAAGGCCAGGGTCAGGTCGGCGCTGTTGTCCTTGCGCAGCCGCCCGGAGGAAAAGCGCGGGTCTTCCAGCAGATCTGGCCGTCCTGCGGCGGTGGCCATGGCCACCCAGTCCACCGAACCGCCCCGGGGATTGGTGACGAACCACCGGCCCTCGGCGCTCTGGAAGAAGTTGGCCATGGGATTGAGGGGCTCGCGGCGGGAGCGGTTGGAGGACAGGCGGCCAAAGCGCAGTTGCACGGCCAGGTCCGAGCCCACCGTATAGGTCCCGGTGGCCAGCAGGGAGGTCTGCACCATCCGCCCGACGCCGGTCTGTTCCCGCTCATACAGGGCGGCCAGGATCGCCGAGGTGGTGGCGAGCGAGGTGATATGGTCGCCAAACCCCGTGCGCAGCAGGAAGGGGTCTTCCCCTTTGGGCGTGGTCATCCGCGCCACCCCGGCCCTGGACCAGAAGGCGGTGACATCGAAGCCTGGCTTGTGGGCGTCTGGCCCCTCCATCCCATAGCCCGTGACCAGGGCGTAGACCAGGCGGGGATTGGCGGGACGCAGGCTCGCCTCGTCCAGGCCGGCGCGCTTGAGGGAGGCCGGCCGCACATTGGTGATAAATACATCGGCGCTGGCCGCCAGCTTCGCCACGGCCTCCCGGCCCTCGGGCTTGGTGATGTCCAGAACGACGGAGCGCTTGCCCCGGTTGTCCATCTCGAAGGTCGGATTGGCGCTCAGGGCCGACTTGGCGTCGGCGAACACATGGCGCATGTCGTCGCCGCCGGGGCGCTCGATCTTGATGACCTCGGCGCCCCAGTCCCCCAGAACCCCGGCTGCGCCGGGGGCGGCGATATAGGTGGCGAACTCCACCACCTTCAAACCCTTGAGTATCACGAGCCCCTTGTCCTCCGCCGTCGGCCGCGCCTTGACCGGCGGAGCCTCTATCCTGCTCATACTGACGGGCGAGGCGCCGGGGGGAAAGACGTTGTCCGATGTGACGTGGCGTCAGGCGAACCTGCGGGTGGTGGTCCGGCGGGCCGCAGCGGTGGCGTCAGCGACGGCCCGGGCGACGGCGGTGACGCTGACGGGCTTGCGCAGGACCGCGTCGGCCCCTGCGCGGGTGCAGTCCAGGGCTTCGTCGGCATCGCCGCCGATCACCGCAATGATCGGCAGGTCGCAGGCCGGCGCTGGCAGCGCCCGGATGGCGGCTGTGGTCTCCGGACCGTCCAGGCCCGGCATCCGGCCATCAATCAGCGCCAGGTCAAACTCACAGACCCTGGCCAGGTCCACCGCCCGTCGCCCATCCTGGGCGTGGACGACCCGATGACCCAATTGCTCCAGAACCGCGCGCATCATCGCGGCGTTCAGGCCGTCATCCTCGGCCATGAGGATCCGCAGGCTGCGGCCCTCGGCAGTCAGATCGGCAGATTGCTCGGGGGCGATGTCCCGGGGCAGGGGCGCGTGAGGATCGAAGGGCAGGACCAGGCTGAAGCAGCTGCCCACTCCGGGGGCGCTGGTGACGTTGAGTTCGCCGCTCATCAGCCGGGCAAGCTGGCGCGAGAGGGTCAGGCCTAAGCCTGCCCCCGGAACGCCGGCGCTGGTGCGCGGCACCCTGTGGAAGGGCTCGAAGGCCTGGTCCAGTTCCGCGGGCGACAGCCCTGGACCGGTGTCGGCCACTTCAATGAAGATGCGTCCCTGGGGCGTGAGCCCCAGCCTGGCTTCCACCCGGCCGCGCAAGGTGAACTTGATGGCGTTGCCGATCAGATTGGCCAGGATCTGCCGCAATCTGGCCGGGTCGCCCAGGGCCGCGCCGGTATCAGACTCCAGTTCGGGCGCCACATGGAGCTGAAGCTCAAGACCCTTGGCGGCGGCCTGAGGCCGATGCAGCAGGAGTAGGTCCTTGGCGAGTCCCGGGGCGTCCACCGGGCGGATGTCCACAGCCAGCCGGCCGGCCTCGGCGGTCTCGGCGTCCAGGGTCGTGTTCAGCACGGCGATCAGGTCGCTGACGGCGTCCAGGGCGGCAGACAGTTGCTCCCGGGAGGGTGCGGCGCGGCCATTGCGCCCGGCGGCGGCGGCCAGGACGTGGGATACGCCGGTCAGGCCATTGCGAATTTCGTGGCTCAAGGTCGCCACCAGGTCGGATTTTGACCGCGCAAGCCGGCTGGCCTCCTCGGCCTTTCCGGCCCGTTCGGCGATCAGCACCTCGCGCTCCATGGCCATGGCGAACTGTCGGCGCAGCACCCGGTTGAGCATCAGGGCCAGGGCGAAGGCCAGGGCCACACCGCCCCAGGCCAGGGTTGCAGCGCCCTGGCTGTCGGCGCTGGCGAACAGGGCGGTCAGCGGTCCTGCGGCAGCGGCCACGCCCACCACCAGCAGGCTGGGCAGCCAGGGGGCGGTGAAGAAGATGCAGATCACCGCCGCCGCTGCGGCCATCAGCAGCAGGGGCTCCCGCATCGGGCCTGCGCCGTCGGCAAGGGCGGCGGCCTGGCCGATGCAGCCGGCCCAGATCAGACCGGTCAGAATGTGCACCCGGCCCCTGGCCCGCAGATTGGCCGCTGCGGGGGTCTTGAGCCAGTTTACCGCCACATAGGTCCCACCACAGGCCAGGGCGAACAGGACAAAGCTGGCGGTCATCCAGGCGGCATTGTCGGCATAGGACCCGGCCCAGACGAACACCGGCATGCTGAGCACAAAGGCCAGCATGGCGTAGGGCAGCAATGCGGCCTGGGCGTCCAGGGCCTGCTGCGTCAGGGTGGCGCCGCCGCGTGGGGCAAACCGGGCAGAATCGGTGGATGACACGGCTGGGTCCTTTGCGGCGACGCCCGCGAAGCTAGTGGCCCAGGGTTGGCGTCGGGTTACGCAAAAGCGTTAATTCACAACCTTGATCAGGGGCTGCGGAGGAAACCGTCCGTTAAGCCTAATGAACCATTGTGACGAGATGGGGCGGGAGTCCCAGTGAGGGGAAGGGGCACATGACCACGACGCGGGCGGCGCTCACCGGCGATGACATACGCACCCTGGTCAAGGGGGCGACCCCCGACGAGCGCGCCCTGGTGGCCCATAGGCTCTGCCGGCGTATCGATACTGAGCCCCTGACGCCGGAAGAACAGGTCCTGGCCCAGGACATCCTGCGGGTCATGGCGGCTGACGCCGCTGAGCTGGTCCGCCGGGCCCTGGCGGTCACCCTCAAGAGCTCGCCCCTGATCCCCCGCGACGTGGCCCTGACGCTGGCCCGGGATGTGGAAAGCGTCTGTCAGCCCATTCTCAGCTTTTCGCCGGTGTTCACCGATGAGGAACTGGTGGAGATCGTCCGCCTGGGCGGTCCGGTCCGCCAGGTGGCCATCGCCAAGCGTCCGCGTCTCTCCCGGCGCCTGACCGCCGTGATCGTCGAGACCGGCGTTGAGCGGGCCGTCGAGGTGGCGTGTTCCAACGACAATGCGGATTTCGCCGACTCGACTCTCGACCTTGTCCTGGCCCGATTTGAGCGGTCCGAGCGGGTTCTGGCGGCGGTGGCCTATCGTCAGACCCTGCCCCTGTCGATCACCGAGAAACTGATCGACCTGGTGGGGGATCAGGTGCGCGATCACCTGCTGACCCATCATCCGGTGTCGCCGGAGCTGGCCCTGCAGATCGCCACCGGCGCCAAGGAGCGCGCCACCCTCGACCTGGTGGACCAGGCCGGTCGCGCCGCCGACCTCAAGGCCTTTGTCGCCCATCTGCATCGCAATGAGCGGCTCACCGCCTCACTCCTGTTGCGGGGTCTGGCCCATGGGCACATGGCGTTCTTTGAATGGGGCCTGGCGGAGCTGGCTGGGGTTCCCCATCACCGCACCTGGCTGATGATCCATGACGCCGGGCCGCTCGGTCTGAAGGCGATCTATGAGCGGGCCGGCCTTCCGGCCCGGCTTCTGCCGGCCTTCCGGGCCGGGGTGGACACCTTCCACGCCATGGAATTCGAAGGCGGCGCCCGCGATCGGGACAAGTTCCAGAAGAAGATTCTTGAGCGGTTCCTGACCCAGCCCCATGTGGGCGCCCGGGAGGACGCCGACTATCTGATCGAGCGGATGGACAAGGTCGCTGAGCGGCCGGCCCAGGCCCTGCAGAGCGCCTGAGACAGGCTTTCTTTTCCGTCCAGCCGCGACCGTGCTGCGGCGCCGGGACCTGTTGGAGGAGGCCGGCCTCCTGCTGGCTAGACGAGGCCCGATGCCGAGACCCGACGCTCCAGTTCCTCGACCAGGATCTTGCCGACCGGGTGGCTGTCGGTCTTGATGCCGTCGCGGACCGCCGCCTTGATGCCGTCAATGTGGGCGTCGATCAGGACCATCGGCGCTTCCAAGCGCTTGTCCTTGTCGTCGATCAGCTTGCACAGGGAGCCGGCCATGCGGGTGATCAGCGGAAACTCATAGGTCGTGCCCAGGCCCTTCAGGTCATGGGCCCGCAGATACAGGGTCTCAAGGGTTTCGGGGGTTACGCCGTCGGTCTTCACGGCCTGACGGGCGGCCTCCAGCTTGGTGACTTCGTCCTGCAGCCAGGCGGCGAAGTTTCCAGACAGGCTCTTGAGCGCAGCTTCAGCCTTGGCGATCGCGCTGGCGTCAACGGCGCCGAAACGCCCTCCGACCTTCAAGCGAAGCGTATTGGGGACGGGGATCACCTGGCCGGAATTCTGCTGACGCACTGCCATCTCCTTCTGGGATGATTGCAACCGACCCTAATCGGCACACCTTAACAACGCATGAGGCATAGTCTCAGGCCGAAAACTGTTCGGCCAGGACCCGCTCCTCGAGGCTGCGACCGGCGTCGAACAGCATGACCAGGCTGATGTCGCGGTTCTCGGCCACATGCACTTCCAGAACGTCCCGGACCTCAAAGTTGTCGGCCACCGCACTGACCGGGCGCTTATCGGCCTCGAGCACCTCGAAACTGACCCGGGCGGCATGGGCGAGCAGCGCCCCGCGCCAGCGCCGGGGCCGGAAGGCGCTGATCGGCGTCAAGGCCATGACCCTGGAGTCCAAGGGAATGATCGGTCCGTGGGCTGAGAGATTATAGGCCGTCGATCCGGCCGGGGTGGCGACCAGGGCGCCGTCACAGGACAGCTCATTGAGACGCACCTTGCCATCCACAGAGATCCGCAGCTTTGCGGTCTGGCGAGTCTGGCGCAGCAGGGAGACCTCGTTGATCGCCAGGGCCCGATGCTGACGACGGCGGGAATCGACGGCCACCATGCTCAAGGGATGGATATGGGCGCGTTCAGCGGCGTTGATGCGGTCGAGCAGGTCATCGGGGCTGTATTCGTTCATCAGAAAGCCCACCGAGCCCCGGTTCATCCCATAGATCGGCTTGGGCGCGCCCATGTTCCCGTGCAGGGTTTCCAGCATGAAGCCGTCGCCCCCCAGGGCGACGATGACCTGGGCCTGATCCTGGGGCGCCTGACCATAGCGGGCGGTCAGGACCTGGAGGGCGTCCTGCGCCTCGGGCCGGTCGCTGGCGGCAAAGGCTATGCGGGTCACGAAGGGCTCGACTTTGAACATGGGCCGTCAAAAGCCGACAGGGCGCCATGCTTGTCAAACCCCGATCGTAAGGTGCGAGACCGCAGGGCGGTCAGATGTCCTTAGGCGCCAGCGCCCGACGAAACGCCAATGCGGCCAGATCCGGGGCAAAGGGACCGAAGGCCGCCAGGGCGCGCCGGGCGCCCTCTGCCCCGCCGCCCGGCTTGCCGCCATTGAGGTCGCGCACCAGTTCGAGGATGGTGGGGAAGGCGCTCCGGTCGATGTTCACCGCAGCACAGGCCAGGGCCAGGTGCTCGGGCTGATCACTGTCCATGGCCCGGCGGACCATGGCTTCAGGGAAGTCCCCAAGGGTGGACAGAGCGCCGATGAACAGGGACAGCCGGCCCTCTCGAAGCGCGCGAAGCAGATAGCCGGGGCGCAACTGGCCAGCGGCCACCAGCTTGGCGATCAGCCTTTGCTCCATTTCCTCGCGTTCGCCATCCTGCTGCCAGACGATCGCGTCGGCGGAGCGCGTGGCGCCTTGCTGCCCGGAGTGAGCCTCCGCCACGGCGGCGCTCAGGGCCGATTCCAGAGCCCCGGTGTCCAGGTGAAACCGACTGGCGATGGCCTGCCGAAGGGCCTGGCCGACCCAGATGTAGAGTTGCAGCGCCAGGTCCTCAGTGAGTTCCGGGCGGCGCACCAGGGGCGAGCGCAAGGCTGTCACCCGCCGGGCCGCCTTGACCAGCACATCCATGTGCTGGTCGGCGAGACGGGTCTGCACATTACCAGCCAGGGCCGTCATGACGGCGGGCTCGCCCTGCCTGAGAATCTCCGAGACGACGGTCGCCGTCAGACCCGGGCGACGGGCCACTTCGATCTGATGCTCAACCGTGGCCTCGATCAGAAGCCGGATCAGTTCATGGTCGTCGAGCAGCGGGCTGGAGGCGATGATGGGGCGGGCGATCTCAATGTCGTCCAGGGCCAGAACATTGATCAGCGCAATGGGGGCCCAGCCGACGGGGGCCAGCTTCTCGGCCAGCCGTCGGCGGATGTCGCGTTCGGCCTCGACCACGAGGCTCATGAAGATCGAGTTCAGCAGGTCCTGAACTGCCGGGGCGGACATGATCTCGGCGCCGTCGGCAACGTCGCAGAGGTCGGCGACGGCGAGCAGCAGTCGCTCCCGGTCCCCCGGAGTTCGACTTCGGGCGAGACTGAGGATCTCTTCTGTCTGCGCAACCACGCTCAAGGTGATCTCCAGATTCGACGCCTACGGTAAGCGAAACTGAAGCCCGCAAATGAAAACATGTTTAAACGCCCTTGACCCACATTGTCGCAAGCCTCGCCCCGGGGCGATAGGAGCGGATCGAGATGTCTAGCCCCCTTATCCTCGCCCTGGACCAGGGCACCACGAGCACCCGGGCCATTCTGTTCGATCTGGCCGGCAAGGCCCTCGGCGAGGCGGCGGAGCCCCTGGCGCAACACTATCCCGCCGATGGGTGGGTCGAGCACGACGCCATGGAGATCTATCAGGCGGCGCTCAGGGTGATGGCCCGCGCGGTGGCGGCGGCCGGCCGTGGCCTGGACGAGGTGGCGACCATTGGCATCACCAACCAGCGCGAGACCATCGTCCTCTGGGATCGGGTGACCGGCGAGCCGGTCCACCGGGCGGTGGTCTGGCAGGATCGCCGCACGGCGTCGGTTTGCGAGGCCTTGCGCGCGCAAGGGGTCGGGGATCAGGTCACCGAGATCACCGGTCTGCTGATCGACCCCTATTTCAGCGGCACGAAGCTGGCCTGGCTTCTGGATCACGTCCCCGACGGGCGACGGCGCGCCGAGGCGGGCGACCTTCTGGCCGGCACCATTGACACCTGGCTGATCTGGAAGCTGACCGGCGGCGCGTCCCATGTGACCGACGCCACCAACGCTTCGCGCACCCTGCTGTTCGACATCCATGCCCAGACCTGGTCGGCGCCGATGCTGGACCTGTTCCGGGTCCCCCGCGCCGTCCTGCCGGAGGTCCGCGACTGTGCGGGGCTGTTTGGCCATACAGCCCCCGAGCTGCTTGGCCGATCCATCCCGATCTGCGGCGTGGCCGGCGATCAGCAGGCGGCGCTGATGGGGCAGGGCTGTATTGCGCCGGGCCAGATGAAGGCCACCTACGGCACCGGCTGTTTCCTGCTGGTCAATACCGGCGCCACCGCTCCGCGGTCGCGGGCCCGGCTGCTGACCACGGTGGCGGCCCGGATCGATGGCCAGACCACCTATGCCCTTGAAGGCGCCATCTTCATCGCCGGGGCCGCCATTGGCTGGCTGGAGGAGGGGCTGGGTGTCGAGGGGCCCGCCCAGGCCGAGGCCCTGGCCAGACAGGCCCGCCCCGGGAACGGGGTGGTCCTGGTGCCGGCCTTTACGGGCCTGGGCGCGCCCTGGTGGGACGCCGGGGCGCGGGGCGCCCTGATGGGCCTGACCCGGGACGCGGGCCTCGCCGAGATTGCCCTGGCCGCCTACGACGCCTGCGCCTATCAGACCGCCGATCTGATCGAGGCCATGATGTCCGATGCCCCGGAGGCCTTTGGCGAGACCTCTGAACTGCGCATTGACGGGGGCATGTCCCGCAGCCCCTGGTTCGCCCAGCGGCTGGCCGACCTCACCGGACAGAGGGTGGCCCGGGCCAGCTATGAGGAGACCACCGCCCTGGGCGCGGCGCTGTTTGCCGGCGTGGGGGCCGGCCTCTATGCCGATCTGGCCGCCGCCGCTGCGGCTCGCCCGACAACCGAAATTGCCGAACCCACCCTCGCCCTTCCTGAGCGGCGTGCGGGACACGGGCGCTGGCGGGACGCGGTGCGCCGGGTGCTCAGCCACGGCTTGTCGCCGCAGCCCTTGACGATGGGCGACGCCGGGGGGACTTTAGCGCCGGAGAACTAGAACCAAGGGAGGCCGCCATGGCCGATGGATCTGCTGGCGTCATCACATCGCTTCAGGGCAAGGTCAGCGCCGAGGAGTGGCAGGCGAGGGTCGAGCTGGCCGCGCTCTATCGACTTGTCGCCCTGCACGGCTGGGACGACCTGATCTACACCCACATTTCGGCGCGGATCCCTGGCCCTGGCCATCACTTCCTGATCAATCCCTATGGGATGCTGTTCGAGGAGATCACCGCCTCGTCCCTGGTCAAGATCGACCTGTCGGGAAACATCCTCCAGGACACGCCCTATTTCATCAATCCGGCGGGCTTCACCATCCACTCAGCCATCCATGAGGCCCGGGAGGACGCCAAGTTCGTGATGCACCTTCACTCCGACCAGGGGGTTGCTGTGGCCGCCCAGAAGGAGGGCCTGCTGCCGCTGTCGCAGCACGCCCTCATCGTCCTGCCGCGGCTGGCCTATCACGACTATGAGGGGATCGCCTTGAACCTCGACGAGCGCGAGCGTCTGGTGGCCGACATCGGCGACAAGACCCTGATGCTCCTGCGCAATCACGGCACCCTCGCGGTGGGGTCGAGCGCCGCCGACTGCTGGATCGGCATGTTCTATCTGGAGCGTGCCTGCAAGCAGCAGGTCATGGCCCTTTCGGCGGGCCGGGAGAACGTTCTCTTCGCCCCGGAGGCCGCCCAGGCCGAGGTCAAGTCTCAGGTGGCCCGGGGCATCGGCGGCCAACTCGCCTGGCCAGGATGCCTGCGCCGTCTGGACCGTGAATCCCCCGGGTACGACGCATAGGGTCCCGCTGAAATCCCCGGCCTGAGCGCCAGGGGCCGCTGTCGCCAGTTTCATGGGCGGCGGCGTGCGTCTATCGCGGCGCGGCGCCCGAATAACCTTACCGATGGCCATACGTTTCCGTCACGAAACTTATGGCCATCCTGGCGTCATGAGACTCGGCCTAATCCTGGAGGCTGAGGTTTTGCGCCCCTGTTCCTCCTTCTTACGCTGCGCTCGCCGGAGCGATGGAGCCCGCTTTGCTGAGACGCCACTTCTTCCTGGTTAGCGCGCTCGTGGCGCTGGGTCTCATGGCGATCGTCGGCGGCCTGTTAATGGGCTTTGGCGGCGCCGAACCCAAGGGCGGCGGACCGGGGGGGCCTGGCGGGGGGGGGCTGCCCGTGGCCGCGACCCTCGTCCAGACCAGGACCTTCAATGACGCCGTCGAGCTGATGGGGGTCGCCAAGGGACGTCAGTCGGTGACCCTGACGGCGGCCGCCACCCAGCTGGTGGAGCGGGTCAGATTCACCGACGGCCAATATGTGGCCCAGGGCGCCATCCTGGTGGAGCTCAAGGACGCCGAACAGAATGCCGGGGTCGAGCAGGCCAGGGCGCGACTGGCCCAGGCCGAGCGGACCCTTGAGCGCTGGCGCACCCTGGCTGATCAGGGCTTCGCCTCCAAGGCCGCCGTGGATCAGCATGAGGCCGCCTATCTCACCGCCCAGGCCGATGTGTCGGCGGCGGAGGCCCGTCGCGGGGACCGCCTGATCCGAGCACCCTTTGCGGGCGTGGTCGGCCTGACCGACATCGCCCCTGGCGCCCTGGTCAACCCCGGCTCCGCCATTGTCACCCTGGATGACCTCTCCTCGGTTCGCGTCGACTTCCAGGTGCCTGAGCGTTATCTCTCCGGCCTTGCTGCGGGACAGTCCATCCGCGCCCGCACCGATGTCTATCCCGACCGGGTGATTTTGGGGCGGATCGGCACCCTTGACACCCGGGTCGATGAGTCGACCCGCGCCATCACCGCCCGGGCGTTCTTCCCCAATCCCGACGGTCAGCTGAAGCCGGGCATGATGGTCCGCGTAACCCTGGCCCGGGGGGAGCGACAGGGCCTGGCGGTCCCCGAAGCTGCGGTCTCCATCCTGGGCTCATCCTCGTCGGTATTCGTGATTGCGCAGGAGAACGGCGCGGCGCGGGCCGAGCAGCGGCCTGTGGTGGTCGGCGCCCGGCAGGATGGTTTTGTTGAGATCCGCGAAGGCCTGGTGGCCGGGGACAGGATCGTTGCGAATGGCGTCAACAAGGTCTCCGGCGGTCAGCCGGTCAGGGTTGCTGAAACCCTGGACGCCGCCGATGTGGCCCGGGTCAAGCCCGCCAGCGACCGGCCCGGCGCATGACCCTCTCAGACCTCTCCGTCCGCCGGCCGGTTCTCGCCGGCGTCGCCTCGATCATCCTCTGCGTGGTGGGGCTGGCCTCATTCACCCAGCTGACCGTGCGGGAGCTGCCGGCGGTTGATCCGCCGGTGATCTCGATCAGCACCGACTATAGGGGCGCCTCATCGGAGGTCATCGAGGAGCGGATCACCGAGGTCATCGAGCGTCAGGTCGCCGGGATCGAAGGGGTGGACCGGATGACGTCCGGTTCCCGCGACGGCGCCTCGCGGATCAATATTCAGTTCAAGCTCGACCGTGATCTGGACGCGGCGGCCAATGATGTGCGCGACGCGGTGTCCCGGGTGTCGGCCAGCCTGCCCCTGCAGGCTGATCCGCCCCAGATCCGCAAGGCCGACGCCGACGCCCAGCCGATCATCTTCCTGGCCCTGTCCTCGACCACCCTCAATCGGCTGCAACTCACCGACTATGCCAATCGCTATCTGGTGGAGCGGGTCTCCACCGTCCCTGGGGTCGCCCAGGTCGGGGTGGGCGGGGCGCAGAACTACGCCATGCGCATCTGGCTCGACCCCCAGGCCATGGCGGCCCGGAGGATCACGGTCAATGATGTGGAGGCCGCCCTCAATGCGCAGAATCTGGAGCTGCCGGCAGGCTCCCTGGAAGCGGCGGCCAAGGACTTCACCATCCGGGTGGCGCGCGGCTACAGCACGCCCGAGGAATTTGCCGATCTGCCTGTGCGGATCAGCGGCGAAGGCGGCTATGTCACCCGGCTCGGGGATATCGCCCGGGTCTCCGAGGAGGCCGATGAGCGTCGGCGCCTGTTCCGCTCCAATGGCCGCGACCAGGTGGGGATTCCCGTCACCCGCCAGGCCCAGGCCAATGATCTGGAGATCTCCGACGGCATCCGCGCCATCCTGCCGGAACTGAACCGCGGCCTGCCTGAGGGCACCCGCCTGGAGGTGGCGGTGGACTTCACCCTGTTCACCCGTCACGCCCTGGAGGAGGTCTGGTACACCATGGCCATCTGCCTGGTGGTGGTCGGGCTGGTGAACTTCATTTTCCTCGGGACCTGGCGGGCGGCGATCATTCCGACCGTGGTCGCCCCCATCTGTATCCTCTCGACCTTCATCGTCCTTGCGCCCCTGGGCTTTTCGCTGAACCTGCTGACCCTGCTGGCCCTGGTGCTGGCCATCGGGCTGGTGGTGGATGACGCCATAGTCGTGGTGGAAAACATCCAGCGGCGGATCGACGAGGGCGAGCCAGCCCCCGTGGCGGCGCAACGGGGGACCCGTCAGGTGTTCTTTGCCGTGGTGGCCACCACCATCGTGCTGATTTCGGTCTTTGCGCCGCTGATGTTCCTGCCGGGCTATATCGGCCGGCTGTTCGTGGAACTGGCCGTGGCGATCGCCGCCGCGGTGGCCTTCTCCTCCCTTTTGGCCCTGAGCCTTTCGCCGATGCTCGCCTCTCTCCTGCTGCGGCCCGCACGGGGCCAGGGGTGGGTGGCGCGGACGGTGGACAACGCCATGGTCCAGCTGCGCGCCTCCTATCACGCCTCCCTGGAGCTCCTGCTGGGGCGACGCTTCGTCGGCCTGTTCACCGGCGCCCTGGTGGTGGTCCTGGCCCTGTCGGCCTTCGGGCTGTTCCGCTACCTGCCCAGCGAGCTGGTGCCGGAGGAGGATCGCGGTCGGGTCGATGTCACCATCGCCGGGCCCGAGGGGGCGGGTTACGACTATACCCGGGAGGCGGCCCGGAAGATCGAGGAGCGTCTCATGGAGCTCTATGAGGAGGGGACCGTCTCCCGCTACCTCATCTCGATGCCCCGATTTGGCAGCACCCAGTTCAACACCGGCAGCGCCAATATGAACGTGGCCGAAGGGCGCGACGCCATGGACTCGAACGCCCTGGCGGCGCAGCTCAACAGGGAGTTTTCCGACATCACCGCTGTCCGGGTGACCGCCTTTGTCCGGCCCGCGCTCCAGGGAACAGAGGGTAACAGCGTCAACCTGATCGCCATCGGGGCGGACTATGATCAGATCGCCAACTGGCTGCGGCCGATCCAGGCTGCAGCGGAGAACAATCCCGGCCTGACCCGGGTGCGCATGGACTATGAGCCGACCTCACCGCGCCTGCTGGTGACCCTCGACCGCGAGCAGGCCGCCGCCCTGGGGGTCTCGACCCAGGCCGTTGGACGGGCCCTGGAGACCATGTTCGGTTCCCGGCGGGTGACGACCTATATCCGCGAGGGTCGGGAATATGATGTCATTCTCCAGACCGACCGGGAGCAGCGGGAAAGCCAGGAGGACCTGAACAACCTCTATGTGCGCTCGGAGTCCGGCGCCGTCATTCCCCTGGCCTCGGTGGTGACCACTGAGGTGCGGGGCGACACCCCTGACCGAGAGCGGACCGACCGCTCCAGGTCCATTGACCTGACCGCCCAGCTCAATCCGGGCTACACGATCGGCGAGGCCATCGCCTTCCTCGAGGCCGAGGTGGCCAAGCAGCCCGGCGGCGTCAGTGTCCTGTGGGGCGGTGGAGCCCGGGACTATCTGGAGGCCGGCGATGCGGTCGGCCTGGCGTTCGCCATGGCCCTGCTGCTGGTCTTCCTGGTTCTGGCCGCCCAGTTCGAAAGCTGGATCCATCCCGGCGTGATCATGCTCACCGTTCCGGTGGCGGTCGTGGGCGGGCTGTTTGGCCTGTTGGTGGCGGACTCGACCATCAATACCTACAGTCAGATCGGGCTGATCATCCTCGTGGGGATCGCCGCCAAGAATGGCATCCTGATCGTCGAGTTCGCCAACCAGCTTCGGGATCAGGGACTGTCCGTCCGCGAGGCGGTGATCGAAGCCTCCGCCCTGCGGCTTCGGCCGATCATCATGACCTCGATCTCGGCTGCGGCCGGGGCGGTCCCGCTGATCTTCTGGGGCGGGGCCGGGGGCGAGGCCCGGCGGACCATCGGCGTGGTGATCTTCTTCGGGGCGATCTTCGCCACCCTGCTGACCCTGTTCATCGTGCCGATCTTCTACAACCTGCTGGCGCGGTTCACGAAGTCCCCCGAACACATGGCCCGCCGGATCGAAGCCTTCGAGGAGGCCGAACAGGCCCGGGTGGCCAACGCCGCCGAATAGGCTGCCCGGCCATAGGCCAAGAGAAAGGCCTCCCGCCTGCCGGAGGAAGGCCGATTGGTCTGGTGATGGCGGCGTAAGGCGCCGGCGGCCCGTCGGTCAGAGCGCGGCGTCGCCCTCCGTTGTCGGCGCAGGGCCGCCAGCCGGTGCGGCCTCTGCGGCCGGCGTGCCCGAATACCCGGATTCCACCTTGAGATAGGCGATCAGGTCCACGCGCTTCTGCGGGTCAGACAGCCCGGCAAAGGTCATGCGATTGCCAGGGAGATAGGTCTTCGGATTGGCCAGCCAGGCATCCAGGCGCTCGGCGTTCCACATGAAGCCTGCCGTCCTGAGCGTGTCGGAATAGCGATAGCCCTCCACCGAAGCCGCCGGGCGGCCAAACATGTTGTGCAGGTTGGGGCCGGTCAGGTTGGGTCCCCCTTCGGCCACCGTATGGCAGGACCGGCAGAGGCCGAACTGCCGGCGTCCATTCTCCAGGTCGCCGGTGTTGTAGGGCGCGGGGAGGGCGGCCAGCAGGGCCTGAACCTCGGCTTCGGTGCGTTCCGGGGCCGGGGCCTTGGCCGCAGGGGCGGGCGACGAAGACTCGCCGCCACCCGGCCCGCAGGCCGCCAGTCCGAGCAGGCAGGTGGCCGCCAGGGCCGTCTTGGTCCAGTCAAACATTTGCTTACGCAGGTCCCATTGAAAAGCTGCGGCAAGCTAGCCCAGTGGGCGCGCCATGCAATGGCGCCAGGGCCTCACCTGAACAAAAAGGCCAGACGGTCGGCCCGATGACGTCCCGCCCGCAAACTGGCGACAGGCCATCGACCAGTCCGGCGCCGAAGGCGCTGAGATCAGAGCTCGCGCGGTTGCCGCCTGGCGGGTTTCCGCGATATGCCCCGTCTCGAAGCCATAATACGGGACGGGGACGCGCCAATGACCACCGAAGAGCTCATGGGTCAGGATTTCGGGACCCTGTCGGCGCTGATCGCCGCCCAGGGGCGCGACCGCCCCGGACATCCCGCCCTGGTGGATGGCGAGCGGACCCTGGACTATGCCGGGCTCAACAGCCTGATGGATCGTATCGCTGCGGCCCTGCAGCGGGATGGCGTCGGCGCCCATGAGGCCGCCGCCATCTGCGCTGCCACCTCGCTGGAATATGCCGCTGTCTTCATGGGCGCCCTGAGGGCGGGGGCGGCGGCGGCGCCCCTGGCCCCGTCCTCGACGGCCGACAGCCTGGTGATGATGCTCAACGACTGTGGGGCCAGGGTCTTCTTCCTGGATGAAGGGGTCGCAGCCCTGCTGGAGCCGGTGGCCGACCAGATCAGGGCCAGGCGGGTGGCCCTGGACGGATCTTCCGCCGGCATGCCCTTCGGCGAATGGCTCGCGCCCGACGGCGCAAGGCCCCGGGCCATCGAGGTCGGACCCAATGACCCGTTCAACATCATCTATTCGTCCGGCACCACCGGCACGCCCAAGGGGATCGTCCAGCCGCACGCCATGCGCTGGGGCCAGGTGCGCCGGGGAATCTATTCCGTCGATGCGGTGACCATGATCTCCACGCCGCTCTATTCCAACACCACCCTGGTCAGCTTCCTGCCGACCCTTGCCAATGGCGGCACGGCGGTGCTGATGCCCAGGTTCGACGCCGAAACGTTCCTGCGCCTGTCGGCCAGACACCGGGCGACCCACGCCATGCTGGTGCCGGTCCAGTACCGCCGGATCATGGAGCGGGCGGACTTCGACACCTATGACCTGTCGAGCTTCGTGCTGAAGTTCTCCACCTCGGCGCCGTTTTCCCCCGAGGTGAAGGCTGACGTGCTGAAGCGCTGGCCCGGCGGCCTGATCGAGTTCTACGGCATGACCGAGGGCGGCGGCTCCTGCATGCTGGCGGCCCACGAGCACCCCGACAAGCTGCACACGGTGGGCCAGCCGATGAATGGCCACGACATCCGGCTGATCGATGAGGACGGCCAGGAGGTCCCCCAGGGCCAGGTGGGCGAAGTGGTCGGCCGCTCCGGCGCCATGATGGTCGGCTACCACAACCAGCCAGGCAAGACCCGGGACGCCGAATGGTACAGCCCCGAAGGTCTGCGTTTCATCCGCACCGGCGATGTGGGCCGCTTTGATGAAGACGGCTTCCTGACGCTCATGGACCGCAAGAAGGACATGATCATCTCCGGCGGCTTCAACATCTATCCCAGCGACATGGAGCTGGAACTGGCCAAGCACGAGGACGTGCTGGAATCGGCCGTCGTCGGCGTGCCATCGGACCGCTGGGGGGAGACGCCGGTGGCCTATGTGACCCTGCGCCCGGGCAGGTCGGCCAAGCCGGAGGCCATCAGGACCTGGCTTAATGCCCGGGTGGGCAAGACCCAGCGCCTGGCTGACGTGGTGCTGATCGACAGCCTGCCCCGCAGCCACATCGGCAAGGTGCTGAAGAAGGACCTGCGCGACAGCTATAGGGGACCTGCGCTCACCGCCTGAGCGCAGGCCGCCTGTTCGGATTAGTCCCGGGGCTTGCGGGGCTTGCCGCCCTTGGGAGCCTTGGGCGCGGCGGGGTCCCAGGGCTTCTTGGGCGCCTTGGGACCAGAGAAGCCGGCGCCCGGAGGACCAGACCGCGGACCCTTGAGCGGCGGCCCCTCGCTGCGGGGACGGGTCCGGGGCGGACCCCGGTCGGGTCGGGGCGCGCCGGCGCCTTCAGGGCGGGGGGCGAAGTCCCGGCGCGGCGGGCGGCCTTCGCCGCCCTCGGGGCGCTCCCGGGGTGGGCCAGGCCGGCGGGGCGGGGCAACGCCGGGCGGTTCGCTCGCCTCCACGGGGATTTCCATGTTCGGACCGGCGGCCCTGATCGCCTCGCGGAAGCGAAGCTCGGCCTCCTTGGAAATCTCGAACTTGGTCTCCCGGTCGAAGATGCGGATCTGGCCGATATCCTTCTTGGTCACATGGCCCAGGCGGCAGATCATCGGCAGGATCCACTTGGGATCAGCATTCTTGCTGCGCCCTATGGGCATGCGGAACCAGATCCCGTCGCCGATCGCCTCGGGCCTTGGCCCCCGCTCAGGCCGGGCGGGCCTGGGTTCGGACGGCGAGCGGTCGCGGACATCGTCGAACAGTTCTTCCGGCGCAGGCAGGCGGACCCGGTGCAGGCGCACCAGGGCGGCGGCCACGGCTTCGGCCCCACGCTCGGCCAGCAGCTTCTGGGCGAGGGTCAAGTCTTCTCCCGTCAGCGCTTCGTTGAGCATCGGGTCAGCCAGCAGGCGTTCCTGGTCGCGCAGGCGGATCTCCTCGCCCGACGGCGGGCCGACCCACTCGGCCTCGACGCCCGCCGAGGCGAGCAGCTGCTCGGCCTTGCGACGGCGGGTATAGGGCACCACCAGAACCGAGACGCCCTTGCGCCCGGCCCGGCCGGTGCGCCCGCTGCGATGCAGCAGGCCGGCCTTGTTCACCGGCAGATCGGCATGGATGACGAGGCCCAGGTCGGGAAGGTCGAGGCCCCGGGCGGCCACGTCGGTGGCCACGCAGGCCCGGGCATGGCCGTCGCGCAGGGACTGCAGGGCGTCGGCCCGTTCCTTCTGGCTCAGCTCCCCCGACAGCTGCACGGCCGAGAAGCCCCGCTCGCGCAGGGCGCCATAGAGGTGGCGCACCGCCTCGCGGGTGGCGCAGAAGATCAGGGCGCCAGGGGATTCATAGTAGCGCAGCAGGTTGACGACGGCCTTCTCGACCTCGTTGGGGGCGACGCGGACGGCGCGATAGGCAATGTCCCCGTGGGCCTCGTCCCGCCGGGTGGTGTCGATCCGTGTGGCGTCCCGCTGATAGCGGCGGGCCAGGGTGACGATGTCCTTGGCGATGGTGGCCGAGAACAGCAGGGTCTGGCGCTCCACCGGGGTGGAATCCAGGATCTCCTCCAGGTCTTCCCGGAAGCCCAGGTCGAGCATCTCATCGGCCTCATCCAGGACCGCGACCTTCAGGGCCGACAGGTCCAGATTGCCGCGCTCCAGGTGGTCGCGCAGGCGGCCGGGCGTGCCCACCACGATATGGCAGCCGGCGGCCAGGGCCCGCTGTTCGCGCCGGGCGTCCATGCCGCCGACGCAGGTGACGACCCGGGCCCTGGCATGGGCGTAGAGCCACTCCAGTTCCCGGCTGACCTGCAAGGCCAGCTCCCGGGTGGGCGCAATCACCAGGGCCAGGGGGGCTGCGGCATATTCAAAGGCCTCAGCCTCGCCCAGGAGCGTGCTGGCGGCGGCCAGGCCAAAGGCCACCGTCTTGCCAGAGCCGGTCTGGGCGGAGACCAACAGGTCTTTGCCGTCCGGCGCGCCGAGAACGGCGGCCTGAACAGGGGTCGGGGTCGCATAGCCTTGCGCCTCGAGCGCCCGGCTGAGCGCCGGGTGCGTGGCGGGAAATGACATCGGAATCCTCTTTCCGGTGGTGAACCAGCGCCGGGCGGCGTGGGCGTCCTCTGTCTGATATCGCCTGGGGACGAAGAAATGGTGCCGGTTGCAGGACTCGAACCCGCGACCTTCGGTTTACAAAACCGCTGCTCTACCAGCTGAGCTAAACCGGCGAACCTAGCAATATCAAAGAGATCGCCA
>CAMTXB010000026.1:0-15490 GCA_947085575.1 uncultured Caulobacteraceae bacterium
AGAAGTCCTCGATCACCGTGTAGCCGTCGCGGTGCAGGGCCTCTGTATGGGCGTCGAGGTCGAAGATCATGGCGTGTTCCCTCCCCGCTCTGTCGGCGGATGGCCCAGCATAGCGCGGCTTACCCCAGGGCTGTCATCACCACACCGATGGCCGTCGCCGTGCCTCCGGCGATCTGGACGAGGGTCAGCTTCTCCTTGAACAGCCTGCGCCCCGCCGCCGCCGCGATCGGCCCCTCGATCACGCCTATGGCGCGCACCTGGCCGGCTGGAGCCAGGGCCAGGGCCGAGAACCAGCAGGCCGAGGCCGCGGTGCCGAAGAACCCCGCCCCCAGCGACTGCTTCCACGATCCCAGCACCGACCGCAGCGCCTGAGGCCGGGTGACGGCCAGGATGGCGCTGAGCACGATGGACTGCAGGGTCTGGGCGACGCAAAGGGCCGCCGTCGCCGAATAGATCGGATGGTCGGGGTCCAGCGCCATACCGGCCTGGCGGTAGCCGTTCAGCGCCACGGCGAAGGCGACGCCCGACGCCAGGCCAAACAGCGAGCCGCTCAGGGCGCCGGCCATCGCCTCGTCTCCGCTCGGCCAGGACAGGACCAGCAGGCCGACGGTTGTGGCCGCCAGCCCGGCCCACTGAACCGCGCTCATTTGGTCGCCGAACAGAACAAAGCCCATGATGGCGGCGATCGGCAGCGACGCCTGCTGCATGAAGGTCGCCACCGCGAACCCGGAGTGACGCATGGCCATCAGCAGGGCCGCGGTGGCGCACACCTGGGCGATGGCGCCGGCGGTCACGGCGATGACGAAGCGCGCCGACAGATTCGGGTCCGCGTCTGGGGTCAGGAAGGCTGCCACGGCGAAGATCAGCAGCGAGAACGGCAGGCCAAACAGGAAGCGTACGAGAGTCGCGCCCCAGGGCCCGGCGTCCGCAACCAGTCCGCGCTGCAACGCGTTGCGCGCCACCTGCAGCGGCGCGGCCGCCGCCGTCAGCAATATCCAGAGCATGTCGCAGACCCCCGCTCACCCCCGTCGCGGACGGGGGCGGGAAATTCGCAGATTGTCCCGAGAAACGGGGGGCGGTCAGAACCCGCTGGCGATGGCGTCCGGCGCGCTCTTTTCCTTGCGGACCAGAAGGTTGTTCAGCGCGTTGACATAGGCCTTGGCCGAGGCGGTCAGGGTGTCGGTGTCGGCGGCCTGGCCGGTGGCGATCCGACCGTCCTCCTCCAGACGCACCGAGACCTGGGCCTGGGCGTCGGTGCCTTCGGTCACCGCGTGCACCTGGAACAGGCGCAGGATGGCGGTGTGCGGGACGACCTGGTGGATGGCGTTGAACACCGCGTCCACCGGCCCGTCACCGGTGGCGGCGCCCGACTTCTCGACGCCATCGACCGTGACGGTCAGCTCGGCCTGCTGCGGGCCCTCGGTGCCGGCTACGACGCGCAGGTGCTTGACCTGGATGCGGTCGGCGCCGCTGGCCAGGGCATCGTCCACCAGGGCGATGATGTCGTCGTCGAAGACGTGCTTCTTCTTGTCAGCCAGATCCTTGAAGCGCTGGAAGGCTTCGTTCAGGGCGTTCTGGCCCAGCTCATAGCCGAGCGCCTTCAGCATCTCGCGGAAGGCGTGGCGGCCGGAATGCTTGCCCATGACCAGGTTGGAGCCGCCCTGACCGACGCTTTCGGGCGTCATGATCTCATAGGTGCCGCGATCCTTCAGCATCCCGTCCTGGTGGATGCCGCTCTCATGGGCGAAGGCGTTCTTGCCGACGATGGCCTTGTTGAACTGCACCGGAAAGCCGGTGATGGCCGAGACATAGCGGCTGGCCCGGGTGATGTGCTGGGGCTCGGCGCCGGTGAAATAGGGCAGACGGTCGCCGCGCACCTTCAGGGCCATGACCACTTCTTCCAGAGCCGCATTGCCGGCGCGCTCGCCGATGCCGTTGACCGCCACCTCCACCTGCCGCGCCCCGCCCTGCACCCCGGCCAGGCTATTGGCCACGGCCAGACCCAGGTCGTTATGGCAGTGGGTGGACAGGATCACCCTGTCGATGCCGGGCACGTTCTCCACCAGGTCGCGGAAGATCGCCTCATATTCCGACGGATAGGAATAGCCCACCGTGTCGGGGATGTTCACCGTCTTGGCCCCGGCCTTGATGGCGGCCTCCACGCAGCGGCGCAGAAAGTCCTGCTCCGTGCGGGTGGCGTCCTGGGCCGACCATTCCACGTCGTCGCACAGGTTGCGGGCGTGGGTCACCGAGCGGGTGATGGCCTCCAGGATATCCTCCTGGCTCATCTTCAGAATGTGGTCCCGGTGCGAGGGGCTGGTGGACAGGAAGGTATGGATACGGCCCCGCCTGGCCGGGCGGATCGCCTCGGCGCAGCGCTCGATGTCGATGGCCGCGGCCCGGGCCAGGCCACAGACCGTGCTCTCGGTGACGATTTCGGAGATCTGACGAACGGCCTCGAAGTCGCCATTGGAGGCGATGGGGAAGCCGGCCTCGATCACGTCGACCCGCATCTCCTCGAGGATCTTGGCCAGCTCCAGCTTCTCCTCCAGGGACATGGAGGCGCCCGGCGACTGCTCGCCGTCACGCATGGTGGTGTCGAAAATGATGACGCGGTCACGGTCGGACGCGGTGCTGGCGGATTGGGAAGTCATGTCAGGATCTCTTCGCGGGAGCGCATTCTAGGAAGGTCGGGCGGCGGGGTCATCCCCTGAGCGCCCGGCCCCGCGAGGTTTCGCGCAGGCCTACAGGGGCGCCCAGGGGCGGCTAAGCCCCAGGGGAAGGCCAAGAAGCAGGCTGCGGAGTCCGGTGGTCATGGGTGTTTTCTAGCCAGTCCGGGGTCCCGGCGCAACAGGATTGCGCCAAACCCCGGGGAAAACTGCGTTTCACGCAATAAGCTTGCGCACGCCTCAGGCGAGCGGCCCGCCGCCGGCCGCCTCGGCTTACCGGGACTTCAGCCACTTGCGGGCGAACCAGCCGATCAGGAGCCAGCCGGTCACGATGACGGCCAGCACGGCGATATGGCCTGGCCCGCCGCCGCGCATGGCCTGGGCGATGGAATTGCCGGCAAAGGCCGTGACCCCGATCTTGGGAATGATGCCCAGCGCCGTGCCCGCCGCGAAGTGCCGAAGGCGCATGGGCGTGACCCCGGCGGCCATGTTCACCACGATGAACGGCGCCGACGGCACCAGGCGCACGATCAGGCTGGCCCAGAAGCCGTTGCGGCCCACCAGCCGCATGAACTGGCGCACCCCTTCGCCGGCAAAGGCGTCCAGGGCGCCGGCCCCGGCCAGCCGGCCGAGATAGAACCCCACCAGGGCCGAGACCATGGTGCCGATCCAGCTATAGGCAAAGCCCGTCCAGCCGCCGAAGGCCACCACGGCGGCGGCGATCAGCACGAACTGTGGAACGCCCACAAAGGCCAGGATGGCGAAGGCCGCCACAGCACTCGGCAGGGCCCAGGGACTGTGGGCGGCCATGCCCAGCCACTGCTCGACGGTCGCCTCGCCATTGAACCCCAGGACCTGGGCGCCGAACAGGAAGACCAGCCCCACCCCGCCAAACAGCACGAAGGACACCGCCACGCCCCGCCAGGCGCGGGAGTCCATATTGGTCACAAAGCTGATCAGGCGGCCCATGGCGCACGCCTCGCCGATCCGCAGTCGCGGGTCAAGCGGCGGGACGGCCTCTGGGACCTTCGGGTCATCTCGGCCCGCCCTGTGGCTCAGGTGCAAATGCGCGGGCCAATCTCGCACACCCCAGGCCGCGCGGGTTTGCGGCGCAGGGGCCTTCAAGTTAAACCCCGAACGCCGTCCCCACCCGCTCCAGAAGGAGTCTGCGCCCATGTCGCTGCAATCGTCCACGCTCGCCCGCGTCAAGCCGTCCGCCACCATGGCGACCGACCAGAAGGCGCGTGAACTGAAAGCCCAGGGCCGCGACATCATCAGCCTCGGGGCCGGTGAGCCCGACTTCGATACGCCGCAGAATATCAAGGACGCGGCCATCAAGGCCATCCAGGACGGCAAGACCAAGTACACCACCGTCGATGGCGTGCCTGAGCTGAAGGAAGCCATCGTCGCCAAGTTCGCCCGGGAAAACGCACTGACCTACACGGCCAGCCAGGTGAACGTGTCGCCGGGCGGCAAGCCGGTGATCTTCAACGCCATGATGGCCACCCTGAACCCCGGCGACGAGGTGGTGG
This sequence comes from uncultured Caulobacteraceae bacterium, assembly GCA_947085575.1. Lineage (GTDB taxonomy): Bacteria > Pseudomonadota > Alphaproteobacteria > Caulobacterales > Caulobacteraceae > Phenylobacterium. The sequence continues at coordinate 4,202 of CAMTXB010000026.1, forward strand.
TCCCCACCCCCTACTGGGTCAGCTATCCCGACATGGTGCTGCTGGCCGGGGGAACGCCGGTGTTTGCGCCGACCACCGCGGAGACCGGCTTCAAGCTGCGCCCCGAAGACCTGGACCGGGCGATCACGGCCAAGACCCGCTGGGTGCTGCTGAACTCGCCCTCCAACCCGTCGGGCGCGGCCTATGGCCGCGAGGAGCTCAAGGCCCTGGCCGAGGTGCTGCTGCGCCATCCCCAGGTCTGGATCCTCACCGACGACATGTACGAGCACCTGCTGTTCGACGACATGGCCTTCGCCACCATCGCCCAGGTGGAGCCGGCCCTCTATGAGCGCACGCTGACCATGAACGGGGTCTCCAAGGCCTATGCCATGACCGGCTGGCGCATCGGCTATGCCGCAGGCCCTGAGCCGCTGATCAGGCTGATGGCCAAGGTCATGAGCCAGTCCACCTCCAACCCCTGCTCGATCTCCCAGTGGGCGGCGGTGGAGGCCCTGAACGGCCCGCAGGACTTCATCAAGCCCAATGCCCGGCTGTTCCAGGGCCGCCGCGACCTGGTGGTCTCCATGCTCAACCAGGCCACCGGCCTGAAGTGCCCGACGCCGGAGGGCGCCTTCTATGTCTATCCGTCCTGCGAGGCGCTGATCGGCAAGACCGCCCCCAGCGGCAATGTCATCGCCTGCGACAGGGACTTCGCCAACGAGCTGCTGGACAGCGAAGGCGTCGCGGTGGTGTTCGGCGAGGCCTTTGGCCTGTCGCCCTTCTTCCGCATTTCCTACGCCACCAGCAATGCGGTCCTGGAGGACGCCTGCAGCCGTATCCAGCGCTTCTGCGCGGCGGTGAAATAGGCGGCCAGCCCCCTCATCTGGCAGGATTTCCCATGGGCGAGATCGTCAATCTGAACAGGGCGCGCAAGGCGAGGCTCAAGGCCGCAGCCAGCGCCCAGGCCAAGGTCAACCGGGTCAGCCATGGCCGCCCCAGGGGCCAGACCCTGACCGAACAGCTTGAGGCCGAACGCCAGCGCCGCAAGCTCGACCAGGCCCGGCTGGACGAGGACTAGCCAGGCTCGCCCCGGTCAGGCCTTGGCCTCATTCCGCGCCTCGATGGGAATGCCTTCATAGATGGTCGGCGGGGTGATGTTCAGCCGCCGGCGCGCGGCGTCCAGGGGCTCGGCCAGCAGGGCCTCATAGTCCTCGCCCAGCAGCCAGGCGGCCGCCTCGCCCCGCTGATAGCCCTGCCAGATGGCCCGGACATAGGGGTGCTTGGCCTTGCGGCCGCGCAGGGCGCCCCCCACCGCGATCAGGGCCCAGCCGAGCCCCCGGGTCTGGGCGTAGGAGAAGGCCACCAGACAGGCCTCCCCCAGGCCGTCCCGGTGATAGCCGCTGAGCACATGCCAGATGTCGTGCACGTCCCGGGTGCGCCGGCCAAACCACGCATAGGGATGGGCCACGGTCACCGGCTTGGCGCCCTCCTGGCTGATCTGCGCCAGTCCCCGCGCCGTCAGCTGCTCACTGCGGATGAAGTCCCGATAGGCATGGCCCACCGAGCCCATGGGCAGGCTGTCGAGCCAGGCGTCGTCCATCAGCCGGGGCTCCAGCTCCACCCGCTCATAGGCGATGCGGCCCCCCTGGGGGGTTTCCAGCAGGCGGTGATAGCCCCGGGCCGAGGACCGGCCGTTCAGGGCCCGCATGATCTCAAAGACCTGGAAGGTGTCTTCCTTGTCGGCCAGCAGCCGGCGCAGGGCCTTGAGGGCGACTCCCCATTGCAGGCGCGGCTGGGGCAGGCGTTGGGGCGCCGGCGCCTTGGACATGGGCGGCGCGTAGCTGTCGGTGGCCAGGCTCATGGTCGTCTCCGGTCAGGGATCGCAAAGATGACGCAGGCGTCAGTCTCAATCAATGACGCCATGGGCTTGCCGTAAGGTTTCACCTGCGCAAACTAGCCCCATGGCGCGCCTGAAAAAGAGATCGGTCCTGCTAGCCGGACACGCCACCTCGGTGGCCCTGGAGGCGGCCTTCTGGGTCGCCCTGGAACAGGTGGCCGCCGACCGTGGCTTGAGCCTTGCGGCCCTGGTCACCGAGATCGACCTGGCCCGGGACGACCAGGGCCTGGCCTCGGCCTGCCGCCTGGCCGTGCTGGCCCACCTGCAGGCCCACCTGCAGGCCAGGCCCCGCCCCTGAGCCTCAGCCGCCGGTCAGGCCCTTTGCGCGGTCGGCACGCCCCATAGACCCTCGGGCGGCGTCAGGACCGCGCCCCGCTGGACCGCCCCGCCGGGATAGTCGTTCGCCAGCCAGATGGGGCCGTCGAGATCGACAAAGTCCGCATGCCGGGCCAGGTGGAAGGCCGGGGCGATCGACATGGAGGACGACACCATGCAGCCGACCATCACCCCAAAGCCCATGGACCTGGCCTGGATCAGCAGATCGAGGGCCTCGGTGAGCCCGCCGCTCTTGTCGAGCTTGATGTTCACCACCTGATAGCGGTCCTTCAGCCCGGCCAGGTCTTCCGACACGTGGCAGGACTCATCGGCGCAGATCGGGGCGCAGCTCTGGAAGCCGGCCAGCGCAGCGTCCTCGCCGGCCGGCAAGGGCTGTTCGATGAGCGCCACCCTGAGATCGGCCAGCACCGGCTGCAGGGCCGCCAGGGTCTCAAGGGTCCAGCTTTCATTGGGATCGACAATCAGGGCCGCGTCGGGGGCTGCGGCCCGCACTGCGGCCAGACAGGCCGCAGGGGCGTTCTTGTCGACCTTGACCTTGATCAGGGTAGCGCCGGCCATCCGCGCGACCGCCTCGCCCATGGCCTGCGGGGTATCCAGGCTCACGGTCAGGGCGCTCACCAGGGGATCAAGCGGCGGTTGGCCCAGGGCTTCGGCCACCGACCGGCCACTCAGGCGGGCTTCGAGGTCCCACAGGGCGCAGTCAATGGCGTTGCGGGCCGCGCCGGGGCCCAGCCGCTCGGGAAGCTCCTGTCGGGTCAGGCCCCGGGCGAGGGCGTCGTCCAGGGCGTCTATCTGGGCGAGGACGGTCTCCAGGGTTTCGCCATAGCGGGCATAGGGCACGCCCTCCCCCCGGCCGACATGTTCATCCTGCACCAGGGTGACGGCCACCACATCGGCCGCGGTCTTCACACCCCGGGAAATCCGGAACGGCGTATTGAGCGGCCAGTGTTCCGGGCGGACTGAGAGGGTGCGGAGCATTCCACGAACCTGTCGACAAACGGGTCTTCGCCCCTTCAGACCATGGGTCCTTGGCGGCGGCAAGCACACCGGCTGGACAGGGGCCATCCACCCCGGCGCCCTTCACCTCGCGCCTCGCCCTTGACCGGACACCGTTTCGTCATATCTGGAAGTCATGAGAGACATGATCTCGCCCATGAGTCCCGCGCTGGCGGCGCCAGACCGGCCAGAATGGTGACCCTGCCCGCACCCGCCATGACGCCTGCGGCGTCATCTGGCGTCGCCTGCGCCCTCAACCAGTCCTGCTTCTGTATTACTCTCGACACCGCGCGCCTGGCTGAGGCCATGACCCTCGCCAGCGGCGACGACCGTTTCTTTGCCGAGCAGCTGGAGGGCCGACCACACCTGTTCTCGCCCATCGCCGTCTTCCTCTCGGAGACCGACCGGGCGGCCATGCTGGCCACCATCAGGGCCATTGAGGCGGTAGCCGCCCTGCCCGGCTACCGGACCCGGGTGGCGGTCCGTCACCCCGGCCTGACCGACGGCGACCTTGGCCCCGCCGGGGTCTTCATGGGCTATGACTTTCACCTGGCGGACGGGGCGCCGCCCCGGCTGATCGAGATCAACACCAATGCCGGCGGCGCCTTTCTCAACGCCCTCAGCGCCCGGGCCCAGGCGGCCTGCTGCGAAGCCGTCGAGCCCCTCATGCGGGGATCCTATATCGCCGGGTTCGACGCCGCTGTGATCGCCATGTTCGAGGCCGAACACCGCCGACAGGCCCGGGAACCCGGGGGGCGCCTGAATCGCATCGCCATCGTCGATGACCAGCCGCAGGGGCAATATCTCTATCCGGAGTTCGTTCTGGCCCGCAGCCTCCTCCGGACCCATGGCTATGACGCCGTGATCTGTGACCCCAGCGCGCTGACCTTCGAGGGCGGCCGCCTGCGACACGGCGGCCAGCCCGTCGACCTTGTCTATAACCGCCTGGTGGATTTTACCCTTCAGGCGCCACAGCACGCGGCCCTCAGGGCGGCCTGGGTCCAGGGGGCGGCGGTGGTGACCCCCAACCCCTTCCATCACGCCCTGTTGGCCGACAAGGGCAACCTCGTCCTGCTCAGCGACCCGGACGTCCTGGCCGCCTGCGGCGCCAGCCCTGGGATGATCCAGGCGCTCGCGGACCTGCCCCGCGCCGAGCCGGTCACGCCGGTCAATGCCGAGCGGCTCTGGGCCCGCCGCAAGTCGCTCTTCTTCAAGCCGGTCCGCGGCTATGGGGGCAAGGCGGTCTATCGGGGGGACAAGCTGACCCGTTCGGCCTGGAATGACATCCAGGCGTCCGACTATGTGGCCCAGGATCTTGCGCCCCCCGGCGAGCGCCAGGTGATGATCGACGGCCAGATGCAGGCCCGCAAGATGGATGTCCGCCTGTACACCTATGGGGGCGAACCCCTGCTGGCCGCCGCCCGGCTCTATCAGGGCCAGACCACCAATTTCCGCACCCCCGGCGGCGGCTTCGCGCCGGTCTATTTCGTCTAGATGCGGATGCTCAACAGGCTGTCCTCGGTGAGGCCAGGGGCGGAAAGAGGCGCCGGGCGCGGCTGAGCGCGGAGGGGCGTGCGCCGTCCGCCCGCTACGACGCCATGTGGCGGGCGCGCGTCGCGAGCAGCACCGCTGACGCTAAGCTGAACCCCCGAACGGGGCACGGTCCGCACGGGCAGCAACTCACCACCAAGTCTTTGAAATAATGGTGGGTGCAGTAGGATTCGAACCTACGACCCGCTGATTAAGAGTCAGCTGCTCTACCAACTGAGCTATGCACCCATCGCGTCGGACCTCGATTGGCGGGGGTCCCGGCGAGGGCGCGGAACATAGCCGGATTTCCGGGCTTGGCAAGCGAGGGACCGAGAGTTTTATGGCGCGACGCGATCTGAAGGGGGCGGTGGACTTCGCCTGTCTGGAATCCTATGCCGCCGGCGACCTGGGCGTGGTGGAGGAAGTCCTGGACCTGTTCCGACAGCAGGCCGGCCTCTGGGCGCCCCTGATCGTCCCGGGCCAGGAGGGCTGGCGCGATGCGGTCCATACGATCAAGGGGACGGCCCGGGGGATCGGCGCCGGCGCATTGGCTGAGGCCTGCGAGACGGCGGAGGCGAAGGGCGAGGGCCATCTGCCTGCGGTCCGCGACGCCCTGGACGCGGCCCTGTCCGATGTGGCGGCCTATCTCCACGAACTGATGCTGCAGTCCCTGAAGTCGCCGAACGGCGGCTGACTGCCAGCCAAGGAACGGGGGCCAATGGTCGGATCAGTGCGTGCGGCCCCCATCCACATCCGGACCGCCGTCGCGGCTGGCCGCCTGGGGTCCGGGGTCGTCGCTCTGCGCCTCCTGGGCGGCGGCTTCTGGGGGGCCTTCGGCGGCGTACTGAGCCAGCACCCCGTGCAGGCCAAGTAGGGCGTCCTGGGTCACCACGGCATGGAGCCAGACCTCATAGCGCCCGTCGTCCAGGGGCCGGTAGTTCAACTGCGGAGGCTTGCTCATGGGGGGTCCGAATCGGCGGGTTGGGTGGCGCCAGACTAACCCAAGGCTTGGGGCAGGCCCCCGATCGGGTTGCACCGGGCCGAACCTCATTGCCCGGCGCGCGTGGTTTCCGGGGAAAGCCCATGATCGCGCGCAGGGTTCAGCCCATGGCCCTGAGGCCGGAACCTGGCATAGGGTTGCTGGCTCTGGAGCGCCGCCGGGCGCCCTTAAGGAGCATCCGATGAAACTGATCCTGCCGCTTGCCGCCGCCGCCTGGCTGACCCTCTCCCCCGCAGCCCTGGCGCAAAGTCCGGCCGGTGCGTTCTTCGGGGCCCTTGGCAGGCTCTGCGGCCAGAGCTTCGCCGGTCAGGTGGCGGCGGGCAATGAGACCGACGCCGCGTTCCGCCAAGCCGGTTTGGTGATGACCGTCGCCAGCTGCAGCGAGACCGAAATCCGCATCCTGTTCCATGTGGGGGAGGATCGCTCGCGGACCTGGGTCGTCACCCGGCTAGGCGAGGATCGCCTGCGGCTCAGGCATGACCATCGCCACGCCGACGGGGTGGAGGACGAGATCTCGCAATATGGCGGCGACAGCCTGGAGCCCGGATCCCCGGGCCGCCAGAGCTTCCCGGTGGATGCGGAGTCCGTCGCCCTGTTCACCCGCACCGACCGGACGGTGTCCAACACCAATGTCTGGTCCCTGGAGCTGTCCCCCAAGATCTTCACCTACGAACTCGCCCGGCCAGGCCGCCTGTTCCAGGCCGACTTCGATCTGACCCGGCCCCTGGCGCCCTAGCCCGGTGCTGGCCGGTCCTTGCAGTGCAAAGTTGACGCCGGGCTCCTCAGCATCTCAGGATGCCCATTGGCCCGCATGGGTTTTGCGGGTGAGGGAGCGCCTCAGGTGAGCGACAGACGGGGCTTCGATGGCGGCTCCGTCGTGGCGTAACTCGTCGTGGTCGTTCAAATCTTCGTAGCCCAGCACCAGGCCAAACACCCGCTGGCCCACCAGGGTGGCCACTGCATGCTCAATCAACTCCGGCCTAGCGAGCATAAGACCCGGTGTCCCACGCGTCGGTCACTGACAAAGGTCTGTGCGCTGCGTCCCGGGTTGAACCTGGAGGGCTGCGGCGACATCACAGACAAGCGCGATGAGATCGCCGGCATTGATCGGCTTGGTTAGGAACTGGTTGGCTCCGACCTGCACCGCCTGCTCGCGATGCTCCGGCATGGCATTTGCGGTCAGAACGCAGATTGGGGTCGGTCCTTCCGAACTTTGAAGCTCCAACTCACGGATTAGCCGGATAGCTGTGAGACCGTCCATTACGGGCATCTGCATGTCCATTAGGATGAGATCAAAGTCACCCGCCTCCGCAGCCAAAACCGCCTCTTGCCCATCATTGACGGATGTTATCTCGACGGGGACTTCATCCAGTATCATTTGGACCGTCATACGGTTGATCGGATGATCTTCTGCAAGAAGTACTTTTAGTTTTCGGCTCCACTCGAAGTGGTCCATTCCGCTTTGCTTTGGGCTTACAGCAACCTCACTTCCTGCGCGCTCAAGCAATAGATCGAATTCAAACGTGGATCCCACGCCCGGGCTTGAGGCCGCTGACAGCGTCCCTCCCATTAACTCCACCAACGATTTAGAGATCGCAAGGCCCAGGCCGGTGCCGCCAAAGCGTCTTGTAATTGTTCCGTCAGCCTGCTCGAAGCGTTCAAACAAGCTCGATGCGGCCTCGATAGGGAAGCCGATCCCAGTATCCCGCACCGAAAATTGAATACGACAATTATTTTCAATATCTGTTTTAAGAATTGAAAGTACTACTTCACCATGATCAGTGAATTTTACAGCATTACTGAGCAGATTAGCCAATACTTGGCGTATCTTTAGATCATCGCCCAGAAAGTAGCGATGGTCTTGGTCACTCGCCTGCAGCAGAAGCTCCACTCCCTTTTGTGACGCGCTGGCGCGAAACAGGGATATCGTGTCGGTCACGAGTTCCCACAGATCGAATGCTTCCAGCCGCAACACCATTCGCCCCGCATCGATCTTTGCCACGTCGACGATGTCGCTGAGTAGCCCTTCAAGCGCTCGCCCCGATGTCTCGATCAGATGCACCATCTCGCGCTGCTTCGAATCCAGGGCGGTTCGCGCCAGAGCTCCGGCGACGCCCAGCACCCCATTCAGTGGGGTACGGATCTCGTGGCTCATATTAGCCAGGAAGTTGGACTTGGCGAGGTTCGCACGCTCAGCCGCCTCCCGGGCCTCGGTCAACCGCGCCTCGGCCGCGCGAACTTCTGAAAGATCCCGCACAACGGATACGAAGGCCCCCCCCCCTCCGTCTCCAACTTGGCAATGGATACTTCAGCAGGAAACTCACTGCCGCCTTTGCGGCGCCCGTGGACGGGCGCGCGTTCACCCATCCTCAGGCTCTGGCGTTGCCCAATTGCAAACTGCTGCACGTATTTCGAGTGATCGGCCCGGATCCCCTCCAGCATTAGCAATTCGACACTTCGACCAACGACCTCCGTTGCCCTGTAGCCAAACACGGACTCAGCCCCCGCGCTGAATTGCAGGATGGAGCCCGTCGCGTCCGTTATGATGATGGCCTCAGGAGAGATCCGAAGCATTGACGCCAGTATCTCCGTCGTCGTGCGGGCCCCCACTTCCTTTGCGCAGAGTTGTGTCACATCACTAACGACACCAAATAGGCCAAGCAAATCTCCGCTTGAGTGAACATCGACCTCAGCTGATACTCTAATTTTTCGAACTATCCCGTTAGGCCTTACAATTCTGTGATCTATAAGATATGGCATGTGATTTGATATCGAAGACACGAATGCGGTAATTACTTTTTCGCGGTCACTTGGATGTACAAGATCTAAGAATTTTGGAATACTTGGTTCAAATTTTTTAGGTTCAACGCCGCAGATACGGTAAGCTTGTTCAGACCAGATTATCTTATCGGCGCCGACTTGCCATTCCCAACTCCCCGTACCGGCCAGTCGTTGGCTTCGATCCAGCTGTCGAACCAGGGGCTCGACATCGAGTTCTTTAGTATATCCTCTGTGATACATCGGAGCGCGCTTCTGCATAAGGCTATTCCTCAAAGCGGGGCGGTGGCGCGAGGAACATGGTCAGATCTTCCCCCTGGGCTGTTCCGCCGGCCCGATGGATCCGAAGGTGGCGGCGACCCTGGCGCGCACGGCCCGCGCCGGCGATGGCCGGGGGGTTGAGGTGCTGGACACCAGTTGAGGCCCCGCCTTCTGGCCCCCATTAGAGTCGCTTGTTTTGAATCTGCCGACGAGGCGGACCAGGTCTGTCGTCTCCACCTTCAGGGCGTGGCTCGCTGCAGTGGACTGTTCGACCATGGCGGCGTTTTGTTGAACTACCTGGTCCATCTGGTTTACCGCGATATTGACCTGGGCCAGGCCGACGGCCTGCTCGTTGGCGGAGGCTGAAATTGCTGAAATTATCCCATCGATATCGGCCACCTTGCCGATGATCGACTGCAACGCCTGACCCGTTTCTCCGACCAAACTCACACCCTCTTCAACTTGTTGCGAGGAGGCCGAGATCAGCGACTTGATCTCCTTCGCCGCCTCGGCCGAGCGCTGGGCCAGGGCTCGGACTTCAGACGCGACGACCGCGAATCCGCGGCCAGCGTCGCCCGCCCGAGCGGCCTCGACGCCAGCGTTCAGCGCCAGAAGATTCGTCTGGAAGGCGATCTCGTCGATGACCCCGATGATCTGGCCGATCTGGCGTGACGAGTCCTCGATATTTCCCATCGCCTGGACAGCCCGCATGACGACCTCACCAGAACGCTGCGCCTCAGTCTTGGCGTTTTCGACAGTAACGCTGGCCTGTCGAGCGCCTTCCGCTGTGGCCTTCACCGTCGCAGTGATTTCGTCCAGGGCGGCCGCCGTCTCTTCGAGGCCCGCCGCCTGTTGTTCTGTCCTGCGCGACAGGTCATCAGAGGCTTCCGCCATTTCCTGAGCGCTCGAACCGATCATGCCGGTCGCGTCTCCGACGGTTGAGATAGTTTCCTCCAGCCGGTCCATGGCGGCGTTGAAGTCATGCCTTAGCTGCTGGTATTCCGGTGCGAGATCATCGGGCATCCGATAGGTCAGATCACCCTCCGCCAGCGCGGCCATTCCGGCGCCGACGGACCCTACGACTGACGCCCGCTCCTGCTCGAGCACCTCAGCTTCCGCCCGCTTGCGAGCAGCTTCGGCGGCTTCGAGATAGACGGAGACCGCAAAGTCCATGTCGAGGAGCGTCGCCTTCGCCAGCGCGCCGAGTTCGGCCGCCACCGCTGCGCCCTTTGCCCCCTTTACAGCTCCGAACCGTGCCTTGGGCCACCGCGCTTCGACAACCGCTCCTATCAGAGCATTTAGGAGCAGGGCATAGCCCCCGATGTACCAGCGGGGCTCCAAGCCAATACGCGCGTGGGTTTCTCCAACGGCTGTAACGGCTCGAACATAGGACTCGTCGAAGCGACCGCTGGAGATGGCGTCCCAGTGACCGATCTGCCGGCTCTTTGCGCTACCGACCTGCGCGTCGTTTCCAAAGAAGCGACGCGTCTCAGAACGGCTCTGAATCTGCGCATAGAAGCCATCCAGCGCGCCGGGCAGTTCTTGCATCAGAATCGGCTTGACCCTTCGGAGGCTCGACTGGGCGTCAGCGTCGAGTTTCATAAAATCTAGGCGATCATTGAGCGCATCGTGCTGAGGCATAGGCTTATCCCAAATGTGAAATGCCAAATTAAAAGTAACGAGACGATTCATAAAATATGGTTAATATATCTTCTAATATCAATGTTAAATGGAACCACTTCTATATCCTTCTGCATATATCTAAGTATATATGGGACAAATCAACAATACCGCCGCTTTTTACGTACTTTGATCTCGATCATTGTTGTCTTTGGACCTACTGATAGCCTGTATTGTTATTGTGAGAGCCATCGCCAAACGGCTGCACTAGACGTAGCCGCCACGGTTGATGGCACTCACGCGAGTGTGGGAATTGGCGTCTTGGTAGAAGGATTAGTGGCCCCCGAAGGCGCTCGCGCAGCGGTGATTCTTGAGGAAAAGCCCATTTGCAGGGGAGCCATCGCGGCCGTGGTGGCCGGGGTGGAAGGCTTTGGCCTGCCGACATTTGCGGGCTCCCTGTCCGAAGCCAGCGCTGAGGTCCAACGCGCAAAGCCGGACCTGGTCCTCGTGGACCTGTTTTCAATCGGATACGACTTCGAGAGCCTCGAGCAATTCATCACATCGAACACACCGATCCGGGTGATTGTGATTGATGACCGGGTCAATCCGTCCTTCGCGCGTTTAGCCAGGGACGCCGGCGCCATGGGATATGCCTGTAAGAACTTCGAAATTGACGCCTTCCAAGCCACGGTCTCGTCCGTCGCTGCTGGCCACATGGAGTTTCCCGCCGCGCCACGGCTGCAGAGGCGGTCTGAGGTGGCGCCGGAAATTCGGACAGGTGGCTAAGGTAGGTTCGACCTCTTTGAAGGACGGACTTTATGACTGGGAAGCGGAAGCGGTACTCGGCTGATTTCAAGGCCAAGGTGGCGCTGGAGGCGTTGAAGGGGGAGCT
>CAMTXB010000027.1:0-14543 GCA_947085575.1 uncultured Caulobacteraceae bacterium
CGCGCCCGGAACGATTCGAACGTCCGACCCTCAGATTCGTAGTCTGATGCTCTATCCAGCTGAGCTACGGGCGCGCAATGCCTTACGGCAAGGGCGCGGAACCTAGTCGGCCTTTTGGGAAAGTTCAAGCCGGCGAATGGGTGAAATGCGAAATGGCCCGTGGGGGTCGCCCGGGCGGGGGCGGGGGCGGGGCTCAGGTCAGATCCCGCCAGCAACGCACCGGGGCGTCGGGCCAGGGGCGGGCGGCATAGACCCCGCGGGCCACGGCCCGGGCCAGCACGTCGGCGGCCAGGGCGCCCAGGCGGGCGATCTTGAAGTCCGGGCGGTCCCCCAGGGGGCGGGCGGCGGTCGAGAGGGCGAAGACCACATCGCCGTCGAAGGGGGCGTGGACCGGGCGGATGGACCGGGCCAGGCCGTCCTGGGCCATCACCGCCACCCGCCGGGCCTGGGCCGGGGTGAGCACAGCATCGGTGGCCACGCAGGCGATGGTGGTGTTGGTGCGGGCCAGGGGATCGGCCTTGGCCAGGCCCCAGTCGTCGCCGGCGCCGGTGAGGCCAGCAGGCCCCAGGCCGCCGAACTCTGCATCCATCTCGAAGGGCGCCGCCCAGAAGGTCCGGCCCCCCGGCGCCACCACAGAACCGAAACTGTTGACCGCCACCACCGCGCCCATGGTGAAGCCGTCGGCGGTGACCGCCGAGGCCGAGCCTGTGCCGCCCTTGAGCTGGCCGGCCATGGCGCCATAGCCCGCCCCGGCGGTGCCGAGGTCAAAGGTCTCCGCCGCCGCCAGGGCCGCCTGCCGGCCCAGCGCCCGGTAGGGGGGCGATTCCCCCCAGGCCTTGTCGCCGCCATTGGCCAGGTCGAACAGGATCGCCGAGGGGATCACCGGCGAGGGGGGAACCCGGGGATCGGCCACCAGCCCATAGCCCCGGCCCTGGGCCCCAAGCCAGGCCGTCACCCCGTCGGGGGCGGCGAGCCCATAGACCGAGCCCCCCGACAGCACTACCGCGTCAATGGCCTCCACCAGATTGTGCGGCTCCAGGGCGTCGGTCTCCCGGGTGCCGGGCCCGCCGCCGCGCACGTCACAGGCGGCCACGGCCCGGTCGTGGGGCAGAATGACGGTGACCCCGGTGCGGGCCTGGGCGTCATGGGCCTGGCCCACCGCGATTCCCGGCACGTCGGTGATCAGATTGCGGGCGCCGGGTCGGGCGATCAGTGAACTCATGGCGGGGCCTCCCTGAGGGCTGGGTGACACAGCCAGACGGTTGTTGTCCACGCCGTGACCGCTAAGGTGCCCCCATGAACCCAGCCAGTCCCCGGAGCGCCGTGTCCACCCCCCGGTCGCCGTCCTTCGCCCGCCTCGCCGCCCTTGCCGCCCCCGCCCTGCTGCTGCTGGCCGCCGCCTGCGCTCCTCTTGTGCACCGCGCAGAGGGCGCCGGTCCGCCGGTGCGGGCCGCCCCGGCGACCGAGGGCCAGGTCATGGTGTCCGCCGCCCATCCCCTGGCGGTGGAGGCCGGGCTGGAGGTGCTGCGGGCCGGCGGCTCGGCGGTGGACGCCGCCGTTGCCGTCCAGGCGGTGCTGGGCCTGGTTGAGCCCCAGAGTTCCGGCCTCGGCGGGGGGGCGTTTCTGGTCCATTATGACGCCGAGACCGGCGAGGTCAGCGCCTATAATGGCCGCGAGACGGCCCCGGCGGCGGCCACCCAGGACATGTTCCTGAACGCCGAGGGCAAGCCCCTGCCCTTCGTCCAGGTGCTGCTGAGCGGCCGCTCCACCGGCGCCCCCGGGGCGGTGGCCATGCTGCACATGGCCCATGCCGACCATGGGCGCCTGGCCTGGGGGGACCTGTTCGGATCGGCTGAACGCCTGGCCGAGGACGGCTTCATCGTCAGCCCGCGCCTGGCGACGATGATCGTCAGCCGCTTTCCCCAGAGCCGGGCGCCCGACACGGTGGCCTATTTCACCAAGCCGGACGGAACCCGCCATCAGGCCGGCGACCTGCTGAAGAACCCGGCCTATGCCGCCACGGTGCGCAAGATCGCCGCCGAGGGGCCGGACGCCCTGCTGCGGGGGGAGATCGCCGCGGCCATCGTCGCGCGGGTCCGCGAGGGCGACCTGCCCGGGGCCATGACGCTCGAGGATCTGGCCAGCTACACACCCCAGAAGTCAGCGGCCCTCTGCCGGCCCTACCGCATCTATGTGGTCTGCACCCCGCCGGCCCCTTCGGGGGGACCTGCGGTGCTCGCGGGGCTGGGCATTCTTGAGCACACCGACATCCACAACCACCCCAATACCGCCCAGGGCTGGTACCTGTTCAGCCAGGCCAGCCGGCTGATGTATGCCGACCGCGACCGCTATATGGGCGACCCCGACTTCGTCGACGTGCCCACCGAGGGCCTGCTGGACACGGCCTACCTGGCCGCCCGCGCCGCCCTGATCGGTCCGACGGCCGGGCCGCCGCCGGGTCCGGGGACCCCCAGGGGCGCAGGCATTCGGGCGCCGGACACCACCCGGGAAGTCTCCGGCACATCGCACTTCGTGGTGGTGGACGCCCAGGGCAATACGGTCTCCATGACCACGACGGTGGAGAGCATATTCGGCTCGGGGCGGATGGTGGGGGGGTTCTTCCTCAACAACCAGCTGACCGACTTCGCGTTCACGCCGGTGAACCCCGACGGGGCGCCGGCGGCCAATGCCGTCGCCGGCGGCAAGCGGCCCCGCTCGTCCATGGCCCCGGTCATAGTCCTCGACACCGACGGCCAGCTGGTCGCCGCCGTGGGCTCGCCTGGCGGAACCTCGATCCTGGCCTATAATCTGAAGGCTCTGGTGGGAATGCTGGACTGGAACCTGCCGGTCCAGGACGCCCTCGCCCTGCCGAACCTGATCGCCCGGGGCCGGGTCTACGCCGCCGAGGGGGACAAGTTCTCCCCCGAACTGGTGGAAGGCCTGGCCGCTCGGGGCGTGGTCTTCACCGCCGTGGGCGGAGAGGGTTCTGGGCTGCACGGGGTGCAGGTGACCCCCCACGGGCTGGAAGGCGGCGCCGATCCCCGCCGGGAGGGTGTGGCCAGGGGATTCTAAGGCCGAAGGTTGGAGGTATTTCGATCCGACCGCCGCCGTTCACCCATGGAAAACGGCTCCTAGCTGCGCTTGGGCGCAGCGGCCTTGCGGGCCCGCCTTGGCGCGGGGGGCGGGGTGATCGCCTCGGGGACTCCCGGCAGGCGAAGCTCAAAGACCGAGCCCTCAGGGCCGGTCTCGGCCAGGATCAGGTCGCCCCCGTGGCCCTGGGACAGCTCCCGGGCGATGGCCAGGCCGAGGCCCGCCCCGTCGGTGCGGCCAGACCCGCTGAAGGGCAGGAAGAGGTGCTCGCGCACCCGGGCCGGAACCCCGGGACCATCATCGGCCAGACGCAGGCGGCTTTCCCCCTCGGCCTGGGTCAGGGTGACGGCGATGACCCCGCGGGTCCGGTCGGGCTGCTGCTCGATCGCCTCGCGGGCATTGCGCATCAGATTGACCAGGATCCGGTGCAGCTGGTCGGGGTCGGCCAGGATCTGATCGGCTTCGCCAAGGGTGGAGACCAGGCGCACCCCATCCTCGGCCAGACGCGCCTCCTCGGCGGCCATGGCCACGGCCTCGGCCACGGCCACCGGCCGCGCCTCGGGCGGGGCCTCCTGGGTCTTGCCATAGGTCAGAACGTGCGAGGCCAGCTTTACCGCCCGGTCCAGGGCCCGCTCGAGGCGCGGCAGGGCGCGGCCGACATCGGGATCGGCTGAGGCCGCCAGGCGCTCCGAGGCGATCTGGGCGCTGGTCAGCATGTTGCGTAGATCATGATTGATCTTGGCCACGGCCTCGCCCAGGGCGGCCAGCCGGGCCCGGGCGTTGAGGGCGGCCCGCAGGTCCCCCTGCATGAGCGCCAACTCCACCTCGGCCCGGCCGATCTCATCCCGGCGGCCCGACAGCTTGACGGTGGCCCGGGGGTCATCGGGGTCGGCCCGAAACAGCTCCATGCCCCGGGTGATCCGCTGCATGGGCCGGACCAGGAACAGGTTGAGGGACAGATAGACCAGCCCCCCGGCCATGGCCGAGACAAAGGCGGTGACCGCGATCAGCCGCCAGAGATAGGCCGTCAGCTCCTGCTTGAGCTCGGCGTCGGGGGCGACGATCTCGATGAACTCCGCATCGCGGAACCGGGGCTCGGCCACCACCCGGACCATGCGCCCGTCGCCGCCGAACATGGTCTGGAAGGGCGCCGCCAGCCAGGAGGCCACCGCCTGGTCGCGGAGGTCCACCAGATAGGGGGCGCGGCTCAGATTGGAGCCCCTCAGGACCAGCCGGCGGACGCCATCGCTCTGGATGGCCACCCATTCCACCCCCGCCACCTCCAGCAGGTCTGAGGACAGCTGTTCGCTGACCACCACATCAGGGGCGATTTCAGCGGCCAGGGAGGCCAGTTCCGCGGCCCGAACCCGGTCCAGCAGCCACTGTTTCTCAAAGGCGGCCAGGGTCGGCGGCACGATCAAAGCGCCGCCAAGCAGGACGAACAGACTGGTGAGGATCAGCAGGCGAGCAGAAAGGCCGCCCGGCCAGAATAAGCCGCGCCTGGGGGGTCCCGAGGGCTGCGGTGGCGAGGAGGGCTCCACCATGCCTGTCCGTTAATGCACCTTGGGCCTTTGGGCAACGCAGCTCTTGGGTCGGCCTGCCCCGATCAGATGTGGATCAGGCGGCGGCCACAGCCTCTGCGGTGGAGGCAAAGCCGTCGGCCCTCAGCCGTGCGGCCAGGTCAGCCTTGATCTGCGCCACCAGACCCGGCCCGGAGAACACCAGGGCCGAATAGAGTTGGACCACACAGGCGCCGGCGCGGATCTTGGCATAGGCGTCGGCGCCGGATCTGACGCCGCCGGTCCCGGCCAGGGGGAAGCGGCCCCGGGCGGCCTGGTTGAACAGGCGAAGGGTCTGGGTGGAGAGGCCCATCAGCGGCGCGCCCGAAAGGCCGCCGGCCTCGTCGGCGTGAGCCGAATGCAGGCGCGGGCGGGAGATGGTGGTGTTGGAGACGATCACCGCCTGGAGCCCCGCATCCGCCACCACATCGCAGATGGCCTCGATCTCGGTCGTGTCCAGATCCGGCGCCACCTTGAGGAACAGGGGAACCCTGCCCGCGGGCGGCAGGGCGTCACGGGCCTCGGTCAGACGGCCCAGCAGGTC
The DNA here is from genome assembly GCA_947085575.1 of uncultured Caulobacteraceae bacterium. GTDB lineage: Bacteria > Pseudomonadota > Alphaproteobacteria > Caulobacterales > Caulobacteraceae > Phenylobacterium. The sequence continues at coordinate 5,194 of CAMTXB010000027.1, forward strand.
CTGCAGCGCGCCTTTGGTCTGCAGGGCGCGGAGCCCCGGCGTATTGGGGGAGGAGATGTTGATGGTGAAATAGGAGGCCAGGCCCCACAGGCGCCTGAGGCCTGTGACATAGTCGCCAATCCGGTCCTCAGAGTCCTTATTGGCCCCGATATTGGCCCCGACGACGCCACCCCTTCGACGGGCCAGGCGTTCGGCGAAGGCCTCGAGCCCCTCACTATTGAAGCCCATCCGGTTGATCACCGCCTGATCGGCGGTCAGGCGGAACAGGCGCGGCCTGGGATTGCCCGCCTGAGGCAGGGGCGTGACGGTGCCGCACTCCACGAACCCGAACCCCGCCGCCAGCATGGGGCGAAAGACCTGGGCGTTCTTGTCGAACCCGGCCGCCAGACCCAGACAGTTGGGCAGGTCGAGGCCCGCGAAACGGATGGCCAGAATCGGATCATCAGGGCCGGAGGGTCGCGGGCCAAGGCCAGCCTGGAGGGCGCGGATGGTCAGGCCATGGGCGTCTTCCGGGTCCATCTGCCGCAGCACGCCGGCGGCCAGATCGTGCACAAGGCTCATGCCAGCCCCTCCGGCATCGGGACTCCATCGGCCCCCAGGGGCGCCTCGTGCACCGCGCGCACCAGGGCCACATCCAGCACGCCATAGAGATGCGGAAACAGCTGACCACCCCGGGATGCCTCCCAGACCAGGGCCTCGCCGAGGTCGACCCCGTTCACCTCCAGAACCACCAGGTCCCGCTGACCCGCAAAATGCCGCCGGGCGGTTTCCGGGGCCTGGGCTGAGGTGGAGAAATGGATATAGCCATCCTCCAGGTCGATGGCGGCGCCTGAAAACACCCCTGCGGCCTGGGCCGCCTGCCAGGCGGCGCGGGGCAGGATCTTGTAGATCGCGGTCAATCGTATCCTCCCCGGGGGGGCATCATCAGGGCGTCATAGACCGGGCGGGTCTGGCCATCGAACAGGAAGACCGCCGCCGCCGAGGTGGGGAACCGTCCCTGGGCCGACCGAAGCAGATCGTCCGAGGCGCCGCCCTCGATCAGCAGGCGAAGCACCAGTTCATGCAGACCTGGATTATGGCCGATGACGATGAGCGCCCTGGCGCTGGCCGCCGCCGCCCGCACCCGGTCCAGAACGGTCTGGGCCTCGGCGTGATAGAGATCATCATGGAAACGCACCTCGCAGGCCGGACAGGCGGCCTTCAGCGCCTCCCAGGTCTCCCGGGTGCGGGCTGCGGTCGAGACCAGGGCCAGGTCCGGGGCAAAGCCCAGCTCCGCCAGCCGCTCCCCCGCCGTCCGGGCGTCCTTGACCCCCCGGGGCGTCAGGCGCCGGGCGAAGTCGTCCGCACTCATTGACTCCCGTTCGGCCTTGCCGTGCCGCAAGAGGATCAGCCGCTCCATGCCCACTCCATAGACCCAGGGCCGAACCCATAGCGCGACCTGGCCGGGACGCGAAGCGGTTGACAGTCGCAGAGCTTGGCGGTCCAAGGCGGCATGAGCCAGACGGTCATAGCGAACCCGGCCATTGAAACCCACGGCGGGACGCTGCGCCTTCCGGCCGACACCCCCCTGCGCCTCGACTCCGGGGCCACGCTGGCGCCTCTGGAGATCGCCTACAAGACCTATGGCCGGCTGAACGCCGCGCGATCCAACGCCGTGCTCGTCTGCCACGCCCTGACCGGGGATCAGCATGCGGCCTCGGTGCATCCCGTCACCGGCAAGCCCGGCTGGTGGAGCCGGGTGATCGGGCCGGGCCTGCCCCTGGATCCGGACCGCTATTTCATCATCTGCACCAATGTGGTCGGCGGCTGCATGGGCTCCACCGGACCCTCCTCGATCGATCCGGCCACCGGCAAGCCCTATGGCCTGACCTTTCCGGTAATCACCATCGCCGACATGGTGCGCGCCCAGGCCATGCTGCTGGACGCCCTGCAGGTCGAGACCCTGTTCGCCGCGGTCGGCGGGTCCATGGGCGGGATGCAGGTGCTGCAATGGGCGGCGGACTTTCCCCACCGCTTGCGTTCGGCCGTCTGTATCGCTGCGGCCGCCCGGCACTCGGCTCAGAACATCGCCTTCCACGAGGTCGGGCGCCAGGCGATCATGGCCGATCCCGACTGGCGCGGGGGCGCCTATGAGGCCCAGGGTGTGCGTCCGGAAAAGGGTCTGGCCGTGGCCCGCATGGCCGCCCACATCACCTATCTGTCGGAGGCCGCCCTGCAGCGGAAGTTCGGCCGCGAGCTGCAACGGGACGGCCTGTCCTGGGGGTTCGATGCGCCGGATTTCCAGGTGGAGAGCTATCTCCGCCACCAGGGCGCCTCGTTCGTCGACCGTTTCGATGCCAACTCCTATCTCTACATCACCCGGGCCCTGGACTATTTCGACCTCGCCGCCGGCCATGCCGGCGTGCTGGCCAACGCTTTCCGCAGCGCCCGGGATGTGCGGTTCTGCGTGCTCTCCTTCTCGTCGGACTGGCTCTATTCGACGGGCGAAAGCCGGGATATCGTCCGTGCACTGAACGCCGCTGGCTGCCGGGCGAGTTTTGTCGAGATCGAGACCGACAAGGGCCACGACGCCATCTTCCTGGACGAGCCGGTGCTGCACTCGGCCCTGCGCGGCTTCTTCGAATCCCAGGCGCTCCGTGGAGGCGTAGCGTGAGCGGGCTGCGGGAGGACTTCAAGGAGATCCTGCGCCTGGTGCGGCCCAACACCCGGGTTCTGGATGTGGGCTGCGGCGAGGGCGAACTGCTGGAGCTTCTGACCCAGGAGAAGCGCGTCGATGGCCAAGGACTGGAGATCAGCCCCAGCGGCGTGGCCGCCTGCCTGGCCAAGGGGATCGCCGCCGTCCAGGGGGACGGCGACCGGGACCTCGATCACTTCCCGACCCAGGCCTTCGACTACGCCATCCTGTCCAAGACCCTGCAGCAGATGCGCGAACCGCGCCATGTGCTGATCGAGCTGATGCGGATTGCTGACCGGGCCCTGGTCTCGGTGCCGAACTTCGGCCACTGGCGGATGCGGTGGGCCCTGCTGACCCAGGGCCGCATGCCCGAGACCAAGGCCCTGCCCGACCCCTGGTGGTCGACCCCGAACATCCATCTCTGCACCCTGCGGGACTTCACCACCCTCTGCACCGAGCTTGGCCTGCGGATCGAGGCCTGCGCTGCGGTCAGCCCCGATCAGCCGGCCCGCAGCATCGACCCGTCGCGCCCCATCGAGAACTGGCGGGCCGAGACCGCGCTCTTCCTGCTGACCCGGGAAACCCCCCGCACCCACCTGACCGACCGCCCAAGGACGGGCGATCTGTTCGACTAGGGTTGGTCCCATTGAGGATGAGATGCATCGAAAGACAGGCTACGAACCGCTCTACGTTCTGAAGCCAGTCGCGCCCGATGTGTGGATTGTCGATGGCGGCTGGATCGGGTTCTACGGCCTTCCCTTTCCCACCCGAATGACCATCGTTCGTCTGGCTGATGGCGGTCTCTGGGTGCATTCGCCCATTGCCGACCAGTCAGGTCTCGCCGCCGCTGCTTCGGCGCTTGGGCCGGTACGCCATCTGGTGGCGCCGAACTGGATTCATTACGCCTGGGCGCCAGCCTGGCAGACGAGGTTCCCGGAGGCGGTGACCTGGGCCGGTCCTGGCGTGGAGGCGCGGGCCGCCAGCCGCGGCATAGGCCTGCGCATTGATCACGAACTCGAAAATGAGCCTCCAGCGGACTGGGCCGGCCAGATCGACCAGCGGTTGGCGGATTCCGGCTATCATCGGGAGGTGGTCTTTTTTCACCGCGCCAGCCGAACCCTGGTGCTCACCGATCTCATTGAGAATTTCGAACCCGAGAAGATGCCGTGGTGGACTCGCCCCCTGCTGCGGTTCGGCAGGGTCTGTGATCCAGATGGCCGCATGCCCCGGGACATGGCCGCCAGCTTCCGCGCGCGCCCCGGCCACCTCAGAGACCTGGTGCAAACCATGATCGGGTGGGACCCAGAGAGGGTGATCCTCGCCCACGGGCGGTGGTATGACCGGCAGGGCGCCGCAGAACTGCGGCGGGCGTTTCGCACCCTGGCCTGAAGCCTCGCCGATCTGGCGCAGCCGTCCGACTCTTGAACCCTGCCCAGGGTCCCGAGACGGCCCACACGCCAAGGCCGGCGGCCTATCCGGCGATGGCCGCCGCGTCCCGGTCGCCGGTGCGGATGCGCAGGGCCTGTTCCAGGTCCAGCACGAAGACCTTGCCGTCGCCGATCTTTCCGGTGTTGGCGGTGCGCGCCACCGCCTCGATCACCGCATCAGCGATGTCGGCGGACACGGCGATCTCCAGCTTCACCTTAGGCAGGAGCTTCACCTCGTACTCCGCCCCCCGATAGACCTCGGTCTTGCCGCGCTGACGGCCATAGCCGCGCACCTCGGTGACGGTGAGGCCCGAGGCGCCGGCCTCGGTAACGGCTTCGAGCACCGCATCAAGACGGCTGGGCTTGATGACCGCGACGATCATCTTCATGCGACGGGTCTCCGCTGGGGGCCGGCGGAATGCCAGGCCGTCAGAGCCATAAGCTAGGACGTTCCGCACCCGGCTCCAAGGGCGCTGGAGAGGTTCCAGTTTCCTGCGCCTTAGGCGCCCTCGGAAATCACCGGCCCTGGAGCGGGTTTGCGGCCGGCGGATTCCCGGGTGGCCGGGGCAGGCGCCAGGACCGGTCGGACCCGGCCTGGCCTGACCCGCTGGGGCCGGGCCTTGATCGCATAGGTCTGCTTGACCGCCTCGATCATCACCACCCCGGAGAAACGCGGCCAGAGACGGGAGCCAGCCTGTTCAAAGGTTTCCGCCTGGCTGGTCAGCCAGGTCACCGGCGGGGCGTAGAGGGCGCGGGTATAGCCCACCGGCTCGAACTCCGCCGCGCCGATCAGCTGGGCCAGTTGCCGACGGCTGTAGGGGCGCCCGTGGCCGAACGGAGTGCTTTCGGCATTGGCCCACAGGCCATCCCGGGCGGCGACGGCCACGATCACCCGCCCCGACGGCGCCATCACCCGCCAGACCTCCCGCAACAGGGCCAGGGGGTCTGGGCTCTCCTCCAGGGCGTGGATGACCACGATCCGGTCGAACAGGGCGTTGCGGAAGGGCAGGGCCTCCTCATGCACCAGGCTGGCCAGCCCCCCCTGGGAGGCGGGCCAGATCTCCACCCCCTGCTGGGCCGGCATGGCGGCGATAACCCGGCGGGCCCGGTCGCGGAACGGCCCAAGATAGGGGGTCGGATAGCCGAGGCCGAGGACATCCTGGCCCGCCGCATCCCCCCAGGCCTCGGTCAGCTTGCGACCGACCATCGCCCGGGCGGTCCGCCCCAGCTCGGAGGCGTAGAAGGCGCGCAGATCAAGGATGTCTCGACGCATGGGACCTGGAAGGTAGGATGTGGCTCAACTTCCATCCTAGAGCGGCGATGGCGGACTTGTCCCCCCGCTCGAACAAGACGAGGCGCGCCATGGCCCTGCGGGTTCACCAGTTTCCCTGCCTGTCGGACAATTATGGCTTCCTGATCCAGGATCAGGCCTCCGGCCTGGCCGCCACCATCGACACCCCGGACGCCAGCGCCATACTGGCCGAACTGGACAGGACTGGCTGGACCCTGGCGCTCATTCTCAATACCCACTGGCATCCCGACCATGCCGGCGGCAATTCCGAGATCCAGGCCGCAACCGGCGCCCAGATCGTGGGGCCCGCCGAGGTGCGCAGGATCGCCCCCCTGGACCGGGAGGTGGTCGAAGGGGATGTGGTGGCGCTGGGCGAGACGCGGTTCTCGGTGCTGGAGGTCGGCGGCCACACCCTGGGGCACATCGCCTATCATGACCCCGGAAACGCGGTCGCCTTTGTCGGCGACTCGCTCTTTGCCCTCGGCTGCGGGCGGATGTTCGAGGGCCAGCCCGCACAGATGTGGGCGAGCCTGCAGAAGCTGGCCGCCCTGCCGGAGGCGACCATGGTCTATTGCGCCCACGAATACACCGCGTCCAATGCCCGCTTCGCCCTGTCGGTGGACGATGATCCGGCGGTAGCGGCCAGAGCCCAGGCGGTCTTTGCAGCCCGCGACCGGGGCGAGGCCACCGTGCCGACGACCATAGGTCTGGAGCGTCAGACCAACCCGTTTCTGCGCGCACCCCTCCTGGCGCCTCAGCTGGGTCTGAACGGCGCGCCCGACCATGAGGCCTTTGCGGCGGTCAGGGCCGCCAAGGACAGCTTCAAAGGCTAGGCAAAGGCGGGGTTTGTCAGCGCAGTCCGGCGGCGGCCAAAATCCGCTCGGACGATGGCCGCCCCGCCAGGCCGTCCCCCGGAGAGATGGTGATCAGCATCACGCCGTCGCGCAGGCTGGCGCCCGGACGGCCCCCTTCCACCAGGGTCACCTTGTCCACGCCGCTCAGCACCTGGCGGCCCGCCGGGTCGGTGGCCAGCCGCACCAGGGCTTCGGCCGCGACCATGGCCGAGTCGGCCACCAGGGGCGCGGTTTCCGGGGAGGCGTCGGCCTCGAAGGGGATCAGCCGGCTAGCCGCCCGGCTGGCCCGGGCGCTGGCCTGAGCCAGCCGTTGAAGCAGGGCCTCAGGGCCCAGGGTCGGCAGTCGCAGGGGATTGGAGCCACCCTCCAGGGCCGCAGCCGCCCCGGCGGGACGCTGGCGGGTGAAAACGGTCAGTCCCCCCAGCCGCGTGGCCCGCAGGACGGGTTCCCCCAGATCGTTCTTGTAAATGACATCGCCCCGGGGCGCCGGCTGGGGCTGTAGCACCCAGACCTCGGCGCTGTCCTCGAACTTGACCATGGGTCTGGCCGTCGATCGGTCGAGGATGAAACCGCCGCCGTCTTCCACCACATAGCGCGCCACCGGGGGAGCCGGGGCCCGCCGGCTATCGTTGCGGCCCTCGCCAAATAGACCTTCCCGCAGGGAGCCCGGAGCGGCCCATGCGGGCATGGCCACAGCGATCCCCGCCGCGACAAGCGTCGTCGCAGCGAGAATCCTCAGAGGCGGCACGGATCGAGCGCTCATCATAGGCAATCATACAAGCCTGGGGACTGGGGCGCTTTTGAGACGGAACCCGGATTCAGCCGGCCATGTACTGGCCGCCATTGAGCGACAGGGTGGAACCAGTGACATAGCCGGCGTGCTCCCCGGCCAGGAAGGCCACCATGTCGGCGATCTCCTCCCCACGGCCCAGGCGACCGACGGGAATCTGGCTGATGATGCCCTTGAGCACATCCTCCGGCACGGCGGTGACCATCTCCGTGTCGATATAGCCCGGCGCGATACAGTTCACCGTCACCCCCTTGCGGGCGTTCTCCAGGGCCAGCGCCTTGGAGAAGCCGATCATGCCGGCCTTGGCGGCGGAATAGTTGGTCTGCCCCACCTGGCCCTTCTGGCCGTTGATCGAGGAGATGTTGATGATCCGGCCCCAGCCACGCTCGCGCATGCCTTCGATCACCTGACGGGTCATGTTGAACAGGGAGTCCATATTGACCCGGATCACCTCGGACCACTGCTCTGGGTCCATCTTGTGGAAGAAGCCGTCCCGGGTGATGCCGGCATTGTTAACCAGCACATCCACGGGACCAAGCTCTGCGGCCACCCTGGCCACGGCGGCCTGGCAGTCGGCGAAGACGCCGACATTGCCCCTGACCACCATGATGCCGAGGTCCCGGGCGCAGGCTTCGGCTGCGGCCTCATTGCCGGAATAGCCGGCGGCGACCTTGAAGCCGTCGGCCTTGAGCCGTTGACAGATGGCCCGGCCGATCCCGCGGGTGCCTCCGGTGACGAACGCCACTCTGGCCATAGGTTTCCTCCCCTGTTCCCAATGTCGCCGGGGGCTTGAGCGCCCCCTGGCTCAAATCTTTTCCACGCACATGGCCACGCCCATGCCGCCGCCGACGCACAGGGTCGCCAGACCCTTGGCGGCGCCCGAGCGCTGCATCTCGTGCAGCAGGGTGGTCAGGATGCGCGCGCCCGAGGCCCCGATGGGATGGCCGATGGCGATGGCCCCGCCGTTCACATTGACCTTGGCCGGATCCAGGCCCAGTTCGCGCACCACGCAGATGGACTGGGCGGCGAAGGCCTCGTTGGATTCCACCAGATCAAGATCGGCCACGCTCCAGCCGGCCTTTTCCAGGGCCTTGCGGCTGGCGGGAATCGGCCCCGTGCCCATGATTTCCGGCTCGACCCCGGCATGGGCCCAGGATGCGATTCGGGCCAGCGGCGTCAGACCACGGGCCTTGGCCTCATCGGCGCTCATGACCACCAGGGCCGCGGCCCCGTCGTTCAGGCCAGAGGCGTTGGCCGCCGTCACTGAGCCGTCCCTGGTGAAGGCCGGGCGCAGGCCCGAGACGCTGTCCAGCGTCGCCCCGTGGCGGATGTACTCGTCCTGATCGACGACGGTGTCGCCCTTGCGGCCCTTGATGGTCACCGGCGCGATCTCGCCTGTGAACCTGCCCGCCTTCTGGGCGGCCTCGGCGCGGTTCTGGGAGGCGACGGCGAAATCGTCCTGGTCGGCCCGGGTGATCTGCCAGCGGGCGGCGATGTTCTCGGCGGTCTGGCCCATGTGATAGCCGTGGAAGGCGTCCCACAGACCGTCCTTGATCATGGTGTCGACAAAGGCGAGGTCGCCCATCTTCTGGCCCGAGCGCAGGTGCGCGGCGTGGGGCGCCTGGCTCATGCTTTCCTGACCGCCGGCGACGACGATCTTCGCAGACCCTTCGGCCACCTGCTGGGCGGCGAGCGCCACGGCGCGCAGGCCCGAACCGCAGAGCTGGTTGAGGCTCCAGGCGGGGGCGGCCGCCGGGACGCCGGCGGCGATGGCCGCCTGGCGGGCCGGCCCCTGACCGGCGCCGGCCTGCAGCACCTGGCCCAGGATCACCTCATCAATGTCAGAGGGCTGGAGGCCCGCGCGGGCGATGGCGGCGCTGATGGCCACTCGGCCCAGCTCATGGGCGGGCAGGCTGGCAAGCGCCCCGTTGAACGAGCCCACCGGCGTGCGGGCGGCCGCGACGATCACCACTTCGGTCATAGAACCTCATCTCCCTGGCATTGCCCGGCTATCTATCAGGGGGATGGACCGATTGGGCAAGACTGACCACAGACCGGCGCAGGATTTGCGATTTCCCTCGCATCCGCGATACTGCGCCGCAAAGACCGGCTGTAGCGGACGCTGCGCACGGAAAAGACAAGAGGATTCGCTATGGCCGAGACGAAGGACACCGGCAAGAAGGGCGGCGGCGATCGCGTCATCATCAAGAAGTATGCGAACCGCAGGCTCTACAACACCGCCTCGAGCTCCTACGTCACCCTGGAGCACCTGGCCGACATGGTGAAGCAGGGCGTCGACTTCGTGGTCTATGAC
>CAMTXB010000028.1:0-20430 GCA_947085575.1 uncultured Caulobacteraceae bacterium
GACGCGCAACTCGCCGAGCTTGAGGCGGAGGCGCGTGACTATGTCCTGACGCGCCCCTGGTCGAAGCCCATCGGCGAGATGCTGCTGGCCTTTGGGGTGAGCCGCATCCTCGCCCTGTTCCTTGTTCGCTTCGAAGAGCCGATCCAATGGGGGGACGAAGAGGACGCCGAACTATGGGTGATCGTAGGGGACCTGCCGCCCGCGCACTTTGCCACTGACGACTCCCCCAACGCCGCCGAAGCGCTCGAGACCTATTGCGTCTTCATGGAGGATTGGGCTGATCGCATCATAGATGGTGACGACCTGGAAGGCGCGTATCCGGTCGCAGCCGCCCCAACAGAAGATCACGCGCGGATGCTGAAGAGCAGGCTGGAGTTCATACGCCACGAGATTATCCCGCTTGTCGGTGTGGGACGAGACGCCGCGCCTGCCAATTGAGCGGTTGCCTTCGCGAAACAAAAAAAGGGCCGGGCGCTTTGTCGCGTCCGGCCCTTCTGTCGTCTGTGGCGGTCCCGACCTTAGGTCTTGGCCAGCCAGGTGACGATCTCCTCGGCGGCCTGTTCGGGGGTGAGGGTGGTGGTGTCGACGGTGATCTCGGGGTTTTCCGGCTCCTCATAGGGGGAGTCGATGCCGGTGAAGTTCTTCAGCTGGCCGGCCCGGGCCTTGGCGTAGAGGCCCTTGACGTCGCGCTGTTCGGCGACGGAGAGCGGGGTGGCCACATAGACCTCGACGAACTCGCCGTCCTCCATCAGCGCGCGGGCCATCCGGCGCTCGGCCCGGAAGGGCGAGATGAAGGAGACCAGCACGATCAGGCCGGCATCGACCATCAGCTTGGCCACCTCGGCCACCCGGCGGATGTTCTCCACCCGGTCTTCTTCGGTGAAGCCCAGGTCCTTGTTCAGGCCGTGGCGGACATTGTCCCCGTCCAGCAGATAGGTGTGGCGGCCATCGGCCTGCATGCGCTTTTCGACCAGATTGGCGATGGTCGACTTGCCGGCCCCCGAGAGGCCAGTGAGCCAGACGATCTGGCCCTTCTGGCCCTTCTGGGCGGCGCGGCTGGCCTTGGAGACATCCAGGGCCTGCCAGTGGATGTTCTGGCTGCGGCGCAGGGCGAAGTGCAGCATGCCGGCCCCTACCGTCCGGTTGGAGATCCGGTCGATGAGGATGAAGCCCCCGAGGGTGTGATTGTCCCGGTAGGCGTCAAAGGCGATGGGGGCGTCCAGGGACAGGTTGCAGACGCCGATCTCGTTCAGATCCAGGCGCTTGGCGGCCAGGTGCTCGAGGGTGTTCACATTCACCTTGTACTTGGGCTCGGTGATGCTGGCGCCGACCATGCGGGTCCCGATCTTCATCAGATAGGGCCGGCCGGGCAGCATGGCCTCATCGTCCATCCAGACAATGGTGCTCTCGAACTGGTCGGCCACCTCCGGCGGCTGGCCGGCGATGGAGAGCACGTCGCCGCGGCTGACATCGATCTCGTCGGCGAGGGTGATGGTCACCGACTGGCCCGCCACCGCCCGGGGCAGGTCGCCGGTCATGGTGACGATGCGGGCCACGGTGCTCTCGCGGCCAGACGGCAGGGCCTTGACCCGGTCGCCGGGCTGGATGGCGCCGGTGGCGATCAGGCCGGAGAAGCCGCGGAAGTCCAGGTCGGGACGGTTCACCCATTGGATCGGCATGCGGAACGGTTTCTCCCGCAGGTCGTCCTCGACCTCGAGGGACTCCAGGTGCGGCAGCAGGGCCGGACCCTTGTACCAGGGCGCCTTGCCGCTGGCCTCGGTGATGTTGTCGCCCTTCAGCGCCGACAGGGGGATGGCGGTGAAGCCCTTGATCCCGATCTGGGCGGCGAAGTCGTGGTACTCGGCCAGGATGGTGTCGAACACCTCCTGGCTCCAGCCCACCAGGTCCATCTTGTTGATGGCCAGGACCACATGGCGGATGCCCAGCAGGGAGACGAGGTAGGAGTGGCGACGGGTCTGGGTCAGCACCCCCTTGCGGGCATCGATCAGGATGATGGCCGCATCCGCCGTGGAGGCGCCGGTGACCATGTTGCGGGTGTACTGCTCGTGGCCGGGGGTGTCGGCGACAATGAACTTGCGGGTCTCGGTGGAGAAGAACCGGTAGGCCACATCGATGGTGATGCCCTGTTCCCGCTCGGCGGCCAGGCCGTCCACCAGCAGGGCGAAGTCGATGTCGCCCCCTTGGGTGCCGACCTTCCTGGAGTCGGCCTCCAGCGCGGCCATCTGGTCTTCGAAAATCATCTTGGAGTCGTAGAGCAGCCGGCCGATCAGGGTCGACTTGCCGTCATCCACCGACCCGCAGGTCAGGAACCGCAGCAGGCTCTTGTGTTCGTGGGCCTTGAGATAGGCCTCGATGTCCTCGGCGATGAGGGCGGACTGGTGCGACATCAGAAATAGCCCTCTTGCTTCTTCTTCTCCATCGAGGCGGCCTGGTCGTGATCGATCACGCGGCCCTGGCGCTCCGACGTGGTGGTGAGCAGCATTTCCTGGATGATTTCGGGAAGGGTGGCTGCGGTGCTCTCCACCGCCCCGGTCAGCGGATAACAGCCCAGGGTGCGGAACCGCACTGACCTCATCTTCGGGGTCTCCCCTGGGCGCAGCGGCATGCGGTCGTCATCGACCATGATCAGGGCGCCGTCGCGCTCCACCACCGGGCGCTTGGCCGCGGAGTAGAGCGGCACGATGGGGATGGCCTCCAGGTGGATGTACTGCCAGATGTCCAGTTCCGTCCAGTTGGAGATCGGGAAGACCCGCATGCTCTCCCCCGGGCCCTTGCGGGCATTATAGAGGTTCCAGAGCTCCGGGCGCTGACTCTTGGGGTCCCAGCGGTGCTGGGCCGAGCGGAAGGAGAAGACGCGCTCCTTGGCCCGGGACTTCTCCTCGTCCCGCCGGGCGCCGCCAAACGCCGCATCGAAGCCGTGGGCGTCCAGGGCCTGTTTGAGGCCCTCGGTCTTCCACATGTCGGTGTGCAGGGCCGAGCCATGGTCGAAGGGATTGATGCCCCGGGCCAGCGCCTCGGGATTGCGGTGCACGATCAGGTCGAAGCCCAGGGTCTCCGCCGTCTTCGCCCGCATCTCGTACATGGCCCGGAACTTCCAGGTGGTGTCCACATGCAGCAGCGGGAAGGGAGGCCTGGACGGGAAGAACGCCTTGGCCGCCAGGTGAAGCATCACTGCGGAGTCCTTGCCGACGGAATAGAGCATCACCGGGCGTTCGGCCTCCGCCACCACCTCGCGCATGATGTGGATGCTCTCGGCCTCCAGCCGCTGAAGGTGGGTCAGGGTGTCGGCGTCGAGGCCGGCCATGGCGGCTTTGGCGGGACGGACGTCCATGACATTCAAACCTTGCATCAGGAATTCTGGGTCCGAGTCTAAGGGATATCTCGATCAGTCATCTGCCCACCTGTCTTCTGGACGGGCGTCCTGATTAGCTCCAGTTAGGGCAGAGCGCCTATTGAGGCAACAGGCCACGCCGCCCTTGACCCGGAAACGGCGTCGAAGTGCTTAAAGAATTTCTATAGGCTGACTGAGGCCGGCTGATCGGTCTCCAGGCCAGTCTACAGGAGTTTGACGGACGAGACCCTGGCCACGGGCTGACTGGATGTCCGAAAACCGCGAGACAGGGAGGGCGGTCGGGGCGATCCTGGCGGCCATGGATCTGGATGACGACGCCTGCTACCGCGCCCTGTCGACGCGGGACGCCCGCCTGGACGGGAAGATCTTCGTCGCGGTGCGGACGACGGGGATCTATTGCCGGCCCATCTGTCCGGCGCGCACCCCCCTTCGGCGCAATGTCACCTTCTATCCTTCGGCCGCCGCGGCCCAGGGCGCCGGCTACCGCCCCTGCCTGCGCTGCCGGCCGGAAACCTCCCCGGACCTGGGCGCCTGGCGGGGCAGCTCCAATACGGTGGCCCGGGCCCTGTCGCTGATCGAGGACGGCGCCCTGGACGGGGGCGATGTGGAGGCCCTGGGGGACCGGGTCGGGGTCGGCGGCCGCCAGCTGCGCCGGCTGTTTCGCCAGCATCTGGGGGCCTCGCCGGTGGCGGTGGCGCAGACCCGGCGGGTGCTGCTGGCCAAGCAGCTGATCTGTGACACGGCCCTGCCCATGGGCGAGGTGGCCCTGGCCGCCGGCTTCGGCAGCATCCGGCGCTTCAACGAAACCTTCCATCAGCTCTATGGCCGCCCGCCCGGGGCGCTGCGCCGGGGCCGGAGAGGGGAGGTAAGCGCCGCCGCCGGGGGCGGGGTGATCCTCAGCCTGGCCTATCGGCCCCCCTATGACTGGGCGGCCATCCTCGACTTTCTGGCGCTGCGGGCCATTGCGGGGGTGGAGGTGGTGGACGAAGGAACCTATCGGCGGGCGCTGATCATCGATGGGGTTCCCGGGCGGATCGCCGTGAGGCCGGGGCCGGGGGCGACCCTTGAGGTCACAGCGCGGTTCGCGCGGCTGCAGGTGCTGCCCCAGGTCATCGCCCGGGTGCGGCGGGTGTTCGATCTGGGGGCCGACCCGGCTCAGGTGAACGCCCACCTGTCCAGGGACCCCGATCTGGCCCGCCTGGTGGCCCAGCGGCCAGGGCTCCGGGTCCCCGGCGCCTGGGAGGGGTTTGAGATGGCGGTGCGCGCCGTACTGGGTCAGCAGATCACCGTGGCCGGCGCCCGCGCCCTGGCCGACCGGCTTACGGCGGAGCACGGGACGCCTCTGCCGCCTGATTTGGCGGGGAAGGGCCTCAGCAGGCTCTTTCCGACTCCCGAAGCCCTGGCGCGGATCGACCCCATGAGCCTGCCCATGCCCGGCGCCCGGGCCCGGGCCCTGGTGGGACTGGCGGCGGCGGCGGCGGCCGATCCGCAGATGTTCGCCCTCCGGGGCTCCCTGGAGGCGGCGGTATCCCGGCTCAAGGCCCTGCCGGGGATCGGCGAATGGACGGCCCAGTATATCGCCCTGCGCCAGATGCGGGAGCCCGACGCCTTTCCCTCCGGCGACATTGGCCTGATACGCGCCCTGGCCGGCCCAGACGGGGTTCGCCCCACCCCGGCCCAGCTGCTGGTCCGGGCGGAGGCCTGGCGACCCTGGCGGGCCTATGGCGCCCAGCATCTGTGGGCGTCAGAAGGTCTGGCCTCGCCCCGTTCGGCCCTGCCGCTCCCCTCAAGTCCGCGCCTGGAGGCGACCCATGACAGAGAGCCTGCCTGACCTGTTCCATATGTCGTCCCTGCCGACCCCCATCGGAGAGGCCCGGATCGTGTACGACGGCGAGGGCCGGCTGCGGGCCTTTGACTGGACCACCCATCTGGAGCGGATGGAGCGCCTCTTGCGTCGCCACTATGGCTCGGCGGCGGCCCCGGCGCGCCGGATTGAAACCGCTGCGCCCCGGGTGATTGCCGACCGGTTCGGCGCCTATTTCGCCGGCGAGATCGACGCCCTTGCGACCCTTTCCTGGGCCACCGGCGGCACCGTCTTCCAGCAGACGGTCTGGGGGGCGCTCCAGGACATCGCGCCGGGGGAAACCTGGTCCTATGGCCAGCTGGCGGCGCATATCGGCGCGCCCCGCGCCGTGCGGGCGGTGGGGCTGGCCAATGGGGCCAATCCGGTGGCGCTGGTGGTCCCCTGCCACCGGGTGATCGGCGCCAATGGGACCCTCACCGGCTATGGCGGCGGCCTGGAGCGCAAGCGCTGGCTGTTGGCCCACGAACGGGCGTCCCCGGCCCTTGGCGCCGGAGGTGACCGCTCCGGGCCGGCCAGGCTTTGATTACCCCGCCACGCCGTCTAGATTGCCCGTCGAGGGACGACAGGAGAGTTATGAGTGATGAAGCGAGCAATCCTGACCGCGGTTCTGGCCATGGCCACCGCGACCGTCGGTCCCTCAGCGGCCCAGTTCCATGGCGGCGGGCGTCAGCCTGCGGCGATCCTGTTTGATCAGCCCAATTTTCAAGGTCGCCAGACCACCATCTATGGCACGGCCACCAACCTGCCCCGGGACTGGAACGACAGGACCATGAGCGCCCGGTTCCAGGGCCGCTGGCGGATCTGCCAGGACTCCGACTTCGGGGGGCGCTGCCAGGATGTCAGCGGCGATGTGCCCAATATGAACACCCTGGGCATGGGGGAGGCGATCACCTCGCTGCAGGCCTATGCCGTCGGCGGGGGCGGCGGGGGCGGCGGATTCCGTCCGCCATCCGGGGACGGCTGGCGACCCGGCGGGGGCGGCGGCTGGGGCGGGGCCCACCAGTTCCGGCCCGCCGAGGGGGTCCGGTCGGTCTTTTTCCCCTATCCGACCTTTGATGGCCTCGACATCGCCGCCGGCTCCCACGCCGCCAACGCCTTCTGCCGGTCGCAGGGGCTGGGCTCATCGGCCTATTTCGACTCCAGCCAGCGGGCCCGGCAGGCTGTGGACGGGGACGGGCGCTATACCGGCCCCACCAACGTGCTGCGGGACCTGGTCTGCCGCCGGTTCTAATCCCGGAGCGCAACCAGGGCGGGTCTTTCGGCGCCACATGGACGAAGATTCATGTGGCGCCGTCTTGCCGCCTGCCAGGGGTTGATCGATAAGGTGGAGGCAGACTCGTGTCGGTGACGGGGGATTTCCGATGCAATCCTGGGCGGAAGTCCTCCTGGCCGTGGTTATTCATGCCTCGGCTCTGGCCTATGCCCATCTGGGCGTGACGCTTACGCCCCAGTCCCCGGAGCCGGAGGCGTCGGCTGAGCGCCGGGTGGAGCGCAGCGGCGCCGTCGTCACGCGGAGCAGGACCTGTGGGGATGAGCGCGCCCTGGGGGCCTGTTCGGCGACGCCGGACGCCCGCCAGCGCCCCTGAACCCCGGCGACTGAGTGGGAAAATTCCCCCCCAGCGCGTAAATCCGCTGCATGGCGCTTTGCCTGCGCAGCGTTCAACGATAATCCTTGCAGATCAGGGCGTCCGCCAGAGGATGTAATGTCGCTTTCCGGGGCGTGTTGGCCGCATGTAACGGGCCGCAGATGAAGATCAAGAACCGGCGCCAGCCGTTGGATTTCCGCAGACTCACCGACGAGGAGGACGCTTCACGTCAGGGCGCGCAGGCGCCCGAGGCGGGACCCGATCATGACCTCGACCTGACCGAAGCCCCCAGGGCTGCGGTCGCGCCCACCCCTGAATCTGAACGGGCGCCTGAATGGTCCAGCACGATGTCGGGCCAGACCGATGAGCGTGCCGCCGCCGGCCAGGACACCGGGTCTGGCCATGCCCCGGACGCCCCCGTCACCCTGGCTGATCCTGCCCCTGTGGGGGATCTGACCCGGCGCCAGACTCCGCCGGCCGCAACCTCCCACGCGGCCCTGACCATGGCGACGCGTCCCCCGGCAGCGGCGGATGACCAGACCGGAGGATGGCCGATCTATGCCGGCGCTGCGGCCCTGTCGGCGCTCTGCGCCCTGGCGCCCATCGCCTATGCCTGGGGCTATCGCGGCGAGGTGGCGCCCTTCCAGGACGATGTCTTTGCCATCGGGGTCTTTGCGCTCCTGGCTCTGGCGCCCGCCGTGCTGGTCTGGGTGGCGGCCTATGGCCTTCGCCAGGGCCAGAGGCTGGCGGCCGAGACCCGCCGCACCCAGAGGCTCGCCGATGAGCTGATCTCGCCGACCCTGGTGGCCGCCGGCCGCGCGGGAGAGGCGGTGTCCCATGTGCGGGAGGAGATCGTCCGCGCCGGGGAGGCCGCCCACGAGGCCCGCGAGACCCTGGCGGCGCTGCGTTCGGCCCTCGCGGCCGAGACTGAGCACCTGGTCAATGCCGCCGCCGCCTCGGCCCGCACCGCCGAGGCCCTGACCCGCAGCCTGGCCCATGAGCGGATCGAGATGACCGCCCTGGCCAGCGTCCTGGACGCCCAGTCCACCGCCGTGGTGGACGCCATCTCCAGCCAGGCGCGGATGGTGGCCGAGGCCTCCGACCTGGCCGAGACCCAACTTCGGGAGGCCGAGGCCTCCCTGGCCGCCCGGGCCGCCGACCTGGCCGCCGCCGCCGGCGAGACCAGCGACATCGCCCGCACGGTGGGCGAGGACCTCACCCGGCATATCGCCCGGCTGGAAAGCGCCGGGGCCGGAGTCGCCGACCAGGTGGGCGCCGCCGAGACCGGCCTGTCCGAACAGCGGGCCGCCCTGGTGGCCATCGCCCACGGCCTGCGGGCCGATCAGGAATCCTTCGCCGCCGAGGCCGAGACCCACACCGCAAAGCTGGCGGAGTATCTCTCCGAGGCCAGGCTGTCGGCGGTGGAGGTCGGTGACCGGGCCATCAAGGGCGCCCAGATGCTGCGGGAGCTGGTGGCCCAGGCCATCGACCAGTTCGGCGACATGGCCAACGCCGCCCAGGGGGAGCGCGACGCCTTCGCCGAACATCTGCGGCAGTCGTGGGGCCTGCTGGCCGACACCGCGGCCGGGGAGCGCAGCCAGCTGCAGATGGAGACACAGTCGGCCATCGACGCCCTCGCCCAGGCCGCCGAGCAGACCCGGCTGGCCGCCGCCCGTCACGCCGAGGCCGCCCGCCAGCAGGTGGACCAGCTGTCGGAGGCCGCCTTCGCCGCCGGCCAGAAGGCCGATCAGGTATTTGAGGGCCGCCTGGAGGAGGCGCGGACCCTGATCGAGCAGTCGGCGGGCCTCGTCGAGGAGGCCGGAGCTCAGACCGCGCGGAAGCTAGAGGCCAGCGCCGCGGCCGCCCGCGCCACCCTGCACGAGCTTCAGCACCTGCTGGCCGACCTGGACGCCCGCGCCGCCGACCTGCCGGCGGCAGCCCGGCGGCAGGCCGACGATGTGCGCACCGCCGTGGGCGAGAGCCTGGACGACCTGATGGCCCAGGCCCGGCGCACGGCTGAGGAAACCCAGGCCATTGATGCCGCCTTCCAGGAACGGGTCAGCCGCAACTATGAGATGCTCAGCGAGGCAGTCCGGCTCATGGGCTCTGTGGCCACCACCGCCAGCGGCGGATTTGGTCCAGGCCTTGGGGCCGGCCTTGGGGCCCCGCCGCCGGTCCGGGAGCGCAGACCCGTAGCCCGGGAGGAACGGCCCCGACCCCTGCCGGCGACCCCTGCGGCGGCGGCGCGGGCCGAGCCGTCCAGGGCCGCCCAGGCGCGTCCGCCGCCGCCCCCTGAGGAGCAGGCGCCCCTGGAGCTTCGCCCGACCGCCCCTCCGCCGGCCCGCGAAGGGCGTCGCGGGGCGGCGGAGGAGGCGGGCCTCCGGCCCCGCCTGCGGCTGACGCCGACGGCCACCGACGAGGAGTTCTCCAACCTATTCGAGACCGCCGGGGGTCCGCCCCAGGCGGTCGAACCCCCCGATGACGGCGCCGATGGCCTGACCTGGAAGGATCTGCTCGCCGCCATCGACGAGCCGGCCCCGCGTCCCACGGACGAACGCCGGGAAGCCCGGCTTCTGTCGGATATTGTCGACCTGGGCATTGATCCCTCGGCCCTGCTGCCCCGGGGACGGATCGAGGAGATCGGCGCCGTGGTGCAGACCGGGGACCTGGAGGGGGCCCGGCAGGTGGTCCGCCGCCTGGCCCCGGCGGCGACCCGCCGCCTGACCCGCCGGCTGTTCACCGACGACGCCCTGAAGGCCGAGGCCGGGGACTATCTGCGCCGGTATCGGGGCATGCTGGACGAGGCCGTGGCCCGGGATCAGGAGGGCTTCATGGTCGCCACCCTGCTGGCCTCTGACGCCGGCCGGGTCTTCCTGCTGCTGGACGCCGCCGCCGGCGACATGATGTAGGGACAGGGTGGGGGCGAGCCTTCGCCACCCTGATCGGTCATTGGCCGATCAATGCGCCGATCTTGGCCTGGACGTCGGCCAGAACAGCCGGAGAGGCCTTTCCCTTGCGGGTGGCCTTTCGCGCCCGCCAGTCGAGGCTCCTGATCTGGTCGGCCAGCACCGCGCTCGGCGGCTCTTGGCTTACCACCACCTCGAAGGGATAGCCCTTGATCCGTGAGGTGAGGGGACAGCAGATCATCATGCCCCTGGCCTTGTTGTAGCGGGCAGGCGACAGCACGAGCGCCGGGCGATGACCGGCCTGCTCATGTCCGGCCTGCGGATCGAACTGGAGCCAGACTATGTCCCCGCGATCGGGAACATAGCGGCTCACCATGCCTCGTCTCCGACGGGGCCGCCGAAGTCGACATCCTCGGGAAAGGTGTCAGGCGTCATCTTCGCCAGGAGATCGTCCAGATCATAGCTGGGCGCGGCCACCGGCTCTATGATCACCCGGCCACCTTCCTCCCGCACATCGACGGCCTGATCGATGCGCAGGGACGCGGCCGCCATGACGGACGCCGGGATGCGAACCGAGGCGCTATTGCCCCACTTCTTGACCTGAACACGCATGGCGAGCCCCCTGTATCTACATTCGTGATACATAGGTGACGGCCCTCGCCCTGTAAAGGACGCGGCCCCGGTTTCAGGCCGGATCCTGCGCCGCTGCCACCACCGCGTCCGGCCTCACGCCGGCCGGGTCTTCCTGCTGCTCGACGGCTTCCGGGCCCGGTGTGCGCCCATGGTGCTCTTGGAGGCGACCATGGTGCTGCTGGCCGATCTGGCCATCGGGATCGCGCCGGTTCCGGTCGGACTCGGCAGGCTGGCGGACATGCTGTTTTCAGGCCACAAGTGGGCGGCTGACTTGATGCTCAAGCAAATCGAAGACATCATCCATTCCGAAGGCGCCCGCAAGGATGTGGTCAATAGGCCCGAATACCCGGATTTCCTTTCGCGCATCAGGGGCGGCAAGGGGCGCTCTCGGGTGGTGTTCCAGGGCTGAGACGCCCGCACGGGGAGGCCGCACGTGGCGGTGACCAAGGACACGGCCCACCAGGCCTGGCGCGCAGCCGAGCGGATCAAGCGGCTTTCAGACCGGCTGGTAGGGGTCGGCCCCTTTGGACTTGGCCTCGACGGAATCCTGGCCTGGGTGCCGGTGGCCGGCACGGTCTACAGCGTGGGCGCGGGCGTCCTCTTGATCGGGGTTGGTCTGCGGGGCGGCGCCTCGCTGGTCACCCTGGCGCGCATGGGCGCCTATCTGGCCTTCGACTCGGCCACCTCGACAGTCCCTGTGGCCGGCTGGGCGGTGGACACCCTGTTTCCTGGCCATCTGATGGCCGCCAAGGCCCTGCAGAAGGACATCGAGGCCCGCCATGGCCCCTCCGTCCTGCCAGACAGCTGGGATCGCAAGCGCAAGGCCAAGGGCGGCGGGCGGCGGGGGCCAAAGGTCTGACTCCAGACGACCCTGAAATATCATCCCGATTGTGGGATATTTTTATTTTGTAATCCAAAAATGGGCTATTAGAAGATTTTCGCCTCATCAGGGGCTAAACTCGATGGTGCAGTTCATGCCCATGATCCATCTGGCGCCATCTGCGGCCCGCCCGTCGCTCGCCCCGCAACGCCCGACTCACGTCGCCATTATGGGCGACCTCGTGTCCAGCCAGGACGCGGGCTCAGTGGCTGATCTGCACGAGGCCTTCAACCGGGCGATCGACGCCACAAATCTCGAGGCGGGCAGGACGATGACTTCCCCGCTGACCATCACCCTCGGGGACGAATTCCAAGGGCTGACGCAGACCTTTGAAGACGGCCTGGCCGCCCTGCGAGACGTGCAGACGCGGCTGCTGATCCAGGGGGTGGCTTGCCGTTTTGTCCTCGGGGCGGTGCGCCTGGAAACGCCGGTGAACCCTGAGCGGGCCTGGAACATGATGGGGCCCGGGCTTGCTGCGAGCCGCGCGCGCCTGACCGACAAGCGTGACGCCAACGCCTATCGCTTCCACCTGCCGGGGCAGCCGGCCCTGGAGATCTTGATGGAGGCGGTTGGCGCAAGCCTGAGCGAGATCGAGCAAGGCTGGACCACCCGACAGCAAGAGGTGGCGCTCGCCTCACGCTCGGCCTCAGCCGCAGGGCTGGCGCAGCGCCTGAACATCTCGGTTCAGACGCTCTACAAAATCAGGCGCGCGGCCCGGTTTGAGCTCTATGATCGACAGTGGCGGGCCCTGGAGACTGCGGTTGCGACCCTGGACGAGATCTATGGGCTGACCCGATGAGCGCCTGGATCCATTTCGCGGGCTCAACCGTCCTTGCCTTGGCTGTGCTGACCGTGGTCGGCAACCTGGCCTGCAAGGCGGTGCTGGACTGGAGCGGGCTCAGCCGGGCCATGATCCAGACGGAGGCGGAGGTCGCTGAGGCCACGGCTTCGGCGAACACGCCGCGGGTGGGCCGGTTGATCGGCCATCTGGAGCGATTGATGATCGCCAGCGGACTGATCATCGGCGCCTGGGAGATACTGGCCGCCGTGGTGGCCCTGAAGACGGTGGCGCGGTTCAAGGATCTCGATGAGAAGCTGAACGCCGAGTACTTCCTGGTCGGCTCCCTGTTCAGCGTCGCCTGGGCCATCGTGGTGACCCAGGCCTGGATCGCCTATGACGGCGCATTCGGCCTCGGCCTGGCCGCCCTGATCGGCTAGGTTCGCGCCGCGTTCAACTGGGCGTAGCCGAGTTCCTCGTTGAGGCGGTCCAGGACCTCGATGGCGCATTCGGGCACCACTGTGCCGGGCGGGAAGATGGCGGCGACGCCCATCTCGGTCAGCGCCGCAAAGTCCTCCGGCGGAATGACGCCGCCCACCACCACCAGGATGTCGGGGCGGCCGAGGCGGGCGAGTTCCGCCTTGAGCTCCGGCACCAGGGTGAGATGGCCCGCCGCCAGCGAGCTTGCGCCCACCACATGGACCTGGCGCTCGATGGCCAGGGCGGCGGCCTCGGCCGGGGTCTGGAAGAGGTCGCCGATCTCCACCTCGAACCCGAGATCGGCAAAGCCCGAGGCGATCACCTTCTGGCCCCGGTCATGGCCGTCCTGGCCCATCTTGGCGATCAGCAGCCGGGGCTTGCGGCCGTCGGCGGCGGCAAACGCGCCGACCATGGCCTTGGCCTTCAGGGCCGCCGGGGTCTCGCCGGCCTCGCGCAGATAGACGCCCTTGACCGCATCGGCCTTGGCCCTGTGGCGGTCGAAGACCTTTTCGAGGGCATAGCTGATCTCGCCCACCGTGGCCCTGGCGCGGGCGGCCTCCACCGAGAGCGCCAGCAGGTTGCCGGTTCCCGCCGCGCCGGCGGTGAGGGAGGCGAGGGTGCGCTCCACCGCAGCGGGGTCACGTTCGGCCTTCAGGCGGGCGAGCTTCTCCAGCTGGCGCTGGCGGACGGCGGAATTATCCACCTTGAGCACCGGGATCTCGTCCGGATCGGCGGAGCGGTAGCGGTTGACCCCCACCACGGTCTGGCGACCGGAGTCGATGCGGGCCTGGGTCCTGGCGCTGGCCTCCTCGATGCGGCGCTTGGGCAGGCCATCCTCGATGGCCCTGGCCATGCCGCCCAGGGCCTCGACCTCGGCGATATGGACCCGGGCGCGGGCGGCGAGGTCGGCGGTGAGGCGCTCGATATAGTAGGACCCGCCCCAGGGGTCGATGACCCGGGTCTGGCCGCTTTCCAGTTGCAGGAACAGCTGGGTGTTGCGCGCGATGCGGGCGGAGAAGTCGGTCGGCAGGGCCAGCGCCTCGTCCAGCGAATTGGTGTGCAGGCTCTGGGTCTGGCCGCCGGTGGCCGCCATGGCCTCGACGCAGGTGCGGGCGATGTTGTTGTAGACGTCCTGGGCCGCCAGGCTCCAGCCGCTGGTCTGGGTGTGGGCCCGCAGGGAGAGCGAGCGGGGGTCCCTGGGCGCGAACTCCGCCTGCATGAGCTCGGCCCACAGCAGGCGGCCGGCCCGCTGCTTGGCGATCTCCATGAAGGCGTTCATGCCCGCGTTCCAGAAGAAGGAGAGGCGGGGGGCGAACGCATCGACGCTCATGCCGGCGGCCACGCCCGCGCGGACATATTCGATGCCGTCGGCCAGGGTATAGGCCAGTTCCAGGTCCAGGGTCGCCCCGGCTTCCTGGATATGATAGCCGGAAATGGAGATCGAGTTGAACTTCGGCATTTCAGTGGAAGTATATGAAAAGATGTCGGAAATGATCCGCATCGAAGGGGCTGGCGGATAGATGTAGGTGTTGCGGACCAGGAACTCCTTGAGGATGTCGTTCTGGATGGTGCCCGACAGCCTGGCCGGTGGGACGCCCTGTTCCTCGGCGGCGACGATATAGAGCGCCAGGATCGGCAGGACCGCGCCGTTCATGGTCATGGACACGCTCATCTCATCGAGCGGAATCCCGTCGAACAGGGTGCGCATGTCGAGGATGGAGTCGATGGCCACGCCGGCCATGCCGACATCGCCGGCCACCCTGGGATGGTCGGAATCGTAGCCCCGATGGGTGGCGAGGTCGAAGGCCACCGACAGTCCCTTCTGGCCGGCCGCCAGGTTGCGGCGGTAGAAGGCGTTGGAGTCCTCGGCCGTGGAGAAGCCCGCATACTGGCGGATGGTCCACGGATTGGTGGCGTACATGGTCGGATAGGGGCCGCGCAGGAATGGCGCGAGGCCGGGATAGGAGTCCAGGCCGCTCAGCCCCTCGATATCCTCAGGCCCGTAGGCGGCGGCGACCGCGATACCTTCCGGCGTGGCCCAGGGCGCGGCCTCCAGGGCGGGCGCGGCGGGGCGCTCGGCGTCGAAGGGGACCTCGGTATAGTCGGGAAAGGCGCTCATCGGGCGGCCTCGGTCTCGAAGGGTTGGGCGATGCGAAGAGGCGCAAGCGGCGGGCAGCGGCCATCGGGCCCCGGCAGGCGCGGCGAGGGCGCCTCGACCGCCCTGGGATCTGGCGTGTCGATCTCGACCGGACCGTCCTTGGCCGGCGGGAAGGCGGTGACGCCGACGATGGCTGGCTGACCGAGGTCGGCGCGGGCCGCGCAGGTGGTCTCCACCTCGGCGGCGACATGGCCAGCGGTGAGGGCCGACACGACGCCGCCCATCCCCTCGGTGACCTGGAAGGCCGACCAGGCGGCGCGGGCGATCTGGTCGGTCATGGCCTCAACATAGCCCGAGCCCGACGCCGGATCGGAGACGCGGCCGATGTGGGCCTCCTCCATCAGGACGAGCTGGGTGTTGCGGCTCTGGCGACGGGCGAGCGCCGAGGGCAGGCCCAGGGCGTCGGTGAAGGCGCCCAGCACCACTGCGTCGGCCCCGCCGACCGCTGCGCCGAAGCAAGCCGAGGTCAGGCGGAGCATGTTGGTCCAGGGATCGCGGCGGGTGAGCATGCGCCGGGAAGACCGGACCTCGATCCGCGCGGGCGTGTCGAGGCCGCAGGCGCCGACCAGTCTCGCCCAGACCAGCCGGGCGGCGCGCAGCTTGGCGATGGTCAGGAAATAGTCGGCCTCGGCGGTAAGGCCCAGGGTGATACGGGCGAAGGCCTGGTCGATCGCCATGCCGGCCCGGACCATGGCCTTGGCGTAGGCCAGGGCGCTGGCCGCCGCGAAGGCGACTTCGCAGGCCTCGCCGCCGCCGGCCTCATGGACCACGGCGCCTGAGGCCAGAAAGATCTGGGCCTGGGGGTGGGTCTGGGCGTGACGGGCGCCAGCGCCGGCTGCGGCGAAGATGTGCGCCTCAATGGGGCCCGGGCTCTCGCCGGCGGCGGCGAAGGCGCTGAGCGGATCGAGATGGAATTGGAGCAGGGCGGTCGGCGAGGCCTTGGCCACCGCGCTCAGCCAGTCGGCGGCGATGGTCCCGAGGAAACCCGCGTCCAGGGCCACAGGCGCCAGTTCGAAGATCACTCCATCCAGGGCCCGGGCGAGATCATCGGCTGAACCGACAGCGCAGCCGGCCTGACCCTGGGGATCGAGGGCCAGGAGCACCGAGGCGCCAGCGCCGTCGAGATCGGCCAGGATGTCGGCGTTGGCCCGCGCCGGATGAGGATGCCGGGTCATGGCGCGCAGGTCCCAGGCCCGGGCTGGGTCGAACGGCCGGGTGGGGATCGGCGCCACGTCCATCGGCCCATAGAGGGGTGCAATGGTCAGGCCCTCGGCCGTGGCGCTGGTCAGGCTCTCTGGCGGCTTGTCCCCCAGGGTCTTGAGCACAAGGGCGCGCCAGTCTTCGGCGCTGGCCGGCGGAAATTCCACGGCGGGAGAAGCGATCTGGACCATCACCCTGTGATGAGCCGGGGGCGTGGGAAGCGTCAAGGGCGCCGTCACGGCGCCTGGGCTGACTTTCTCGGAACGGCGGGGCCCGGGAATGGTTGTCACAGGTGAACCTGGACTGGGGAGAGACATGGACACCATACAATTTCACAATGCGGGCGAGCTGTTCGCCTTCTGGGGGCCACGGATTCTGGCGGCCCTGCTCATCGTCGTCGTGGCGCATTTTGTCGCCAAGGCGGTTCAGTGGGGGCTGGCGAAGCTGATCGACCGCTTCCCGGGCGCCGCCAGCCACAACCGAGGTCTGCAGCCCAAGGAGACCCTTGGCTATCAGCTCGGGCAGCTGGGCTACTGGCTGGTGCTGCTGATCGGGGTGATCGCCGCGCTCAGCGTCCTGCAGCTCAACGGCGTGGTCGGCCCCTTGAACGCCCTGACCATGGGCGTGCTGTCCTATGTGCCTAACCTCGTGGGCGCCGCGGTCATCTTCTTTGTCGGCCTCGTCGTGGCCACATTGGCGCGGCGGGTGGTGGAGGCTGCGCTCAGCGCGGCGCGGGTCGATTACTGGCTTGAGAAGGCCGGTCTCGGCCGTCTGACCGGGGCGACGAATCTGGGCCGTACAGCCGGCCTTCTGGTCTTCGTCCTGATCATCATCCCCGTGACCATCGCCGCCCTGGAGCAGCTGGGCATCGCGGCGATCTCAGATCCGGCGGTGGCGGTTCTGGCTGTTGTGCTTGACGCCATCCCCCGGGTCCTGGCGGCGGCGATCGTTCTGGCTATCGCCTATGTGATCGGCCGCTGGGTCGCGAGCCTGGTGGAGCAGATCCTGCCGTCACTCGGCTTTGACCGCAGCCTGATGGGCCTGTGGTCGACGGGCGTGACCCACCCCGCGCCTTACGGGGGCTCGACCCCTGTGACGCCTGTGGCGCCTGCGGATGCGCCGGTGGATCAACAGGCCGCCGCCGTGGGTGGCGCGACCGCCCCCGCAGCCGTAGTCGGCCTCACCCCCTCGAAGGTGGTGGCGCGGATCGTGTTGGTGGCCATCATGCTGTTCTCGGCCATCGAAGCGGCGCGGTTGCTGTCGTTCCTGGCGGTCGCCGCCATGCTGGAAGAGGTGGTCCGACTGGGCGCCCAGGTGCTGTTTGGCGGCGTGATCATCGCGATTGGCGTTCTGCTGGGCAACTTCCTGGCCCGGCTTATCGACCGCTCCACGGGCGGCGCCGACGGGTTCGCTTCGATCATCGTGCGCTGGGCGACCATCGCCCTGGCCACGGCCATGGGCCTGCGGTTCATGGGCATCGCCGATGAGATCGTCATCCTGGCCTTCGGACTGATCCTCGGCTCGGCGGCCGTGGCGGCGGCCATCGCCTTCGGCTTCGGGGGCCGGGAGACCGCCCACCGCCTGCTGGAGCGTTGGACCCGCAAGGCCGAGCGCGAAGGTGGGCCGCCGCCCATCTAGGCTGCGCCTGAGGCTGGAGGCAAAAAGGACCCTCTCCCGGCGACGGGGGAGGGTTCTGGCTTGTGAGGCAGGCGGGTTGTCGCTTACGGTGTAAATTAGAACATTTGCCGATCAAGGAAACGCCCATGGCCCTGCCGCCGATTCTCCGTGACCGCCTGCGCCTGCCGGTCATCGCCTCGCCCCTGTTCATCATCTCGAACCCGGAGCTGGTGATCGCCCAGTGCAAGGCGGGCATCGTCGGGTCGTTTCCGGCGCTCAACGCCCGGCCAGCCAGCCAGCTGGACGAGTGGCTGGCGCAGATCACCGAGGAGCTGGCGGCCTGGGACGCCAAGAATCCGGACCTGCCGTCCGCGCCTTTTGCGGTGAACCAGATTGTCCATCGCACCAACGACCGGCTGGAGCACGATGTGGAGATGGCGGCCAAGTACAAGGTCCCGATCATCATCACCTCGCTGGGCGCTCGGGAGGATGTGAACCAGTCGGTGCACGCCTATGGCGGCATCGTCCTGCACGACGTCATCAATGACCGCTTCGCCCGCAAGGCGGTCGAAAAGGGCGCCGACGGCCTGATCCCTGTGGCGGCGGGCGCCGGCGGCCATGCCGGGGCGCTGTCGCCCTTCGCCCTGATCCAGGAGCTGCGGACCTGGTTCGACGGCCCCATCGCGCTCTCGGGCGCTATCGCCAATGGGGCCGCGGTGCTGGGCGCCCAGGCCATGGGGGCGGACCTGGCCTATATCGGCTCGGCCTTCATCGCGACCAAGGAGGCCAACGCCGCCCAGGGCTACAAGGACATGATCGTCGAGAGCTCCGGCGAGGACATCGTCTATTCGAACCTGTTCACTGGCGTGCACGGCAACTATCTGCGCCCCTCGATTCTGGCCGCGGGTCTCGACCCCGACAACCTGCCGCAAGCTGATCCGTCAAAGATGAACTTCGGCTCCGGCGGCAACACCAAGGCCAAGGCCTGGAAGGACATCTGGGGCTGCGGCCAGGGCATCGGCGCGGTGGACGAGATCCTCGGCGCCGGCGAGCTGGTGGCCCGCCTGGCCGCTGAGTACGAGGCCGCCAAGGCCAGCCTCGCCGAGAAGACCTCTTTCACGGCCGGCCGGGTGCTGATGGCCGCAGAGTAGGCGGCTTAGGCCAGGAGCTCGGTGGGAACGCCGAGCTCTGGTCCGGCCTGGGCCATGCGGTGATCCAGTGTGTGGACCGCGGCGCCGGCTGCGGACGCCGCAGCCAGATGAAAGGCGTCGCCACTACGAAGGCCGAGCTGGTGCTGGTCGACAAACCGCGCGGCGGCCTGGAATTGCGCGGACGTCACTGGCAGCAGGATGAAGCTCTCGGCGACCAACAGGCGGAATTGAGCCAGTGAAGCGGCGCGCTGGTCCAGGGTGATCTGCCCGGTTCGCAGCTTGATCGACAGGGCGGAAGAGACCTCGGTCAAGGTCCAGTCGCTGATCAGCAGGTCACCGGGGCTCTGGGCGACGAGCCAGCCCTGGGCCCGTCCCGTCGCGGCTTCATTGGAGAGCGCCGCGATGATCACCGAGGTGTCGGCATAGGCTCTCAATAGCGCTCGCCATCGCGCATGGCCCGCACGAGATCGGCTGCGTCCTGGTCGGCTGGACGAAGCGACAGGGTCAGGGCCTGGAGGGCGGCCAGATCGACGGCTTTTCGCGGCTGGTCAGACGCCGTCAGGCGGGCGACCCGCTTGCCGCGGCGCGTGATCTCAATGGACTCTCCGGCTTCCACCCGGTCCACCAGTTCGCTGAGATGGGCTTTCGCCTCGGCGAGGCTGATGGCGCTCATTCTTCGCTCCTGACTATCTAGATGGTCATATAGCAAAATCGCGCCTCCTGCGCCAGCAGGCCTCAACTCCCCGTCGAGGTGTAGCGGGCGATCCCCAGCCGCCAGGCGAGGAAGGAAATGGCCAGGAAGAGAAAGCCCATGGCTGGCGCGGTGGGGAGCCACCAGTCGGGGGCGCCCAGGGGGTCGGGCTGGCCAAGGATCGCCAGGACCGGATAGTAGGCCACGCAGCCGAGGGGCACGACGAAGATCAGGAAGTTGCGGAACCAGCCGGCATAGAGGCTCAAGGGAAACTGGGCGGCCTGGATGCCGCCGTAGGTCAGGACGTTGAACACCTCCAGGCTCTCGGTGGTCCAGAAGGCGAAGCTGGCCTGGAGGACCAGGAGGCCGGTGAACAGGGCCACGCCGCCGGTGATCGTCCAGACCAGCAGCAGCGCCTTGTCCGGCGTCCAGTCGACACCCACGACCGCGGCGCCGACGAACAGCACCAACAGGGCCTGGGCCAGGCGGCCAAAGCGACTGAGCCGAAACTCGTAGCCCACCAGCTGAAGGGCCGGGGAGCGCGGGCGCAGCAGAATGCGGTCGAAGGCGCCGGTCTTGACGAACTCATTGCCGAAGACGTCGAAGCCCCGGGTGAAGAAGTCGGTCAGGGCGAAGCTTGTGGAGACCACCCCGTAGAAGACGGCGATGTGCCCCAGACCCCAGCCCTGGACCTGACCGAAGCGGTCGAACAGGGCCCAGGCCGCCAGCATGTCGATGATGGTGGTCAGGAAGGCGCCGATCCCCAGCATGATGGCCGAGCCGGGATACCGCAGCTGGCTGCGTAGGGAGGCGCCGAAATAACGGAGGACCAGGGCTGCGCTATTCATCGTGCCCTAGCCCCCCTGAACTTCCAGGCGGCGCATGACGCGACCCATGGCGAAGCGGCCGACGAGCACCAGAACCGTCGTCCAGAAGACCTGCAGACCGAGGCCGAGCAGGGCGTCGGTCCCACTCAGCTGGCCGACATAGAGGCGCAGGGGAATGTCCATCATGCCGGCGAAGGGCTGCATCAGCAGGGCCGTCTGCGCCCAGTCGGGATAGAGGGCCAGGGGCAGGAGGTTACCGGAGAAGACGATGATCAGGCTGTTGAAC
>CAMTXB010000029.1:0-69455 GCA_947085575.1 uncultured Caulobacteraceae bacterium
GAAGTCGGCGCTGATGTCGGAGTCCTTCAGGGCCGCCAGCCACGGATCGCCAGCCTCGCCCAGGTCGTTCTCGATCACATGGGCCATGAAACCCTCGGGGCGCAGGGACGGCTCCCGCACCCGTTCGGCTGGCCGGCGCAGGTCTACCACCACCGAAATCCCCAGCTCCCGCAGTCGGGCGAGATCGGCGGGCGTGGCGCGGCCATGATTGGCGGACCGATAGAGCAGGCCAGAGCGCAGGCCCCGGCCACAGGCGGTGTCGTAGCCTCCGAAGTCGCGGAAGTTCTCGATGCCTTCGAAGTCCATATGTCGTTCCATCGCCAGCCTCTAGCGCCGGTGGCCGTCGAAATCCAGGCCCTGGACGCCAGAGCTGCGGCGCCACAGGTTGGCGCCCATGACAGAGCCGACAACCACCCGATTCCAGAGCTTCGACGGCGTCGAGATCGCCGTCCATACCGCTGGCGCTGGCCGCCCCGTCGTCCTGCTGCACGGCTTCTTTTCCAGTGGAAAGCAGAACTGGTTCCTGCCCGGCCATGCCGAGCGGCTGGTCGCCGCCGGCTTCCAGGTGTTCGCCCCGGACCTGCGCGGCCATGGGGAGTCCGGCGCGCCTGTTGCGCCGGAGGCCTGGCCGCAGGATGTGCTGGCCAGGGACCAGGCCGCCCTGATCGCCCATCTGGGCCTGAGCGATTTCGACCTCGTGGGCTATTCGCTCGGCGCGCGGACCTCGGTGAGGGCGGTGATCGGCGGCCTTCGCCCCCGCCGGATGGCGCTGGGCGGCATGGGCGCCTCAGGCGTCATGGCGGCGGGCGCCCGGGCGGCGATGTTCGAGGACTCCATCCGCCATGGGGCGAACGCTCGTGACCCCCGGGCCGGCAAGTTCATCCAGAGCCTGATGGCCGAGATGGGCCTCAACCCCCAGGCCATGCTCGGCGTGCTGTCGGCCTTCCAGGAGACCACCGAGGCGCAGATCCGCGCGATCCAGACGCCGACCCTGGTGGTCTGCGGCGAGGCTGATCGGGACAACGGCTCGCCGCACGAGCTGGTCGAGCTGCTGCCGCAGGGCGAACTGGTCATTGTGCCCGGCGACCACCGGGCCGCGGCCGCGACGCCGGAGCTGGGCGAGGCGGTGGTCGGCTTCCTGACCACCTAAAGGCTGTCGCCTATCTGAACGGCGGCTCGTCGAAGCTGCGCAGCTTGCGTGAGTGCAGGGCCGCACCCTCCTCGCGCAGCAGGTCGAGCGTCGCCAGGCCGATCTGCAAGTGCTGGCCGATGGCCCGCTCATAGAAGGCGTTGGCCTGGCCCGGCAGTTTGATCTCCCCGTGCAGGGGCTTGTCCGAGACGCACAGCAGGGTGCCGTAGGGCACCCGGAACCGGTAACCCTGGGCGGCGATGGTGGCGCTTTCCATGTCGATGGCCACGGCCCTCGACTGGTTGAACCGCAGGGCCGAGAGGGAATAGCGCAGCTCCCAGTTCCGGTCGTCGGTGGTGACCACCGTGCCGGTGCGCAGGCGGCGCTTCAGCAGGTCGCCGGCCTCGCCGGTCACCTGCTCGGCGGCCCGGTTCATGGCCACCTGGACCTCGGCGATGGGCGGGATGGGAATTTCCGGCGGCAGAACGTCGTCCAGCACATGGTCGTCCCGCAGATAGGCGTGGGCCAGCACATAGTCGCCGATGGTCTGGCTGCCGCGCAGACCCCCACAGTGGCCGATCATCAGCCAGGCCTGGGGACGCAGGACCGCCAGGTGGTCGGTGATCGTCTTGGCGTTGGAGGGGCCGACGCCGATATTGATCAGGGTCACGCCCCGTCCATCCTCGGTCATCAGGTGATAGGCGGGCATCTGATGGCGGCGCCAGGCCGCCTCGGCCACCACCTGTTCTGGGTTCTCGGTCTGCGCGGTCACCATCACCCGACCTGCCGCCGACAGGGCGGTATAGGATCCGCCCGCCCTCAGCTGGGCGCAGGCCCAGGCGACAAACACGTCCACATAGCGATGATAGTTGGTAAACAGAATATAGGGCTGAACGTGCTCGGCCGGCGCACCGGTATAGTGGGCCAGCCGGGCCAGGGAGAAGTCGGTGCGCAGGCCATCGAACAGGGCCAGCGGACGGGCTTGCTCCAGGGCTGGAGTCCAGAACCCGTCAGCGATCTCGTCACCTATATGGGCAAGGTCTGTGGTCGGAAAGTATCGGGCGATCTCGGCTGCGCCCACATCGGCCTTGGCCAGGTTGACGGTCCCGTCCAGCACATAGGGGAAGGGTATTTCCTGGGCCGATCGCCCCACCTCGATGGTGAGGTTGAAGTCGGCCATCAGCAGGGTCAGCTGCTCCACCAGATAGCCGGCGAAGAGGTCGGGCCGCGTCACCGTGACCGCATAGTCGCCCGGCGCCGAAAGCCGGGCATAGGCCCGGGCCAGCCGGGGATAGGCCTCACCCCGGGGCCAGGTGAGACGCAGTTCCGGATAGGTGAAGGCGCCGCTGGCCCGCAGGGCCGGATCAGGAACCTCGCCCTCCTCCAGGAACCGTTGCAGGGCGCCCCTCAGGGCCTTGACCGAGGTGAGGTACTCCTCGCTGAGCCGCGCGACGATGGCGGCGGGATCGTTCATCATTGTCATGGTCGATCATAGCGCCCAAAGGCCAAGGTTTCGAGATGGGACATGGCCAAGCCACCTTGCCAAGTCCTGGGCGGCCTCCCCATATCTGCAGCCTGGTCCACGCGCTGAACGCAAGATGCACAATCACCTGAGAACCTTCACCCTTCTGGCCGCCCTGACCGCCCTGTTCATGGGGATCGGCTTCATGATCGGCGGCGCCAGCGGCATGCTGATCGCCCTGGTCCTGGCCGGCGGCATGAACCTGTTCAGCTACTGGAACTCGGACAAGATCGTCCTGAGGATGCACGGGGCGCAGCTGGTGGATGAGACCCACCCGGAAGCGCTGATCCGCAACTATGTGCGCGATGTGTATGACATGGCCGACGGCGCCGGCATGCCCCGGCCCAAGGTCTATGTGATGTCCACCGACCAGCCCAATGCGTTCGCCACCGGTCGTAATCCGGAGAACGCGGCGGTGGCGGCCACGGCCGGCCTGCTGCGGATGCTCGATCGCCGGGAGGTGCGCGGGGTGATGGCCCATGAGTTGGCCCATGTGAAGAACCGCGACACCCTGACCATGACCGTGACGGCCACGGTGGCCGGCGCCATCTCGGCCCTGGCCAATTTCGCTCTGTTCTTCGGCGGGAGTGACAAGGAACGTCCTGGCGGCGTGATCGGGACCATCGCCCTGATGATCCTGGCGCCCATGGCCGCAGGCCTTGTGCAGATGGCCATCAGCCGGGCGCGGGAGTACGAGGCCGATCGCGGTGGGGCTGAGATCTGCGGGGATCCGGAGGCCCTGGCCGACGCCCTGCAGAAGATTGAGCACTATGCCCGGGGCACGGTGAACCTGCCCGCCGAGCGCAATCCGGCCACGGGACCGATGTTCATCATCAATCCCCTGTCGGGCCGGGGCGCAGACAATCTGTTCTCCACCCACCCGGCCACCCCGAACCGGGTGCGGGCGCTGATGGACTTGGCGGGCAAGGTCGCCGCGCCGGTCCAGCGGGCGGCGCGGGCGGTGGGCACCGCCGTACCGATCACCCGGCGGCCAAAGGACGGGCCGTGGGCCTGAGTCTCGCCCCCGGCCGCTCGTGAGACGGGTGGGGCTCGAGCCCCCTATTCCGCCGGCAGGGTATTCTCTGCCCGCCTGTTGAGCAGCCGGTCGAACTCCGACCAGACGCCGGCCTCCCCATGCCATTGGCCCTTGGTGGCGGCCTTGGAATATTCCGTAGACCGGGCCTCGAAGAAGTTGGCGTGCTCGACCCCTGACAGCATGGATTGCAGCCATGGCAGGGGGTTTTCCTTCACCCCATAAACCTCAGGCAGATGCAGCTGGCGCAGGCGCCAGTCGGCGATGAAGCGGATATAGGCCTTGATATCGGCCGGCGTCATGCCCTGGACCTCGCCGGCCCCGAAGGCCAGGTCGATGAACTTGTCCTCCAGATCCACCACGGTCTTGCAGCAGTCGACAATGTCGTCGGCCACCGACTTGGTGACCACCTTGGTCTCGGCGTTGAAGGCGTGGAACAGCTGGATGATGCCTTCGCAGTGCAGACTCTCGTCGCGCACCGACCAGGAGACGATCTGGCCCATCCCCTTCATCTTGTTGTGGCGGGGGAAGTTCATCAGCATGGCGAAGCTGGCGAACAGCTGCAGGCCCTCGGTGAAGCCGCCGAACATGGCCAGCGTCCGGGCGATGTCGGCATGGGAGTCGACGCCGAACTTCTGCATATAGTCATGCTTGTCGCGCATCTCCTGATAATCCAGGAAGGCGGTGAACTCGGAGTCGGGCATGCCGATGGTTTCGAGCAGCAGGGCGTAGGCGGCGATGTGGATCGTCTCCATATTGGAGAACGAGGCCAGCATCATCTTCACCTCGGTGGGTTTGAACACCCGCCCGTAGCGCTCCATATAGTTGTCGTTCACCTCGACATCGGACTGGGTGAAGAAGCGGAAGATCTGCGTCAGCAGGGCCCGCTCCTTGTCGTTCAGCTTGGCCGCCCAGTCCTTGACGTCCTCGCCCAGGGGCACCTCTTCGGGCATCCAGTGGACCTGCTGCTGCTTCTTCCAGTAGTCGTAGGCCCAGGGATAGCGGAAGGGCTTGTACGCATAGGAGGGCGTCAGCAGGCCAGGAAGGGAGCTGTGGGTGGCGTCGGTCACGGCGTGGCTTCCTCGATGAGCAGACAGAGCTAGGTTCGCACCGATAACGTTATCAGCGATTGGGGTGATCTCCAGGGGACAATCGGTCGCTACCCCCAATATGTTGTTAACAAAGCGCGACAGGCCACAAGCTGTAGACAGGCGCCGGAGCAGGCCTTGCGCTCGCGGGCCGCGGCGTTCGGCAAAGGGGATAGCGGGATGAAGCTCTACACCTACCAGAGGAACTCGGCGGGCGAGCGCGTGCGCATCGCCTTGGGCCTGAAGGGTCTGACCTATGAGTATGTGTCTGTTCCCGCCATGCCCGAGGGCGCCTACCACCGGATAAACCCCCAGGGGCTGATGCCCGCCCTGGATCTGGGCGAGGGTCAGATCATCGCCCAGTCTGGCGCCATCCTCGCCTTTCTGGAGGAAACCTTCCCGGACCCGCCGCTGCTCTCCCCAGACCCCTTTCTACGGGCGCAGGCGCGCAGTTTTGCGCTGTTCATCGCCTCGGAGATGCATGCGGTGACGGTGAGTCGTGTGCGTCGCTTCGTGGCGGAGGGGCTGGGCGCCGGCCCGGCCGGCGAAGCGGCCTGGACCGCGCACTGGACCCGCGAAGGCCTCGGCCGTCTGGAAGCCATGTTGGCGGAGCGGCGAGACCCCTTCACCTTCTGCTATGGGGAGGCGGCTGGCTGGGCGGACCTGCATCTTGTGCCGGCGCTCAGGAACGCACGTCGATTCGACGTGTCGCTAGCGCCCTATCAGCGGCTTCTTGCTGTGGAGTCGGCCTGCATCGGACTTCCGGCCTTCCGGGCGGCCCGGCCCGAGGTCCAGCCAGACTATGCGGGTGGTGACGCCGCTAGTTCTGGGGCTTGATGGCGAAGGACAGGGCGACCACCTGATCCTCCCGGGTTTCCTGGCCCCAGATCATGTGCTGGCCCTTCACCTCGCGGTGCACATAGCCCACCGAGGCCTGGACAGGTCCCTTGCGCCAGCCGACCCCCACATGGGCGTCGCCGATCAGGGCGCTGGACGGATCGGTGGACCAGCCGGCCCGGTCCCAGCCGGCTTGATCACGGAGCATGTTGAGGCCGACGGCCCGACCGCTGGCCGCAGCAAAGAGGTACCAGCGGCCGGCCTCGCCAAAGGCTTCGCCGTCGCGAACCCCCATGGCGTTCAGACGGTCTTCCACCTCGCCGTCGCGGCCTTGACCCAGACGAATTTCAGCCCCGGCCGCGGCCTGACCGCCCCCGGCCCCGAAACCCAACCCGGCATGGGGCGAGACATCCAGATCATAGGCGCCGGCGGCAAAGTGCACCGCCCGCGGCCAGTTGCGGACCATGGTGACTTCATAGGCCTGGGGGTCGAATTCGGCCCGTTCCGGGTTTAGGGGCAGGCCGCCGGGTCCCCGCAGGGGACCGCCGATGCTGACCCTGAGGCTGTCGACCACGGCGCCGCTTGCGGACACCATGGTGGTCTGGCTGGTCCGCCACCGCACGGGGCCCTGACCTGTGGCATAGGCTTCCTGGTCGATCAGGGTCTGGATGGGGTCCGGATCGGTGGTCAGGGGCTGCGGCGCAAAGGCCGCATCCATGAGGGCGTAGGCGGAATGGGTGAACCCGGCGTCGGGTTGCAGCCGGGTTTCGGCGACCGCGCCGGTGGCGGCGGCCCCCATTCCCATCGCCATAATGATCCCGGCCGAGCGTCTCATCCGTTCCTCTTGCGCCATGAAAAGCTGCGAGGTCACATGACATCATTCCATGAAGACTGAATGTCGTGAAGATACTGAGAGTTCCCCGCTGCAACCTAATGCCGCGGCGTCCGCTGAATCTGACAGAAATTCGGCCGCCCCTGAGACGGAGCGTCCGGATATTCTCCCATGCGGCGAGGGGCCTACTGACAGGTCAGGCATTCCTCATAGTCGGTCCGCTCGTGGGCGGAGGGCTCCGTGGCCGGATGAAGGCTGGCGTCGACCACGGCGGCGCCGGCATGGGAGGCCCGCTGAACCGACTTGGAGCGCAGATAGTAGAGCGACTTGCACCCCCGCTCCCAGGCCATCCAGTGCAGCATGTGCAGGTCCCACTTGTCCACGTCGCCTGGCAGGAACAGGTTCACCGACTGAGACTGGCAAATGTCAGGGGTGCGGTCGGCGGCCAGTTCGACCACCCAGCGCTGATCGATTTCAAAGGCGGTCTTGAAGATGTCCTTTTCATCGGCGGTGAGGCCGTCCAGGTGCTGAACCGAGCCCTCATTCTCCAGGATTGTGTCCCAGACCGCCGGCGTGTTGAGGCCCTTTGCCTCCAGCAGACGCTCCAGATAGGGATTCCGGACCGCAAAGGTCCCCGACAGGGTCTTGTGCGAATAGATATTGGCCGGGATCGGCTCGATGCCGGCGCTGGCGCCGCCGCAGATGATCGAGATCGAGGCGGTCGGCGCAATGGCCAGCTTGTGGGAGAACCGCTCCATCACGCCCCGCTCGGCCGCGTCCGGGCAAGGTCCGCGCTCCTCGGCCAGCTTACGGCTGGCGGCGTCACAATGGCGGCGCAGGTGCTTGAACAGGCGCATGTTCCAGGACTTGGCCAGCGCGCTCTCGAAGGGCACGTTCTGGGCCTGCAGGAAGGTGTGGAAGCCCATCAGGCCCAGCCCTACCGAGCGCTCGCGGATGGCGGCATAGACGGCATTATCCATCTCGCCAGGGGCGCGGCTGATGAAGTCCTGCAGCACATTGTCGAGGAAACGCATCACGTCCTCGATGAAGGTCGGGTGGTCGCGCCATTCCAGGAACTTTTCGGCGTTCACCGAGGACAGGCAGCAGACCGCCGTACGGTCCCTGCCCAGGTGGTCGATGCCGGTATGCAGCATGATCTCCGAGCACAGGTTCGACTGCCGCACCTTCAAGCCCAGATCGCGCTGATGCTGCGGCATGGCCCGGTTCACGGTGTCGGAGAAGATCAGATAGGGCTCGCCGGTCTGCAGACGGATTTCCAGGATCTTCTGCCAGAGCGAGCGGGCATCGACCTCGCGGATGACCTCATCGGTCTTGGGCGAGCGCAGGCCGAACGGTTCACCGGCCCGGACGGCCTCCATGAACTCGTCGGTGATGCTGATGCCGTGGTGCAGGTTGAGGGACTTGCGGTTGAAGTCCCCCGACGGCTTGCGGATCTCGAGGAACTCCTCGATCTCCGGATGGTGGACGTCCAGATAGACCGCCGCCGAACCCCGGCGGAGCGACCCCTGGCTGATGGCCAAAGTCAGGGAGTCCATCACCCGGATGAAGGGGATGATGCCGCTGGTCTGGCCAGCGCCCTTGACCTTCTCGCCGATGGAGCGGACCCCGCCCCAGTAGGTTCCGATGCCGCCGCCATTGGAGGCCAGAGCCACATTCTCGTTCCAGACTCCCTGGATGCCGTCCAGGCTGTCGCGGACGGCGTTCAGGAAGCAGGAAATCGGCAGACCCCGGTCAGCCCCGCCATTCGACAGCACCGGCGTCGAGGGCATGAACCAGAGGTTCGAGATATAGTCATAGATGCGCTGGGCGTGATCGGCGTCGTCGGCGAAGGCCGTAGCCACCCGGGCGAACATGTCCTGGTAGGATTCGCCGGCCAGCAGATAGCGGTCCTCCAGGGTCGTCTTGCCAAAGTCGGTCAGCAGGGCGTCACGGCTACGATCCACCACCACCTTCCGGACCAGTTGGAGCTGGGGCCGCTCAGCACGGTTTTGCGCCGCCGAAGCCGCTTCAGAAACCTTCAACATCGCCGCTTCACTGCCGCTCATCGCCAAAACCCATTACTTTCAGGGGCTTCAGGCCCATGCCCGAAAATCGCCCCCCCCGCTACATATAGTAGCTGCCCCACCCCGGGACACCACAATATGGGGCCACAGTGCCTAATGACTCGTCAACGGGCTGAGGGGGTTCGCCCCCAGGGATTTTCGTTAACGCGGTCTTAACGGCAGGAGGCCGAACACTGATCCTGCTGGGGTTTCCGCTGCAGGACCCCAAGTCGCTCACAAGACTGTGACAATAGCTCCGTCCTCCCCCACAGATCACGCTCGCCTTCGGCGCTCATGGCTTGTCTTCCCGGCGGCGGCCGTTCAAGGTCACCGCGTCATTGGGGAGTAGCCGCCCGCAACTCCAGCGGGGAACGCGTCAACACACTTATCTGCGGCCGCTGGTCTCGGATATGGCGCGTTCGGTCCACCGGACTTGGCAAGACCTTTGGCGTTCGCGCGTCGGCCATGCGGGGTCGGGGGCGTTGATCGCCATGGGTTTGCCGTCCGACCCCGCCGGAACACCACCTTGGACGCCTTCCTTATCTCCACTGGCCTCGTGGCCATCGCCGAGATCGGCGACAAGACCCAGTTGCTGGCCCTTCTGCTGGCCGCAAGGTTTCAACGCCCCTGGCCGATCATCGCCGGGATCTTCATCGCCACCCTGGCCAACCACGCCTTGGCGGCCGGCCTGGGCGCCGTGGCGGCGGCCTGGCTCCAGGGCCCCTGGATGAGATGGGCGCTCGGCGGACTGTTTCTGGCCTTCGCCGCCTGGGCCCTGATCCCTGACAGGCTGGAGGATGGGGAAGCGCCGGCTCACCGTGCGGGGGCGTCGATCTTCTGGACGACCACCGTCGCGTTTTTCCTCGTGGAGATGGGAGACAAGACCCAGATCGCCACCATCGCCCTGGGGGCGCAGTTCAAGGACGTGCTGCAGGTGTCGGCGGGCACGACGCTGGGCATGATGCTGGCCAATGCCCCTGTGGTGCTGGCGGGTCAGGCCCTGGCCGGACGGGTCCCGCTCAATCTCGTCCGTGGCCTTGCCGCGCTCGCCTTCGCCCTGATCGGCCTCTGGATCCTGATCTTCAGCTGATCCTCGCCCGAACGAAAGGAGCCCGGCCTTGCGGCCGGGCTCCTCATAGATCGACTGATCAGTCGGTTCGAAATCGAAATCAGAAGTTGATGTCGATGGTCGAACGACGGTTCAGCGGTTCCTTCACGCCATCGCCGGTGGAGACAGCCAGTTGGCTCTCACCCTTCCAGTCGACCTGCAGGGCGCCCTGGTTGACGCCCATGCCGACCAGCTGGTCGGCCACGGCCTTGGCGCGACGTTCCGACAGGCGGACGTTGTACGCCGGCGAGCCGGAGGAGTCGGTGTGGCCGATCACGACGACCCGGGTGGCGGAGCCGCCCTGGGCGTAGTTAGCCGCCTCGGAGACCACGGCCTGAGCTTCCGGCGTCAGAATGTACTGATCGAACGGGAAGTAGACCACGAACTGCCGGGCTTCATACGCCGGCGGAGGCGGCGGAGGCGGGGGCGGGGGGGGCGGCGGAGGCGGCGGGGGCGGCGGGGGCGGGGGAGGCGGCGGCGGCGCAGCGAAGGAATAGCGCAGGCCGACGGTCACCGCCTGATCGCGGTAGTCGCCATTGAACTCGCCGGGCTGAACCGCAGCGCTGCCACGGGAGGCGAATTCGAGATCCGATCCCCCGAGATAGCGGTAGGTCAGGTCGACATTGAGACGCTCCGAGGCGCTCCAGGCCAGGCCGGCCAGCAGCTGATAGGCCAGGGCGGTGTTGTCATCGTCGATGGTCAGGTTCTGGATCGACGGGTTGGCCACCGTGAACGGACCGTTCATGGTCGCGAACTGGCCGACCACGTCCATCTTGACGTGATTGACGCCGACGCCGACGCCGACGAACGGATTCAGCACGGCGCCGGGGGCGATGTCATAAATGACATTACCCATGAGGGTCCAGGACTCGACGTCGCCATTGGGCGAGCCGCACCGGGGAGCGCCGGCGGTCCGGACAACGCCGGGGGTGCAGAGACCTGCGAACGAACCCGGGGCGCCGCGGACGCTTGAGATGTCGCCAGGGCGATAGCCGCCTTCGAGCTCGACCCGCCAGTTGGGGTTCAGGCGATAGCCAAGACGGGCAAAGCCAGCCCAGTCGTCAGACTGGTTGAATTCCCAGTTATACGGAACGCCGCCGGGGCCGTTGTTGGCCGAGCCGGTTTCCATGCTATGGGGCCAGTGGTAGCCCAGGTCCGCCGCGCCGTACCAGCCGGCGTCTTGCGCCGAGGCGCCCGATGCGGCGAAAACCGCAGCCAAGGCGGCCCCTGCCAGGAGTTTGAATTTCATATTATGAGCCCTCTTCATGCCCTCTGCTGCGGCCATATGACCCAGCAGCGTTATAGCAAGGCCGCCGGGATCGGAAAGTGTCGCCAAGGCAACACCGCTCCGCAATCCTGCGGCCCATGGGTTGAGTATCGCGAGAAAGTCCTAGCCGTCCCCTTCCCTTAACCCCGGCGCGCATCCTCCGCCTAGGAGGATGTCATGGGGAACCCTCGCCTGCCCCCATCGGCCGCCGGGCCGACAATCATCACTTCGGCTTCAACCAAGGCGCCGCCTTGCCGTCAAAGCCTGAACTGGTCACCGGGCGCCTGGCCCAAAAGGACCACAGCACCCGACGCTAGACCTAAGCCATAGGGCCGTAACGTCGATACCGGCGGATGGTTCCTCGCAAAAGGTCCGCCCGGAGAAATTCCAAGCCCATTCATCTACTATTAGAGGAATGTTGCAGGCCTGGGGGGAAAATCGCAATGCCCTTCGCGTCGGAGTGGAGAAAGGGCCGCCACCTACTCGCCTCAGGTCTTGTCGTTGGCGCGGCTCCGTCGCCCGCGCGCGCCCAGGGATTCGGGGCGGTTGAGCTCCTGACGGTACTCGTCCCGGCGCTCATGGATGGAGGCGATCACCAGACCCATGGGCACGCCGATCTCGACCAGCACGGTCTCCGACAGCTGGAGACTCGCCTCCACCGTTTCGGGCACGGCGTCGGTGACGCCCATCTCATAGAGACGCTTGGCGTGGCGGGCGTCCCGGGCGCGGGCGACAATCACCAGATCTGGACGAATGCGCCGCGCCACCGCCACAACCGCCTCGGCGGCCTCGGGATCGTCCATGGTCACCACCAGGGCGCGGGCCTCCCCAAGACCACATCGCATCAGAAACTCGCTGCGGGCGGCGTCGCCATAGTAGCAGGGCAGATGTCCGCGGCGCGCCTGCTCCACCAGGCGAGGATCCCGCTCGGCCGCCACCCAGCCGGCTCCGTGCCGGGTCAGCATTTCTCCGACCAGCTGACCGACCCGGCCGAAGCCGACGATCAGAACCCCCCCCGGGGGTCCCGCCGCCTCCGGGACCTCGGCCACGGCGGGCGGTGGGGCGCGGCGGGCGATCCTGTGGCCAAGCCACGCCAGGATCGGCACCAGAGCCATGGTGAGGCTGGCTGAGACAATGACGAACTCTCCGACCTCCCGGGGGACAACGCCGAGGCCCATGGCCTGGTTCAGGATGACAAAGGCAAACTCACCCCCGGCCGCCAGGGGCAGGGCGATTTCAGCCGCAGCGAGGCTGGTGAGGCCCGTCAGCCGGGCGAGGCCAAAGATCAGGACGCCCTTGACCACCAGGAGCCCACCGGCCAGGGCGAGAACCTCAAGGGGGCGATCGGCCACCAGGGAGAGGTTCAGACCAATCCCCACCGACAGGAAGAACAGGCCGAGCAACAGGCCCTTGAAGGGCTCAATAGTGACCTCAACCTCGTGCCGGAACTCCGTCTCGGCCAACAGCAGGCCGGCGATAAAGGCGCCCAGGGCCATGGAAAGGCCCGTCACCGCACTCACCAGACCCGCGCCGATGACCACCAGCAGGCAGGCGGCCATGAACAGTTCTTCGCTCTTGGCCCGGGCCACCGACCGGAGCAGCGGCCGCAGCAGCAGGCGGCCAAACGCCACCAGGGCGACCATGCCCAGGACCGCAGGGGCAAAGGCCAGGAGCAATCCAGGAGAGAGATCCTCCCCGCCCCGGGCGCCGAGGACCGCCAGGGTGACCAGAATCGGCGCCACCGCCAGGTCCTGGAACAGCAGAATGGCGAAGGTCGCCCGCCCTGTCTGCGAATGCTGCCGGCGCTGCTCGATCAGCACCGGCATGACGATGGCGGTGGAGGACAGGGCCAGGGCCGCCCCGATGGCGGCGGCCGGCGCCACGTCCATGCCGAGCAGCATGGCCAGGCCGGTGAGCACGGCGAGACTCAGGCCCACCTGAGCGGCCCCGAGGCCGAACACCAGGCGCCGCATGAGCCGCAGTCGCTCCCAGGAGAGCTCCAGGCCGATCATGAACAGCAGAAAGACGACCCCCAGCTCGGCCAGGAGGGCGATCTCGTCGGGATTGTCGACGGTGACATAGGCCAGCCACGGGGCGACCTCCGCCAGTTGGGCCAGGCCGAAGGGACCCAGGGCGACGCCGGCCAGAATGAAGCCCAGGATCGGACTGATCTTCCAACGGCGGAACAGGGGGACCACCACCCCGGCGGTCGCCAGGAACAGGACGATGTCCTTATAGCCTTCCGCCGAGCCGTGCGCGTCCATGCCGCTCCCCGCCGAGATATGGACTCGTTATGGCAGGCGTCGCTGCGCGGGAGAACCATGCGCCTGAACCCCGGCGGCCAATGGACCGGCGATCGGCCCGGGCCGCGTTGACTCTGACCAGACCCCTCCTCTTTATGCAGCGCATATTTTGAGAATGGAGAATGCTCTATGGAGGTTTGGAATTACGCCAGCCTGTGGGAATCGGTCGCGCGCGCCACGCCGGCCCGGCCAGCCCTGATACACGGTGGGCGCGTGCTCACCTGGGGGGAGTTTGACGGCCGCGCCAACGCCCTGGCGCGGCTCCTGGTCGAGAGGGGCCTGACCCGCCAGTCCAAGGTGGCGGCCTATCTCTATAACGGCCCGGAATATATCGAGAGCTATTACGCCGCCTTCAAGGCCGGCCTCGCCCCGCTCAACACCAACTACCGCTACAGCGGCGACGAGCTTGTCTATCTGTTCGACAATGCCGACGCAGAGGCGGTGGTCTTCCACGCCTCATTTGCCGAGACCGCCGCCGCCGTCCGCCCGCGCCTGCCCAAGGTGAAGGTCTGGATCGCCGTCGCCGAGGAGGGCCACCCCGTCCCCGACTGGGCCGAGGACTATGACGCGGTCATCGCCGGCGGACATGAGCGCTTCGAGGCGCCCTGGGGCCGATCAGGGGACGATCTCCTGCTCATGTACACCGGCGGCACCACCGGCATGCCCAAGGGCGTGATGTGGCGCCAGGAAGACCTGTTCAAGGCCCTGGGCGGCGGCGCCAATCTGCTGGCGGGCCTGCCGCCCCTGGAGACCGTGGCCGAGGCCGGCGAACGGGCCATGGCCAGCGCCGAGGCCGGAGCCGAGCAGACCATCACCATTCCGGTGGCCCCGCTCATGCACGCCACCGGCCAGTTCATTGCCTTCGGCCAGCTGATCGCCGGCGGCGCCATCGCCACCCTGCCCTCCCGCCGGTTTGATCCCGCCAACCTGTTCGACGAGGTCGAGCGGCTGGAGGTCAGCAGCCTGATCATTGTCGGACTGGCCTTCGCCGCCCCCATGCTGGAGTGTCTGGAGGCCAATCCCGGCCGCTGGAAGATGCCGAGCCTCAAGCGGATCGTCTCGTCGGGCACCATGTGGTCGGCGGAAAACAAGCAGGGTCTGCTCCGCCACCTGCCCAACATCATGCTGCTGGACAGCCTGGGGTCGTCGGAGGCCCTTGGCTTGGCCTCG
Source organism: uncultured Caulobacteraceae bacterium (assembly GCA_947085575.1). GTDB lineage: Bacteria > Pseudomonadota > Alphaproteobacteria > Caulobacterales > Caulobacteraceae > Phenylobacterium. Next base: position 14,353 of record CAMTXB010000029.1, read on the forward strand.
TCGGCTTCCGGGGGCGGGATCTCTGCGGCCACGGCGAAGTTCGCCACCGGCCCCAATGCCGCGGTCTTTACCGAGGATGGCCGGCGGGTGACCCCCGGCTCCGGCGAACGGGGCCTGGTCGCCGTCGGCGGCCATACGCCCCTGGGCTATTACAAGGACGAGGAAAAGTCGGCCAAGACCTTCCGCATCTATGACGGCCAGCGCTGGTCGGTCCCCGGGGACTGGGCCACCGTGGAGCCGGATGGCTCCATCACACTGCTGGGCCGGGGGAGCCAGCTGATCAACACCGGGGGCGAGAAGGTGTTTCCCGAAGAGGTGGAAGAAGCCCTCAAACGCTTCCCGGGGGTGCGGGACGCCGCCGTCGTCGGCCTGCCCGATCCGCGGTTCGGTGAGCGGATCTGCGCGGTGGTGGAGGTGGTCCAGGGGGCCGCTCCGACCCTGGCCGACCTCCAGGCCCATGTGAAGTCAGGCCTGGCCGATTACAAGGTTCCCCGGGACCTGGTGCTCGCCCCGGTGGTCCGTGCGCCCAACGGCAAGCTGGACTACAAGCTCGTCCGCAGTCAGGCCCTGGAGGCGCTGGGGGCGAAGACCCAGGCCCCAGGGACCTAACGAAAATGTAATGCACGCCTGGGGGTCTGGACGGGGCATGTTCTAGCCCTTTCCAGGCCCTTGAAGGTTATCTCTGCCGATGAAGACCCTCTGGTTCAGCGCCGCTGCGGCGGCCGCCCTGATCGCCGCCGCCTCGCCGGCTGCCGCCCGCGACTGGCGCCCCCTCCATATGCTCGACATTGCGCCCCCCGCCGGAGGGGGCACGACCGGTCAGGCCCAGCGCATGGGGACCTGGGGCTTTGACCTTACGGGCATGAACACCTCGATCCGGCCGGGTGTGGACTTCTTCCTGTACGCCAACGGGGCCTATGTGGACGCCCTGGAAATCCCCGCCGACCGCTCCCGGTTCGGCGCCTTCGACGCCCTGAACGAGCTCTCGATCGAGCGGATGCGCGTGGTGCTGGAGCGCTCGGCCGCAGACCCCTCGGCCAGCGGGAACGAACGCCTGATCGGGGCCTTCTATCGCAGCTTCATGGACGAGGCCGCCGTCGAGTCCCTGGGCGCCAGACCCCTGGCGGCGGACCTGGCCAAGGTGGCCGCCGCCGACAGCGACGCAGCCCTCGCCCGGCTGATGGGGGAGACCATGAAGGGCTTCGGCGGCTCGATCTTCAGCGCCTATGTCTATGACGACGCCAAGGACCCCGAGCGCTACACGGTCTATCTCGGTCAGGCCGGGATCGGCATGCCCGACCGGGACTATTATCTGGATGACCGGTTCGCCGAACAGAAGGCCAAGTATCAGGCCTATGTGGCGCAGCTTCTGACCCTGGCGGGCTGGCCCGCGCCCGAGGCCAATGCCCAGGCCATCGTCGAGATGGAGACCAGGATCGCCGAGGTCTCCTGGATCCGGGCCGATCGCCGGGACAATGACAGGACCTACAACCCCTACACCCCGGCCGAACTGAGCGCCTTCGCCCCGGCCTTTCCCTGGGCGGAGTTCCTGGCGGGCGCCGACCTTGGGGCGGCGACCAAGCTGGTGGCGGCGGAGAACACCGCCTTCCCGAAGATCGCCGAGATCTATGCACAGACCCCCCTGGCCGTGCGCCAGGCCTGGGCGGCCTACACCCTGACCGACCAGGCCGCGCCCTATCTGTCCAAGGCCTTTGTCCAGGCCCATCACGAGTTCCGGGAGAAGACCCTGTCGGGTCAGCCCGAACAGCGTCCTCGCTGGAAGCGGGCGGTGAGCCTGGTGGACGCCCAGGCTGGCGAAGCCCTGGGTCCGCTCTATGTGGCCGAGTACTTCCCGCCCGAGAGCAAGGCCAAGATGGAAGCCCTGGTGGGGGACATCAAGGCGGCCATGGAGGCCCGCCTGAAGGGCCTGACCTGGATGGGGGACGAGACCAAGGCCAAGGCCCTGGAGAAGCTGTCCAAGTTCACCGTCAAGATCGGCTATCCGGAGGAATGGCGCGACTATGGCGGCCTGACGATCCGCGCCGATGACCTCTTTGGCAATGTCCGGCGGGCGGCCGCCTTCGACTGGGCCTTCCGGGTCGGCCGGATCAATGAGCCGGTGGACGACGAGGAATGGGGCATGACGCCCCCGACCGTGAACGCCTATTACAGCCCGACCAAGAACCAGATCGTCTTCCCGGCCGCGATCCTGCAGCCGCCCTTCTTCGATCCCAAGGCTGATCCGGCGATCAATTATGGCGGCATTGGCGGCGTCATCGGCCATGAGATCATCCACGGGTTCGACGACCAGGGGCGCAAGTCCGATGGGGATGGCCGGCTCACAGACTGGTGGACCGCCGAGGACGCGGCCAAGTTCCAGGCCGAGGCCAAGAAGCTGGGGGCGCAATATTCCGCCATCGAGCCCCTCGCGGGCTATCCGATCATTGGCGACCTCACCATGGGTGAGAACATCGCCGACCTGGGCGGGCTGCTGCTGGCCCTGGACGCCTATCGCCTGTCCCTGGACGGCCAGCCGGCCCCCGTTCTCGACGGGTTCAGCGGCGAGCAGCGGATCTTCCTCGGCTGGGCCCAGGTGTGGCGGAGCAAGTCCCGCGACGACGCCCTGCGGCGCCAGCTGATCGCTGGCCCCCACTCTCCGCCGCGCTATCGGGTCAATGTGCCGATCACCAATATGGACGCCTGGTACGACGCCTTTGGGGTGAACCCGGAGGATCCGATGTATGTGGCCCCCGATGCGCGGGTCCGCATCTGGTGACGAAAGGCGGGGCGGGCGCAGACGTCCGCCCCTTATTTTTGACGCACCCGTCAATTCTGATGTGTCGGAAAAGAGAAATGGCCCGTTGCGGGGGATAATCGCAACGGGCCTGTTCTTATGGTGAGCTGCCGCTCAGTTTTAGAGGGCGTTTCCTCCCCGAAACGCCGGGAGACTTCAGGACTTAAGCCGCCGTCTTGTCTCTCGCAGGGCCAGAAAACGGCAATTTCGTGCCCGTGTCAATGTTTCAATTCGGCGACATAGCCAAATTCGTCCCCATTTCCCGGGATTTAGCGGTCTCAGCCCTCACTTTGCCGCGATTTTTGACTCTTTCGTCACTTTTTTCCGAGGGCCGCCTGGAGTTGACCCCAGCCGGGGGAGTCGGTCTCGAAGACGAAGTCAGGCTGGGCCGCCGTCACCGGGCCAAGGCCGGCCCGGGACAGGGTGCGGCCGGCGTCCGCCACCCCATGGGCGGCGACCAGGAGGCCGTTCGGCCGGCGGGACGCGCCGCGCGCCAGCAGATCGGCCACCGCCGCCTCGGCGGCGGCATTGGCTCCCGGCCAGGTGAGGGTCGCGCTGGCCCGGGCCGCAGCCCTCGCCTCGACCTGCCGCAGCAGGGCCTCGGCCACCGCCATCTGGCCGGCGGTCCATTCCGCGCGCAGGCTGGCGGCGAGCTGGGCCTGGCTCCTGAGGATCACCCCGTCGTCCAGCACCTTCAGGCCGTTGGCCTCCAGGGTTGCCCCCGTGGTGGTGATATCCACCACAAGCTCCGCCGCGCCGGCAGCCGGCGCGCCTTCGGTGGCGCCCCCAGACTCGACGATCCGATAGTCCACCAGGCCATGCCGGGCGAAGAAGGCGCGGGTCTGCAGAATGTACTTGGTGGCGACCCGGATCCGGCGGCCGGTGCGGGCCAGGATATCGTGGGCCACCTCCTCCAGATCGGCCATGGCCGCCACGTCGAGCCAGCTCTTCGGCGTGGCCACCACGAGATCGGCGCGACCAAAGCCCAGGGGCCGGAGCAGCAGCGCCCGGGCGGACAGATCCCCCGGCCGTTCCCGCATGAGATCCTCGCCGGTCACTCCAAGATGCACGTCACCGGCGTCAAGGGCCTCGGCGATGTCACCGGCTGACAGGAGCCGGACCTGCGCGCCATCCAATCCCTTGAGGCGGCCGCTATAGCCCCGGGAGCCCCCGTCGGCCTCCAGCCTGAGGCCGCAATCCGCCAGCCAGGCCTCGACCTGCTCCTTAAGTCGCCCCTTGGAGGGCACGGCAATGATCAATGGCCCGCTCATCAGGCTTCTCCCTGCGCAAAGGCCCGCCAGGGACGAACCATGCAGCCCACGGCCCGGGCTTCCAGCGGCCCTCCCAGCCGCGCCAGCAGCCCGTCATAACGCCCGCCGGCGGCCACCGGCCGATCAGCGCCCAGGGCCTGGCTGCGGACCTCGAAGGTGAGGCCGTCATAATAGTCAAAAGCCTGACCAACCCCAGGGGCGAACCGGAGCGCGGCCTCGGGAACCCCCAGGGCCTTCAGCCGCGACAGACGCACGCCCCAGGCCAAGACCGCCTGCTCAAGGGCCGGGCCTGAACTCCCCGCCAGGGCGCGAATCTCCGCCAGGGCCGCATCCGCCGCCCCCTGCACCGCCCGAAAGCGTACAATCGCTGCGGCCTGAGCCTCGGTGAGGGCCGGGGTTCGCCGGGCATGGGCCTTGGCCACCAGGCGCTCGGCGATCTCCCCTGGGCCGCGCCCCCCCACCGGAGAGACCCCGGCCAGGGTCCACACCTCCCGCAGGAGGTTGGCGGCGCCCTCCCCAGGCAGATCGGCGAGAAGATCGGCCAGTTCCCCGCCGGCCGGCGCCTCAGCGACCCCCTGTCCGGCCCGGGCCAGTTCGGCCTGAAGGAGACGCGGGCGCTTGGCGATCCGGACCAGCCGCGCCGCCAGGATGGGCGCAAGATCGAGAGTCTCCACAAAGGCGGAGAACAGGGCCGCGTCCCCCAGCCAGAGGGTCAGGTCGTCCCGGCCGCCAGCGCTGGCCGCCCGCCAGGCCAGCATGGTGACTTCGACCTCGGCGGAAACCGGGTCCGTGGCCGGAGGGTCGAAGCGCTCAAGGCCAAGCTGCAGGAACTCCTCCGACCGATCCGAGCGCTCAGGCGCGGCGCGGAAAGCCTTGCCCTGATAGAGGTATCGTCCCTGGACGGCGCCGGATTCCAGGTGGCTGCGGGCGACAGGGGCCGTGAAGTCCGGGCGGAGGCAGGCCTCGGCGCCGCCCTCGGCCTGGACCACGAACAGCCGCGCCCGCAGGCCCTCCCCCGCCAGGTCGAGGATCAGGTTCAGGGGCTGGACCAGGGGCACATCAGCCAGGGTGGCGCCCAGGTCCTCAAAGGGCGCGCGGATGGCGGCGAGAACCGCTGGCGGCAGGGTCGGCTCCACCCGCATCAGCCGCCCCTGACGATCTTGGCCACCGTGGCGACAAGCTCGCTCCGGGGGCAGTTGATCTGGCCGGGACGCTGCTCGCGCCACTGGCTGTTGTCGGTGATGCCCGCGGCCAGTTCCCGACCGAGGTCGAGATCCTTGATGGTCACGGTTCCCGCGGCGATCTCGTCACCGCCCAGGATGACGGCGGCTGGGGCCAGGCGTCGGTCAGCGTACTTCATCTGGGCCTTCATGCCCGACGATCCCAGATAGACCTCGGCAGCGATCCCCGCGGCGCGAAGCTCGGCGGCGGCGGCGAAGTAATCGGCCATGTCATCCTGGCTGAAAGCGATGACCACCACGGGCCCGCGGACCTCGGCCGCCAGATCCCGGCCCGCCGCGCGCAGGGCCGAGGCCAGACGCGAGACGCCGAAGGAGAAGCCCGTGGCTGGCACGATCTGGCCGGTGAAGCGCGCCACCAGATCATCATAGCGCCCACCGCCGCCGATCGAGCCGAACCGGACCGGCTGGCCCTTTTCGTCAGCAGTCTCCAGCAGCAGTTCCGCCTCGAAGACCGCGCCGGTATAGTACTCCAGACCCCGGACGATGGCCGGCTCGAACACCGCCTGGGCCTCGGTCACCCCGAGGATCCTGAGGGCCCCATCGATGGCCGCCAGTTCGGCCAGCCCCGCATCCCCCTCAGCCGAGCCGCCGATGATGTCGGCCAGGCGGGAAAGAACCCCGGCCCGGTCCCCGCCGCCGGCGCCGGCGGCGGTGAAGGCCAGTACGGCCTCAGCCGCCGCCGCATTCAGCCCCGCCCCTCTGGTAAAGGCGCCCGACTCATCCCTGCGCCCCTCGCCGAGCAGCAGGCGCACCCCGTCAGGACCCAGGCGATCGAGCTTGTCCACCGCCCGCAGGACGCCGAGCTTCTGGCGCCCGTCGCTGACGCCGACCGTGGACAGCAGACCGTTGAGCAGCTTGCGATTATTGATACGGATCACCGCCGACCCCGCCGGCAGGCCGGCGGCGGCGAGACCCTCGGCGGCCATGGCGATGATCTCGGCGTCGGCCTCGGGCCTGGCCGATCCCACCGTGTCGGCGTCGCACTGGGTGAATTCCCGGAAGCGGCCGGGGCCGGGCTTTTCATTGCGCCAGACCGGGCCGAAGGCGTAGCGGCGGAACGGCTTGGGCAGGGTCTCCCAGGTCTGGGCCGCGAACCGGGCCAGGGGCGCGGTAAGGTCATAGCGCAGCGCCATCCACTGCTCGTCGTCATCCTGAAGGGCGAAGACCCCTTCATTGGGACGGTCGGCGTCCGGCAGGAACTTGCCCAGCGCATCGGCATATTCGAAGGCGCCGGTGTCCAGGGGCTCAAACCCATAGCGCTCATAGACCGCAGAAACCGCGATGAGGATCTGGCGTTCAGCTGTCAGGTCACGGGCGCGACGGTCCATGAAGCCGCGCGGGCTGCGCGCCTCCGGGCGAAGGGGAGCGGTCTCGTCGGTCATGGCGCGCGCTTAATGGAAGGAGCCGGGCGCCGCAAGGACGCGGCGGGCTCAGGCGAAACGGTGAAGGCTTTAGAGGTCATGCGTCGCTCCGAAATCCTGGGGTGCGACGGACGGGGACATCCAGCGGCGAGCCCCGTCCGCTGCGGGGGCTCGAGCCGTGGTCGTCGTCCTGATCTCAGGCCGCGCAACCCCGCCCGATCCCGCAGGAGATCGGATGGTGAGGATGGCCGTGAAGGCGGGCGGCGAAGGTCATGGCCGGCCCTATAGCCGAGGCGCGCCCCCAAGGCCAGCCTTCAGGGCGCACCCCGCAGCCGGGCGATGAGCGCCGAGGTGGACGGGTCGTGGGCCTGGGGGGCCTCGCCCTCCAGGTCAGCCAGGATGCGGCCCGCCAGGGTCTTGCCCAGTTCCACCCCCCACTGGTCGAAACTGTTGATCCCCCAGATCACCCCCTCGACGAAGGTCTTGTGCTCATAGAGCGCGATCAGAGCGCCCAGGGTTTCCGGGCTCAGGGTGTCCATCAGAACAAAGCTCGTGGGGCGATTGCCGGGGAAGGTCTTCTGGGGCGCCAGGATGTCGATCTCCCCGGCGCTCAGGCCGTCCTGCGCCAGGGCGCGACGCACCTCTGCCTCCGGGCGGCCCACCATCAGGGCCTCAGCCTGGGCCACGGCATTGGCCAGGAGCATGGTCTGGGATTCCGGGTGTCCATCATTGCTGTGGGCCACGGCAATGATGTCGGCGGGGATCACGTCGCTGCCCTGATGCATCAGCTGAAAGAAGGCGTGCTGCACATTGGCGCCGGCGTCGCCGAACACCGTGGCGGCCGTGGCCTGGGACACCGGCCGGCCGTCCATGCGCACCCGCTTGCCATTCGACTCCATCTCCAGTTGCTGCAGGAAATTGGGCAGGAGCCGCAGACGCTGGGCGTAGGGCGTCACGGCGCGCACCGCACGGTCCAGGGCGTTGCGGTTGAAGATGTGGGCCAGGGCCAGGAGGACCGGAGCATTGGCTTCGAGCGGCGCCTCGCGGAAGTGGTCGTCCATGGCCGCCCCGCCAGCCAGGAGGGCCTCGAACGCCTCGGGGCCAAGGGCGACGGCGCAGGACAGGCCCACCGCCGACCAGATCGAGTATCGTCCCCCGACCCAGTCGCGAAAGCCGAACACCTGATCGGCGCGCACGCCGAAGGCCTGGGCCCTGTCGGGGGCCGCCGACACCGCCGCCAGATGGCCATCTGCGCCCGTCCCCAGGGCGTCCCGCAGCCAGGCCCGGGCGATGGCCGCATTGGCCATGGTCTCCTGGGTGGTGAAGGTCTTGGAGACCACGACCACCAGGGTCTCGGCCGGATCAAGCCCAGCCAGCGCCTGGGTGATATCGGCGGGATCCACATTGGCGGCAAAGCGCAGCTCAATCGGGGGAACCGGCGCGCGCAGGGCCTCCCACACCAGTCTTGGCCCGAAGTCCGACCCGCCGATGCCGATATGGACCACCGCCTTGAAGGGCCGTCCCGTGGCGCCCTTGCGGACGCCGGTCCGGATCGACCCGGCGAAATCAGCCATGGCCGCCCGGGTGGCCTCCACCTCGGTTGACACAGGTTCGCCTTGGGCGAAAAAGGCTGACCCCCGAGGCGCGCGCAGGGCCATGTGCAGGGCCGCGCGCCCTTCCGAGGGATTGACCACGCCGCCGCCGAAGAGATGATCGCGGGCGACCTCCACCTCGGCGGCCCGGGCGAGTTCGAGGGCCAGGCCCATATCCTTGAGCGACCAGGGTTGCTTGGAGAGGTCGAGGTAGAGACCGCCGGCCGCAAGGGTCAGCCGCTCAAGGCGGTCGGGCTCGGCGTCAAACAGGCTGGCGATGGGGCGTGCCGCCGCCGCAGCGCCAGCGGCGCGCAGACCCCGCCAGGCGGCCTGGTGATCAGACATGGTTCATCCCCCATTCAAGCGACGCCATACAAGCCGACTGTACGGACCTGGGCAAAGCCGGTTAGCAAAAGCTCAGTGTCCCGTCTCTGGTCCGCCGCGATTTGGCGGGCGCCCACCGCCCAGACTGTGTTTGGAGGTCAAACCCATGCCCTGCGCCGCCCTTGCCGCCTCAAGCCTCCTGTGGCTGGCTGCTGGACCTGTTCCGGCGCGACCGGAGCCCCCCCTGCCCCCGACCGCCTCGGCCCTGGAGCCGCTGTTTGCCGACATCGTCGAACGCGCCCGGGCCCTGAAGGCCGAGGCCGAGGCCATGGGCCCGTCGAACGCGCCGGCCACCGACGCCTTCAAGACGGGTATCGCGGATCTGGCCGCCCTGGACATGGCCGGACAGAAGATCGTCCGCGAGCGCGGGAATGATGGGGATCTGGCCTGTATTCTGCGCGGGATAGCCGAGGACCTGCCGGTGAAGCTCGCCGCCCTGCAACTGGCCAGGGACCCGGCCGCCCGCGACAGCGCCCTGAAAGAGCTCATCTATCTGCTCAATGACAATGTCGAGGTCATCCTCGCCCCACCGGGGCCGGCCTCCGGGATCGCGCCGGCCGAGGCGAGCTGAACCCTCAGTACTTCACGCTGCAGCCATAGGGAGGCGACACCGGTCGGGCCACGCCTCGTCCGGCCTTCATGTCCGCAAGGGCGGCGACCACGAAGTTCTTCGCCCCGGCCAGGGTGGCGGGGTCAGCGCTGTTCTGGTCGTCGATGCCGCCCATATAGACCAGGGTCCCCGCCGGATCGATGATGTACATGTGAGGCGTCGTCTTGGCGCCATAGGCGCGACCCACCTGGCCCTTGGGGTCGAGCAGGATGGCGGCGGGCGCAGCCCCGGTCCGGGTCCTCCAGGCATTGGCCTCGGCCGGCGTCTTGTGGCCCTGCTTGCCCGGCGCCGAGGAAATGACGCTGAGCCAGATCACCCCGTCCCGGGCGGCGCGCGTCTGCAGGTCCTGCATGGCGCCGCCGTCATAATGCTTCTGCACATAGGGGCAGCCTTCATTGGTCCATTCCAGAACCACGGTCTTGCCCCGGAACTCCGCCAGGGTCCGGGCCTTGCCGGTGGAATCGACGGCTGTGAAGGCCGGGGCGGGCTTGCCCAGGCTCGGCGAGGCCAGGGCCGGAGCCGCGATCAGGGCGGCCAGGGCGGCCAGGCCCGCCAGGGCCAGGCGGCGGGGAAGGACCGAGGGCGTCATGGGCGTCTCCTGTGGAAAATTGGCGGTATGACCCTTAGGGCGGGCGTCAGCCGGCGGCGGCCTTCAGGGCGCGGATCACGGCGGCCTCGGTAAGAATCTGCGGGAGGACGACCGGCGCCGACCCCCTGGCGTCATAGACGAGATAGAGGGGCACGCCGGCGCGGCCGTGGCGCGCCAGTTCGGCGGCGATCACGTCGTCCTTCCGGGTCCAGTCGGCCTTCAGATAGACTGCGCCGGTGGCGGCCAGGGTGTCGGCCACCCCCTGCCGCGCCAGGGCGACCTGCTCATTGACCTGGCAGGTGACGCACCAGGCGGCGGTGAAGTTGACGAAGACCGGCGAACCCTGCGCCCGCAACTGCGCCAGCCGTTCAGGGCTGTAGGGCTCGTAGGGCAGTTCGGCGACAGTCCCCCCGGGCTCTGCGCCCGGCGCCGGGGCCTGAGGATAGGTCGGATAGACCGTGGCGATGATCGCCAGGCCCGCAAGACCCGCTGCGCCGGCCCGCAGGCCAAGCCCCCCCGGCCGTCCCTGGGCGAGGCCGTAGAGCCAGGCGGCCAGGGCCAGGACAAGGGCGGTCGCCAGGAGGCGGGCCATGCCCATGGGGCCGGCCTGCAGGGTGAGCACCCAGAGCAGCCAGGCGGCGGCGCCATACATGGGAAAGGCCAGCACCCGGCGCAGATGAATCATCCAGGGTCCGGGACGGGGCAGGCGGGCCAGGAGACCCGGGGCGAAGGCCAGGGCGACGAACGGCGCGGCGAATCCAAGGCCCAGGGCCGCGAACACCAGCAGGGCGCTCGCCGGGGCCTGGGTCAGGGCCCAGCCCAGGGCCGGGGCCATGAACGGGGCCGTGCAGGGGGCGGCCACCATCACCGCCAGAACGCCCGTAAAGAATGCGCCCGTGAGCCCGCCCCGGGCGGCGAGGTCAGATCCGACGCCCTGGAGCGAGGCGCCCACCTCAAACACCCCTGACAGGTTGAGCGCCACCGCCAGCATGAGCAGGCAAAGGGCGGCCACCACCGGCGGAGACTGCAGCTGGAAGCCCCAGCCGACCGCGGCGCCCGCCGCCTGGGCGAGGATCAGAGCGCCAGCCAGGGCCAGGAAGGTGGCCAGCACGCCCGCCAGAAAGGCCAGGCCCTGGCGGCGGGCGCCTTTCACCTCATGGGCGTGGCCGGCGAGGCTGGCGGCCTTCATGGCCAGGATCGGGAAGACGCAGGGCATCAGGTTGAGGATCTGGCCGCCGAGGGCCGCAAACGCCAGGGCCAGGGCCAGGCCGAGGCCGGCGCCCGTCGCCCCCCCGCTGCGGGGGGGTGGCGGGCCAAGGCCGGCGGCCTCGGGCGCCAGGGGACCGGCCGTCGCCTCGATCTCGTAATAGGCCTCCCCGGCCTTCAGCACGCCGATCAGGACCTCAGGGGGTTCCGGCCCCTGGAAGGCGTAGCTGGCGGTCAGGCCAAGGGTCAGGCCCTGGGGTCCCCGCTCGACGGATTGGGGGGCGGCATGGTCGATGACCGCCCCGTCAAAGGGAAAGAAGTAGCTGCCCGCCAGGTCCTGTCCCGCCAGGGCCGGGCCGGTGACCGCCAGCTTCAGGCCCTGTTCGCCGGTCTCAAAACGGGCCGTCAGATCCGCCCGCCTGGGGGCCGCATCCAGGGCGCGGGCGATGGGGGCGGCCCAACGCCCGGCGGGCGCGGGCGCCTGCGCCTGAACCGGGAGGACCAGCTCCAGCTCAGCACTCTCGGGAATGCAGATGTCCTCGCAGACCAGGAAGTCGGCCCGGGCCCGGAGGGTCACCGCCTGACCCACCGGGGCGCCGGCGGGGGCGGTGAGGGCCATGGGCAGCAGCACCTCGCCCGAATAGCCGTAGTTCACCAGCGGCCCGACCGGATAGGGCTGAGGCGCCCGCCAGACGAAGTCGCCCACGGTCCAGCCCGGCGGCAGGGTCCAGGTGATCTTGGTGGCCTGGCCGGAATCGCCGGGATTGCGCCAGTAGGTGTGCCAGCCCTTGTCGATCTCCTGACGCAGGGCGACCTGAATGGTCTGGCCCGGGGCGATGGCTGGGGTCTGGGTGATCAGCTCGGCCTGGAGATGACCGGTGTCCACCGCCGCCGCCTGGGCGGCCGGGGCCAGCAGGACCGTCAAGGCGAGCACGAGGCCAGCAAGGCGAGGCGTCATCGGGGGTCCGAACCTGTTTTGGGGTCACCGCTATATGGGGCCAGATGGGCAGGACCCGCAAACATCCGATTCGCGCCGGCGGGTTCCCTTGCGCTTTACGCCGCGCTGGGGGCGGTGGTTACATCATGGGGCAGCAGGGGAACGCCAATGCCGGGGTCATTCGACGAGATCGAAGTCGGACAGGTGGTCGCCCTGGGGGCCTCGGCCGTGGACGCCCGGACCCTGGAGGCCTTCATCGCGGCCTTTACCCCGGGATGGACCGCCGATCGCGGGGCGCCTGACGCCATGGTGTTCGCCATCTGGGCCCGGCTGGACGGACAGGCCGCCACAGGCTGGCCGCAGACCAAGCGCCTGGGGGTCGACGCCCTGCGCTGGGTGCGCAATCCACCGCCCGGCGAACTGCTCCGCGCCCGCATGACCATCATGGGCAAGGACCCTGTGGGCGAGGGCAAGGGAATCGTCATCGCCCAGCACGACCTGCTGGATGAGGCCGGCAGGCTGGTGTTTTCCTGCCTGACCCGCAGCATCTTCGCCCGGTAGGCGCCAGCGCCGACCGGGCGGGATCGGTCGATCAGCTGTTGGCCGCCTGGGGGGCCTGAGTCTGCAGCTGCATCTGGCGGTTCATCGACAGGGCCACCAGCCGGTCCCACTGGGCCAGGGAGATCAGGTGGGCATAGATCAGGTTCAGGGCGCCCGACTGGCGCAGATCCATGAACTTGTCGGCCGGCAGCGCGCGCAGGCGATCCTCGGAGACGCCGAAATAGTCCGCCAGCTTGAGGGGCTCGCCGGGCGTGCCCTCTTGGTTGACCGGAGTGTAGTAGGACTCCTTGGCCTCGAACAGATCCAGCGCCTTGAGCAGCTGGACGAAGCTCTGGGTCTTCTGGCGCTCGATCTCATAGTCATTGCAGAACTTCATGCAGTTCTGGGTGTACTCGGTGGGCTCGCCCTTCTCGTCGAAGAAGGCCAGCTCCGGATCGCTCTCGGCGAAGAAGGCCGCCGAACGGTCGACGCACAGGATCGACTGGCCGGCCTGGGCGTCATTGGCGAACACGAACGGATAGCGGCGGACATAGGCCGGCACATAGACGCCGGCATCGAACACGCCGGTGGGCAGGACGAAGAGGTTTTCGTCGTGGTTCAGCCCCATCACCTGCAAAGGCGTCTTTTCCTCGCCCACGAAGATGATCGGCCCATTGAGCACGCCGAGCTGGAACTCCGAGGCGGTCAGGGGCACCAGATTATGCTTGGCCGCAAAGCCGAAGGGCCCGTCGATGCGCTTGACGCCCATGCCCTTGTGCATGGTCGGGTTCAGCGGCTCGGGCTGCTTGTAGTAGAGGACAGTGCCGGTCAGTTGGCCCGCGGCCGATGGGGTCGTCTCGGTCATTGGTAACCTTCGAGGATTCGGGGGCCCAGCCGGGGCCGGTGAGGACCCACGCACGGAGCGGTCGGGGGCTTCTAGCCGATCATGGCAGGGGCGGCAAACCCCTGGAGGGACGCTTGCCTTGTGGCCGCTGTGTCGGTTCAATCAGCGCCATAGATGAGCAGCCCCGTCCAGGAACGGGCTCCGGAGGAACATTTCAACATGCCTATCTTTTATCCCGACATTCTCGATCAGCGCACGGGCCCGCGCACCTTCACCTATGGCGACAAGGACGTGATGCTCTACGCGCTTGGCGTCGGCATGGGTCAGGACCCCATGAACGAGACGGAGCTGGCCTTCGTCTATGAGAAGAACCTGAAGGTCATCCCGACCGCGGCCACCGTCCTGGCCGCCGGCGCCCGGGCCGCAGCCAATGCCGGGCCGGCCCCGGCGATGCCGGAAGGCCATCGCCCCAGCCAGATCAACTTCCTGATGGTCGTGCACGGCGAACAGAAGGTGGAACTGCACAAGCCCCTGCCGTCCAAGGGGACCTTCACGGTCGAGGGCCGCACGGTCGGCGCCTATGACAAGGGCAAGGACAAGGGCGCGGTCATCATCAATGAGTCGGTCTGGACCGACGAGGCCGGCGAAAAGGTCGCCACCCTGACCTCGTCCACCTTCGCCCGCGGCGATGGCGGCTTCGGCGGCCCGACCGACGGCGCGCCTGAGCCGCACAGGGCGCCTGACCGGGCGCCGGACATGTCGGTGGACTTCACCACCCGCGAGGACCAGGCCCTGCTCTACCGGCTGAACGGCGACCGTAACCCGCTGCATTCCGATCCGGACTCGGCCAAGCGCTCGGGCTTCCCGCGGCCGATCCTGCACGGCCTGTGCACCTATGGCATTACCTGCCGCGCCATCCTGCAGGCGGTCACCGACTTCGATCCCGACCAGATCAAGAGCCACGAGGCGCGCTTTTCGGCGCCTGTCTTCCCCGGCGACACCATCACGGTGGACATCTGGAAGGACGGCAAGGAGATCAGCTTCGAGGCCCGCGTGAAGGAGCGCAACGCCACGGTGATCAAGAACGGCCTGGCTGTCCTTCGATAGAAAACCCGCTAGGCCCGATACGCCCGGTAGACCACCGTCGGGCGCATCGGGTCATCTTCTGGGTGTATGGGATCAGCGAAGTCGCTCGCCTTGTCCCGCGCCATGCCAAGCCTCTCCATCACCGCGCGGGACCGCAGATTGATCCGCGCGGTGATGGCGGCGATCTCCGCAAGCTCCAGACGCTCAAATCCATCGCGCATCATGGCGTTGGCGGCTTCGGTCGCATAGCCCATTCCCCAGGCGAGGCGCGACAGCCGCCAGCCAATGTCGATGAAAGGTGGCAAGGGGATGCGCGAATGCGAGGGCATCAGACCGCATGCCCCCAGGAATGCGCCATCGGCTCTCCGCTCAATGGCGAACCGCGCCATGCCTAGCGTGGCGTAGGCGTCATGAGCGCGGTCCATATAGGCCTCAGCGTCGTCCCGCGTAAGCACGCCGCCCAACCAGCGCATCACCTCCTCGTCGGCGCACATCTGCGCGAACGGCTCGAGGTCCTCGTCACGCCACAAGCGCAGGATCAGTCGCTCGGTTTCGATCATGGCGCGAGCCTATAGCACTCAGGCCGGTCGAGGCCGCGACAGGGCGCCGTAGAGCTCGGTGCGGCGGTCGCGGAAAAAGCCCCAGGCCGCCCGGTGGGTCGCCAGGAAGTCGAGGTCGAATTCCGCCGCCAGCACGCCCTCATCGTTGCCGCCGAACTCGGCGACCAGATCGCCGCGATGGTCGGCGATGAAGGTGGCGCCATAGAAGCGCTGTCCGCCCCCAGGATAGTTCTCCCAGGGCTCGAAGCCCGTGCGGTTGGCGCCGACCACCGGGATGACATTGGAGACCGCATGGCCCTGCATGGCGCGCCGCCAGGGGGCGGCAGTGTCCAGGGTCTCGTCATGGGGCTCGGAGCCGATGGCGGTGGGATAGAACAGCACCTCGGCGCCCATCAGGGCCATGGCCCGGGCGGCCTCGGGGTACCACTGATCCCAGCAGATGCCGACGCCGACCTTGCCAAACCGGGTGTCCCAGACGCGAAAACCCGTATCCCCGGGGCGGAAATAGTACTTTTCCTGATAGCCCGGCCCGTCGGGGATGTGGCTCTTGCGATAGACGCCCATGGGCGAGCCGTCGGCGTCGATCATCACCACGCTGTTGAAATAGTGCGGGCCTTCGCGCTCATAGATCGAGATCGGCAGGACGATCCCAAGTTCGGCCGCCAGGGGGGCAAGGGCGGTGACGCAGGGGTGCTCGCGCCAGGGATGGGCGGTGGCGAACCAGCGCTCTTCCTGGGTCACGCAGAAATAGGGGCCCTGGAACAGCTCAGACGGCAGGATCACCTGGGCGCCCTGGCCGGCCGCCTCGCGGATGAAGCCCGCAGTCTTCTTGATGTTGGCCTCGAGGTCCAGGCCATAGGCGGTCTGGATGGCGGCGACCTTGATGATGCGGGCCATCAGGCGGGCTCCTGCTGGGTGATGCAGTGGAAGGACCCGCCGCCGGTGAGGATGGCGGCCGACGGCAGGCCGATGACCTTTCGGTCGGGGAACAGGCTCTCCAGGGCCTGGATCGCCATCTCGCCCGGACGCTGCGCATAGATGGGCACGATCACCGCCCCGTTGGCGATGATGAAGTTCATGTGCGAGGCCGGCACATAGTCGCCGTCGGCGTTCTCGATCCAGCCCGGCGACGGGATTCGCACCACCTTCAGCCGCGCACCCCGGGCGTCGGTCATGCCGGCCAGGCGGCGGGCGGCGTCGTCATAGGCGTCCATGTTCGGGTCGCCGCGCCCGAAGGCGACGGGGCAGACCACCAGGCCAGGCGCCACGAACCGGGCCAGGTTGTCCACATGGCCGTCGGTATGGTCGTTCTGCAGGCCGGCCCCCAGCCACAGGGTCTTGCGCACCCCGAGCGCCTCGGCAAGCGCGGCCTCGGCAGCCTCGGCACTCCAGCCAGGGTTGCGGTTCGGGTTCAAAAGGCACTGTCCGGTGGTCAGCACCGTGCCGAAGCCGTCGTGGTCCAGGGCGCCGCCTTCGAGCACGAAATCGTGGGCCACCAGGGGCAGGCCAGCCTGGGCGGCGATCTGACCGGCGACTGTCTCGTCATGGGGATAGACGTACTTGCCGCCCCAGCCGTTGAAGCCGAACCCCCGGGCGCTCCAGCCCTCCCCCTGGCTAGCGAAGATCGGCCCCGTGTCCCGCAGCCAGATGTCGCCGAAGGCCCCGGGCAGTATCTCGATCCCGGCCTCGCCCTCCATCAGGCGCCGCGCCTCGGCTTCGCCCTGGGGTGACCCGGTCATCAGCCGCACCCGCTCCTGGCCCGGGCCAGCCAGGGCGCGGGCCAGGGCCGCCACCTCGGCCTGGGCCGGGGCATAGTCCTCGCCCCACAGATCCTCGTGGCTGGGAAAGCCCAGCCACATGGCCCGGTGGGGCGCCCATTCGGCGGGAACAGTGAGGCTCATCCCAGATCCCTTCGTGCAGGCGCCAGGCGCCCATCCGGACAGAACCCGGGCAGATGGGCGCAGCCAGGCCCAAGGTCAAGCTCAGCCTTGCGCCCCTGCCGCCCACGAAAAAAGGGGGCGGCCCGAAAGCCGCCCCCTGATCTCAGTCTGATCAAACCTTGGATCAGAACTCGTAGCGCAGGCCGACCTGGATGGCCCAGAGCGACTTGCCGTTGTTGTCGATGTTCTCCCGCAGGCCATCGGCGCTGAAGCTGGAATAGCGATACCGGGCGCAGGAGGGGTCCCCCGTGGCCACCGCAGAGCCCGCCGCATTGGCGCAGTTGACCCGCACCAGGGAGTTCACGTCGGTATATTCCTCAACGATGCCCCACTCGTCGTTCAGCAGGTTCAGCACGTTCTGCATGTCCAGAACGACACGGAACTTGTGACCGGCGAAATAGGAAGGCAGTTCCTGGCTGAGCTGCAGGTCGACGATGTGGATGTCGTCGTTCTGGAAGTAGCCCTTGGGGACGATCTGGTTCTGCGGCAGGCCGAACTGCTGGACGGCGCGGATGAAGTTATCCCGGGTCGAGGTGTCGGCGAAGCGGACCAGACCATAGTCGAGGCCGCTGGCGCCCCCATTGCCCGACATGTCCGGCACATAGAGGAGGTGGGCGGAGCCGCGGTTGACCCCGAACACCGGGCTACGGCCCCCGGTCGCATCGCTCATGACGAAGGTGGTGCCGCGACCCGAGCGTTTTTCGGCGAACAGGGTGGCGCGGGTTTCCAGATCCCACAGGAAGGACCGGGCATAGCTCGCCTGGAACTTGAAGCTGTGTTCGATCTCTTCATAGGACGAGCCATAGGCCGGCTGGTTGGGGTCCTGTCCCGCCGGAGCCTGGTACATGGAGCTCTGGGTGGAGCTGAACCGGAACGAGGACGCGAAGTCGTTGACGTCCTGGTAGGTGTAGCTGCCCGTCACGTCGAGGCCGAAGTCGAAGGTCTTCTGCAGGGAGACGGCCGCAACCAGACCACGCCCCTTGTTAGTGTTATAGGCCACCAGATCCCGGGCCGAGCCCAGGTTCTGCGAGGTGATGCCGGCCGCAGCGCGCTGGGCATCGGTTCCGCCGATGCCGTCATAACGGAGGCGACCATCGGGGGTGAACTGGGTTACGCCATTGACCACCAGCGGGGCCGCGCGCGTGTCGCGGATGTGGAGCCCGTCCCGGACCTGAGTCGTGACAAGGTCGAGGCCCAGGTTCCAACCATCCCAGAGTTCGTACTGGGCGTTGAGGAACAGCTTCCACTCCGAGGGGAACTGGAAGCCCGGCGCGAACGCGGCCACCTCGGTGGCCGGGGAGGCGCTGGCGCCGCCCTGGAACGCCCGGACGGCGGCCGGGATGTCATAGAAGGTCCGGGCATCAGTCCGGCTGACATTCAGAGCCGAGGCCCCGATCGCCTGGGTGAAGCCCGGGGCGCCGGTAGTCTCGCGGAAGGTGCCGTCGGCATTGCGCTCGAACACCACGCCGGAGGTCAGGAAGCCCGCGCCGCCGCCATAGGGGTTGGAGGCCAGCACGTCCGGCACGCCGCCGGAGAACAGGCCGCCGCCGACCCGCACCTGCAGACGGTCCGTCGCACGCCAGTCCGCCGAGAAGCGGGGCATCATCACGCTCAGGCCATCATAGGTCTTCTGGTTGGAGAAGCCGTTGCGGGCCAGGAAGTTGACGTTCAGGGGCGGCGGGTCGTCATTGGTGTACCAGTCGTAGCGCAGGCCGGCCGAGACCGTCAGGTCGGGATGGATGTCATAGGTGTCCTGCAGGAACACCGAATTCAGCCGGTAGGTCAGGGCGGCGGACGCTTCGGCGAGGCTTCGGCCCCCGATGGCGTCGGTATAGCCCAGACGGCTGGCGCGCCCGGCGCCGAAGTCGGCGATCGAGTCGAAATAATAGATCCCGTCCTGGGTCGGGATGAAGAGGTTCATGATCTCCTGGGTCTGGCTCGAGGCCCCAAACTTCAGCCGGTGATCGCCAAGAGCCCATTCGCCCTTGAACTGAATGGTCAGATTGTCGGTCGCCAGCTCGTTGGCGTGACGGAACTGGTCAGGACCAAACTGCAGCAGCGAGGGGTTGGCCTGGCCGGCGAGGTCGCAGTTGATGGGCGAGCCCCCGCTGGTGGGGGCAAGACAGACCTGCACATGGGCAAACTCCTGGCCCGACGGCGGCATCTGGCGGCGCTCATAGTCGCGCAGGGTCACCCGCAGCTGGGTCGAGAAGGTGTCCGTCCAGTCCGAATTCAGTTCGCCGGTATAGGAATAGTCCTCTTCGCCGGTGAGGTACCACTGGGAGTCCAGGCCGGCCGAAGAGGTGGTGATGTTGGTCCGCTGGATCAGCTCGGAGAGCGCATAGCGCGCAGTCATGGACAGGCGATGCTGCTCCGACAGGTTGGCGTCGATCTTGAAGGAGTATTTCTCATCCAGGACCGGCTTGGTGCGGGCGATCGTGCCGACATCGAACTTGCTGGCGTAGTTGCTGTTGAAGACCCCGGTGACCTGATCGATCAGGGCCTGGTTCACGCCGCGCACGGCGTTGGCGAAGCCGGCGCCCTCGGGACCCGTGGCGGTCAGGTCGCTGGTCTCATAGATCTCGTAGGACGCCGCGAAGAACAGGCGGTCCTGCCAGATCGGCCCGGACAGGAAGGCGCCCCAATTGGTCTGGCTGACCTGCGAGGCAATGTCGTTGCCGCGGATCGTGCGGCCGACCATGCCGTCGTTCAGATAGTTGAGGAACAGGCTGCCGCGGAAGTCGTTCTCGCCGGACTTCAGCACCACGTCCAGGGCGCCGCCGGAGAAGTCGCCGTTCTCCACGTCCACGGGAACCGCATCGACCGTGAACTGCTCAACCGCGTCCAGGGAGATGGGGCCGCGCCGGGTGGGCGTGCCGCCGGTGTTCAGGCCGAAGTCGTCCTGGGCCTGGGCGCCGTCAATGGTGATGCGGTTGTTGCGCGGATTGGAGCCGGCGATGGAGATGCCGCCGTCGCCGCGGGTGTTCTGGGTGACCAGCGGGCTGCGGCGCGCCAGGTCGCGGATGTCTCGGCTGACCGAAACGACGCTCTCGATGGCGGTCTCGTCGAGCACGCGACGCACGCCGGTGCTGTCCTCGCCGGGGGCGGCGGTGACCACCAGTTCAGCCACCTGCGAGAACAGGTCGAAGCTCAGGCGGGTGGTTTCGCCGAGGGTCAGGAAAACGTTGTCCTGGGTGCGCTCGCCGAAGCCCGGGGCGCTCACCGTAATTCTGTAGGGGCCGCCAACCCGAAGGCCGCGGGCGTCAAACACGCCCTGGGCATTGGTGCCGGTCACCGACCGGGTGTTGGAGGGCGTGTGCACCACGGTGACGCTGGCATTGCCCACCGGGGCGCCAGCCTCACTGAACACCTGGCCGCGGATGGCCGACGTGGTTTCCTGCGCGTAGACGGCGCTGCCCATGGCGCAGACGAGCGCAGTGAGCGCAGCCCCGCCAGCGAGGCGCTTCATCGAAGTCATTGTGAGATTCCCCTATCCATCGAGCCCGGGGCGGGCGGGCACGCGCGCACCCCGGTTTCGGCGCTCTATACAGGCAAGTAGGCCACTTGTAGGTGAGGGATTTATGACGTCGCCAACCTGTTGTTGCGGCGCCACACTGAGGGGCGCCTGGACCTTTACAGCGCCGCTTGCACGGGCAACGGTCCGCGCGGTTTCGGGAGCCGTCCTTGTCAAATTCGCCCTCTGATCCGTCCCTGTCCGCCTGGCGTATGGCGCTATGGATCACCGTGGCCCTGACGGCGGTGCGGCTGGCGACGATATTTGTCACACCCCTGGAACTCTATCCCGACGAAGCCCAGTACTGGCTATGGTCCCGAAGCCTGGACTTCGGCTATTTCTCCAAGCCGCCCATGGTGGCCTGGGCGATCTGGGCGACCACCCTGGCCGGCGACGCCGAGCCCCTGGTCCGACTTTCGGCGCCGCTTTTCCAGGCCGCCACGGCGCTCGGGGTGTTTGTCCTCGCCCGCCGGCTCTATGGGGTCGAGGTCGCCCTGGCGGCCTGCGCGCTCTATCACCTGACCCCAGGGGTGCAGCTGTCTTCGGCGGTGGTGGCCACGGACGGGCCGCTGATGGCGGCCCTGGTCTGGGCCCTGGCCCTCTATGTCCGGCTCCCCGGGACCGATGGCCCGCGACAGTGGCGGGTGGCGGCCGGCGCCGGCGCCTTGCTCGGCCTGGCCTTCCTGTCCAAATACGCCGCGATCTACGCCCTCCTCGGGGTCGGGCTTCACCTGGTCCTCGACCGGGAGGCCCGGGCGCCCTGGCGGCCAACCGTCATGGCCGCAGCGCTGGGCGCGGCGATGGCCGTCCTGGCGCCCAATCTGATCTGGAACGCCCTGCATGGGTTCTCGACGGTCACGCACACGGCGGCCAACGCCAACTGGAGCGCCAGCGACCTGTTCCACCCCGGGGAACTGCTCAGCTTCGTGGGCTCACAGTTCGGGGTGTTTGGCCCCATTCCCTTCGCCGTCCTGATCGGGGGGGCGGTCATGCTGGCCTGGCGTCGCCGGCTGACGGGCCAAGACCTGCTGCTGCTGTGCTTCGCCCTGCCGCCCTTCCTGATCGTGACCCTTCAGGCCCTGCTCAGCCGGGCCAACGCCAACTGGACCGCGGCAGGCTATGTGGCCGGCATCATCCTGGTCACAGCCTGGCTGCTGCGCTGGCGGGCCAGGGGCTGGCTCATCGCCGCCCTGGGGACCCAAGGGGTGCTGGCGGCCCTGTTCCTGTCCTTCGTGATCTCCCCGGACCTGGCTGAGCGGGCCGGCATGGCCAACAGCTTCAAGCGCGCCAAGGGCTGGTCGCAGATGACCGAGGCCCTGACCAATCGCGCCATGCATGACCTGCGGGTCTCGGCCATCGCGGTGGACGACCGGTTCATGTTCAATGCGGCGGCCTATTATGGCCGCGACTATTTCGCCCGCCCCGACGCTGCGCCCCTGCGGATGTGGGCGCGGTCGGCGACGCCGCAGAACCAGGCCGAGACCGAATCCCCCCTGACCGCCGCCGACGGGGACCGGGTGCTGGCCATGAGCCTGGAGCCGGACTTCACCGCCGAGATGAAGGCCGACTTCGCCCGGGTGGGCGAGGTGGAGATCGTCAATGTCTGGCTGGATCCTGAGCGGAGCCGGCGGGCGGAGATGTTCGTGGGCGAAGGCTTCGCGCCTCAGCCCCGGGACCCGGTCACCGGCCTGCCCAGAGCGCCTTGAGCGTCCGCTCGCGGCCGAAGGGGTTACGCCAGGGCGACCTCAAAGGATGCTTCGGTCCTGGCGCGGACCTCATCCAGGCTCACCCCGTCGGCCAGTTGCACGAGCCGCAGGGGCGAGCGGCCCCGGTCCACCTCGAAGACGCCGAGATCGGTGATGACCAGGTCCACGACCCCCTGGCCGGTCAGGGGCAGGTTGCAGGCCTTGACCAGCTTGGGCGCGCCGGATTTCTCGGTGTGCTCCATGACGACGACCACGCGCTTGACCCCGGCCACCAGGTCCATGGCCCCGCCCATGCCCTTGACCATCTTGCCGGGCACCATCCAGTTGGCCAGGTCCCCATTGGCCGCCACCTGCATGGCGCCCAGGATCGACAGGTCGATGTGACCGCCGCGGATCATGGCGAAGCTGTCGGCCGACGAGAAATAGGATGATGCGTCGAGCTCGGTAATGGTCTGCTTGCCGGCATTGATCAGGTCGGCGTCCTCTTCCCCCTCGAAGGGAAAGGGTCCCATGCCGAGCATGCCGTTCTCGCTCTGCAGGGTCACCTCGACGCCGGCCGGGATATAGTTGGCCACCAGGGTCGGAATGCCGATCCCCAGATTGACATAGAAGCCGTCCTGTAGCTCCCGGGCGGCCCGGGCGGCCATTTCGTCTCGGGTCCAGGCCATCAGACGGTCTCCCCGGCGGCGGGTTGGGCGGTTCTAGGCCGGGTGGTCACCCGCTCAATGCGCTTTTCAAAGGCCGCCCCCTGGAAAATGGCGTCCACAAATATGCCCGGCGTATGGATGTGGTCCTTGTCCAGGTCGCCGGGCGCCACAAGCCGCTCGACCTCGACAACGGTCCTGGCCCCCGCCGTGGCCATCATCGGATTGAAGTTTCGCGCGGTCTTGCGGAACATCAGATTGCCCGCCGTGTCGCCCAGATCGGCCTTGATGATCGACAGATCGGCGGTCAGGCCGCGCTCCATCACATAGAGTTCGCCGTCGAAGTCGCGGACTTCCTTGCCCTCGGCCACCAGGGTGCCGACCCCGGTCTTGGTGAAGAAGGCCGGGATGCCCGCCCCGCCGGCGCGGATGCGTTCGGCCAGCGTGCCCTGGGGATTGAATTCCAGCTCCAGCTCCCCGGAGAGATAGAGCTGCTCGAACAGCTTGTTCTCCCCCACATAGGAACTGATCATCTTCCTGATCTGCCGGTTCTCCAGCAGGACCCCGAGGCCGAAGCCGTCGATCCCGCAGTTGTTGGAGATCACCGTCAGGTCCTTCACCCCGTGGGCGCGGATCGCCGCGATCAGATTCTCAGGAATGCCGCAGAGGCCAAAGCCTCCGGCCATGATGGTCATGCCGTCGAAGAGGAGACCGTCCAGGGCCTCGGCGGCGTCTTTGCGAACCTTGTTTGCCATGGCGACCCTTTTACGCCGCAGCGCAGCAATTGGAAACCGTGCTGACAGCAAAACGGCTCCCCAGGGACAACGCCCCGGGGAGCCGCCCGTTAAGGGCTGCCGGGCGATCAGTTGGTCAGGGGACGCAGGATGATCTCCACCCGGCGGTTCTGCGCGCGGCCCTCGGGGGTCGCATTGGTGGCGCGGGGCTGGCTCTCGCCGCGGCCTTCCACATAGATGCGGTCAGGATTGACCCGGCCGCGATTGACCAGATAGCCCGCCACCGATCCGGCCCGGCGCTCCGACAGGGCCTGGTTATAGGCGTCGGCGCCGGTGGAATCCGCATGACCGATCACGTCCACCAGGGTCTGGGGATAGGCGTTCAGGGTCCGCGCCACATCGTCCAGCACGGGATGGAATCGCGGCTGGATGTCAGACCGATCGACCGCAAAGGTCACATCGCTGGGCATGTTCAGGATGATGTTGTCACCCTGGCGGATCACGTCGACGCCCGTGCCGGCCATCTGCTGGCGGAGCTCGGCCTGCTGGCGGTCCATATAGTTGCCGGCGGCGGCGCCGGCCAGCGCCCCGACGCCCGCGCCGATCAGGGCGTTCTTGCGGCCCTCGGCGCTCTTATTGGTGTTGGTGAGATAGCCCAGGGCCGCGCCGCCAAGGGCCCCGGCCAGGGCGCCCGTGCCGGTATTGTTGCGGACCTGCTGGCCCGTATGGGGATCGATGGTGGTGCAGGCGGCCAGGGCGAAGACGCCGAGGAGCCCCACTGAGGCTGCGGTCAGGTGACGCATATGGTCTCTCCGAGAGTGGTTATGTCTGCAGCAACGCTAGGCCCTCTTACGAAGTTCCGTTATGGCGGATTTAAGTCCGTCGCGGCGACCTCATCCGGCCCCAGAGAGCCCCACTGTGTCAGCAGAATCGATCATTCCCGTGTCATTTGACGCCTATGAGGCCGATTTCGGCGCCTTTGCTCAGGCCCTGGGGGACTCGTTCACGCATTATGGTTTTGCCGTCATAGCCGATCATCCCCTGGCCCAGGACCGGATCGAGGGGGCGCTGGCCGCAACCCGGGCGTTCTTCGCCCTGCCGGAGTCCGCCAAGCGCGCCTATGTTGCCGGCCAGGGGGGACAACGGGGCTATACCCCGTTCGGCGTCGAGACCGCCAAGGGCGAGACACACCACGACCTGAAGGAATTCTGGCACATGGGCCGGGACCTGCCCCCCGGCCACCCCTACGGGGCTGTGATGCCCCCCAATGTGTGGCCTGCCGAGGTTCCCGCGTTTCAGAACGAGGTCACCTGGCTCTACGGCGCCCTCGACCACCTGGGACTGAAGGTCCTGGAGGCCCTGGCGGTCTATCTGGGGCTGGACCGGCAGTTCTTCGCCCCCACGGTCGACCAGGGCAATTCCGTGCTCCGGCTGCTCCACTACCCGCCGACATCTGGCCAAGGCCCCCACATCCGGGCGGCGGCCCACGAGGACATCAATGTCATCACCCTGCTGCTGGGCGCCGAAGAGGCCGGGCTTGAGGTGCTGCGGCGGGATGGCGGCTGGCTGGCCATCAATCCGCCGGCCGGCTCCCTGGTCTGCAATATCGGCGACATGCTGCAGCGGCTGACCAACCACCGCCTGCCCTCCACAACCCATCGGGTGGTCAATCCCACCCCGGACCGGCGGGGGGTGGCGCGCTATTCGACGCCCTTTTTCCTGCACTTCAATCCGGACTATGAGATCCGAACCCTGCCCGGCTGTGTCGATGCGGCCCATACTGATCGCTACCTTGAGCCCATCACCGCCGACGGCTACCTCCAGCAGCGCCTGCGGGAAATCAAACTGCTTTAGGCAGACGACGGCCCTATGTCGGGCGCCGGGACCTGAGCCTGACCCGGGCGAGCCTCCCTTCCGCCAGGGCGCGGAGGCTTGGGATCATGGTCGATTTCCCGGCCGCCATCGAGGCGGAGGGTCATCGCCTGGCGATGATCAGCGCCCCGGCGGGCGGCGGAATTGATCCTGGGAGCGGCGGCCTGCCGTCGGCCTCAGGCGGTGGAACGGCCACCCCGGGCCTGGGGCGCTTGCGGCTACCTGGTCAGCCGCAGATTGTCGATCGAGCCGGCAATGGCGTCGAAGGCCGCGCCAAGTTGCGAGACATTCTGCACGTCGTAGAATTTTTCGGGGTCCGTGGCGCAGTTACGCAGCAGACTGCTTGAACCGCTCTCGACCTCCACACGCACGGTGTAAAGGACAATATCCTTCTTTTTGATGTTCTCGCAAAGCAGCGCCAGACGACTATCCATCCGGCTTGCGCGGAAAGATGCGGAACCTGAGGTGATGCCCAGCAGACCCTGCCAGATATATCCAAGTCCACTATAGGCCGAGCTGTTGTGGTTGCTGGCGGTGCTGTGAACATTATCGCCATCCGTCATAAGGATGATGATCTTCCGATGGTTCTTGGTCCCGTAGGCGACGCCATCGGCCAGGGGCGCGTTGGGCGAGATTGTGTGCCAGCCCCAGACCAGCCCCATGGGGATGTTGGTCGTACCACTCGCGGTCATGTCGTCGATGGCCCTCTTCAGGGCGCTCATGTTCGTGGTCAGCGGCATGACCGGCTCAATATTACAGCCATTATTCGGGCCGCCGCCGCTGGGGGTAGCCCTGTTATATTTGGCGACATTGCCCTGGCGCTGCCAGCTGTCGCCCGAAGTCCGGTCATTCAGATAGTTGTTGGGATAGGAAGACCCCCCGGATCCATTGTCGGGCTCGTCCGGCGCGAAGTACGGCACGAAGTAGCTATTACTGTCTGCGGCGAAAGGCGCCGTGTCCTGCACATCATAGGGCTGTCGCCGACTCTCCACGCACCCCCCCCAGACCTGATTGTTGTTCATCGACTTCAGGACGGCGAACCGGTCCGTATTGGCGGTGGTGAAGATGTCGACTCTGGCGGCGTTGTGTCCCAGGGCCCGGCCATCCAGCCAATTCGGGATCCCCGGCCCCGTGCGCGTGCTGGTGTTGTAGTCTCTGACGCTGACATTCTTTGCGACGCGCACCGTGCTGGAGAACGGCACCAGGGAGATCTGAATGGGATCCTGGGCGGTGCTGCGCGTGGCCGCAGACTCCAGCTTGTCCACCAGATCCTTCGCCGCGGTCTTCAGGGTTCTGAGCTTGGTCCCCGACATGGAGCCGGTATTGTCCAGCACCAGGGCGACCTCCAGGCGATCCATGGCGCGCAGGGCCTCTGCGGACGCCTTTACATTGCCGTGCTGAAAGAAGCCGGTGGCCACCGCCATGGGCTTCATTTCCGCCGAAGCGACGACCTTTGGCCCATCCAGCGTGAAGCTCGAACTGATCAGCGCCGCCCCGGGATAGGAGGTCAGATTGGCTCTCAGCGCCCGCTGGCCGACCTCATTGATGTCCCTCGACGTCTGGGCCGAGGACCGGGCGGCGAACAGGGTGGCGGCATCCAGGGCGTCCTGCAGCTTCTGGCGTTGATTGGCGCCCATATAGACGTCGAAAACCCCCAGGGTCAGCGGGGCGAGCAGGACCAGCGACATGGCGAAAATGATCGCTGCGGCGCCGCTCTCGTCGCGGGCGCCTGAGCGCAGCCGGGCGATCAGGCCCATGAGGAAAGAGGTTCGCACGTCTGCGCCCCGCGTGAGGTTCACATTCAGGCGGGGACTATGCCGGCTCAGGGTAAACGAACCGTCCGCAGAACAGGGTAAACAGAAATCCTGATGGGCCAGGGGCGCACATGTGGCATGATTAACGGCGACGGGATGTCCAGGCTCTACTAAATCTTTTCGAGAGGCTGATCGGGGGGGGGGAAGCTGATGACGCCGAACGATGACGCGCCCGACTCCGTCGTTCCTGATCCCCCTTCACCCGTACCGGCGTCGCCTGAGCCCGCCTCGCCCAAGACGCCCTGGTGGCGGAGCCTGCAGGGGCGGCTGACACAGGGTCGGACCCCGGTGATCCTGGCCGGGGTCCTGATCCTCGCCGCCTTCGGCGGGGGTTTCCTCACCGCCAAGGGGGTCGACAGCCTGAGGCTGCCCAGGCTGGCGGTGTCAGGGGCCGATACCGGCCCTGCGGGCTGGTCCCTGTTCGGTCGCCCCCGGGGGGCCGACGCGCCGCGGCGGGGCGTCCCCGTCCCCGAGGGCTTTGCGGTCTGGCGCACCCGGGTGGACACCGGCACGGCCCAGCCCCGGGCCTGCGTGGAGATGAGCCGCCCCCTCGATCCGCAGGTGGCCTATGCCGACTTTGTGCTCATTTCCCCGGACCTGGGCGAGACTCCCGCCGTCGCCGTGGACGGAGCCGAGCTTTGCGTGGCCGGCCTGGGCTTCACCGAGCGCCGGGTGACCCTGCTCAAGGGCCTGCCGGCCCGGGACGGTGAAACCCTGGCGGCCAATGCCGACATAGACTTCACCTTCGGGGAGAAGCCGCCCTTCGTCGGTTTCGCCGGGGACGGGGTTATCCTGCCCCGGGAGGAATCTGACGGCGTCGGGATCGAGACGGTCAATGTGACCCGTCTGGGCATCGAAGTCTGGCGGGTCGCTGACCGCAACCTTGTCCGCACATCCATCAGCGCCCCAGAACCCACCGCCGAGGGCGAATGGGCCTATGACTGGGGGGCCGACAGCCCCGACCAGGAGGGTCAGAAGGTCTGGAGCGGCGAGGTCGCCGTGGCCGGTGAGGCCGGCCGGCGCTCCACCACCGTCTTTCCCCTGGGGGCCGTCCTGCGGGAGATGAAGCCCGGCGGCTATGTGATCAAGGCCAGGGACGCCTCAGGGGGGCGCAGCCTGACGGCGGGGGAGGACTCCAATCCCCCGGCCCAGGCCCGCCGCTGGATCATCTTCACCGACATGGCCCTGAGCGCCTATACCGGCGCCGAGGCCACGGATGTCATCGTCCGCTCCCTGAAGAGCGCCCGTCCCCAGTCCGGAATCCGGGTGGCCCTGGTGGCCGCCAATGGGGAGGATCTGGCCGAGGCGCGCACCGATGGCCAGGGCCGCGCCCGCTTCGCCGCCGCCCTGACCAAGGGCGAAGGCGCCCTGCGGGCCAGGATGATCATGGCCTATGGGCCGCAGGGGGATCTGGCGCTCCTGGACCTCGACCGCCCGCCGGCGGACCTTTCGCGGCTGGGGGTCGGCGGCCGGATCGCCGAGACGGCCCCGAGCACCGCCGGGCGCACGGCGGCGGCTGTGGTTGACGCCTATCTCTATACCGATCGAGGGGTTTACCGGCCCGGCGAAACCGTGCGCCTGAACGCCCTATTGCGCGATCAGCAGGCCCGGGCGGTCAAGGACCGGAAGGGTGCGATCGTCGTGCGCAGGCCGTCCGGGGTCGAGTTCCGCCGTTACGCCTTTGACGGCGCGCCCCTGGGCTCCGCAGCCGCCGACATCGCCCTGCCGCGCAGCGCGCCCCGGGGTCGCTGGCGGGTCGCCCTGGAGATCGAGGGCCTGGAGCGTCCGGCAGGAGACGTCACCTTCGCTGTCGAGGATTTCGCCCCACAGCGGCTGGCGGTGACCCTGACCGGCCAGGAGGCCAGCCCCGTCGCGGCGGGGCAGAGCCGCAATCTCGACATCAACGCCCGGTTCCTCTACGGGGCGCCGGGCTCGGGCCTGCAGGTCGAGGGCGAGGCGCGGCTGCGGGTCGATCCCAACCCCTTCCCCGCCTTCGAGGACTATCAATGGGGCGATCAGCGGACGCCCTTCCAGGAGGCCTTCGTCGATCTGGGCCGCTCGGTCACCGATGGGGAGGGGCGGGCGATCATCACCCTGCCGCCTCAGGCCGCCGACAGCCCCCAGCCCCTGGTGGCGGCCACTACGGTCAGCGTCTTCGAGCCCGGGGGCCGACCGGTGCGGGAGTCCCTGGATCTGAAGATCCGCCCGCGCACGACCTATCTCGGGGTCAAGGTCAGTCAGGCCGACGGCGCCCGGGGGGGGGATCCCACGGTCAGCCTCGACCTGATCGCCGTCGATGGCGCCGGACGACGGGTGGCCGCCCCGGGCGTCACCTGGCGGCTGGTGTCGGAAAATTGGGACTATGACTGGTTCCAGCAGGACGGCCGCTGGCAATGGCGGCGCACCAGCCGCGACGCCCTAGTGGCCCAGGGCGAGGTCAATCTCGCCGCCGCAGACCCCGCCCGCCTGAGCCGGCGACTGGGCTGGGGCGACTATCGCATTGAACTGACCGCGCCGGACGGCGCGGCCAGCATCATCCGCTTCACCTCCGGCTGGGGCGCGCCGGCGCAGGACGCTGAGGCGCCCGACATTGTCCGGGTCAGCGCCGGCGACAAGACCTATGCCCAGGGCGACACGGTGGAGATCACCCTGAAGCCCCCCTATGCCGGGGAGGTCCAGGTGGCCGTGGCCACCGACCGGGTGCTCGACTTCCGCACCCTGACCGTGGGCGAAAATGGCGCCACCGTGCGCTTCCAGAGTGACCCCAGCTGGGGGGGCGGGGCCTATGTGATGGTCACCGTCGTCCAGCCCCGTGACCCGGTGCGGACGCCCAGGCCCCGCCGGGCCCTGGGCCTCGTCTATGTTCCCCTCGATCCCAAGGGTCGCAAGCTGGAGGTGGATCTCGGCACGCCGGACAAGGCCGGCGCCAGGGAAGCCCTCGCCGTGCCCGTCACCGTCAAGGGCGCAGGCCTCGGCCAGCGGGTCCGGGTGACCCTGGCCGCCGTGGATGAAGGCATACTGCGCCTGACCCGCCATGACAGCCCCGACCCGGCCAAGTGGTACTTCGGCAAGCGCGCCCTCGGTGTCGACTATCGGGATGACTATGGCCGCCTGCTGGATCCCAATCTCGGGGCGCCGGCCAATGTGAATTTCGGCGGCGACGAGATCGGCGGCGAGGGCCTGACCGTCACCCCCATCAAGACCGTGGCCCTGTGGTCGGGGGTGATCGAAACCGGACGGGACGGCAAAGCGACCATCCAGCTGCCGGCCCCGGACTTCAACGGCGAGCTGAGACTGATGGCGGTGGCCTGGACCGACGACGCGGTCGGCTCGGCCTCCAAGCCCCTGGTGGTCCGCGAGCCGGTGGTGGCGGAGCTGGCCCTGCCCCGCTTCCTGGCGCCCGGGGACAAGGCCTTCGCCACCCTGGAGCTGCACAATATCGAGGGGCGGGCCGGGCAGTACATCGCCCAGCTCACCGGAGAGGGGGGCCTCCTCGCCCCCTTCCGCAAGGCCTATGAGCTGGTGGTGGGCCAGCGTCTGGCCGAGCGGGTTCCCCTGGACGCCCCCCGGACGGCGGGCATCGGCAAGGTCAGCCTGGCGGTTACCGGGCCAGGCTTCACAAGCGCCCGGGACTATCCCCTGCAGACCCGTCTCGGCTGGGGCCGGGTGACCCGGACCACCGTGGCTCTGCAACAACCGGGGACGGCCTATACCCCGACGCCAGACCTGCTGGCCGGGCTGGCGGCGGGCGATGCGACCCTGCAGGTGAGCTATTCACCGTTCCGGGGCTTTGACCCTGGGCCGATCGCGGTGTCCCTGCTGCGTTATCCCTATGGCTGCACCGAGCAGCTGGTATCGGCGGCCTATCCCCTGCTGTATGCCGACAGCGTCTCTCAGGATCCCAAGGCCCGGCGCTCCAGCCTGGCTCTGAACCAGGCGGTGAGCCGCCTGCTGGATCGCCAGACCCTGGACGGGGCCTTTGGCATGTGGCGGGTCGGCGATGGGGAGGCCGACGCCTGGCTCGGCGCCTACGCCACCGACTTCCTGGTGGAGGCGCAGAAGGCCGGCGCCCCGGTCCCGGCCGCGGCCCTGGAGCGGGCGCTCGCCGCCATGCGGCACATCTCCCGCCCCGAAGGCTGGGCCAGCATCTCCTACCGACTGGAATACCCCAGCTGGTGGGCGGGCTCGCCTGAGGCCTCGGAGACCGCCACGGCGACCATGCGCCGACGGGCCTCGGCCTATGCCCTCTATGTCCTGGCCAAGGGCGGACGGGGTGATCTTGGCCGGCTGAGGTGGTGGCACGATGTGCAGATGAAGACCGAGGCCTCCCCCCTGGCCAAGGCCCATGTGGGCGCGGGCCTCGCCCTGATGGGGGACAAGGCCCGGGCGCGCTCGGCCTTCCGTCAGGCGGTCCGGTCGCTCAACTATCGGGAGGAGAGCGACTGGTACCAGAGCCCCCTGCGGGATCTGGCCGCCGTGATCGCCCTGGCCTATGAGGCCGGCGAGACCGAAATCGCCCGGGACCTGCAGGGACGGCTGGAAAACGCCGTCGAGGACCCGGACGCCCTGAACACCCAGGAACAGGCGCGGCTGCTGCAGGCCGCTGACGCCATGATGGCCGCTGCCGGGCCCCTGAAGATCGAGGGCTCGGGCGCCATTCCCCTGGCGGCGGTCGCCGGCGGACCCCGATGGGCGGTGGGCAGGCTGGCGGACTCCCGCTTCGTCAATGCCGGCGCCGCCGCGGTCTGGCGGACCGTGACGGTGACCGGCGCCCCCGTCGCGGCCCCGGCGGCGGCCAGCAACGGCCTTACCCTCCAGAAGCGCCTCCTGAGCTTCACCGGCGGACAGATTGACCCGGCCCGCCTGACCCAGGGCGACCGGGTGATCGTGGTGGTCTCCGGCCGCGCCCAGCAGGCCAGGTCCATGGCCCTGGTGATCGATGATCCCCTGCCGGCGGGGTTCGAGATCGAGACGGTGCTCGGACCCGACGACGCCCAGGCCGGGCCGTTCCGCTTCCTCGGGCAGCTGTCGTCGGCCGATGTGCAGGAGGCCAGGGATGATCGCTATGTGGCGGCCATGGATCTGCCCGGTCGGGAAGACTTCGCCTTCGCCTATGTGGCGCGGGCGGTGACCCCTGGGAACTTCCTGCTGCCGGGTGCGGAGGCCAGGGACATGTATCGCCCGGCGCTCCATGCCCGCACCGGCGTCGGCCGTACGGTGATCGCGCCCGGCCCGTGATGGCGCTGACACCCTTGAGGGCGAGGCTGCGTCAGGCTGCGGCCTCGCCTGCGGTCGTGCGGCGGCTGACCCAGGGCCTGATCGGCGCCCTCGCCCTCCAGGTGGTCCTGGTCGGCCTTGACGGGGCCCTGCCGCCAGACCTGTCCCGGGGAGAGGAGGCCTCGCCGGTGGCGCTGGATCGTCGCGGGGCCTGGCTGCGCGCCCTGCCGGTGGAGGACGGGCGCTGGCGCATCCGGGCCGATCTCGACCGGACCGATCCGAGCTTCGTCGCCCGCCTGATCGCCGTGGAGGACGCCCGCTTCTGGCGCCATCCAGGAGTCGACCCCTTCGCCGTGGTCCGGGCGGCGGGCTCAGCGGCGATCACCGGCGAGGTGAGCTCCGGCGCCTCGACTCTGACCATGCAGACGGCGCGCCTGCTGACCCCGAGGCCCCGCACCCTGACGGCCAAGCTGGTGGAGATGATCCGCGCCGTGCAGATCGAGGCGCGCCTGTCCAAGCGCGAGATCCTCGCCCTCTATCTGACCCTGGCGCCCTATGGGGGTAATCTGGAGGGGGTACGGGCCGCCAGCCTTTCCTATTTCGGTCATGAGCCCACGAGCCTGACGCCAGGGGAGCAGGCCCTGCTGATCGCCCTGCCCCAGTCCCCGGAGGCCAGGCGTCCCGACCGGCGCCCGGAGGCCGCCCGACGGGCGCGAGCGCTGGTGCTCGACAAGATGGTCCTGGCCGGCGCCCTGAGCGCCCCGGAGGCGGCTGAAGCGACCGGGGAACCCATGCCCGGCCGGGCGCCCTTCCCCGCCCTGGCCTGGCATGCGGCGGGCGAGCTGGCCCGCAGCGCCCGGGCCGATCAGGCCTCGGTGATCTCCACCCTGGACGCCGGCCTGCAGGGGCGGCTGGAGCCCCTGGTGGCGCAGGCCGCCAGGGCGCAGGGGACAGACGCCGCCGCCGCGGTTCTGGTGGTGGAGCTGGACGGTCGGGCGGTGCGCGCGGCGGTGGGCTCAGCGGGCCTGGAGCGGGCCGGGGGCTGGATCGACATGACCCAGGCGCGGCGCTCGCCCGGCTCGGCGCTCAAGCCCTTCATCTACGCCATGGCCTTCGAACAGGGCCTGGCGGCGCCCGACACCCGCATGGCCGACGCCCCAAGGCGCTATGCCGACTATCAGCCGGAGAACTTCGATCGGGTGTTCCACGATCAGGTCACCGCCCGGGAGGCCTTGGTGCACTCCCTGAACGTGCCGGCGGTCGACACCCTGGCCCGCCTGGGTCCGGCGGCCTTCGAAGGGCGACTGCAAGCGGCCGGGGTGCGGCTATGGCGACCGAGGGCCGAGACCCGGGACGCGGGCCTGGCCATCGCCCTAGGCGGCGTCGGCATCACCCTGCGCGACCTGGCGGTGCTCTATGGCGCCCTGGGTGACGGGGGTCTGGCGCGGCCCCTGGCCTGGACCGAGGCGGAGGCCGCGATCGGCCGGGAGACCCGGGGGGTTCGGCTGATCAGCGAGGCGGCCGCCGGCCAAGTGCTGGCCATCCTGCGGGAATCCCCGCCGCCGGCCGGGGTCACCCCCGCGGCGCTCAGCCGGGGCCGACCGCTGATGGCCTATAAGACCGGCACCTCCTACGGCTTTCGGGACGCGGTGGCGGCCGGGATCGTCGGGGATCATGTGATCGTGGTCTGGAGCGGCCGGGCCGACGGGGGCGCCCGAGGGGGACTGACCGGTCGGGACTCCGCCCTGCCCCTGCTGTTCGAGGTCGCCGACCTCCTGCAGGCTCCCCCCGCCGCGCCGGCGCCGCTGTCGCCGCGCCATGCGCCGCCCGCCCTGGAGAACCAGACCCGGGACGCCGAGGGGCCCCGGCTGATCTTCCCCCCGGACGGGGCGGTGGTGCAGGTGGACGCCTTTGGACCGGGGGCGAGGGGCCTGGCGCTGGCGGCCAGCGGCGAGGATCTGGCCTGGTATGTGGCCGGTCAGCCCCTGGCCCCCGATCCCCTGAGCGGCCAGGTGCTCTGGCGACCGGAGGGGCCTGGCTTCTACGATCTCAGCGTGGTGGACCGCCGGGGCCGGACCGCCCGCGCCCAGGTGCGGATCCGCGGGGGATAGCCCCCTGCACGCCTGACGATCCCCTGTCGCGGCTGTTGTCCCGCAAGTGCTCAGGCGTCTTCGGTCCCCGTGGGGTAGGCCCCGCCAGGTCCAGACCCTCAGGCCGGCGCGTCTGGCTGGCGGTCCGGATGGGCCGCGACGAAGGCTGGAAGCGCCCGCGCCCGTTCGGCGGCGGCCCTTATGGCCCCATAGGCCGAAAGGTCCACCCCATAGCGCTCAGCTGAATAGACCTGGGGCACGAGGCAGCAGTCGGCGAGGCCAGGGGTCGATCCAAAGGCGAACCCCTGTCCGTGCCGGGCGATCATCGGCTCGAGGGCGTCAAACCCCTCAGTGATCCACCGGGCGATCCAGGCCTGCCGGTCGGCCTCGCTGACCCCGAAGGCGGCCAGCTGCTGTTGGATGCGCAGATTGTTCACGGGGTGGATGTCGCAGGCGATGATCCCGGCCATGGCCCGCACCACCTGCCGGCCGGCCGGATCGGCCGGCAGCAGGGCGGGGTCGGGATGAGTTTCCTCCAGCCACTCCATCAGCGACAGGCTCTGGGTCATGGCCAGGTCCCCGTCCACCAGCATGGGGGTGAGGCCCTGGGGGTTGAGCTGGAGATAGTCGGCAGCCCGCTGCTCGCCCTTGGGCAGGCTGACGGGAATGTAGTCATAGTCCAGGTCCTTGAGTCCGAGGGCGAGCCGCACCCGGTAGGGGGCGGTGGCCCGCCAGTAGCTGTAGAGGGTCAGGCCCATGCTCAGAGCACCTTGAAGCGGAGTTCACCCACCCCCTCCACCGCCCCGGCCACCTCGTCGCCGCGGGCGATGGGGCCGACCCCTTCCGGCGTGCCGGTGAAGATCAGGTCCCCCGGCGCCAGCCGCCACAGGCGCGAGGCCTGGGAGATGATCTCGGCCAGGTTCCAGATCATGTCGGAAACCGCCGCGTCCTGGCGCGGCTGCCCGTTGACGGTGGCTGAAATTCGGCCCTGCGGCGCAGGGCCGCTCCAGGGACGGATCGCCGAGATCGGCGCAGACTGATCAAAGCCCTTGGAGGCGTCCCAGGGGTGGCCCTTGTCCTTGGCGGCGGCCTGCAGATCCCGGCGGGTCAGGTCAAAGCCGACAGCGTAGCCGAAAACCCGGTCAAGGGCGTCTTCCACCGGGATGTCCGAGCCGCCGGCCCGCAGGGCGACGACAAGTTCGACCTCATGGTGAAGGTCTCCGGTCATGGGGGGAAAGGCCACGTCCGAGCCCGGGGTCACCAGGGCGTCCGCCGGCTTGGCGAAGAAGAAGGGCGGGTCACGATCATCACCCCCCATCTCGGCGCGATGGGCGGCATAGTTGCGCCCCACACAGAGAATGCGTCGGACCGGAAAGACCTCCGAGGTCCCCAGGACAGGGACCCCCGAGACGGCGGGCGGGGGCAGGACATATTGGGTCATGGTCAAGGGCCTACTCCCGCGCGCGGCCAATGAAAAGGCTCCCGCCGCGGGAGGCGGAAGTCTGACCTGCCGACCGCTCGGCCGCCGCTGACCTCAGGTGGCGAGTCATGTGGGCTCCTGGAACATTGACAAGTTCGGACGACGCGTCCGAACGATGCGGCTGTCCTCACAACTCACCCCGCTGTGATCTGCTCCCAGAAGGTCGGAGACCCATGACCGAGATCCCCGCCCCCGGCCCGCTGAGCGGCCTCCGGGTCATTGAGATGGGCACGCTCATCGCAGGCCCCTTCTGCGGCCAGATCCTGGGAGATTTCGGGGCCGAGGTGATCAAGATCGAGGACCCGCGGAAGGGCGATCCCATGCGCCAATGGGGCCGCAGCCTGCCCCAGGGTCTGTCACCCTGGTGGCCGGTGATCGGCCGCAACAAGAAGTCCGTCGGCCTGGATCTGCGCCAGGCTGAAGGCCAGCACATCGCCCGGGCTCTGATCGCCAAGGCCGATGTGGTGATCGAGAATTTTCGACCCGGGGCCATGGAGAAGTGGGGGCTGGGCTATGATGACCTGTCTGCGGCCAATCCGGGCCTCGTGATGGCGCGGATCTCGGGGTATGGCCAGACGGGGCCCCTGTCGGAACGGGCGGGGTATGGCCTCATCGGCGAGGCCATGGGGGGATTGAGACACATTACCGGCGAAGCCGATCGCCCCCCGGCGCGGGCCGGCATCTCCATCGGCGACAGCCTGGCGGCCATGCACGCGGTGATGGGGATCATGATGGCCCTGCACGCCCGGGACCGCACGGGAAGGGGCCAGGTGGTCGATGCGGCGCTGTATGAGAGCGTGCTCGGCGTCATGGAGAACCTGATCACCGAGTATGACCTGACCGGCTATGTCCGCGAGCGCTCCGGCTCGATCCTGCCCGGCATCGCCCCGTCCAACGCCTATCCCTGCGCCGGCGGCGACATGGCGGTGATCGGCGGCAATGGCGACACCGTCTTCGCCCGGCTCTGCGAAGCCATGGGCCAGCCGGCCCTGGCTGCCGATCCCCGGTTCGCCACCCACGCCGCCCGCGGCGCGCGCCAGGGGGAGCTGGACGAGATCATCAGCGCCTGGACGGCCTCCCTTTGCCTGGAGGACCTGCTGGCCCTGCTGGAGCAGCATGGGGTTCCGGCCGGGCGGATCTACCGGGCTCCGGACATGCTGGAAGACCCTCACTTCATCGCCCGGGAAGCCGTGATCAGCGTGCCCCACCCGGTGTTTGGCCAGGTGCGGATGCAGAACGCCTTTCCCAAGCTGTCGGCGACGCCGGGCAAGGTCCGGTGGCCGGGTCCGGAGCTTGGCGCCCACACGGAGGACGTTCTGCGGGAGGTGGCCGGACTCTCAGCCGAAACCCTGGCCGGACTGCGGGCGCGGGGGGTCGTCTGAGCCTCAGGAGCGGGCGGCGAGAAGATCGCCGACCGCTGCGGTCACCTGGGTGACGTCATAGGGCTTGCGGATGACCGGCGCGTCGAACCCGCTTGGGGCGCCGCCCGCATCGCCGTAGCCGGTGGCGAAGACAAAGGGCACCCCCCGCTCCGCCAGGATATCGGCCACGGGTCCCACCGAAAGGCCGTTGAGGTTGGCGTCCAGCACCGCAGCGTCCAGGGGCTGGTCCAGCAGGGCCAGAGCCTCCGCCAGCTCATAGGCCGGCCCCACCACCACGGCCCCGGCCTCCGAAAGCCCCGTTTCCAGTTCCATGGCCAGAAGGGCGGCATCCTCTACGATCAGCACCCTTGCGCCGGCCAGATTGGCCGGACAGGTCGGACTGGCGGCCATTTCTACGACGCGGCCCAACGGCGTGTCCGGCACGGTGTCGGGGCGGCCCACCACCGCCGCAGGTCCGGCCTCCAGCCGCGCCCGGGCGCCGGTGGGGGGCAAATCCAGCGTGGTCAGGCCATTCAGCTCCCGCCCGGTGACCTGGCTGAGCAAGGTGGTCCCGAACCCGGTCCGGGCCGGGGGCGAAACCACCGGGCCGCCGGACTCGGTCCAGTCCAGACTGAACCCACCGGACGGTGTAGCCTTCCAGACCACATCCACCCGTCCCGTCTCGACGGACAGGGCGCCGTATTTCAAGGCGTTGGTGGCCAGTTCGTGCAGGGCGAGGGACAGGGCGTTGGCCGCCCTGGGGGTCAGAAACAGCTCCGGCCCCTCCCAGCGGGTCTGACCGGGAGCCAGCCCCCCTAACTCCGCCGACACCAGATGATCGATGGCCGCGCCCCGCCAGCGGGCGGCGGTCAGAAGCTCATTGGCCGACCCCATGGACTTCAGCCGCCCGAGGAAGGTCTGCAGGAAGCCCTCCATGGAGGAGGTTCGCTTGGCCGTCTGCACCGCCAGGGCCTGCACGGTGGCCAGGACATTTTTCACCCGGTGGTCAACCTCAGCCATCAGAGCATGGCGCTGCTGCTCCTCCAGCCGTCGGACGGTGATGTCCTCGACAATGCCGATGACCCCTTGGATTTCACCCGCATCGTCGCGGATGCGCTGGCCGACCACCCTGAGCCAGACAACCCCGCGGTCGGGCTGAGGCGCAGCGCGGCACTCGACCTCATAGCGGTCGTTCAACTCCAGGCCGGCCAGCATCAGCCGGGTGGTCTTGGTGAGATCGTCAGGGTGAATCCGCGGCAGCAGGGCCCGGCCCCCGTCGGCGGCGACATAGCCGACCGGGCCGCCGGTGATGGCGGCCATGCGCTCGCTGACGATGCAGAAGTCGCCCGGCACGTCATACTGGAACGCCCCCAGACCCGCGGTCTGAAGGGCCAGTTCCAGATGCTCCAATTTCAGGCGCGCGCGCCTCGGGTCATCGACCATGAGCAAAGCCTAGCGCCCGGCGCCTGACGAAGCGACAAGAACCGTGCTCAGGGTGCGAAGATTTGACGCACCCCGCCTGGAACCTGGAACCGCACTCGCCTATGTGGTGTTGTAGCAATGCCCCGTGCGAGGCGTGCGGGGAACCGAACCTGTGGAGATTCTGCATGTCGACCGTTACTGACCGCGCCGCAAGCGAAGCCAAGGCCGCCGCCAGCTCCGCGGCAGCGTCCGCCCAGACTCTGGCCGAAGACGCCCAGCGGACCTTCCGCGACGCCGCCAAGCATTTTGAGCGGGCCGTCCAGGACGGCGTCCAGCAGATTCGCGCCCAGTCGCTGGCCTATGCCGACACCGCCGGCGACCAGCTCGAAGAAGCCCAGCGCTATGTGGTCGAGCATGTACGGGAACGGCCCCTGGCCGCCACCGGCGTGGCCATTGGAATCGGCGTCGTCATCGGTCTTCTGCTCGCGGCCGGTCGTCGTTGATTGAGAAGGCGCTCCTGGGGGTCATCGGGCTTGCCGCTCTGGCGGCCCTGACGCTCCTGTGCGTCGGCGCGGCGGGATTTGCCCTGTTCGCCGTTCTGGCTGGCCCCATTGGGTCTGCAGGCGCCGCAGCGGTTCTGGCCCTGGTCTGCGCCTTGATCCTGGCCGCCGCCGTCCTGGCGGCGCGCGGCAAGGGTCCGGCCATGCCCAAGGCCCTTCGGGAGGACGACAGTCTTGTGGCGCGGGCCATCGGGCTCGCCCGCCAGCATCCGTTGGCGGCCGGTGGCGCAGCCGTCCTGGTGACCGTCGTCGCCGGGGTTTTGGCGGTCAAGAACCCGAAGATGATCGCCACCGCCCTCAGCGCCTATCTGGCGGGTCGTTCGTCCAACCGCCCCTGATCGCACCTGAGGCCTGGCGCCGGAGCGGGTCTGACCTGTACGTTCGGATTCATCGGCGGGGCCACAGATGTCCTGGCCCCGCCCCCGCGCGCCGGCCTGGGCGAGGCCAGCCACTTCAGGCTCGCAAATCTCCTCCCGTCCGGACTTTGGGTGGGCCTGGCCGGATCACGCCCAGCGGTGCCTGGGCGCTCGACATAGGACCCCTGATGTTCAAACTGCCCGATCCAACCTACGCCTATAACGCCCTCTCCCCGGTGATTTCGGCCGAGACCCTGCGGTTCCACCACGACAAGCACCACGCCAGATATGTGGACAATCTCAATGACCTGCTGACGGCGTCCGGCCGGACGCCGGCGTCATTGGAGGACCTGGTCAGGAGCGCTGCACGCGACTCAGCCCAGACGAAACTCTTCAACAATGCCGCCCAGGCCTATAATCACACCTTCTTCTGGACCTGCATGACCGCCGAGGCCCAGAAGCCCCGGGGGGATCTTGCTGTGGCCATCGACCGGGATTTCGGGGGTCTGGCCAGGCTGAAGGCGGCGTTTGTCACCGAGTCGGTGAACCACTTCGCGTCGGGCTGGGGCTGGCTCGCCGCCGAGGGGGACCGGCTCAAGGTGCTCTCGACCCATGACGCCGACAACCTGCTGACCCGACAGGGCCTGACGCCACTGCTGACCTGTGATGTGTGGGAGCATGCCTACTATCTGGACCATCAGAACGACCGGAAGGCCTTCGTCGAGGCCTGGTTCGACAGGCTGGTGAACTGGGACTTCGCCGCCACCCAGTATGACGCCGCCCGAGGCAGGGGCGAAGCCTGGCGCCACCCTGCGCCCGCCGCGTGATCCGCGGCCGCCCGGGGCCTGTCCTTAGGGCCTCAGGCACCCATTGACTGCTGGGGGCTTCGACCGGCGCCGGTCCAGGGACCAGGTCCGATAGGCCTCAAATCCCTGGCCGGACCAGGTCATGGCCTTGACCCGGATGGCCTCGGCATCAGCCTCGATCATGTTGAAGCTGGCTGCGACCCCCCGCTCCCGGACCGAAAGGGTGCCGCACCCCACAGCATAGGTGCGCCGGTCGGCGAACGGATAGGGCAGGACGAAGGGGGCGTGCACATGTCCCGACAGCACCAGATCGACGCGGGATTCACTGAACGCCCGCGCCGCCTCCGCGCCCCCCCAGACCCGGGCGGTCATCGGCCCGTCGATCATCTCGGTGAGCGGGTGATGCAGCGCCACCAGGCGCAGGCGATCAGCCGGGGCGGCGTCCAGGAAGCTGATGGCCGTGCGAACCTGATCCGAGGAGATCTGGCCCTTGGACCAGTTCAGCCGCCACTGGGCGCCGCGGGCGGTATTGATTCCGGCCACGGCGACCTGATCGTCCAGATGGGACTGGCGCCAGGCGGGACCGATGATCTGCTCAAACCGGGAGAATGGCGCAAAAATGCGCTCCAGCCAGGCGAGATAGGGCGCATCATGATTGCCCGGCGTCACCAGCCAGGGCCGAGGCAGGCGCTCAAGCCAGGCCCGGGCCGCCTTCAGTTCCGACACCTCGGCGAACCGGGTGATGTCCCCGGTGACGAGGGTAAGATCGGGGGGATCATCCTGCAGCAGCGCCGTGGCGGCTTCCACGGCGGCCAGGTTCTCATCGCCGAGGTGGACATCGGACAGCTGTGCGATGCGGATCATTGCGCCGTCGGGTCGAGAAGGGCGACGGCATGTTCGGCCCAGCCGCCCCGAGGCGGCTCTTCGCTGGGGGCGAGCACCCGGGCGACCTGCGGTACGAACGCGACCCGCGCGAGGTCCCCCAATTGAACGGTCTCGCCGTCCAGCAGGGCGGGGATTTCCCTCGCGGCCCAGACACTCGCCTGGCGGCAGAGGCCAAGACTGACCGAAGGGTCATTCCGCCAGTCCCCCACTGCGGCGTTCAGGCCGAGCCGGACGGCTTCCAGGGCGCTGCTCAGATCGAGGCCGGCGGCCTCAAGGGCCTGCTCATCGTCCGACAGGCGCCGGCTGGCGGTCGGGCACATGAAAATCACCGCCTCCCCCTTCTGGCGAACCCCCGAACCGATCACATAGCGGAGCCGACCGGAAAAGGCCCGCGACCAGGCCGTCCGGGCCCGCGCCAGGGCCAGGCGAGCCTTGCCCTGGCGCATGGCCTCCCGGGCCGGAGCCCAGAGGGCGGGAGCGCCCAGTATGGCGGCCACAAGAAAGAGCTTGCCGTCCACCACGCCCCCCGCCAGGGGTCGTTCCACCCCGCTGTCGAGGATATCCACCAAGGCTTCCTGCCACGGCCTGACCCCATAGATGGCATGTGGCAGCATATTCATGGTTCCACCCGCCAGGGGCGCCAGGAGCGGGCCATCCGGCCCACAGAGCTCAGCCGCGCTGCGCGCTGTGCCGTCGCCGGCCACCACCACGAGCAGGTCGGGGCCGGCGTCAATGGCGGTCCTCAGACTCCGGCCCAGACCCTCCGGGGCCGTGGCCTGAATCCGGAATTTCACCCCATACTGCGTCAAAATATCCTCAGCCGCCCCCGGAGCTTCAGCCGACACACGCCCTGAAGCCAGGTTGAGGACCACCTCGACTGAACGGACACCTGCGATCAAAGGGGCGTCCTACGGAGCTTCATCAGCGGGCGCCGCCTTGTCCGACGGCTGTATCGCGGCCTCCAGGGACTCACCGGCCCGGGACAATGCCTTCCCCGTGTCGCGGGCGGTCGCACGCAAGCCAGGTTCAGCACGGTCGGCGACCACCGCCAGCTGCTGATCCACCACTGCCCCGCCCCTGCTGAACGACCCGTACCAGGCCGAGATTCCCAGTATGACGGCTCCTGCGAGGGCGGCCAGTCCGATCATCAGCACGGCGCCGGGATGACTCCTCCTGCGGCGTTCCAGCCGACGGCCGGCCTGCAGGCCCTGCTCATAGGCCCGCTCAATGTCACGGACCGCCGCCGGGGCGGGCTCATCACCCACCGGACGCAGGATGTTTAGTGGCACGCCCCCATGCCGGGGGCGTCCAGATCGCGGCCACATTTGAGGTGCTCCCTAGGATGTTGTGGCCAAGCTAACGGCGGGGACCGGCGGTGGTTCCGCCTCTGCGACCTCGCTTCATCCAAGGTCACCGAACTGGCGGCGCAGATTGCCGGGGGAAATCCCCCTTTCGGGCTGTTGCTCGGTTTTGGGCACAGGCTCAAGGAGAGTCACGAAAGATGCGGTCACCTGCCGTGACTGCCGTGGCGGGCGTACGGGCCGCCACATGTTCCGCCACCGGCGCGGTGGACCGAAATACAGCCGGGGGCAAGACCAGCGTCAAGCCGGCGTCGACCTGCGCCCCGGATGAAAGAACAGGGCCTGGCCGACGGCGGCCTTCACCGTCTCAGGCTGGAAGGGCTTGGTGATCAGGAAGGTGGGTTCAGGCCGCTCCCCCGTCAGCAGCCGCTCGGGAAAGGCCGTGATGAAGATCACCGGAACATCCAGTATGGTCAGGATATCCTTGACCGCATCAATGCCCGAAGACCCATCGGCCAGCTGGATGTCGGCCAGGACGAGGCCCGGGCGGTTGCGCCCTACAGCGTCCACAGCCTCGGTGCGGGTGGCGGCGATATCCACCACCCTGTGGCCCAGCTCCGTCACCAGGGCCTCGATGTCCGCTGCAATGACCGGCTCGTCCTCAATGATCAGGACGTCGGTCGCCAGCTCAGCATCGATCTCCAGCTGAGCCTCAGCGATCAGACGGTTCACCTCTTCAAAGCTCGCCCCCAAAATCTGGCCCACCTCGCTGGCGGTAAATCCTTCCAGGGCGGTCAGTAGGAAGGCCTGGCGGGAGCGGGGGGCGATGCGCATCAGCCGGGCGTTTGGGTCATCGCCCACGACTTCGGCCGCCGGCCCTTCAAGCCGTGCGCCAGTGGCGCCCCAGAGGGCGTGAAAGACGTGATAGAGCGCGACCCTGGGGGTGAGGGCCGGATCAAGCGCCTGTTCGCCCGCCGCAATAGCCTCAAGGGCTAGCCGGACATAATGGTCGCCGGTGGTTTGGTCGCCGGTCAGGGCGCGACCATAGCGCCGAACATAGGGCAGATGC
The DNA here is from genome assembly GCA_947085575.1 of uncultured Caulobacteraceae bacterium. Lineage (GTDB taxonomy): Bacteria > Pseudomonadota > Alphaproteobacteria > Caulobacterales > Caulobacteraceae > Phenylobacterium. The sequence goes on from CAMTXB010000029.1 coordinate 58,139, forward strand.
GGCGCCAGCCTGGCTAGAAGACTCAATAACCCCTCCCGAAATGACAAGCGTGAACGCGCGACCGCCGTTTGCGCCGGCGGGTCTGAATCCGTCAGCCCTACGGAACGCCCTCAGAGGGAACCGGTTCCCTCCCTTAAGCGTTCTCGACAATCTCATGTGAAGCGGCAGCACGCTATTGCTGGAACTGGACCGGGGGGCCAGACGTTTGAACGACCAGGATGACAGCATGAAGCAACCTTCGCCACCTGAGCGGAACGCCCGGGACATGATCGAACGGCCATCGGGCGGTCCCGATGTCGGTACTGCGGCCATGGACGAGGCCCGCCTGCTACAACAGGCGATCGGGGTGCGCCTGAGACAGATGTTCGACGAGGTGGTGAATGAACCCGTGCCGACCGCGTTCCTGGACATATTGCGCAGGGCAGACGAGTCGGCGGAGCAAGGCTGATGGTGGATCGCAGTCCCCGCGACCCCGCCCTCGATGCCGACTTCAAGGCTGAGATCGTGACCCTGATCCCGCACCTCCGGGCCTTTGCCCGGTCCCTCTGCGGCGATGCGACCAGCGCCGATGATCTGGCGCAGGAGGCCATGATGAAGGCCTGGGACGCTCGGGCCAGCTTCCAGATGGGCACCAATATGAAGGCCTGGACCTTCATGATCCTGCGCAACCAGTTTTACTCTGAGAAGCGACGGTCCTGGCGCCAGACCCAGCTTGATCAGGAGGCGGCCGAGCGGACCCTGGTGGCGGTGGACGATCCCGAGGCGCCCTTGGCGCTGGACGAACTGCGCCTGAGCCTGGGCATGCTGCCGCCAGAGCAGCGGGAGGCTCTGATCCTCGTGGGAGCCGGCGGATTTGCCTATGAGGAGGCGGCAGAGATCTGCGGCGTGGCTGTGGGTACGGTGAAGAGTCGGGTCAGTCGGGCGCGCAGAGCGCTTCAGGCCGTACTGGAAGCCGGCGCCTATGATCGTGACGGCGCGGCCGCAGGGGATGCCATGGGATCGATCCTGGCCGAAGCTGAACGACTCAGCACCGTAAGCTGACGGCCCGGGGGGCCAGGTGATGAACGGGGAACCGTGGGCCGCCCTTGGCAGCATCAGACTACGACTCATCGGCGCCACGGTCGCCGCCCTGGCCCCCGTGCTGATCCTGGGCGCGATCCAGACGGGCCTGGCCTTCAACCACGAACGCAATCAGGTCCGCGAGATCCTTGGGTCGGCGGCCCAGCGCGGGGCGGCCGACGCCCGGGCGCGGATGGAGTCCGCCGACATTCTGCTCGAGACCCTTGGCCCAGGTTCGGTCGGCTTGGCCTGCGCGCAACGGCTGGCCGAGGTGACGGGGCGGGTTCCCGGCTATGAGAACCTGATCCGCTTCGACAGGGTCGGACGGGTAGCCTGCGCCGCAGACACTGTGCCAGCCGATCCAGACCGGGCGAGCCGTCCCTGGTTTCAACAGGTTCGCGCCACAGGGGAGATGGTCGTGACCCGGGATCCGGGGGTGGCCTATACCGGCGGGCCGTTCCTGATGGCGGTGGCGCCGACCTACAATGCCGCCGGAGAATTCGATGGCGCCCTGGCGGCCATCATAGCCCTGACCAGTTTGCAGCCCAGTGCGGCGGCTGCGGCCCTGCCGGAAGGGGCCGAGGTCGCCCTGCTGGATGCAGCGGGCCGCTATCTCAGCCTCACAGATCCCGCCGCCTTCTCGGCCCCTCCGGAGGGTTGGCAGATCAAGATCCAGCAGGAGGGGTCCGTGGTCTGGTATGCGCAGTTGGACGGTGAGCACCGGGTGCACATCGCAGCGCCCCTGGTTGGCGACAGCCTATTTGTGATCCTTTCAGCGGACTCCCCTGGCCTGTTCTCCTGGGCCCGGCTCAATCCCCTGACCGGCCTGGCCATGCCCCTCCTGACCTTCGTGCTGGTCCTGGGATCGGTGTTCATCGCCGTGGATCGGGTGGTCGTGCGCTGGCTGGTCTATCTACAGCGGATCGCCGCCCTCTATGGCCGAGGCCGGCTTACGTTTCGTCCGGCCCAGGCAAAGGACATGCCCCTGGAAATCCATGATCTGGCATCGGCCATGGAGAACATGGCCGATGCCATTGTCGGGCGTGACGCCTCGCTCCGGGAAACCCTGGCCCAGAAGGACGCCCTGATGCGGGAAATTCATCATCGGGTGAAAAACAATCTCCAGGTGATCTCCAGCCTGCTCAGCATGCAGCAAAGGGCCCTGGCCGACCCGGGCGCCCGGGCGGCGATGTCAGATACCCGGCAACGGATATCGGCCCTGGCCCTGGTCTATCGCGCACTCTATCAGGGCTCGGACCTGAACCGCGTGGACCTCCGGCCCTTTCTGGAGGAACTGACGGCGCAGCTGGTGGCGGGGGACGCCCTCCGCGGACCGGCCGTGCGCACTGAACTCCATACCGAGACGCTGATCATCGACCCTGATCGTCTGGCGCCCCTGGCCCTGTTCGCCGTGGAGGCGATCACCAATGCGCAGAAGCATGCCTTCGCCGGACGGGGCGGGGTACTCAGCCTCAGCTTCCGGGTTTCGGAGGAAGAAGCTGTGCTGGAGATTGCCGACGATGGCGGGGCCACCGATGCGGCGCTCTCGGGAACGGGCGTCGGACGCACCCTGATGACCGCCTTTGCGCGGCAGCTTCGCGGGCGCTCAGAGCTGATCCGCAACCATATGGGCGGCGTGACCGTGCGCCTCATCTTCCCGACACTGCGGCATTGGGACGACGACGACGACGGGAACCTTCCCCAGGAGGCAGCCGTTGAGCCTGATGACGCCCATCCCAAAGATCTCGGAGATCAACATGCATAGGCTCTTTGTCCTCCTCGCCCTGACCGTCAGCCTGGGCGTCAGCGCCTGCAACACCATGTCCGGGGTCGGCAAGGATGTCGGGGCCGCCGGCGACGCCGTGACCCGCAGCGCTGAGGAAGCCAAGAACTAGGGTCCTTTCCGAACTGAATGCCTCGTTCTGATCGGAAAAAGTCTCAAATCCTGAGGTTAGCGCCGCCCCTGTCGGGCGCCCCGAAACGACAGGGGCCCCGCCCCGGTCTGACCGGGGCGGGGCTTTCTGCAATGCTCGAAGGTCAGCCGGGGGGATCAGGCCGCCGCGCGGTCGTCCGAGGCCAGGGCGAACAGGCCCCTTGCCCCCTCCATCGGTCTCAAGGCCTCCCCGCTGGTCAGGGCGTCCTCGTCAGCGCCGAACAGGACCTTGCCGCCCGGATTGAGGGCGGCGGCCAGGTTCTCGATCACCCTGTGGCGGGCGGGGTCGATCATGCCGCTGATGACGTTGCGACAGAAGATCAGATCAAATCCGCGGACCCTGGACATGTCTCCGATCAGGTTCAGCCTGCGCCAGCGTATGGTCTGGCGAAGCTGTGGCGAGATCACCCACATGTCGTCAGCCTTCTCGAAGTGCCTGATCAGGCTGCGGATCGGCAGCCCCCTCTGGACTTCAAATTGGGTGTAAAGCCCGCTCTGGGCCTTTTCGAGGACCCGCTCCGACAGGTCAGACCCATAGAGCTCAAAGCGGGCTTCGGGCCACTGACCGGCCATCTCATCCACCACCATGGCGAGAGAATGGACCTCCTGCCCGGTGGCGCAGGCCGCGCTCCAGATCCGGATCGGCTGGTCCTGTCGCCGCTGGGCCAATTCGGGCGCCAGCACGAGGCGGAAGTGCTCAAAGGCCTCAGGATCCCGGAAGAAGCTGGTGTCCCCGGCGGCCATGGCTTCCACGATGGCCCAGATCAGCCGGTCCTCACGGCTGGCGCGCAGGCCAGCCATCAGGGCGGTGGTGCTCTCATACCCCTCCCGCCGCGCCACCGGGCCCAGACGTGTCTCCATCAGGTAGTCCTTGGCGGGATCAACCTTCTGGCCTGAGCGGGCGGCGCAGAGCTGAGCTACGAGGTCACGGTCCTCTGGCCTCATGTCAGGCCGGCCTGGGCGAATTTCGCCGCCATGATCTCACTGTCGAAGGGCTTCATGATGTATTCATCGGCCCCGCTTTCCAGCGCCTCGCGGATAGCCCCGACTTCGTTCTCAACGGTGCAGAAGATCACTTTCGGACCCTGGCCGCCCGGCTCCATCCGCAGCCCGCGCAGAAACTCAAGGCCATTCATCACCGGCATGTTCCAGTCGAGCAGCACCACCTCGGGCATGGTGCTGCGACACCAGGACAGGGCCTCAGCTCCGTCGGCGGCTTCCGCCACGTCGAAACCAAGGTCCTCCAGGATCCTGCGGGCGACCTTTCGGATCACCCGGCTGTCATCGACGATGAGGCACGTCCTCAACCGAACACTCCCAATTTGACCTGGTCAGTTTTCGGGCCTGCTGGTTAAGGAGGCGTATGGTTTTGGCTGATCTGAGACAATCGCCACCCGATTTGGGGCAGGCGGGCCAACGGCCGTGAACGGGCCAGCCTGTGGCCGACCTCAGGCCGGCGGCTCAGAGGGCAGAGTGGCGGCGAAGGTGACCTTGTCTTCCCCGACTTCGGCGCCGATCCTGCCCCCAGCCTCGGTGACAAACAGGTGGACGTAATAGGCCTGGACCCAATGACCGTGCAGGGCGCCCTCAGGGACGGGCTCGCCCCGGAGGCCGGCGATCACCTCGGGGCGCAGACGTGGCCTGGGACCTGTGGAATCGACCAGGATCACGGTGGCGACGCCGTCCTTGACCACCCGGAGCTTGGCGACGCCGCCCACGGGCAGGGCCGCGCCGGCCATCTGCGCCATGTTCAGGATCGCCCGGGCGGAGGCCTTGTCCAGGCTGTCGGTCTCCACCAGCCACTCGAGTTCGGCGCGCTGATGAGCGAAAATCCCCTGCGCCAGGATTTCCAGCTCCCGGGGGTCGAACACCTCGGCTGAGGATGAGGCGCCATACGCCACCCGGGTGAACGACAGCAGCTCGGCGAGCTTGCGCCCTGAGGCCGCGATCAGGCCCATGGCGTCCTCACGCATGTCCTGGGCGTCGGGGTCCTCCAGCAGGTCGAGGCCCGAAACGATGGCGCTCACCGGACTGATGAAGTCGTGACACAGGCGGGCGGTCAGAAAGGCGGCGATCTGCGCCGCCCCGGGGGGCGAAGCCAGGTCAGGGGCGAGCGGTTCAGAGGCGGTGGCGGAGTCGGTCATTGCCCGTAGACTGGCGTGATTGGTCCCGCCTGAGAAGGTCTTCGGATGGAGTTTTGTCGCGCCACGACCGAGGGCGCGCGGAGATCTCGTTCGGTTGAACCAGGGTTGCGAGGCTCCGTTCAGCCACCCCCAGGGGGGGCGACGGCTGGGGCAGGCTGATGACCAGATAGCCGCCAAATCCGGTGATGAAGGCCAGGGCCGCCAGCCACAGGATGGCGCTCAGGGGGTTGGGGGACGGAGGGTGACGGGGGTTCATGCCTGAATAACCCCTCTCACCGGGCTTGGTTGCCCCTGTGCCGGGGTGCGGCAGTTTTTGCGAATGAATCGCATTGCGCTGCGCGGCGGGCGTGTTAATAATAACTCGCAACAAATTCGGCGACTGTCCGTCCCCTGTCGCGCCTTCCCTTGGCGCTTACTCCCCGCCAAGTCCCTAGCCCCGCCAGGCAGCCCGCCCGGCGGGGCTTTTTGGCCGCACGCGGTTGGGTGAGGCCTTCGCCGGACTGTATGCGGGAAGGAATTCGGTTCATAAGCGCAGCCGAAACCCACTGCCGCAGATCATAGGAGGCGCGTCATGGCTCTGGATTCCGGAACGGCTCAGAAGACCTTTCGCTGGGAGGATCCCCTCGATCTCGCCGCACGGCTTTCGGAGGATGAGGCGATGGTGTGGGCTTCGGCGCGGGCCTATTGCCGCGACAAGCTGCTCCCGCGTGTGGTCTCGGCCTATGCCGAGGAGCGCTTTGACCGGGAAATCATGCATGAGATGGGGGCCCTGGGCTTCCTGGGCCCGACCATCCCGGAGGAATATGGCGGGGCCGGGGTCAATCATGTGGCCTATGGCCTGATCGCCCGGGAGGTGGAGGCGATCGATTCCGGCTACCGCTCGGCCATGAGCGTCCAGTCGTCCCTGGTCATGTACCCGATCTACGCCTTTGGCTCCGAAGCCCAGAAGCAGGCCTATCTGCCGGGCATGGCGCGGGGGGACATCATTGGCTGCTTTGGCCTCACCGAGGCCGATGGCGGCTCTGATCCAGCCTCCATGCGCACCGTCGCCAAGAAGGTCGACGGCGGCTTTGTGCTCAACGGCGCCAAGATGTGGATCACCAACAGCCCCATCAGCGATGTGGCCCTGGTCTGGGCCAAGCTGGACGGCGTCATCCGCGGCTTCCTGGTGGACCGGGGCTCAGAGGGCCTGACCACGCCAAAGATCGCCAATAAGCTGTCCCTGCGCGCCTCGGTGACCGGGGAAATCGCGCTTTCCGACGTGTTCGTGCCCGAGGACCAGATGCTGCCTGGCGTGTCGGGCCTGCGCGGGCCGTTCTCCTGTCTGAACAAGGCGCGCTACGGCATCGCCTGGGGCGCCATGGGGGCGGCGGAGTTCTGCCTGCATGCCAGCCGGGACTATGTGGCCAGCCGCCAGGTGTTCGGCAAACCCCTGGCCGCCCGACAGCTGGTCCAGAAAAAGCTGGCCGATATGCAGACCGAAATCGCCCTGGGCTTTGAAGGCGCCCTGGCCCTGGGCCGTCTGATCGACGAAGGCGCCTGGGTCCCCGAAGCCATCAGCCTGATGAAGCGCAACAACTGCGGCAAGGCCCTGGCCATTGCCCGGGAGGCCCGGGACATCCACGGCGGCAACGGCATCAGCGGCGAATATCATGTGATGCGGCACGCCTCCAATCTGGAGACCGTCAACACCTATGAGGGCGCCCACGATGTACACGCCCTGATCCTCGGCCGGGCCATCACGGGCGAGAACGCATTCTAGGGAATTTTCCGATAAATATGAAACGAAAGGCGCGTTCCTGGTGGAGCCGAGCGGAGTCGAACCGCTGACCTCCTCATTGCGAACGAGGCGCTCTACCAACTGAGCTACGGCCCCAGGAAGGCGGGGAGTTAGGCTTGCGGCGGATCGCTGTCAAGCCGCTCACAGGGGGCGTCCTGGCCCGCCGGGCCACGGCTCCGCCTTGTCAGGGGGGAGGCCCCGCGGCTAGAAGCAGCGCTCAGGACAGATCGGGACTACCTATGGCCGCCATCATCAATTTCATCTTCTTCATCCTGTCGGCGCTCATTGAGCTTCTGACCTGGGCGATCATCATCAATGCCGTGCTGTCCTGGCTGGTCGCCTTTGACGTGATCAATCTGCGCAACCGCTTCGTCTACAACATCGCCCGGGCCCTGGAGGCGGTCACCGCCCCGGTCATGCGCCCGGTACAGCGGATCATGCCGCCCCTGGGCGGGGTCGATATCAGCCCGATTATCGTCATTCTGATTCTGATGGGGGTTCAGCGGTTCATTCTGCCGGCGATCCAGTCGACCCTGATCGGCCTGTTCATCTAGGGTCTTGCCCATGCGCCTGGCGGTGCGGCTGACCCCCCGCGGCGGACGACTGAAGCTGGTGGAGATCGCCGATCTGCGGGAAGACGACATCGTCCGCGCCCCTGGATCGCCACCTTGAGGTGATGCTGATGACCCGCCCCTGGAGGACCCCCATGCTGAAGTCCCTGCCCTGGCTGATCCCGCTCGCCCTTGTCCTGAGCCTCAGCGCCTGCGCCGGCGCCCCCCAGCGCCTGGACGCGGCCGGCGACGTCCATACCCTGCTGACCGCCATCCGCGACGGGGATGAGGCGACCTTTGAGCGCCATGTGGACCGCCAGGCCCTGCGGGGCCAGATCGAGGCCCGCATCGCCGCCGAGACCACCCGCGCCGGGGGCAATGACGAGATGCGGGCGCTCGGCGCCCTGCTTGGCCCGGCCATCGCCAAGGCCGCCAGCGAACAGCTGGTCCGGCCGCAGGTGTTCCGCGGGGTGGCCGAATATTATGGCTATGACGCGAGCCAGCCCCTGCCCGGCCGCATGGCCATCGCCGGCGCCCTGCGCGCCCTGGACGATGGCCGGGTCTGCGCCACGCGGGACAAGGACGGTCCCTGCCTGCTGATCTTCACAGAGACCGAGGGCGTGTGGCGGCTGTCGGGTTTCGAGGGCGACATCGACATGCTGCGCCGCTGAGGTAGTCTGTCTTCAGGTCTGGGGGGCGACGGCATGGCGGCGGTTGAGCTGGAAGGCTTCGAGCGGTTCGAGTTTGATGACGGCCGGTGGGTCCGGCCGGTCTATCGGCGGGGATCTGGCCCCGCAGTCATCGTCATCCACGAGATGCCTGGCCTGCATCCGCAGGTCCTGGCCTTCGCCGAGCGGCTGGCGGAGGCCGGGCTCAGCGCCTGGTGCCCCAGCCTGTTCGGCGAACCGGGCAAGACGGTGAGCCATGGCTATCTGGCGGCCGAGCTCCTGAAGGCCATCTGCGTGCGCCGGGAGTTCCACGTCTGGGCCACCGACAAGTCCAGCCCCATCGTCGGACTGGCTGCGCGCCCTGGCCCGTCAGGCCCATGCCGAGTGCGGCGGCCGTGGGGTCGGCGCGGTGGGCATGTGCTTCACCGGCGGGTTCGCCCTGGCCATGATGACCGAACCGGCCGTGGTGGCCCCGGTGCTGGCCCAGCCCTCCCTGCCGCTTGCCGCCGGCTCCCGGGCCCGGGCGGCGGCCCTGGGGGTCAGTCCCGCAGAGATCGCCTGCGCCCGGGCGCGGTTTGAAGCCGAGGACCTGTCCATGATCGGCCTGCGCTTCAAGGGTGACGCCATGGTCGGCCAGGCCCGGTTCGACCGCTACCGGGCCGAGTTCGGCGATCGCTTCGAGGCTATCGAGCTGGAGGACGCCGACGCCGCCCCCTCCCCCATCGCGCCGCACTCGACCCTGACCCTGCACCTGGCGCCCGATGGGCCGACCAAGGCCGCCGAGACCCGGGTGATCGACTTCTTCCGCCAGCGCACGGGGGTCCTGGTTCCCCCCGCAGCCGAGGCCTAGACTTTATGGGGTCAGACCCCTAGAAGCGCGCCCTTCCCTGCGCCGGGCGTTCGAGCCGCCGGCCAGGCCAGATCCTGCGAGAGCCTCGCCATGAAGCGCCGTCCCCCCTCCCGCACCCCGGGCGCCCGTTCAGCCCCCCGGGGGCCCAGCCAGCGCCAGCTGCGGGCGGGCGAACTGGTCCGTCACGCCCTGGTGGAAATCCTGCGGGAGGAGGACCTGGACGATCCAGCCCTCTCCGGGGCGCCGGTGACCGTCACCGAGGTTCGGGTCAGCCCCGACCTGCGCCACGCCATCTGCTTCATCCAGCCCCTGGGCGGGGAGAATGCGCCGGAGGTGGTGGCGGCCATGAACCGCGCCTCGAAGTTTTTCCGTGGCCGCCTCGGCCGGATGATCGATCTTCGGGCCACGCCGGAACTGAAATTCCTGCATGACGAGACCTTCGACACCGCCGATCAGATGAGCCGGCTGTTCGACGACCCCAAGGTCCGCCAGGATCTCGACCCCCCCGCTGAGGACTGAGCGCCATGGGACGGCGGCGCAGAGGCGAGGCGGTGTCCGGCTGGATCTGCCTGGACAAGCCCTATGACCTGACCTCCACCCAGGCGGTGGGACGGGTGCGCCGGATCTTCAACGCCCAGAAGGCCGGCCATGCGGGCACCCTCGACCCCCTGGCCACCGGGGTCCTGCCCCTGGCGCTCGGGGAGGCCACAAAGACCGTGGCCTATATGGTCGAGGCCGATAAGGGCTATCGCTTCACCATCAGCTGGGGGGCCTCAACCACCACGCTCGACCGGGAGGGCGAGATCATCGCCCGCTCCGACGTCCGGCCGACGCCCCACCAGGTCAAGGCCGTGCTGCACGAGTTCGAAGGCGAGATCATGCAGGTCCCGCCCATCTATTCGGCCATCAAGGTGGACGGGGAGCGGGCCTATGACCTGGCCCGGGCCGGGGAAGAGGTCGAGCTGAAAGCCCGGCCGGTGATGATCCATGGCCTGGCGGTGGGCGAGACCCCCGATGCCGACCACATCGAGCTGATCATGGACTGCGGCAAGGGGGCCTATGTCCGTTCGGTGGTCCGCGACCTGGCGCTGCGGCTGGGCGCCGAGGCCCATGTGAGCGCGCTCCGCCGCACCCGGGTGGGGGCCTTTACCGAAGCCCGGGCGATCGGGCTGGATTTACTGGAGGAATTGGGTCATAAGGCCCGTCAGTCAGAGGCATTGCTTCCGGTCGAGACCGCGCTGGACGACATCCCGGCGTTGGCCGTGACCGACGAAGACGCATTCAGACTTAAGCAGGGACGGTCGATCGTTCTCGTTCCCCGACAGGTCGAAACCTTGAGAGCCGGGCTTGCGCCGGGCGCTCGAGCCGTTTCGGCCATGTGTCGCGGGGTGATGGTGGCCCTCTGCGAGATGCGCGCCGGCAAGCTCGAGCCGACGCGGGTCTTTCATCTCGAATAGAGCGGAGACGCACGATGTCGGTTACCCCGGACCGCAAGGCCGAACTCATCAAGACCCACGCCCGCAGCGAGGGCGACACCGGAAGCGCCGAAGTGCAGGTGGCCATCCTGACTGAACGGATCGTCAACCTCACCGAGCACTTCAAGACCCACAAGAAGGACAACCACTCGCGTCGGGGCCTGCTCAAGCTCGTCTCCCAGCGCCGGTCGCTCCTCGATCACCTGAAGAAGTCGGAAGCCGACCGTTATCAGGCGCTCATCGAAGTGCTCGGCCTCCGCCGCTAGACCGTCCCAGCGCCCCCGCGAAAGCGGGGGCGTCGCATATGGGGTCCTGCTTCAAGGACCCCGCCGCCCCCTCCCGCGACAGGCCGGGGGACCAGAGGCGGCAGGGGCCAAGGCCCCAAGACGCACGCTGAGGGTTGCGACGAAATCCTCATCACGCCTGTTCACCTGGAGAGGATTTCGGAAGTCCGACGCCCTGTCCGCCCCCGCCAGGAATACGCCTGCGGGACCTGAAAGAAGAAAAACGCATGTTCGACATCAAACGTAAGACCATCGAGTGGGGCGGTAAGACGCTGACCCTCGAAACCGGCCGCAAGGCCCGTCAGGCTGACGGCGCGGTTCTGGCCACCTACGGCGAGACCGTGGTGCTTGCCACCGCCGTGTTCGCCAAGAGCGCCAAGCCCTGCCAGGACTTCTTCCCCCTGACCGTCAACTATCTGGAAAAGACCTATGCCGCGGGCAAGATCCCGGGCGGCTACTTCAAGCGTGAAGGCCGTCCGTCGGAAAAAGAGACCCTGGTCTCGCGCCTGATCGACCGTCCGATCCGCCCCCTGTTCGTCAAGGGCTTCAAGAATGAAGTCCAGGTGGTCTGCA